>DASXMB010000016.1:0-128239 GCA_036495905.1 Candidatus Acidiferrum sp.
ATTTCGACTCAGGCGACCGCTCCAGTGCCCAGCGGCGATTTCGAGAATCTGGACCTAGCGGCTCCTACGGGTGTTAGTGTCATTGCGGCCTTGCCGAACAATGCGACGCCGCGGGTTAGCCAATTTAACCTTCAGATTCAGCGCCAACTCGACAGCAGCAGCTCGATTAGTTTGGCTTACGTCGGAACAACGGCGCGCTACTTGACGCGGAACTATAATCAAAATCAACAACTCTTCGGCACCGCTCCCGGCACAGAGTTGTTTCCTGTCTTGGGATCTATCACTGTGCTCGATAATCACGGCAACTCCAACTATAATTCGTTGCAAGCGCAATACGAACGCCGCTTAACTAAGGGCCTGCAATTCCTAGGTGCCTTCACCTGGTCCAAAACCATCGACGATGCCTGCGGTCTGGATAATTGCGCGCCACAGCTCTTCAGCGATTTTAGTATCGAGCGTGGCCGTTCAAATATTGATCAGCCCTACCGATTGGTCCTCAGCTCGCTTTATGAACTGCCGCTGGGCCGTGGCAAACGCTGGGGCAGCAACTGGTCTCGCCCGGTGGATTGGGCAATCGGTGGATGGCAGCTCAACGGCATTTACACCCTGCAGGCTGGACTACCTTTCAGCGTCACTGTGGACGGGAACCCAAGTTCGACTCGTGCAGATCTCACGGGTACGCCTAGCATTAACCCTGGCAATCTTAATGCGTACATTAACAAGACGGGATTTTCTGTGCCCGCTTCAACCGGAGGTGTATTCGATGCGCCAGGTACTTCTGGGCGCGATATCCTCCAAGGTCCAGGAAGCTCAAACATGGACTTGGCCATATTTAAGAACATCCAGGTCAACGAGCGCGTGAGGACGGAGTTGCGCCTTCAGGTTTATAACCTAACCAATACACCACACTTCGCAAATCCGAATAGTGATTTTTCTTCTGGCAGCTTCGGCCAGATCACCGGCACTCAACCATTTAGCTTCCGTCAGGTCGAACTCGGCCTGCGTGTAACCTTCTAAGAGGTCATTTGTGACGAAAAGAGGCGGGACAATTTGTCTCGCCGCTTTTTTCGCCTCAGGCCGTCTCCTTCAGCCTGTGCAAGAAACGCGCGAAATGATCATACCTTTACAGCCAGCGGCAAAGTATTCGAATACTAACCAACTTATTATTACCTATTGACAAACTTTCGACGGAATGCTATCCTTCCGTATGTACACTCAATCCACTCTCGCTCTCTCGCCGATTCTGCCGGCTCGGGATCCCCGCGACAATTCCCCCCGCTCCGCCAAAACGTCCTCAACCCCTTTATTTTCCGATACTTCAATCGCGCTCTTATCTAACCCATTTCTCTGCAATAATTTACAAACTCCCTCGGGGGAGGCCTACAGCTTAACTCCCCTGCTTACAATGGCTTCTGCACTGCTTACCATAACGCCCTCGCGCATCTACCCCGCCCGTAACCCTAGCAAAATCAGAACATTACAAACTCCCCTGCTCGCAACCCCTTTGCAATCACATCCTTACAAATTGCCGGGGTGGGGTGGGGCAAAATTTTTCCCTCCCGCCACTACGCCAATTCATCGCTTCCCGGCGCGCTCGGCCGCCCGCTGTTCAGCTAACATGAAAACCATGCGCAAAACTTTTCCATCGCCGCGCCGCACATTTCTTCTCTCGCTGGCAATCTTCTGTCTTCTCAGCCTGCCGCTCTCCGCCGCCGCGCAGGAACAAACATCCCCCGACGCGCCCACCGTAACAAAAGTCGAACCACCCAACTGGTGGATCGGTCTCACTCCAGAAATTCTGCTCCTCCTCTCCGGCCACAATCTTGAAGCCACCCATGTCGTCTGCAACATTCCCACGCTCACCGTTTCTCGCACGCAATCCAGTGCGCATGGCGACTACCTATTCATATGGCTCGCCATCGGCGCCAACACCAAATCCGGCACTGCCGTCTGCCGGATCACCACCGGCGCCGGCACAACTTCGTTCGAGTTGCCTCTTGCTGCGCGCAGCTTGCGGCTCGGAAAATTTCAGGGCCTCTCGCTCGACGACGTCATGTACCTGATCATGCCGGATCGCTTCGCCAACGGCGATCCCACCAACGATGAACCGGCGGAAGCTCCAAATTCTCACGATCGCTCCAAGCCTCGCGCCTATCACGGCGGCGACCTTCGCGGCATTCGCGAACATCTTCCTTACCTGAAAGATCTCGGCGTCACCACGCTCTGGCTAACGCCCATCGTAAAAAACGGCGCCACGCAGGATTACCACGGCTATGGCGCGGTCGACCTTTACGCCGTTGATCCGCATCTCGGCACCGTCAGCGACTATCAGGAACTTGTCGCGGCCGCGCACCAGCAGCACATGAAAATTTTCTTTGACGTTGTTCCCAATCACATCGGCCCGCACCATCCCTGGGTCGCCGATCCTCCGTTGCCAGACTGGTTCCACGGCACCGCGCAACATCATCTCGATTCTTTTTCTCCGTTGAAAGGTTCGTTCTACGGCAAGCCAGAAAAAGCCGGCAACGATCCGTTCGAGGCGCTGGTCGACCCGCACGCCACTGCCGCGATGCGCCGCAATATTACCGAAGGCTGGTTCTTCGGCATGCTGCCGGACATGAACACGGAAAATCCCGTCGTCGCGCAATATCTTCTGCAAAACGGCATTTGGTGGGCGGAAACTTCCGGACTCGATGGCTATCGCGTCGATACCTTTCCTTACGTTTCGCGCGCTTTTTGGGCGCAATGGCACGCCGGCCTGCGCAGAATTTATCCAAACTTGACGACCATCGGCGAAATCTTTCATCCCGATCCCAGCGTCACTTCTTTTTTCGTGGGCGGCCAAAAACGCAGTGACGGCACGCAATCGATCGATACCGGAGTCTCCACCGTTTTCGATTACCCCATGTATTTTCCGTTGCGCGATGTGTTGCTGCACGGCGCGCCCGCGGGACGCTTCGCCGACATTCTTCGTCACGATTCGCTGTACCCGCATCCCGCAACGCTCGTGACTTTTTTCGGCAATCACGACGTTCCCCGCTTCG
Organism: Candidatus Acidiferrum sp.; assembly: GCA_036495905.1. GTDB lineage: Bacteria > Acidobacteriota > Terriglobia > Acidiferrales > UBA7541 > Acidiferrum. The sequence goes on from DASXMB010000016.1 coordinate 3,045, forward strand.
CCAGCGCGGAAGGCAGCTCGCCCGCAAAACTGAAACTCGCTTTCGGATTAACCCTGACGCTGCGCGGAATTCCCGAACTCTATTACGGCGACGAAATCGGAATGCCAGGCGCCGGCGATCCAGACAACCGCCGCGATTTCCCTGGCGGCTGGCCCGGCGATCCGCAAAACGCTTTCACTCCCAGCGGGCGAACGCCCCAGCAACAAGAAATTTTCGCATATGTGCAAACGCTGTTGCGTCTGCGCAAGGAACACCAGGCGCTTCGCGGCGGCTTTATGTGGCATCTGGCTTCCGACGATTCTTCCTATGTTTTCCTGCGTGAATCGGAAGACGAGACCCTACTAGTGGCCTTCAGTGACGCGACGCAACCGCGCGAACTTCGCATCTCTCTGGCCGACACACAGGCGAAAAGCGCCGCAGGCCTGACCCGCGCATTCGGTGAAGCCACCGCCGATATTTCCGCGCACGAACTAAAACTCACGCTACCACCGCAGTCGCTCTCAATCTTTGTTTTGAATTAAGTGTAGGGGTGGGCCTTCAGGCCCGCGCTTTTGACCTTGTCGTTGTTTTTGAATCTGAATCTTTTGAATTTAATCTTTGAATTTAATTTATGACTTTAGAATTTGCATCTTTGAATTTAATTTAGGGCTTCAGTAAGCAAAAACAAGACGGTAAAAAAACGCGCTACCGTATCAACCGGATCGTCCAATTATTTCGCGCATCCGGCACGGTAAACGTCAGCGAATGCGTCTTCGCATCGAAACGCGCATCGCGAATGGAAACCTCGCCCATGCGAATTTCCTGCGGCACGGCATCGACGCCGTAAAAGGTAATCTCTGCGCTGTTCCACCACGGCTGAAAAGCATTCCTGGAAATTTTGCTGACCAGCGTGACGGTATTCGCGGAAACGCTGCAAGAATATTCCACGCGGAGGATTTCGCCTTTCGTATAGGAAAAAGTATGGCCGTCATCTTCGTATAAAGATCCGCGGCAATCCGCGTTCGAGCCCGGCGCGGCTTGCGTGGCCGTCACCGGAAGTTGTTCGGGATTTTGCGGCGAAGACTGAGTCGCACCGGCAGCGGAATTTTGCGCGGGAGGTTGCGCCGCCCCGGGAGCAGAATTAGTCGTCGAGAGTTGCGTCGAAAGTCGCGTCGAAAGTTGCGCTGCATTTTGTGCGGGGGGTGCGCCGGGGACTTGCGCAGCAGTTGGAGCGGCTGCAGGCGCTGCAAACGTTATCGGCAGATAGACGCGAAGTTGCAGCGGGCCATTTGGTTTTTCGCCGGTGTTTTGTACCACTGGCTGCATCGGAATGATCGCTCCGGCGCGGGCATACAGCGGAACTTCGTCCAGTTTTGGATGCAGAGAAATTACGTCTTTGCTGTTGTGTTTTTCGGAGGTCCAAAAATCGTACCAATCGCCCGGCGGCAATTGCACGCCGTGCGCATCCAGCGTTTCGGAAACGACGGGAGCGACGAACAAATCTCGGCCAAATAAAAAATCGCGATCGTCCAGATAAAATTCCCGGGCTTGCGGATATTCCAGAAAAATCGGCCGCATCATCGGCAAGCCGGTGCGCGCGGTTTCTTCCGTCGCGGTGTAAATATAGGGCAAAAGTTTGTAACGCAATTCGATGTAACGCCGGCGAATTTCTTCCTGCTCCGGACCGCTGACCCAGGGTTCGTGGTCGGCAGTTCCTTTCGCCGCATGATCGCGGAAAATTGGATTGAACGCGCCGAGTTCATACCAGCGCGTAAGCAAATCCGCCGGCGGCGAACCGGCGAATCCGCCGATGTCATCGCCGACCAGCGGGTAACCGGAAATTCCCATGCTGAGCAACATCGGCGTACTCATGGAAATGTGATTCCAGGTCGCGCTGTTATCGCCGGTCCAGGTTGCGGCATAGCGTTGCGCGCCGGCGTAGGCCGCGCGCGTCAGCACAAATGGCCGTTCGTCGGGCTGCAATTTTCGCAAACCGTCATAAGTGGCACGCGCGTTTTCCATGCCGTACACATTGTGAATTGCGCGATGATCCAAAGTTGTTCCGTCATCAAGGCGGTGAACAACATCGAGCGGCATGGTTTTTTCCGGATAGCGAAACACTGCCGGCTCATCCATGTCATTCCAGTAGCCGGCCACGCCCATGTCAGAAAAGTTTTTGTACAAAGTGCCCCACCAGTCGCGCACGCGAGTGAGCGTGAAGTCGGGAAAAACACTGTCACCGGGCCACACCGGACCGACGTATACGGAACCGCCGGGGTCTTTTACGAAAACATCATTTTTCATGCCGGAGTCGTAGGGCGCGTAACCGTGGCCGGGATTTCTTTTGATGTGTAAATCGGTGATCAAAATTGTGTGGAAGCCTTGTTCGCGCAAATCGGAAATCATTTTTTCGAAGGTTGGAAAATATTGGCGATTGATGGTGAATGGCGCGTAGCCGTCCTGATAATCGATATCGAGATAAATAGTGTCGGCAGGAATTTTCTTGTCGCGGAGAGTACGGGCAATTTCTCGCACGCGCGATTCCGGATAATAGCTGTAGCGGCATTGCTGGTAACCAAGAGTCCAGAGCGGCGGAAGCGGTGAGTGGCCGGTGAGCGCGGCGTATTCTTCGACTATTTTTTTAGGCTCTGGCCCCGCGAAAAAATAATAATTCAGTTCGCCGCCTTCGGCGCCAAAAGAAAAATAATCGGCGGATTCTTTGCCGAAATCAAAGCTGCTGCGGTAAGTGTTATCGAAAAAAATCCCGTACGCCGTTCCTTTGTTCAATCCGATAAAAAATGGAATGGTTTTGTAAAGAGGATCGGTGGATTCTTGCCAGCCGAAAGTATCAGAATTCCACATGGTGAACGCGCGATTGCGGCGATTCATCGGACCAGCCTTGTCGCCGAGCCCGTAATAATTTTCGTCGAGCGGCATTTTCTTCCAGATGTGAATGCGTTGGCCGTCCCAGGCCATCGGCAAACTGGGCTCGTCGGCAAGTTGCACATTTCCAGCCGAATCCGCGAAGCGAATGAGCAGCGGATTTTTGCTCACGGTTACGACAGTGTGCCCGGCGGTGAGTTTGACTTCGCTTTTTCCGTCGTCGACCTGGACGGCCGGTTTTTCGCGATCCTCGAGCGTTGCCAGCACAGCCCAGGAAAAATCCTTGGGAAATTTTCCGTCAGGAGCGAGACGCACGCGAATGACGCCATCGGAAATTTGGGTAATGCGAACCTTCGCCGAGCCGGCGGAAAGTTCCATACCGTCATCGATTTTTTCGACTCGATTGACCGCTCCGATGTGCTGCCAACCCTGGGCCGAGGCGGCTCCGCACAGCAGACCGCAGACAAGCACGCTGTTTGCTATATGTTGTAGAAATCGCGCCATTTGGGAGTCTCCCCGGACGGGCCCATTATACCTTTGGCAGGCCGAATTCCGAGGCAAGTTTTGCCCGAATCTTGGACAGGATTGTGGGCGAAATCAGGGCTCGCGATCGCGGCGCAGGTGAGCGACCACGAGCTTAATTTCGTTGTAAGTGAAGTCGGCCGTAAGGGCATCTTTGATTGGTTTGAGAAGTTCCAATTTGCCGTGACCGCAAACAGCTTCAATCTGCTTTTGTCGCCCGGGCTTGAGCCAAGCGGGCTGAAATTGCAGGTCGCCTTGTTCGACAAGATCCGCGACCATTTGGGCGACGGTGCTGACTTGGCAGCTACGCGCTATGGCGATTTCTTCGAAGCTGCGGCCAGCGGCGAGCAATTGGATGGTTTCGTCGGCGGGAGTGATTTTCTTAGCGGCAACAGGAGTAGGCCGCGCGCCGGCATCGAATTTTTTTAGCGCGGCGATAATTTGCGCGCCGTAGAGTTCGGCTTTGCGTTCGCCAAACCCGGAGACACGGCGGAGCTCGGCGATGGATTTTGGGCGAATTTTGCACAGGTCATCGAGAGCGATGTCATGCATAACGATGAATGCCGCAATGCCCTGATCTCTTGCGAGGTTTCTGCGCCATTCGCGCAAATATTCACGGAGATCGCGGTTTGCATCGGGCGCTTGCGACGTTGCTGCGAGGTCGGGGCGCAAGAGCTGGGGAGCTTGAGACTGCGGCATCGCAGTAGGCGTTGCGGTAGACGCCGAGACGATGCGTTTTCGTTTTCCGCGTTTTCGCTTTTGCGGGCTAGAAAGCCAATCGAGCGGGCCGGCACAAATATCGCACGCTTTGCAGGACTCCCACTTTGGTTTTTCGCCGAAGTGCGAACAAATCTGATGATGCCGGCAGGCGGTGGATTCCACAAAACGGCGAATGGTGTGATAGCGGTCCCAGGCGCGATTTTTCTCCGCAGGGTCTTCCATCTGCAAAATGAAATAGGTGAGCAATCCGACGTCTTTTTTTTGCCAGAGCAAAATGCAATCGGCAGGTTCACCATCGCGGCCGGCGCGGCCCGCTTCCTGATAATACTGTTCGATGGATTTTGGCAGCGAGAGATGAACTACAGCGCGCACGGACGCTTTGTTAATGCCCAAGCCGAAGGCGATAGTGCCAACAAGAACGCGGACTTCGTCTGACATCCAGCGTTCTTGATTGCGGCGGCGAGTATCGTTATCCATCTTGCCGTGATAGCCGATAGCGGGAATTCCCTGCTCTTCGAGAAAGTCCACGGTTTCTTCGACGCGATTGATGGTGGGCGCGTAGACGATGACATTGCTGCCCTGGTATTTGCGGAGAATGGCCATGAGCAAATCCATTTGATTGCCGGCGTCACACTCTTTGACTTCATAGCGCAGATTAGCGCGGTGAAAACTGGCGATATATTTGTCCGGATCACGCAAGCGGAGCTGCTCGATGATGTCGTGGCGAACCTGGCGAGTGGCGCTGGCGGTGAAGGCAGCAATAGGGCAATCCGGAAAATTATTTCGCAGCGAGCTTAGCTGGCGATACTCGGGACGGAATTCGTGCCCCCACTCCGAGATGCAATGCGCTTCGTCGATGGCGAAGAAAGCGACGGGAACGGTGCGCAGCCAATCGACGGTATCGGGCCGGGCGATTCTTTCTGGCGACAAATAGAGCAGCCGGAATTCGCCACTGCTGGCCTTGCGCGCGATTTTTGATTGTTCACCTCCGGCGACGGAGCTGTTGAGCAGGGCGGCGGAGATGCCCATCTGCGTGAGCTGTGCCACTTGATCTTGCATGAGGGCGATGAGCGGAGAAATCACGATGACAGTTTTTCCGGGAAGCAAGGCCGCGGGCAATTGATAGCAGAGCGACTTGCCGCCGCCGGTGGGCATGATAACGCAGGTGTCTCGGCCTTCGATCAAGCTGCCGACAATGCGCTCTTGCAGAGGACGGAAGGACTCGTAGCCCCAATAGCGGCGGAGCGCGGCGAAAATATTGGCGTCCCTGGTCATTATTCATTATCGACTATGCCACAGATGAAGAATGCCGTTAAGACAGCCAAGTGCGGCCACTGGGCGCAACTGGCGGAGTTAGGTAATGCCGTCGCCTCCCTGCGTCGGACCAAAAAGCGTCTCACCTATCAGGCAAATACAAAGCGAACTAACTATCCGTGAGGCGTTAACCGTTTAGGTGCATTCATAGCAGGCCCCAACAGGAGCTTGTGTCCAATCGGTTACCTGTACTTGACCTGCCCTTGACCCTACCCTAAAAAGTCCTACCCACAGTCCCTACTAATCGGCTATCCTCAGTGACTGTAAAGGGGGTTGCCAGTGAAGAAATCAAAAAAGAACGACCTTTTCGATCTCAAGCTGATCGACCAAGAAATCGCCGAAATTGACGCGAAAATAAAGGAATTTCAGATATTGGTTCAACGTCGCAATGACTTGACGGTCTTCAAACAACTGGCACAAAGATTATTTCTGCACACGGACGATAATGGCGCTAGCGCCGAACCTCAACACAAGAAGCGGGGTACGACTGGTGCGATGGCGTTCGAAGTATTAGCAGCTAAAGGCGACTTGGACTTAGACGGCATTCTGTTAGAGATGCGGCAGAACGGCTGGACGGGTAGCGGCGATGACGCCAAGGATAAGAAACGGATTTATGCCGCCATCTATAAAGACCCTAATTTCGAAAGAAATGGCGAGAAGTGGGGAACGAGGATGTAAGCATGCTGACGAGTTCTGTTTGCCAAAAACAGAAGCCCGGCGTTACAGCGCCGGGCCAGAAAGGAGAGCCATGTCACTATCATGGGACAGCACGTAACGTACAAGGTAGAAGTGTCAAGACCACAGCGTTTAATCCGAATCACCATTACGGTGGGTGACCAAACTACCGTTATCGAAGTGCCGTATTAGGGTGAGTTCCACCCCAAAAACGAAACCGAAAGAAAAGGCCTCGGTGTGGCACTCCCGCATCGGGGCCATTCAAACTATACCATTGGAACGGCGTTCCCATGTGCCTTTGCTGCCCATCTGGCTTTGGCAGCTCACTGCCAATCTGCTTGCGACGTTCTGGAGACAAGGCTTTTGCACGGGCCTTCCTGCCTTTAAGTCCCCGTTTTCCTAGCATTTGGGCGGCTTTGTTCTTTTTCTTCGGCACGGCGATAAATCATGCGCTTGAGCGTCTATGCACGTCAATTAAAAATACTATAAAATAATTCTTGACTGCTTAACCGCCCAAACATAAAAAGCGCACTTGAATCGCTTAACAATCCGAAAAACTGAGAACCACGGCCACGTGTTCACCCGTCACCCTGTGATCTACGACTTCGCTAGAATCGATCAGGCGATAACGCACCAACTGCACCGATGAATGAAATAGTTCTTCCTTGACATTGCGCGCATTACGAAGTATCCCATGTCCGCAAAGTATAGTATTGGCGCGCGTAGGTTGCGGGCGCGTTCGTCGGCAACTGGAAGTGGTTTGGACGCTTGATCTTAGACAATCGGAGGAACTTCCGTGACCTGGACACAAGTTTACGATCCTACGGGCCATTGGTGGCTTTCGACGCTGATAGCGGCGCTGCCGATTCTTGTACTACTTGGTTTGCTCGCAGGACTTAGGGTGAAGGCGCACCTGTGCGCCGTGGCGGGAGCGGCGACTGCGGTGGCGGTGGCGATCGTGGCTTTCGGGATGCCGACCCCACTCGCGGTATCGAGCTTTTTTTACGGCAGCGCGTTTGGCCTTTTGAAGATTGTCTGGATCGTGATCGCGGCGGTCTACCTTTACGATATTTCGGTGGAGACCGGCCAGTTTGAAATCATGAAGCAGTCGGTGGCGGCGATTACGCCGGACCGGCGGCTGCAGCTTTTGCTAGTGGCATTTTGTTTTGGCGCGTTCATCGAAGGCGCGGCGGGCTTTGGCGCACCGGTGGCGATTGCCGGAGCGTTCATGATCGGCCTGGGCTTCAAACCGTTTCACGCCGCGGCGCTGAATTTAATTGCGAACACCGCGCCGGTAGCGTGGGGCGCAATCGGAACTCCGGTGCACACCCTCGCGGCAGTAACGGCACTATCGGAAAGTGATTTGAACGCGATGATTGGGCGAATTCTTCCTTTCACGGCAATCATCGTGCCGTTCTGGCTGGTGCGCGCGATGGTCAGCTGGGCGGAAACACTGGAAGTGCTCCCCGCGATTCTGGTGGTAGGCATTTCGTTTTCCGCGACACAATTTTTCTGGTCCAACCGCATGGACAGCAATTTGGTGGATATCGCGTCGGGTATCGTGTCCATGGTTTGCACATTGATTTTCTTGCGCTTCTGGCAACCGAAAAAGATTTGGAGATTTGAAGACGAGCGCGAGTCGGACGCCGTGGCCGCGAAGACGGCGGCGACGGTTACCGACACGATGGGCGATGAGTGGAAAGTGAAGCAGAAGGGCAGCAGCGGCATGAGCTACTCCGCCGGACAAGTTGCCAAAGCGTGGATGCCATTTCTGATTCTGTCGATCTTTGTGCTGTGCTGGGGATTGCCGTCGATCAAGCTGGCGATGAACAAAGCGACTACTCCGGCGTTCAAAGTGATGACGGCAGACGGAAAGCCGCGCCCGGGACCAGCCGGATGGGATTGGCCATATTTGCACGGAAAAGTCTCGCGGTCAGCGCCAGTGGTGTCCAAGCCGACTCCGGAAGCGGCGCGCTTTGACTTCAATTGGCTGACAGCCACGGGCACCGGATGTTTTCTCGCAGCGCTGGTTTCCGGGCTTATTTTGGGCGTTGGACTTGGAGGATTGTTCAAAATTTTCGGCAAGACGCTGTACCGCTTACGATTCGCGATCATCGCGATGACCTGCATGCTGGGGCTTGGCTACGTGACGCGGTATTCGGGGATGGACGCAGTCTTGGGACTCGCCTTCACGCGCACCGGCAGGTTCTTTCCATTTTTCGGCACGTTCATCGGCTGGCTGGGCGTGGCGCTGACCGGAAGCGACACTTCTTCCAACGCTTTGTTCGGCGGCCTGCAAAAAATTACCGCGCAACAATTGAACCTCAGCCCAATTTTGATGTGCGCCACGAATAGCGCGGGCGGCGTGATGGGCAAGATGATCGACGCGCAATCGATTTGCATCGCGACCGCGGCCACGAATCAAGTGGGCAATGAAGGGTCGATCTTCCGGTACGTGTTCTGGCATTCGGTTGCGCTGGCATCGATTGTGGGCGTCATTGTGATGCTGTACGCGTATGTGTTTCCGCAATTTATTCCGCACGGTTTGACCTTCATCCATTGATGGGGCAAGCTGGCCCTGAAGGGTGAGCTGCGAAGGTGCTGCCCTTTCCCGGAAAGGCCGCCGTGGACGCCCACATTTTCAATGAATTGCGCGCGATAACCGGCGAACGCGGAGTGATTTCTTCGCCGGAAGAATTACATACCTACGAGTGCGACGCGCTGGCGACTTTCCGCGTGATGCCGCTCGGCGTTTTGCTTCCAAAGACAACCGAAGAAGTGCAGGCGATTGTGCGGGTGTGCCATCGCGAGCGGATTCCGTTTGTGGCGCGCGGTTCGGGCACGGGATTGAGCGGCGGGGCGCTGCCGGTCAGCAACGGAATTGTGATTAGTTTGGCGAAGATGAATCGCATTCTGGAAGTGGACTTCGAAAATGCGCGGGTGGTCGTGGAACCGGGCGTGATCAATCTGGATGTAACGGGACGCGTTTCCTCGCGACAATATTGTTATGCGCCCGATCCTTCGTCGCAATCGGTGTGCAGTATTGGCGGCAACGTGGCGGAAAATTCCGGCGGAGCGCATTGCTTGAAGTATGGATTCACGACGACGCACGTTTTGGGATTGGAAGTAGTGCTGCCGGATGGAACACTGGTGCACCTTGGCGGAAAATCGCTGGATGCGCCCGGGTACGACTTGATGGGAGTTTTTGTAGGGTCGGAAGGTACGCTGGGAATTGCGACGAAAATTATTTTGCGGATTGTGAAGCGGCCGGAATGCGTGCACACATTGCTGGCGGCGTTCCCGTCAACGAATGAAGCGGGGGCGGCGGTGAGCGGAATTATTGCGGCAGGTATGCTGCCGGCGGCGATTGAGATGATGGACAATTTGGCGATTCAGGCAGCCGAGGCGGCGGTGCACGCAAATTATCCGGATTGCGGCGCGCTGCTGCTGGTGGAGCTGGATGGTCCAGGGGCGGAAGTGGAAGCGCTGATGACCGATGTGAATGAAATTTGCCGCGAGCATGGCGCTGGGGAGATTCGCGTGGCGCAGTCTGACGCCGAGCGGGCGCTGGTGTGGAAAGGTCGCAAGGCGGCGTTTGCGGCGATGGGAAGAATTTCGCCGAATTATATTGTGCAGGACGGCGTGATTCCGCGCACCGCGCTGCCGCGAGTGATGAGCGAAATTTCGCGGTTGAGCGCGGAAGCGGGCGTTCGCGTGGCGAATGTGTTTCATGCGGGCGATGGAAATTTGCATCCGTTGGTATTGTTCGACCGGCGCATTGCCGGACAAGAAGAAATTGCCGAAGCGCTCTCCAGTAAAATTTTGGAATTGTGTATTGCGGCGGGCGGATCGATTACCGGCGAACACGGAGTTGGCGAAGACAAGAAAAAGATGATGTCGAAAATGTACAGCGAGCCGGATTTGGCTACGATGCAATTGGTGCGGGCAGCATTTGATCCGTTGTCGCTGGCGAATCCGACGAAATTGTTTCCGACGCCGCGATTGTGCGGCGAAAAGCCGGGCGAGTATGTGGCGCATCCGCTGGAGACTTCTGGAATGGCGGAGCGTTACTGAGTGATGGAGCGAAACGCCGCTTCCTCGGGTACTGGCGCGATGACCGCGACAATTGAAGAAGAGTTGCGCGCGATTGTTGGTGCGGAGCATGTGCGCGCTGGCGGGCCGGGGGATTTTGTTGGCGGCATCTTGCCGCGCGCGGTGGTCGAGCCCGGGAACGAAGAAGAGTTGGCGCGAGTTTTAAAATTGGCGCGTGAAGCTGGGCTGGCGGTGATTCCGCGGGGCGGCGGCACAAAAGTGCACTGGGGCAATGCGCCGACGCGCGCGGATTTAATTTTGTCCACAGCGCGGATGGATCGTGTGATCGAGCACGCGTGGGCCGATCTCACCGTGAGCGTTGAAGCTGGATGTACGTTGCAAAAGTTGCAGGGTGAGCTGGCGAAACATGGTCAGCGATTGGCCGTGGATCCGTTGTGGCCGGAGCGGGCGACGATCGGCGGCGTTTTGTCAACGAACGATAGCGGAGCGCTGCGCCTGCGATTTGGCGGGCTGCGCGATTTGGTGATTGGCGTTACTTTGGCTTTGAGCGACGGCACTTTGGCAAAAAGCGGCGGCAAAGTGGTGAAAAATGTGGCCGGTTATGATTTGCCAAAATTGGCGACTGGGGCGTACGGAACTCTGGGAATAATCACGCAGGCTACGTTTCGGCTGCATCCGGTGGCGCAAAATTCGCAGACCATTTCTTTTGTGGCCGGTGGCGCGACGGAGGCGCAAAAATTGATTTTGGATTTGCAGGATTCGCAATTGGCCCAGGTGGCGTTGCAAGGTCGTTTCGCAGATGACAGCGCGGCGGAAGTTGACATTTTATTTGAGGGAACGGCGGCGGGAATTGCCGCGCAGAACGGGCAAGCTGAGAAAATCGCTGGGAATATTGGCGGGACGCGCGCTAATCCAAATGTTTGGAAGGCGCGCGAAGAGCTGTGGGCTTCGGCGGGGCAGGACAGCGTGATCGCAAAAATTAGTGTGCCGCCGGCCGACATTTCCAACACCGTTTCGCGAATTGCTGATCTTGCGAAGGCATCGCAACTGGGCTGGCGAAGTGTGATACAGGCGACCGGAATTGGCTGGGTTCGGATGGATGGCGAGGCCGCTGATTTGCTCACGGGCGTGCGCGCATTGCGAACAGAATTGGAACGTGCACGAGGATCGCTGGCGCTGCTATCGCGTCCGACGGCGCTTGCTGGTGTTGATACGTGGGGCGAGGCTGGAGATGCGTTGCCGTTGATGCGCGTGCTGAAAAGAAATTTCGATCCGAAAAACACGCTGAATCCAGGCCGCTTCGTGGGAGGAATTTGATGGCTCGCGAGACGCCGGGGCCGTCGCTCCCGTGCGAAAGTGCGTTCGATGCGCATCATCCACCTGCGGCGGAACTCATCGACCAGTGCGTGCATTGCGGATTTTGTTTGCCGGTCTGCCCGACCTACGCATTGTGGAACGAAGAAATGGATTCGCCGCGAGGACGAATCTATTTGATGAAAATGGCGGCGGAAGGCGAGGCCGCGATGAACGCAAAGTGGGTGAGTCACTTCGATTCCTGTTTGGGTTGCATGGCGTGCATGACGGCGTGTCCTTCGGGCGTGGACTACGGAAAATTGATTGAGGCTACGCGAGCGCAGATTGAGCGGCGATATTCGCGGTCATTTGCGGAGAAAATCTATCGTCGAATGATTTTTGCGACATTTACCCGGCCAGAGCGATTGCGGCTTCTGCGCTGGCCCTTGCTTGCGTATCAGAAATCTGGGTTGCAGCGGTTGTTGCGAAGTGCGGGGATTTTGAAACTGCTCCCAAGAAAATTGCGGGCCATGGAAGCGTTGATGCCAAAGCTGGAATCCTCGGCGGCGATTGCCGAGGTTACTCCGGCGGATGGAGTAAAACGGCGGCGAGTTGGGTTGCTGTTGGGTTGCGTACAGCGGGAATTTTTCCCGGGTGTGAACGCGGCGACCGCGCGGGTATTGGCGGCGGAAGGTTGCGAGGTTGTGGCTCCGGCTGCTCAACAGTGTTGCGGCGCGTTGATGGTTCACGCAGGTGAAGAGAGCGCGGCGATCGATTTGGCGCGGCAGATGATTGATACCTTCGAGCAGGCGCGCGTGGACACGATCGTTACGAACGCGGCGGGCTGTGGGTCAAACGTGAAAGAGTATGGACATCTGCTTCGCGATGATCCGAACTACTCGGAGCGGGCGAAGGCTTTCTCGGCAAAGTGCAAAGACATCACGGAAATTCTCGTGGAACTCGAGCCGCGGGGAATGCGTCACCCTTTGCCGATGCGAGTGGCGTTTCACGATTCGTGTCACCTGCAACATGCGCAGAGAGTGCGCTTACAACCGCGAAACTTACTGGCGCGGATTCCCGAACTTGAGTTGGTCGAGATACCAGAGTCGGCAATTTGCTGCGGGTCGGCCGGAATTTATAATTTGGTGCAACCGGATGCCGCAAATGAGTTGGGCGACCGGAAGGCGCAGTTGATCGTTCCACTGCAGGCAGACGTTGTAGCGACAGGAAATCCTGGGTGTTTGCTGCAAATGCAATCTGCCTTGGCGCGGACCGGCCACAACATTTCGGTGGTCCACACGATACAGTTGCTGGACGCTTCGCTGCGCGGCGAGACGCCAAATTCCGTTTTGTCGCGGAAATAATTGCGAGCGAAAAATGTCAATTTGAAATTGCTTTCTGCGCTGGCGTTACGCCGGCAAAACTTTGCCGCGCGTTTCCGTCGCAAACGGGATTAGCAGCAGCCCGACTGCAAACGCGACGGCCGTCCATGCCACCGGTATGCCGATCGAGCCGTAGCGATGAACCCCGGCGCCCACCAGGAATGTGATTCCGGCACCGCCAAAGCGCGCGAACGAAGTGGAAAACGCGAAAGCACTGGCGCGGCATTCGGTCGGATATTGCTCCGGCAACCACAGCGTATAGACTGCAAAATTCGCACCACCCAACCCCAAGAAAAAAAGACAAATCAAAAACCACGGCAGCGCGGGCGCGCCCAAGTAAAAAATCTTATCGAAAATCGCCCAGATGAACACCAGCATCAATAAGAAGTACGAACCCAAAGCTGCCCGCCGGCCAATGCGGTCCGCGAGCCACGGCATCGCCAAACAGCCCAGAATCGTCCCTAGCGCGACCAACATCGTGGCGCTCGAAGCCAAATGCGCCGCTTGCGCCCCAACTTTGCCCGCAGCTTCAGCCAGTGCAGTCGCAGCAGTCGGAACATATACGGTGCCAGCCCAAAGGCCGCAAATCGAGACCAGCATCAACAACGAATTTAAAATAGTTCGCTGCCGCAATCGCCTCGAAAATAGAGCAGCGAACGGCCGCCACACTTGCCACGTCCCGATGATGCTTTTCTTTTCCGTCCAGCGTGCCGGCTCCACAACACCGTGGCGTATCCACGCCAGCAAAATTGCCGGCGCACCGCCGACAACAAACATCCAGCGCCAGCCAAACCCACCGATGGCAAAATTAATCAGCGCTGCAAGAAAAATTCCTACGTAGTAGCCGGTATGCATGTATCCCGCGCCTTTGCAGCGCCGGTCTTCGGGCCATTCTTCGGCAACAAAAGTTCCGCCCATGGCCCACTCGCCACCAATTCCTATTCCGGCGAGCAGCCGAAAAATCGCCAGCTGCCAGACGTTGCCGACCATCGCGCTCAGCAGTGTGAACGCCGAATACCAAATGATGGTGATCGTCAGCGTGCGAACGCGGCCGAACTTGTCGCCAATCGGCCCCCACAAAAAAGCGAACCCCCATCCCACCAGGAACAATGCAAAAAGCAGGCCGCCGTAGACTCCAATATTTCCCTTGGTTGGCTCAATTCCCGAACGTGGCAACAGATCGCGCAGGGACGGCACCAGCACCAGCGCGTAAATGAAGGAGTCCATGCCGTCCAGCGCCCAGCCGCCCCACGCAGCCCAAAATCCGCGAATCTGGTTGCTAGTAAGAGGAGTCATGGGGCGGGTTGGATCGGCAGTCGCCATGGTCTAACGATAAGCGCGCACGAAAAAATAGATTGTCATCGCGGTTCCCACAGCGATCACGAAGGCGCGAATCCACGATTGCGGTAACTTCTGCGCGTAATGCGCCGCGGAATATCCGCCCAGTATCGCGCCCAAAGTCATCACAATCGCTTGCGGCCAAACAATTGCCCCGCTTGCGATAAAAGTAAACGTCGCCACTCCGTTGATCACGCCGCCCAGCACCACTTTCAGCGCGTTCATTTCGTGGATGTCCGTCATTCCCATCGCCGCCAGCATCGCGAGATTCATGATGCCCACGCCGCCACCAAAATATCCGCCATATATGGCCACGATTAGCTCGAAAAAAGACGCGCCAGCCACGGCAGCGGTGCTCGACTCGCGAGCGATACCCGCCGAAATCCAGCGAGTGAGATATTTGCCGAACGCAAATAGCAGCGTCGCGCCCAGCAACAGCCAGGGCAACACCTGAAGAAATGTTCGCGCGGGAGTTTTGATCAGCAGGACCGCTCCGGCAAGTCCGCCAACCACGCTGGTCACGATCAGCGGCACCATCACTCGCTTCGAAATGGTCAGACGCTTACGATAAGCTCCGCCGCTGGCAGTAACGCCCACCCACAGCGCAAGTGTATTCGTAGCGTTTGCCGGAACCGGCGCTACTCCCGTAAATAACAGCGCCGGAAACGCCACAAAGCTGCCGCCGCCAGCCACCGCATTGATGGCTCCCCCTAACGCACCCGCAAAGAAAAGGAAGATCGCCTGTTGGAAGTCCAAGCGTGTTTTGTATCACGAAAACGGCCCGGCGCTCCACCGCGCGCCTCGCATCGGCCGCAACTTCGCGTTGTTACAATTCGTTCATCTAGAGTCTGCTGCTCGCCTCCACGTAATCCTTGACATACGCCTCAGCCGCATATATGAACGTGGCATTCCAAGCGCAACAGGTCGCTGTTTTTCGCGGCGAAACATCCGGTAAGCAAGCCATCTCGAATCTCAACAGGAGAGTGTATGGCCACGCAAGCAGGAACATTAGGATCAACGCCACCGTACAGCATTTCGCGCGTGATCATGGCGTCCGCGGTCGGCACGATGATCGAGTGGTACGACTTTTACATTTTCGGAAGCCTGGCGGGAATTCTTTCGCCAAAGTTTTACCCGCCGGGAAACGAAACCTTTGCTTACATCGCCTATCTAGCAACCTTCGCGGTCGGCTTCATGGTGCGGCCTTTCGGCGCTTTGTTCTTCGGGCGCATTGGAGATTTAGTCGGACGTAAGTATGCGTTTTTGGTGACGCTCTCGATCATGGGCGCGGCGACCGGCTTGATCGGTTTCTTGCCGACCTACGCCACAGCGGGCTGGTTCGCGCCCGTCACACTCCTGTTAATTCGGGTGCTGCAAGGACTGGCGCTCGGCGGTGAATACGGTGGAGCGACGGTCTATGTCGCCGAACATGTCCCCGACGGCAAGCGCGGCTATTACACCAGCTTCATTCAAATCACCGCGACGCTGGGACTTTTCGTTTCGCTCGCCGTAATTTTGATCACGCAACAAGAAATGACACCAGACGCATTCAAAGCCTGGGGCTGGCGCATTCCTTTCCTCGCATCGATCGTGTTGGTGGCTATTTCTCTTTATATTCGCTTGAAGATGAAGGAATCGCCCATCTTCACGCAAATCAAGAGTTCGGGGATGGCGTCCACTCAGCCTCTCAAAGACGCGTTCACCAAGTGGGACAACGGAAAGCGCGTTCTGATTTCGCTCTTCGGCGCAACCGCGGGACAAGGCGTCATCTGGTACACAGGCCAGTTCTACGTGCTCCTGGTTTTCTTGCAGACCATTTTGAAGATTGATGGCAAGCAGGCCAACATTATCGTTGGCATCGCGCTGCTGTTGGCAATGCCTTTCTTCACCGTGTTCGGCGCGCTGTCCGACAAAATTGGCCGCAAGTGGATGATGATGGCGGCGTGTTTGCTCGCCGTCACCACCTACCTGCCGATCTACCACGCGATGCAACGCGCTGCCGGGAATGACGTCCGAACTCTCAGCTCGGTGCGAGACAAAGTTACCGGCGCTCCCAAGCTGACGCCGCTCACCATCGACGCAGCCACCGGGGCGATCGTGCCGGCAAAAGCGCCCAGCAATCCCAACGTCCCGATGCTGGTGTTCCTGGTCTTCATCCAGGTCATTTATGTCTGCATGATTTATGGACCAATCGCCGCGTATCTCGTCGAAGCTTTCCCGGCGAAAATAAGATACACGTCGCTGTCCCTGCCCTATCACATAGGAAACGGCGTCTTCGGAGGATTGGTGCCGCTCATCGGCGTATATATCTGCGAAAGTACGCACGATATTTACGCCGGCCTCTACTATCCGATGATCGTAGCCGCGATCACGCTGGTGGTCGGCAGCATCTTCTTGAAAGAAACGCACGGCACCAAGATTTGGGACGAAGTCGGCGGCATGAAATAGCCGCAACCGACGATTCTAGAAGCGCTCGTCCGTCACAGCATATTTTTGAACGATATTTTTGACCGGGCAACGCCGTTGCAACTCGACCGGTTGACTCCCCGGCTTTCCCGGGGGCATCATCTTCTTCGCGCATCATCCAGCGATTAAGCGCTTACCGCAAATCACCCGCTTGGGAGAATCACCTTGGCCAAGAAACCCCTCAAGAAGAAATCCAAAACGAAACCTTCGACTAAGGCCGCTCCCGTTCGCCCGAGTTCTCCCGCTATGCAGTCGAAAGGCAACGTCGCACAGTCGAAAGACAACGTCGCGCAGATCGCCGTTCACTGGAAGGAAGAAGAATATTTTCAGCCTTCGCCAAAGTTTATTGGCCAAGCCAATCTCAACGATCCCGCCATGGTTGAACGCTTCAGCGAAAAACATTTCCCTGAATGTTTCCGCGAATATGCGGAACTTTTGCATTGGGACAAGTATTGGCACACCACGCTGGATACCAGCAATCCGCCGTTCTGGAAATGGTTCGATGGCGGCAAACTAAACGTCTGCTACAACTGCGTCGACCGCCATCTTGCCAAATACAAAAATAAAGCCGCTCTCATCTTCGTTCCGGAAATCGAAACCGAAGCCGCCACCGTCATCACCTATCAAGAGCTTTACCGCCGCGTAAACGAAGTAGCCGCAATGCTGCGCGATTTCGGCAAACTAAAAACTGGCGATCGCGTCACCATCCACATGCCCATGATTCCAGAGCTGCCCATCACCATGCTGGCCTGCGCCCGTCTTGGCGTCGTTCATTCCGTGGTTTTCGGCGGATTCAGCGGCGAAGCGTGCGGTCTCCGCGCCGCAGATTCCGGCAGCCGCGTGCTCATTTACGCCGACGGCTATTCCCGCAGCGGCAAGTGGGTCGATCACAAGGGCAATGCCGACATCGCCGTCGAAACCGCCGCGAAAGAAAATCACAAAGTCGACAAAGTTTTAGTTTGGAAGCGCCATCCCGGCAAATATCAGTCCGAAGCAAAAATGGTGGCGGGCCGCGATTTTTTCGTCGACGACATTTTGAAAGACTATCGCGACCAAATTGTTGAACCCGTTTCCATGGACGCCGAAGCGCCGCTCTTTCTCATGTACACCAGCGGCACCACCGGAAAGCCCAAAGGTTGCCAGCATCGCACCGGCGGCTATCTCGCTTACGCCGCGGGCACTTCCAAGTTTTATCAGGACATTCATCCCGGTGACGTTTACTGGTGCATGGCCGACATCGGCTGGATCACCGGACATTCGTACATTGTTTACGGACCGATGGCACTCGCCGCCACCTCCGTCCTTTACGAAGGCGTGCCGCAATTCCCGGACGCCGGCCGCCCGTGGCGCATCGCCGAGCGCCTCGACGTAAATATTTTTCACACCTCGCCGACCGCGATTCGCATGCTGCGCAAAGCCGGCGGCGACGAACCGAAAAAATATAACTACCACTTCAAGCACATGACCACCGTCGGCGAGCCCATCGAGCCGGAAGTTTGGCGCTGGTATCACGAAGTTGTCGGCAAAGGCGAAGCGGTGATCGTCGACACCTGGTGGCAAACGGAAACCGGTGGCTTTTTGTGTTCGACGAAACCCGCTCTCGACCCCATGAAACCCGGCAGCGCCGGCCCCGCGGTCCTCGGAATTTATCCAATCATTTGGGACGAAGAAGGCAAGGAAGTGAAGCTGGGCTCCGGCTCCGCGGGAAATATTTGTATTCGCAATCCCTGGCCCGGAATTATGCAGACCATTTGGGGCGATCCGCAGCGCTTCGTCGCGCAGTATTACCAAAAATATTGCAAAAATCCAAAAAGCAAAGACTGGCACGACTGGCCGTATTACGCCGCCGATGGCGCCGTGCTTCCCGCCGACGGCTACTACCGCATTCTGGGCCGCGTCGACGACGTCATCAACGTCGCCGGCCACCGCCTCGGCACCAAGGAACTCGAATCCGCGTGCTTAACAATTTCAGAAATTGCCGAAGCTGCCGTCGTGCCTGTGGTCGACGAAGTGAAAGGCCGCGTTCCAGAAGTTTATGTCTCGATTAAACCGGGCACGCTTTCCGCCGATCAGGTGAAAGCAAAAGTTTTGTCGACCATCGAAACCATGATCGGCAAAATCGCCCGCCCCAAAACTATTCATATCGTTCCGGATATGCCGAAGACGCGCTCTGGAAAAATTATGCGTCGCGTTCTGGCCGCCATTTCCAATCAAATGGAAACGGGGGACATCACCACGCTGGCCAATCCCGATATCGTCGAGCAAATTCGCACCCAAGTGCAAGGCAAGAGCGCGCGCCCGCTGAAAGACGGTCCCGCTGACATCAAAATGTTTGGTGAGGAGCACTAACCTCGCCCGACTTGCACGCGCACAAAATTATGACCACCAAAACTCTTCTCCCCATCCAAAAAATCGCTGCGAAGCTTGAGCTGCCGGAAAAATACTTCGAGCCGCTCGGTTCATACGGCGGAAAAATAAAGCTCGAATTCCTCAGCGATCCCGCTTACAAACGCCGCAGCAAGCTGATTCTCGTCACCGCCACCACGCCCACCGTTTCTGGCGAAGGCAAAACGGTTACCGCCATTGGACTGACCCAAGGCCTCGCTCGCATCGGGAAAAAAGTCATCATTACTTCACGCGAGCCTTCCCTCGGCCCGGTTTTCGGCATGAAAGGCGGCGCTGCCGGAGGCGGCCTTTCGCAAATCGAGCCCAGCCAAAAAATTAATCTCCACTTTCACGGTGACTTTCACGCCATCACTTCTGCGCACAATTTGCTCGCCGCCCTGATTGACGCCCATCTTTTCCACGGCAACGAACTCGACCTCGATCCCGCGCGCGTCACCTGGCCGCGCAGCATGGATATGAACGATCGCGCTCTGCGTCGCGTCACCGTGGAAGTTGGCGGCAAGAAAGATGGCGCCAACCGCCAAACTGGTTTCGTCATCACCGCGGCTTCCGAAATTATGGCGATTATGGCGCTATCCAAAGATCTCGACGACTTGCGCCGCCGCCTCGACTCCATTGTTATCGGCGTTTCTCGCGCCGGAAAACCGGTGCGCGTTTCACAGCTCGGCGCAACCGGCGGGATGATGGCGCTGCTCAGCGACGCCATCTTGCCCAATCTCGTGCAAACCACCGACGGCACGCCCGCGATGGTGCACACCGGTCCGTTCGGAAATATCGCCCACGGGACGAGCAGCGTCATCTCGCAGGAAATGGGGCTGCGTCTTGCCGATTACGTTGTGAACGAGGCTGGATTCGCTTCCGATCTTGGCGCGGAAAAATATTTCGACATCGTAATGCCTTCTTCGGGAATTAAGCCGAGTGCGGCTGTGCTCGTCACCACCGCGCAAAGTGTCCGCAATCAGGGCGAAGGCGATCTCCAGCGGGGTTTGCCCAATCTCGGCAAGCACATTGGCATTTTGCGCGGTTTTGGCGTGCCTACCATCGTCGCGCTCAATCGCTTTCCTGCCGATACTCAGGCCGATCTCGACACTCTTTCCGCGTTTTGTCGCGACAACGGCGCGGTCAGCGCGCTCAGTGAAGCTTTCACCAAAGGCGCGGACGGCACCACGACGCTCGCGCAAAGAGTTGTCGAAGCCATCGATGCCAATCCAAATGCTGCGCCGCATTCCACGTACTCGCCGGAAGATAGCCTCGAAGAAAAAATCACGAAAGTGGCCACCAAGATTTACGGCGCGGACGGCGTCAAATTCAGCGATCAGGCTCGCGCCAAGCTGCAGCAGTTCACCGAATGGGGCTACGGCAAACTTGCCGTCTGCATCGCCAAAACCCAATATTCGCTTTCCGATAATCCCAAACTTTTCGGCGCTCCCACTGGCTGGGCTCTGCAAATCACCGACGCGTCGCTCTCCGCCGGCGCAGGCTTCATCGTCCCCATTTCTGGCAACATGATGCTCATGCCCGGCCTGCCCAAAGTTTCGCGAGCGGCCACCATCGACGTAAACTCCTCCGGCGAAATCACCGGCGTCTAAATCAACGCGTGTTTTGAGTGGTATGATGGAGAAAGCGCAGAGTTTCCGCATGAAAAACGCCAGCAATAATCCAGAGAATTGCCACGAGCGCATAGTCCGCGACAAGGGAATATGCGGCGGTGAGCCCGTGTTTAAAGGCACTCGGGTAACTTTGCGAACTGTACTCGCCAGCCTGGCTGCGGGCGATTCCGCTGATGCGATCCTCGCCGATTTCCCGAGCCTGAAAGCCGAAGACGTACAAGCAGCCATAGCCTTCGCAGCTGCTTCCGCCGAAGAGGATTTGCCTCTTCCCGCGATTCCCCGCGTTCAATGAAGATCAAGCTGGACGAAAATCTTCCTCTCCGGCTCGCGGTTTTGCTCAACAATCTCGGCCACGAGGTTGATACGTTGCATGATGAGGATCTCGTCGGTCACGCCGACAACGTAATCTGGGAAGCCACTCAGAAAGATTCGAGATTCCTGGTCACCCAGGATATGGATTTTTCAGACTTACGGCGATTTGCTCCCGGTTCACATTGCGGCATTCTGCTTGTGCGGCTTCGCTCGCCAAACCGAAACAATTTGATTGAGCGAATCGTCGAGATATGTTTCAGCGGGAAGATGTCAACAATTGGGCTGGATGTTTTGTTGTTGCCACGGATCGCAAAATTCGAGTGCTAAGACCGTAGTAGCAAACACCGAGGTCAATTCCAAAAAAGCGCTGCGCTATGGTTTCGCTGATACCGCCGCTCCGCCGCATTGCGCCAGTACCGCTGCCGCAACATCCGCATCCAGCAGCACCCCGCGCCACTGCGCCGAGCAAACCTGCACCGCCGTCAATCCCAGCGCCCCGCGAAAATCAGCGCCGGATAAATTCGCCCCGCTCATATTCGCTTCCCGCACAATCGCGCTGGTCAGCAGCGCTCCACGCAGGTCCGCCGTGCTCAAATCCGCATCTAGCAAAATCGTGCCTTTCAATCGCGCTCCAGAAAGATTCGCTCGCGCCAGTTTCGCAGAAGACAAATCCGCCTCCTGCAAATTGGCGAATGACAGCGTCGCTTGCTCCATCTTGGTATCGCGCAAATCCGTGCGAGACAAATCCGTACGCAGCATCTGCGCATTCCGCAAATTCACACCATACATCGAAGCTCCGCCAAATTTCGCGTTAGACAGCACCGCATTCTCAAAATTGCCGTAAGAAAGATCGGCGCTCCGCAAATCCGCGCCCACAAAGTTCGCATTCCGCCCGTCGGCAGACACCAGCGCTGCGTGTGCCGCTTGCGCTCGATCCAACACCGCGTCGCGCATCATCACTTCTCGCAGATTCGCGCCACGCAAATCCGCTTCCGCCAGATAGGCTCCCTCCAGGTTCGCTCTCCACAGCCGCGCGTTGATCAAGAACGCTCGGTACGCCCGGGAAAATCGCAAATTCGTCTGATTCAGATGCGCCCCTTCGACGCTCGCGATTCCCTCTTCGCTCCAATCCCCATGCACTGGCGGCCGCGAAAGCGTGCCCTCCGTCAAATCCGCGTAAGGACGATATCCAACTTGCTGAAAAATATTCGCTGCCCAGCGCTGCACATTCGCCAGGGAACGTTCCGGCGCAATATCCTTATCCGCAGGCAATCCGCGAATCACTCCGATGGAAAGCAGCAACAAAACGCAGCCCGTCACCAAAGTTCCGCGCAGCGCGGTCAGTCCCATGCGCAACAAATTTTTCGATTTCTGCCGCCACAAATCCCCAGGGCGCAGTACCCGCCCCACAATTGTCGGAACGCAAGTCGCGGCCGCAATCGAAAGCGTCAGCAACGCCGCGTGCAGCAACGTCCCGCGAAAATCCTGCTTCGCCAAATAGCGCAGCCAAAATAAAAACAATGTCACCGGAACAATCCAGTACGCCAGCGCCGTGGATACCACCGTCTCCAGCACCGCGAACGGCGAACGCCCATCGCGCGTCCACCGAAAATGTCTCCGCACCAAGCCCATCAAATACCATGGACCATCTTTTTCCAGCGTTTGCCCGTCCTGAAAAATCGCCGGGAGCGCCGCCATGCTTCCCCACAAGCGAATCAACAAAAAATGAAATCTCAGATACGCCGCGAACAGCACCAGTGGCGCGCCCAAATAGAATCCCGCCATCGGCAGCACTCTTCCATAACGCGGTATCGGAATCGCCGCCGCATTCACCGCCAATTTTGCGTCCGTGGTCAGCGCAATCAAGGCGCAGCACGCCGCGCTCATTGCCAGCATCAGAAAATAAAACCAACGTGCCACCTGTGTCGCATCGGAAATTGCCTTGGAGCTGTCGAACGCTGCCACTGTCTCCGGCAAAATCGCGTCAAACAAATTCGTTCCGCCCAGCCGCCCCACCCACACGCCTTCTGCCGCGTACAAGTTCGCGCCCATCAAATTCGCGCCGCGCAATTCCGTTCCCAGCAAATTCGTATCATGCAAATCCGCTTGCGCCAGATTCGCTCCGCGCAAATTCGCCATGGACAAATCCGCGCCGGCCAGATTCGCCTGATGCAAAAACGCGCCCTCCAGATTTACCCCAGTAAGGTCCGCGCGCCTCAGATCGACGCCACACAAATCGGCTTTTACACCCGAATCGCCGCCGGACTCCACCCAGATTTTGTGCTGGTCCAGAATTTCCGCCAGGTCCAGCAACGAGATGCCCGTCGCTGCTTCCTCGACTGGAAAATCTGCCTGCAAAATTTCGGTTTCTGTTGCGGTTTCCACTCGCACTCCTGACCTTCACCCCGTCTTAACTTGCAACTCGCGCGCTGCACACCATCGCCAATGCCGCCGCGTAACAACGCCGCTTTAATTCGCCTATTTCACTGGGACGTCCATCCTCTCCCAAAGCTTCGCGGAAGTCGCCTGCTCCGAAGTACAGGCAGCCTAGAAGTAACGCCTCCCGCCGCGCCAACGAACAAATTTTCACGGGTTTGTAACAAAAGACTTCCGAGCAGCGTATTATCGATTGCAGCCAAACTTGCTTTCGTCCCTTATCCCAGCGCATTAGCGAGGTGCCCAGTGAGCGCAGCTACCACCGTCGTAACCACCCAGGAGTTGCCATCGAAGCCTTCCGCTCCCGTGGCTTCCGTGCTTCACACCATCATTCTTCTGCTGATTCTCGCCGGCGGCGTCACTCTCACCTACTTCTCGGCGGGCCGTATGCGTTCCGCCGTGCAGCCAAGCCGCGTCACCTTCTATCTCACCACTTTCATTTGGGAATGGATCCTGACGACGTATGTCCTGATCGGCGTGAAATTCCACAAAACGTCACTTCGTGAAATCACCGGGATCCCCTGGAAATCCGTGAAGGACGTATTCCGCGACATTGGCATTGGCATGCTCT
The DNA here is from genome assembly GCA_036495905.1 of Candidatus Acidiferrum sp. GTDB lineage: Bacteria > Acidobacteriota > Terriglobia > Acidiferrales > UBA7541 > Acidiferrum. The sequence goes on from DASXMB010000016.1 coordinate 27,005, forward strand.
TCTGGATTTGCTCGACTCTTATCCTGGCCATAGTCGCCCACATAGTCGGCTTCAACGGATCAGGTCCTAGCGTTCGCTTTATGGCCCCGGTCGGTTCCGCCGAAACCGCATTATGGATTCTTCTCGCGGCCACCGCTGGATTTTGCGAAGAAACTATTTTCCGTGGCTATTTGCAAAAACAATTCATCGCTTGGACCAGCAGTCCCGCCGTCGGAATTGTCCTGGCCGCCGCAATCTTCGGCCTCGCGCACATCTATCAAGGATGGAGAGCGCCCATCGTCATCGGCGTTTACGGAATTATGTTTGGAGCGTTGGCTTACTACCGTCGCAGCACGCGACCCGGAATGATCGCTCACGCTTGGCAAGACAGTATCAGCGGAATCGCGCTGAAATATTTGCCAAAATAAACCGCCACAAAAATAGCGCCGGGGTCCCTCCGCTGAGGGGCCGAGGGGGACCCGGCCTTATCCCGCCCGCCTCCGCAGTGAGCGGGCAAGGAACTTGTGTGAACTGAATTTTCAGTTAGGGGACTGTACGTCTTCGCGGTTACTTATCTTCGTCACCGCGCAGAAACTCGTAGCGCTCGATCGCTGCCACCACTCCCAGCGAATTTTCATCGCGCGCTTCGGTGCGTTGCACCCGGCCCAAACATCGCACTCGCACCGGGCCGGCCATCGTAATCTCGTTCGGCAGCGTCAAGAGAATCTCCACTGCCGATCCTTCTTGCACATCTTTCGACAAAAAGAAATAAACTCCACGGGAGCTCACATCCCTGGATTCGGTGCTGCTTTCGCCGACCGCCGTTCCCGTTGTCCAGCGAACGGTAAGTGGCAGCCGCATTGAAAATCGTTGGGTAGTGCGGCGTTCGGAACCAGTCAAGACGGAACCTCCCTAATCGAAGCATCAGTCTAGCCGCTACCGGACACAACTAACAATAGGACTCAAGGTTCAAATCGTAATCGTCATTCGACCGTACCGTTGTACTAGGACGCCAAAATCTCATCGCGAGATTTCGCCGCTCAATCAATCCGAACTGTTCTGAGGCGCCGCAGTTTCGCGACCGTCGGTCCGACACTCACTCGCGCCAAATCCCTCGACACATCAATCTTAGAGAAATTTAATCGACCCTTGTGCAAAACCCATCCATCATTTTCAGCCCCAAAATCCTCGCAATTTCTCTATCCCGTTTGCTTCCAACGTCCACCCTGTACTTCCGGGCAAGTCCTTGAAAAAAGGTACAGTTAATCACTCGGAACGCCTTTTTGACCTCCCTCTGGTACTCCGCAATTTATTCAGTAGAATTGTTTCCAGCGATGAGTCCTTCCGGGGTCGGGCCATCCTGATCGAAAGTTGCCTTCAGCACGTCCCTCAAAGGCAGCTCGCGGTTCCTCCCTCTTGCAACTCCTTTATTTATAACGTCATACGTTTGCTAAGGCCTGCTTTTCCTTGGGATAGGCCCTCATCTTATTTACGGAGCGTTTTCATGCAGAGGCATATCTCATCTTCTTCGGCTTCTTCGGCCCGCCGTTCGGCCTGGGCCCGCCATTCCAGCCTACTTCTCGGCTTGGCCCTATCGTTTTTCCTGGCGCCTGCCAGCTACGCTGCCGACGTCCCCCTCGTCGCCGACGCTCATATCAGTAGCGCTCACACCAGCACAAATTTTGGCGCGCTCTCGAATCTCTACGTCGGCAATGGCAACACGGCGCTGCTCCAGTTCGATCTTTCGACTCTCCCCGCCGGCGCAACCTCCGATGAAATCGCCAAAGCCAACTTGATCCTGTACGTCAACCGCGTGAACACTCCCGGTGCCGTAGACATTTTTCCGGTCACTGCTGCCTGGACCGAATCGGCCGTCACTTTCGCCGGAGCTCCAGCTTTCGGCGCCGCAATCGGCACCGTCTCCGTCGGCCAGCAAGATCAATTCGTTTCCATCGACATCACCTCCGCAGTCCGCTCCTGGCTTGCGTCTCCGCAATCCAATCACGGCATCGCGATCGCCGCTTCCAACACCGCATCTTCCACTTACGTTCTCTTCGACAGCAAAGAAAATCCGGAAACCGGCCACCAAGCCAGACTAGACATCGTCCTCAACGGCCCGCAAGGACCGCAAGGCCTTCAAGGATTGCCCGGCGCTCCAGGCCAACCCGGCGCGGCAGGCACTCCAGGCCTGCAGGGTCCACAGGGACCGGCTGGCCTCCCGGGAATGCCCGGCACGCAAGGCAGCGCAGGAGTGCAAGGCCCCTCCGGCCCAACCGGAGACCTCGGCGCGCAAGGCCCACAAGGACCGCAAGGTCCTCCAGTCACGTTCAGCGGACCATGGGCCAACGCTCGCACCTACTCAGTCGGCGAAGCAGTCAGCTTCGGCGGCGGAAGCTACACTTCGCTGGTCGAACCCAACACCGGCAAGCAACCCGATAGCAATCCAACTTTTTGGGCACTCCTCGCACAACAAGGAGCCAAAGGCGACACCGGTGACGCAGGTCCGCAAGGCCCGACGGGTGCTCCGGGCATTCCTGGCGCAACCGGACCGGCTGGCGCACAAGGCCTCTCCGGATCTCAAGGAATCGCTGGCCCGCAAGGACTGCAAGGATCGCAAGGCGAAGCCGGTCCAATCGGTCCAGCTGGCGCAACAGGTGCCACCGGCATCGCGGGCCCCGCCGGTCCAATGGGGGCGACCGGCTTGACTGGACCAATCGGCACAACTGGCGTCGCTGGACCGGCGGGTCCAATCGGTGCAACGGGCTTGACTGGACCGATAGGTCCCACAGGTCCATCAGGCGCAGCCGGACCAGCCGGACCTATCGGTGCAACCGGCTTAACCGGACCAGTCGGCGCAACCGGTCCCGCTGGCCCCATCGGTCTGACGGGTGTCACCGGCGCGGTCGGTGCCACAGGCCCCATCGGTCCGACTGGCTTGACCGGCGCAACTGGCGCCCTTGGACCGGCAGGCCCAGCAGGTCCAATCGGCGCAACCGGCTTAACCGGAGCGACTGGAACAACTGGATCAGCAGGTCCCATTGGTCTAACCGGAGCGACCGGTCCGGCAGGACCGGTTGGCGCAATTGGCCCGGTCGGCCCCATCGGCTCAACTGGTTTAACTGGTGCAACCGGTACAGCGGGCCCCGCAGGCCCAATCGGACTAACAGGTCCGGCCGGTGCGATCGGTGCGACCGGCCCACAAGGTTCTATCGGCCTAACCGGTCCCATAGGTGCGACGGGCGCAACCGGACTGACCGGAGCAACTGGCCCAGCTGGCACCACTGGTCCGCAAGGTCCCATCGGCCTCGCCGGCCCAGCAGGACCCATCGGTCTCACTGGTCCAATCGGTGCAACCGGTGCGACAGGTCCAGCAGGTTCAATCGGCCTTACTGGCCCCGCAGGTCTTGAAGGCGCGACCGGTCCCGCAGGATCAACTGGCCCCATCGGCCTCACGGGAGCTACCGGCGCTACTGGCCCCACTGGACCCTCTGGCCCAACTGGCGACATCGGCCCGCAAGGCCCACAAGGTTTGCAAGGTCCACCGATTTTGTTCAAGTCTGCATGGAGCGCCTCCGCAACCTACGCAACCGGCGACACCATCGCGTATAACGGTTCCAGCTACATCTCGTTGATCGACGCCAACACCGGAAGCCAGCCGGACACCAATCCTTCCGCCTGGGCGATGCTCTCTAAAAAAGGGGACAAGGGCGATACCGGCGACGTCGGCTCCCAAGGTCCGCAAGGCTCCCAAGGCCTGCCAGGCGCTCCCGGTCCGCAAGGCCCCATCGGTCTGACCGGAGCCACAGGTGCAACTGGAGCAACCGGAGCCGCTGGTCCCGAAGGTCCAGCAGGTTTGACCGGCGCCATAGGCGCAGCCGGCCCAGCAGGTTCCCAAGGCCAAATCGGCTTAACAGGTCCAGCCGGTGCGATCGGACCGCAAGGCCCCATTGGCCTCACCGGTCCTGCCGGTGCTGTGGGCGCAACCGGATTGACAGGAGCAACTGGTCTGACTGGCACCGCCGGTGCGACCGGACCGCAAGGTCCCATCGGTCTGACCGGTGCCGCAGGCGCAGCGGGCGCCACTGGCCCCATCGGTCTCACCGGCCCGGCAGGTGCTGCAGGCGCAACCGGCTTGACCGGACCAGCGGGATCCGTCGGTCTCACCGGGCCCGCTGGTGCAACGGGTGCCACAGGCCCGATCGGCCTAACCGGGGCAGCAGGTGCCGTCGGCGCAACCGGGCCAGCAGGCGCAACTGGGCCAATCGGTTTGACCGGTCCAGCGGGCGCGACAGGAGCAGCCGGTCCGATTGGTCTTACTGGCCCTGCGGGTCCGACGGGTGCCACTGGCCCAATCGGACTGACCGGAACGACCGGTGCCGTAGGTGCAACCGGCGCGACAGGCCCAGTAGGTCCTATCGGCCTCACCGGCCCCGTAGGTCCGACCGGAGTGGCTGGTGCCGTCGGTGCAACTGGTCCCATTGGCTTAACTGGAGCAACAGGTACCGTCGGCGCAACAGGCGCCGCGGGCCCAACCGGACCTATCGGCCTAATTGGCCCAGCCGGAGCGACCGGCGCACAAGGCTCGCAAGGTGTCGCAGGATCAGTCGGCCCCACCGGCCCAGCCGGAACGGCTGGCACCAACGGTGCCCCGGGCGCGCAAGGCCTGCAAGGCCCTCCCGTCACCTTCAAAGGCGCATGGAGCAGCTCCAGCACCTACGCCACCGGCGACGCCGTTAGCTATTTCGGCTCCAGCTACATCTCTTACGTCGACGTCAACCATTCCAATCAACCAGACATCAGCGGCGCATCCTGGGGTCTTCTCGCGCAAATTGGTTTGAGCGGACCATCCGGCCCACAAGGTCCCGCAGGTCTAACCGGAGCGAACGGCTCGACCGGCCCCACTGGTGCGCAGGGTCTCACTGGATCCACCGGTCCCCAGGGTCCGCAGGGCATTCAAGGTCCGCCAGTCACTTTCAGAAACGCATGGAGCAGTGCCACCACCTACTCCGCAGGCGACGCCGTCAGCCTCAGCGGCTCCAGTTACATCGCTCTCAGCTCCAACACCAACAAACAGCCCGATCTCAACGCCAGCTTTTGGGGACTCCTCGCCCAGGTAGGCGGCACAGGACCCACCGGACCGCAAGGCGTCTCAGGAGCCACCGGCGCTGCCGGTCCGCAAGGTCCTTCCGGCCCTGCTGGCACGACCGGCCCGCAAGGAACCGCGGGCTACGGCGCTCTTTCCGCCAGCCACTCGCTCTCCGGACAAAGTGGCATCAACTTCATGAGTCCGGCCGATAGCACCTCCGGCGGATCCGAAGTCGGCAGCCTCGTCGCCATCGTTCCTTTCGCCTGCACCACCACGCTGCTTTCCGTGTACATGGACATTTCTCCAGGTTCTGGCGTTTCGGAGACGATTACGCTGCGGACTGGAACCACCATCACCTCCACCGGCTCCAACAACGCCACTTCCAACTTCGCTGACTCCACTCTTTCTTGCACCGTCAGCGGCTCCAGTGCGCGGTCTTGCACCTCATCCAGTTCCGTTTCTATTCCAGCTGGACAACTCATCGACCTCAAAATCCTGATAAACGGCGGCAACAGTCCCAACAACCAGCACGTGCTCACCGCCCTCGTGTGCCAATGAGTCGTAACGCATCGCAAAACGGAAATCACGTGAACGGAAACATCATGTCTCGGACGCAAGGGAACAAATCCAAAACGCTTTTCCGTTTTGCCATGTGTTCATTCATTTTTTATTTTTTGTCGACGTTGGCCGTCGCTAACGTCCACGCCCAAGGCCCGATTCTCGCCCTGTCTCCCGGCGGAAAAATTCAAGTCGTCGCCGGTAACGGTCAGACCGGTTTCTCCGGCGACAACGGCAGCGCAGAAAGCGCCACCCTGGAATTCCCTGTCGCCCTCGCCGCCGATTCCGCCGGAAATGTTTATTTCGCCGATCGCGACAACCACCGCATCCGCAAAATGGATACTTCCGGCACCATCACCACCGTCGCCGGCAGCGGCCTGCAAGGCTTTTGGGGCGACAATGGACCCGCCACCAAAGCCGGTCTCGATAGCCCTTCCGGCATTGCCGTTGACGCCGCCGGAAATATTTTCATCGCGGACACCCGCAACAATCGCATCCGTGTCGTCTCCGGTAGCACCATCACCACCATCGCAGGCAACGGCGCTCCAGGATTCTCCGGCGATGGCGCCGCAGCCCTCGCCGCTTCCTTACGCTTCCCTCGCGGTATTGCTCTCGATGCATCCGGCGCCGTCTACGTCGCCGACACCGGCAATCACGTCGTCCGCAAAATTAGTGCCGGCATCATCACAACCGTTGCCGGAAATGGTCTCGAAGGTTTTTCCGGCGATCTCGGTCCCGCCACCAGCGCCAATCTTGCCTCTCCAGTCGGTCTCGCCGTCGACGCCGCAGGAAATCTCTACATCGCGGACACCGGCAACCGCCGCGTGCGCTTCGTCTCTGGCGGCGTAATCACCACTCTCGCCGGCAACGGCGTTCAAGCTTATTCCGGCGACGGCGGCTCCGCCGCCAGCGCTTCGCTCGCCCGGCCTGTAGGCCTCTCTCTCGACGCCAGCGGTACTCTTTTCATCACCGACGCCGGCAACAACGTTCTGCGTCGCGTAAGATCTGGCTTCATCCGCACCGCGGCAGGCGACACCACCCAGGGTTTCTTCGGCGATTCCGGTCCGCCCATGGCCGCCGCCTTAAATAATCCCACCGGAGTAGTGGCTCTCTCCGGCACGGTCTACATTTCCGACAAAGACAATCAGCGCATCCGCCGCATGGACATCACTCGTCTCACTTTCTCGCCGCAAATCGTCGGCACATCCAGCTCGCCGCTCGCCGTCACTGTCGGGAATCAGGGATCGTCCACGCTCACCGTCGACTCACTCATCGGCACATCCTCGGATTTTTCCATCGCTCCCGGTGGTTCCTGCGCTCTCACCTTCCCGCAAAATATCGCCCCCGGTTCCAGTTGCACCATCAACATCGTATTTCGTCCGTCCACCATTCCAGCGCAAACCGGAATGTTCGATCTCACCGACAACGCCCCGGGCAGCCCGCACCTCATCAACATCAATGGCAGCGGCCTGCAAAATCCCACCACCCTGGCGCTGAGGTCCATGCAGCCCGCGCCAACCTTCGGCGCCGCGATTTCCGTCTCCGCAAAAATCGCTCCTGTCGCGGACACTACTATCGCTCCTCCTACTGGCACAGTGGTTTTTTCTGAAGGCCAAAAAAATCTCGCCACGCAAACTGTCGTCAACGGCACTGCCAATTTTGCTCCTCAGGATCTTTCCGCTGGCTCGCACAATATCTCCGCCGTCTACGATGGCGACGCTCTCTACTCCGGCAGCAGCAACAATTTTGTCTTGACCATCAACAAAGCTGCGCCCACCGTACACTTGGCTTCCAGCGCCACCCAATCCGCATTCGGCAACTCCCTATCCTTCACAGCCACCATTGCTTCGCCCGGAGCTACCGCAACTGGCAGCGTCACTTTCCATGACGGCAGCGCCACCCTCGGCACAGCCGCGCTCGACTCCACCGGAGCCGCCGTCTACTCTTCGGACTCCTTGCCCGCTGGAGCGCACACCATTACCGCGTCCTACGCCGGCGACAACGATTTCAGTGCCGCCGTCTCTCCTTCGCTCGCGCAAAATATTTCAGACTTCACCCTCGCCGCTACTCCAGCCAACAGCGCCGTCACTTCCGGCGGCCGCACCACCTTCGTCGTCACCTCCGGCTCCATCGGCGGATTTAGCGGACCCGTCTCCCTGCAATGCCAAGGTCTCCCCGCCACTGCGACCTGCACATTTTCTCCCTCTCAGCTCACTCTCAGCAGCGGCGCAAACTCCACCTCCACTCTCACCGTAACCACCACGCGTGCCTCCGCATCCTTCCGTCCACTCGCCCCAACTCCGCAATCGCCAACCGCGTTCCGTTTTGTCATGCTCCATGACGCCGCTGCGCGAATCGCTGCCACCGCCGCCGCGTCCGTACTCGCCCTTATCACTGCCCTAATCGCCGTGGCATTCCTCCTCGCCGCTCCTCATCGCCGCAAACAGCGCCTCGGCTGGGCCATCTCCGCCGTAGCCTTCGCCGCCGGTGGCTGCGCCAGCACCGTTCCTTCTCCAGTTTCCAATCAACCGCAAACCTTTCAAATCACCATTTCAGCCATGTCCACCACACCAGGTACTCACGCGCTCCACACCACCCAGCTTCACCTGACCGTGAACCCATAAAAAATCCGCCAATCGCTGCTAAGCTCGAAACCGCCGGCACAAATTCTCGTCTATACCTGCGGGCGGAGCTTTCTCCGCGGAGGCCTGTCTAGTGCTTTGGAAGATTCTCAAATATTTCGCCACAACCATCGGCCTCTTCATCGTCGTAATTCCCTCTTCCGCGCTCCTTTACAGAAAATATCTCCAGCATAAAGTCGCTCAACGACGCGCTGTCACGTCCCCCAATGGAATAGACAGCCTGGAAGCCATCCGCATCGGCGGAATCGACCAGTGGATCCAGGTGCGCGGCCAAGACGTGAACAATCCCGTCCTACTGTTCATCCACGGCGGCCCCGGCATCACTTTCATTCCCATGGCTAGCGCATTTCAAGACCCGTGGGAGAAATATTTCACCGTAGTTCAATGGGATCAGCGCGGAGCCGGAAAGACCTACTCATCCAATCACGACGAAGCTTTCCTTCGCCGCACCATGACCGTGCCGCAGATGCAGCAAGACACTCTCGAAGTCGCCAACTATCTCCGCCAGCGCTTCAAACGAGAAAAAATCTTTGTCGTCGGTCACTCATGGGGAAGTGTCCTGGGCCTGTGGTTGGCGCACGAACATCCGGAAATGATTTACGCATACGTCGGCGTCGGCCAACTGATCGACGCACAACAAAATGACCAAGTCGCCTATCAGGACGCGCTGCAACAGGCCCACGCCCACGCCAATCGGCAAGCCATCCAGGACCTCGAAAGCCTTGCTCCCTACCCTCCGACCAGCCCTGACGCACAAAAAGGCGGCGTTGCCCGCTTCTGGGAGGCCAAACTGCTGGGTCCGCCCGCGCACGGCGTGGAATTTACCAACATCCAAAGAATTCTTACGAGTCTGATTTCTACGCCCGAGTATTCACTGCAAGACGATCTCAGCTTCATCCACGGTCAAAGGTTTTCCCTTAACCAGCTCATCCCACAAATCTCCAAAATCAATCTCAAAAGCCTAGGCGAAGACTTCCGCATCCCCATGTTCTTTTTCGAAGGAAAATTCGACCCCGACTGCCGCCCTTCCCTGGTTCTGCAGTACGAACAAACCATCCGTGCCCCGCAAAAAGCATTCGTCACTTTCGAAAATTCCGGCCACTTTCCCTTCTTCGAAGAACCGCAAAAATTCACCGACGAATTGGCCCACCGCGTCTTGCCCATGGCAACTCATGTCTCGGACGCAAATCGTCTGTAAACTTCCTCGGTGGACACAAGGCAGCAGTTTGAGTGTGGTGTTCCCCTAAGCCCTAACGAACAGAGGAACGGATATGAACACCGCCCCCGTCGAATTAATCAGAATCAACATCTCCGATCTGCAATTCACCGCCCGCCTCGAGCGCTCGCTTTCGCCCATGACCTGTGAAAAGTTTTGCGCCATCTTGCCCTTTCGCGCAAAGCTCTTGCAGGCTCGATGGAGCGGCGAAGCCGCGTGGATTCCCTTGGGCGCTTTCAACTTGGAAGTTGGTCGTGAAAGCGTAACCGGCAGTCCGGCAGCAGGCGAGCTCTTGTTCCATCCCGCCGACCACAGCGAGTGCGAAATACTCCTGCCGTACGGCACGTCCGCATTCCGCTGCAAAGATGGCGATTTGGTCGGCAATCGCTTCCTCACCATAGTGGAAGGAAAGCAACATCTAGCAAGACTATGCGAGCTCGTCCTCTGGCACGGGAATCAAGACATCGCCTTTTCGCGCATAACCTAGCTCCGCTCCCCACAATTTCATCGTTCTCCCTGCACCCCGCCTCGACTCCTCAGGTCGCCGCACGCACCTAAAGAGAAAACAACAACTAGGGCAACCACCCTCTCGAAAAAACCGATGAATCGCGGCCGCCCATGATAAATCTGGAACGGTGAATAATAATCCCGCAACTGCCGTTCCTTCTTCGTCCCCTGGAAAGCCCGCTATGCGGCCGGTCCTACCGTTTCTACATTCCGTTTTCGCATCTCCACTGACTCAGCTAGCCGGCGTCGTCGCACTCTACTCCTTACCCGGATTTTTCTTCCTCCGCAATTTTAGGGTCACGGATCCCGACATCTGGTGGCACCTGGCCACGGGCCGCTGGATATTGCAGCATCACGCCATACCCAGAACGGATCCCTTTTCTACCTATGGCATTGGCAAGGCATGGATCGTCTACAGTTGGCTGTTCGACATCTTCGTCCAGCTCTTGCATCGTCAATTTGGCTTCGTCGGAATCGTGCTTTACGATGTCGCTGTTCGCCTTGCCATCACCATTGCCCTTTTCCATCTGGTGAAAACTCTTTTCCCGTCCGTCTGGTACGCAATCGCCCTCACCGCAATGGGCATCTTCGCCATGAACCTGATACTCGGTCCGCGGCCAGGCATGCTCACCATCCTCTTCACCATCATCGAATTGAACTTGATTCTCTCCGCCCGCCGCACCGGTCTCACCAAAAAACTTTGGCTGCTGCCGTTCATGCTGCTCCTTTGGGCGAACTGGCACATCCAATTCGTCTACGGTCTCCTGCTCCTTGGAATCTTCGCCACCCTGCCGTTGCTTCCGCCCCTTTGGCAAAAAACAATCGCGGCCCGCGAAATATCTTTCAGCAAGCAACTATGGTTGGTCTTGCTCGCCGGCTTTTTCGCCACGTTGATCAATCCCTTCGGCCCGCGCGTCTATTCCACCGTATTTCAATATATGCATCAGCCCAAGTCCTACAGCCTCATCGTCGAACTCCGCGCGATCACTTTCCGCGAACCCGGCCAGTTTGTCGCTCTGTTTTTAGTCTTATTCGCCGCCGCCGCGATCGGCTGGCGCCGCGAAAAAAATCTGCTCTGGCCAGTTCTCCTTCTGCTCGCTTCCTTCTTGGCATTCCGCTCGGTAAAAGAGATTTGGTTCCTAGTGGTGATTTCGTTGTGCGCTCTCTCGGACGGCTGGAACGTAAAAAGTCTTTCTGACTATCGCGCCCGCATTCCCCGCTCTCAAACCATCACCTGCGTCTGGGTGCTCGCCATTCTCGTAGTCGGTTTCCGTCGCTACGACGTCTCCAACGCATGGCTAGAAATGCAGGTCGCAGGACATTTTCCAGAAGTCGCCGCGCAATACATCGAAAAACATCATCTCCCCGGCCCGCTATTCAACGATTTCAATTGGGGCGGCTTCCTGATCTGGCGTCTGCCCGAACTTCCCGTTTCCATGGACGGACGCACCAACGTCCAGGGTGACGAACGGGTAGCTCATTTTTCCGCTGTCTGGAACGGCAAGCCCGAATGGGCCACCGACGAAGAACTCCAACACGCCAACGTGATCCTGGCCAAAAAAGATTCCGCCCTGGCCGCCATCCTCCGCCTGGACCCCCGCTTCAAACTAGTCTACGACGACATCCAAGCCCAAGTTTTCACCCGCCGCTAAATCTGACCAATACCTACAAAGAGATTTGGGTGGCCTACCCTTTGCGGGTTGATTTTGCAAAGGGTGGGATCTTTCTCCATGCGCACAATTTTGAGCTACTCGCCAATAAGTCGTGACAGTGTGAACAGCCAGCTTTACGAATGATCAATCAATCGGTGGTGTATCGCGTAGAGGGCCAGCTCGAGCCGGTCAGACACGCCCAGCTTATCGAAAATATTGTGCAAGTGATTCTTCACCGTCTGCTCGCTGATAAAAAGTTTCTCGCCGATTTCCTTGTTACGAAAACCCTGCGCCACCAGTTGCACAATCTCTTTTTCGCGGTCGCTCAACAGCGGCTTTTCCCGCCGCGGTCCCGACTCCGACGACTTCGAGAACGCCTTCATCACTTCCGCGGTCATGCGATTATCCAGCCAGATTTCTCCAGCATGCACGCGGTGAATGCTCTTCACCAATAAATCCGTCGCGGACTGTTTCAGCACCACGCCCCGCGCGCCCAGCCGCATCGCCCGCACCACGTCGCGATCGTCTTCCGCCGCCGTCAGCACCACCACCCGCGTCGGCAAAGTATCGAAGTTCACTTCTTCCAACACCGCCAGCCCATCTTTATCCGGCATGCGCAAATCCAGCAAAAGAATGTCCGGCTTCAATTTGGCGAGCAGCTTGATGCACTCCGCGCCATTCTGCGCTTCACCCACAATGGTGATGTCCTCGTCCGAATCGAGCAGCTTGCGCAACCCGTCGCGAAAAATCGCGTGATCGTCCGCCAGCAGGACGCGAATTTGTTGTTTAGTCTTGGCCATTTTAGCCGAACGGAATCTCGATGGTTAAACGTGCTCCATGACCCGGATTAGACTCCACGGTCAGCACGCCCCCCACGGTACGCGTACGCTCCTTGATGGAGATTGGACCCAGCCGCAATCGATCGAGCTCATCACCCGTAAAGCGGCCGGCAAAACTGAAACCTTCGCCGTTGTCGTCAACCACTAAAACGATTCGGCTGTCGTCCTGCGTCAGTTTTACCACGACATGGGAAGCCTTAGCATGCTTTTTTATGTTGTTAAGTGCTTCACGGTAAATCTGAAAAATCTCCCGGCAAACCCGGTCTGGAGCGTGTATTTCCACCGACGTAATCAGCAAATCCAGCGCCACAGCGGCCTCATTTCGATACCGCTCCGCAAAACCCCGCATTAAATCTATCAAATCCGCGCTTTGCACCCGCAGCGGCCGCAGGTCCGTAACCATGTGCCGCAACTCCGCGCCCTCATTTCGCACCGTCTGCTGCAAATTCGCCAGGCTCGCTGCCGCATTCTCCGGAGCCGTCGAAACGCTTCTCCGCAAAACATCCAGCTGAATTTCGATGCTCAAAAGCGTCTGCAAAATTCCGTCGTGCAAATCGCGAGAAATTCTGCTCCGCTCCGCTTCAATCGCCCGCGCCCGCAAATGCCGCAACAAAAAAATATTTTCCAGCGATGGACCGACATGCCGCGCCACGCTTTCAAATAGCGCCAGATCTTCGCGCACAAAACTCCGCCGCCCATTCAGCACAAAAAATCTTCCCGTCGCTTGCCCCCCTTGCTCGAAAGGCACCGCCATCATCGACCGCAGCGCCAATTCCTGCTGCGTGGTATTTGGCAATCGCGGAATTGTTTTCAGCGGATGGCCGTTGCGGCGGTCCCAGCCGAATCCCGAGCCAGCATCCACCAGCGAGTTCCAGCAAATCGCTGTATCCAAATCGTCCAGCAAAAATCCGTCGGAACGCGTCAGCGGCATGTTTTCCGGCATCAACCGCTCGCTCTCGCCGGATTTCAACCGCCACACAAAAATTCTTTCCAGGTCCATGTCGCGAAAAACCATCAGCGCTTCTTCGGAATTAAAAGCGTTCGCCAATTCTTCCAACAGCAATCGCAGCGATTCCGCCAAACCTTGTTCCACCTGCATGGTCGCGGTAATTCGCGAAAAGAATTGACTGTGCTCCGAATACCTCCGGTTGCGGTCGCCCAAAAATGCCATTCCCGCTCCGGCCGCCAGCGTCGCGCATACCAATCCGATCCACGCCACTGCCCGTCCCCAAATCAGTTCGCCTTCCACCGCCGTCAGAACCACCACCGCCAGCGCCAGCGCCCCTGCCAGCGGAAACGCGCGCCGCATTCCCCAGCGATTCCCCGCCACATAGCACACAAACAAATACGGAAACCATGCCGGCACCATGGTCGGACTCAAGTACATGAAAAAAATCAGCGCGAACAAATCGCAAACCAGCGGCAAATACCAGGCGCGGCTGCGAATCGCTTCCTGCACCAAAATCACCAGCGCGGAAACGATCAAATACGCAATCAAAAAAGAAACCGCGCGCCGCGCGTGCGGCAAAGCGGCGTGTTCGGAGAGCGCGATCAACGCCATCAAAACGACAATCGGCCGCGCATACGCCAGTTGCCGTTCGATGTGCCGGCGATCCGTTTCTTGCGGACTCGTTTTGGAAAGCTCTTGCGCTTCAGGGCTCATGCGTCGAAAAATTCCTGTCGCATGTAGTGTAAACAACGCGGCGAAAACTCCGCGTCCGGCAAGCGCCGCAGTTTCCAGCCAGCAACGGGCGCAGATTCTTCGCTTGATGCGCACGGCTGCGCCGATTGCCGAGGTCGGCATTGTTCGACGCAAGTTGCTTGCATTGCGATTTTAGCGGCGGCGCAGTTCCGCTGGGTTTTGCTGCGCGGCGGCTTTTTGGCGAGCTAGTTCCACGTATTCTTCGTATGGACCCTTGAAATCCTCAATCTGTCCGCCTTGAAAATGCCAGATGCGCGTGGCCACTTCGTCGATCACGTCGTGGTCGTGCGTAACCAGCAGCACGGTGCCGTCGTAGCGCTGCAACGAAATGTTCAGCGCGTTGATCGATTCCAAATCCAAATGGTTGGTCGGCTCGTCCAGCACCAAGAAATTCGGCTTTTGCAGCATCAGCTTGCAAAAAATCAGTCGCGCCGACTCGCCTCCAGAAAGCGCTTTCGTCGGCTTCAGCGCATCTTCGCCGCTGAACAGCATTTGCCCCATCAAGCCGCGCAATTCCTGCTGCGAAGCCGTCGGATCGAATTGCCAAAGCCACTCGATCGCGGTCATGCCCTTGGTGATCGAATCCGTATGGTCCTGCGCGAAATAGCCGACCGCAACTTCGTGCCCCCAGCGAACTTCTCCGCCATCGATGGGAAATTTCTGGTCCACGGTATCGATAAAACCGGGAGCGTTGCGCACCAGCGAACGCAGCATGGTGGTTTTTCCCGCTCCGTTGCGGCCCATCAGCGCGATTTTTTCTCCACGAGAAATAATCGCGGAAAATTTTGGAATCACTTTCAAACCGTCGTACGATTTTTCCACGCTGCGAATTTCCAGCGGCGTTTTGCCGGAATTGCGCTTCATTTCAAACTTAATATAGGGACGCTGAATGTTAGACCGCGCCAGCTCCGTGGTTTGCAGCCGCTCGACTTCTTTCTTCCGAGAAGTGGCTTGCGCGGAGCGCGTACCGGCGGAAAATCTGGCGATGAAATCCTGCAATTGCGCGATTTTCTTTTCGCGGTTCGCGTTTTCCGATTCGATCCGCGAACGCACTTGCGTCTTCGCCACCACCATTTCGTCGTAGCCGCCCACGTACATGATGATGGTTTCGTAGTCGATGTCCGCGGTGTGCGTGCACACGCTGTTCAAAAAATGGCGATCGTGCGAGATCACGATCAGCACGCCTTCGTATTCCGTCAAATAATCCTGCAGCCAGTGCACCGAATCCAGGTCGAGGTTGTTGGTCGGCTCGTCCAAAAGCAGCGCCGAAGGATTTCCAAAAAGCGCTTGCGCCAGCAGCACGCGAACTTTTTGTCCGCCTTGCAGCTCTTTCATTTTGCGTTCGTGCAGCGCCACTTCCACGCCCAGCCCGTCCAGCAAAACTCCGGCATCGGCTTCCGCCGTGTAGCCGCCTTCTTCGCCCACGACGCCTTCCAGCTCGCCCAGGCGCATGCCGTCCGCGTCGGTAAGTTTGTCGTGCGGCTTTTCGTAGAGCTTGTCGCGCTCCGTCAGCGCTTTCCACAAGCCCTGATTGCCCATGATTACCGCGTCCAGCACGCGAAATTCGTCGAACGCGAACTGATCCTGGCGCAAAATACCGAACTTTTTCGGCCGCGTGATGGACCCTTTGGTCGGCTCCAGCTCGCCGGTCAAAATCTTCATAAAAGTAGACTTGCCCGCGCCGTTCGGCCCGGTGACGGCATAGCGCCGCCCCGCCATAAACGTGCAGGTCACATCCTCAAACAAGACCCGAGGGCCGAACCGCATCGACACATTATTCACTGAGAGCATAACCCTCTAAGTATAGCGTGGAATCGTAGATCGCGCATAAACGCCAATTGCGAGTCGCGCAGCGGCGCAGGCGGTTAAGCGTGTGGACGGGAGAACACCTAATCGCGCCTAAGGTCTGGAGCAGCAACGCTCCGCCCGTGCTTTAAATTGCGTTCCTGAGTCTTTACGTGCGCCGCGCCAGCAGGCGTCCCACTAAGAATGCGGCGAAGACCAGACCAACACCCATCAAAAACCCATGCCAAAACGACGCGCTGGTTCGCAAGAGGAAGCTCTAAACCCTTACGGCAACGGCTCGACTCCATGCTTTGCGACATAGTCTCTCATCTCGGTAAACGCGTCGAGGCCGTATCGAATTCCGGTGAGAAAGAAGTTCTGACGCAGCTCTGCGCCTAAATGTTGCCGTTCGTCTGGATTGCCTAACACCGAAAAAGCCGTTGGATGTACGAGCTTCGAGGTCGCCTTGTACATTCGCTTGTATTCTTCCTCAAAGTTCACAGCAACAGCAATCTCATTCACCCGCAAGTAGGTGTTCCGCGCAATTCCCATGCCCGATTTCTGAGACTTCAAATTGTCGATGGTTTGTTCCAGACCGGGAGCTTGGCCGGTTGGGCTGTGAAATCGGAGCCACTCTCGGAAGGACGAGAACACATCGATCGCATCAATCCACACGTCGTCCGCAAAGTTCTTCGCGTTCGCGCTGCATTGCAGAACATACTTGGTGAAAACATTCAACTCGAGCATGTTGCGACACCCCCACGCGACAAGCAGCGTCGAATCCTTGTCCATCCCGACTCTCAGGTTGTCGTACTCCCTGAGGTTGGCGTCCAACAGGCAGGTCAGGATGTTTTGAAACCACACGCTCTTGGCCGGCGTGTTGTAGATCTGCATTCCGAAGGACCTTACGTCGTTGAAGGCCCGGTCGGCGACAGGCAAATCAATAATCTCTGGCATGAGCAATGATATGCTGAAGGAACATTAAAGTGAGGGCGCCTATGGCAAAAGAGCCTACGTTCGTCTCCGGAGCTGCGCTAGTGGCTGCGCTTGACCGTGTGTCCGCGATAATGAAAGGAGAAGTCGAAAAGGACCCAGAACTAGCTTATGAGGTTGCTGCTGGCGGCTTGAGTTCTCCATCTCTCGCGGTCGTTTTCACGTTTGACCGAAAAACGTTGAGACACAAAACTACGAAGATTTGTTCGGAAAAGCGCGCTGCTAAGGAATGGAACAAAGCGAACGGAACTAAGATTTAGCGTACAGTTAGCGCACAGTTTTTGTATTGGGATGCGAAATAACCGCTGGAGTTGGGGTGGGAGACGGGGATTGAACCCGCGACATTCGGTGCCACAGACCGACGCTCTACCAGCTGAGCTACTCCCACCTCTGTTCGAGCCCTCAACAGTTTACGACACTTTCCCCGCTCGTTAAAGCACCACGCCCATCGCCGCTCTTGTCCTGGGTTTAGATTCTGCCTTTTCCGATGATGGTGCCTCAGGGTGCCCCACGGGCCGAATTTGCACGTGGGGGTTTTTCCGGGGTTTGAGTTTTTATTCCACAAAATTTTTCTTGGTTCTGAATTTTCAGTCCACCACATCAATCGGCACCAACCCCACCTCACCTTTCTCGTAAAAAAGAAAGCTACTCCACATCCAATCCCCTGGATTCGTCACCAATCCACGTTTCACCGGATTACCATGCATGTACTGAAGCTTTTCCCGCTTCTTGTACCCACTATAAACATTGAAATCGTAAAATCTCGACTGCCAGAAACGTCGCGAACCACCACATTCCCCGAGCAATTTCCGGGACACATTCGCTTTCAATGCCATCAGCATCACGGACGGCGTAACCTCCGGCGGTTCACCGATCAACATGTGCACGTGTTCCGGCATCACCACATATCCCACCAACCGAAATCCGTGCCGTGCGCGCATCGCCCCAAGGGTCTCAACAAACACGTCTCGAGCGGTCGCCACCGCGAGCAATGGCCTTCGCTGGTAGCAGCTGAAGGTGACGAAGTGCAAATGCCCCTTCTCATAGTGGCGTTTCAAATTACCCGGCATACGTAGTCAACGAAAAAGCCCCACGTGTAAACCCGACCCGTGGGCCACCCAAAGTCCAATCAAGTCCGACCAACGGCCCGCTAATCCTATAATACTATTGACATTTGGTAAATTACCTGTTATCATGCTTCGTGCAATCCTCGACTAACCACTGCCAATCTTCCCAGTGCCACCCTGCCCCTCCCGAAATCCCCGTCTCCGTAAACTCTTTAGAATCCCCACTTACAAACCCCTCCACTCGCAATCCTTTTAGAATCACATCCTTACAATTTGCCGGGGTGGCCGGGTCCCTCAAATTTTTGGAACTTGCATCTTCCGTCTCTGCGACCTTCAGACCTTCCAACCTTCAGACTTTCAGACGCTCTTCCGCCCCTCTCCTATCGCTCTTTTGCACTTCGCAAAAAATCGGTCCCATGTTTTCAATCACTTCCGCACTCTTTTGCTCTTTGAGGGGGGTAGGGGGTGCAACATTTTCCGTCGCCTGCCTTTTTCAATTTCCCGATGATATTATCTCGGCGCCTGACCGGCATCTCGCATCACATCCGGGAGTTGTAGAGGCCGGTCTTCAGACCGGCGTTTTTGCCGCTGGTTTTTTCCGTTGGGCCGGAATTGGGCACGGAGGGACAGCACGATGAAGATCGCGAGCGTGGGCCATGCGGTTTTTGCGGCGAGCTTGATTGCGCTGGGCATCCTGGGCCTGATCAAAATCGATTTCACCATAGTATGGCTGCCGATACCCAAGAGTCTGCACGCACTCGGCTATCTATGCTCCATCGTCTCGCTGGGATGCGGCATAGGACTGCTGTGGCAGCGCACCGCCGCCATCGCTGCGCGGGTGCTGCTGGCCTGCCTGCTGCTGTGGTTGCTGCTGCTGAGAGTGCCGGAGATTTTCGTTTCGCCCACGGTGGATTTTTGGTGGTCCGCCTGCAAGACGGCGGTGATGGTGGCGGCGGCCTGGGTGCTGTACGTATGGTTCGCCACGGATTGGGACAAGCGGCGCTTCGGTTTCGCTGCCGGCGATACCGGCCTGCACATCGCGAGGGCGCTCTACGGCGTGGCGTTGATCCCGTTGGGCGCGGCGCACTTTCTCTATCTGCAAAATACCGTTTCGCTGGTGCCGAGATGGCTGCCCGGGCATGTGGCCTGGGCGTATTTCACCGGCGGCGCGTTAATCGCGGCGGGCGTTGCGGTGTTGATTGGAGTGTGCGCTCGGCTGGCGGCAGCGCTTTCCGCGTTTGAGATCGGCATGTTCACGCTGCTGGTGTGGGTGCCGATCATCGTGACCGGCGCCAACGTCGCCGGCAAGTGGAGCGAGACCGCCGTGTCCGTAGCGCTGACCGCCGCCGCCTGGGTGGTCGCGGACTCCTACCGCAACATGCCCTGGCTCGCCCTGAACAAGCGCTAGCGCGGGAGCAGCAGCGGTGCTCGACCCGCGCGGCCGGAACTAGTTCTGTCGTAAAGACTTAGTCGCTTAAGTCGACAAGTAACATCGCGTCGCGTTGTGCATGACGCCAATGCAATGCGCCGGAACGGCAATACAACATTGGCCACATCGACGGCGCGTTGGCGCAATTGCATAGTAGGATTTTTTCAGCGTGGGCGTCGTTCGACGGAGACGCCATTTTCCCGACGGAGAGATTCCATGAAAACGTTGAAAAAGACATTTGCGATCGATCCCGCAGGCCCCAGGCGGCTGGCGGTCACCTATACACCGAAACTGGAAAACGCCAAAGTGCTGCTGGATGGCAAAGAGGTGATTGCGTTCGCGTCGCCAGCAGATTTTCGGCGTGGCACAACCGCGAAGATGCCGGATGGCTCGATACTTACGGTGCGCTACGGAACCATCGAGGGCATGCCGACGATCAAGAACATGCCGATATTCCAGGGCGTGCATGTGATTCGCAACGGAGCGCCGGTGGCCGGGTCGGCGGCGGATCCGGTGCCCAAGTGGGCGTGGATTTTTATGGGACTGTCGGTGTTGATTCCGATCGTGTCGCTAGGCGGCGGAGTGCCCGCGGTGCTTGCGGTCGGTGGTGTGGGCGGAACGCTGACAGTTTCTCGCATGAGCCGGTGGTCGACGGCGTTGCGGGTGGGAGTGAGCGCGCTGATCACGGCCGCTTGCTGGACTGGATTTCTGCTGCTGGTGGCGATTTTCGGCGCGGCGAAGGGTGGCGTGAGCGCGAACACCGTGAAACATCCGCCGGTGGCTAAGGTGTCGATCCCCGACAAATTAATCCACGAAATCGGAGTTAACTATTACAAGCATGGGTATTTGCAGATGGACATCGAAAAAATCAAGAACAACCTCTATGACCACTGCGATCAAATGCAGCCGGCACAGTGCGAAACGTATCTGCGGAAGGCGCTAGTGGACGCGATAAACGCGAAGGACATTGAATAGAAGGCAGACTCCAAACAGAATGGACATGAATCGCTGCTAAACTTCACTCAAAGACCATTCGTTGCGCCAACAGCGACGTGGTTCGGATTCATTAAGAGTAATGGGAACATTTAGCGGTTCATAAGTGTCAAAGATTATCATGCCGAATTACGAACTGTGGTCAATTTGGATTGAGCTCCCAGCGTTACCTAAGCTGTTCCTTCTAATACTGGCTGTAATTGGATTTTATTCCCTGATTTCGGCGGCGGTAACCCTCGCCCGCCTCCGGTCCATAATGAATCCGAGCCATTCTAGGGACACGATGTCTCTGCGGCGTGCGGTTGGTACACTTCAAGTTCGATGCGCCAACGTGCGCCAGCTTATTGGCGCTGCGTTTTATCTCTTTGGAATTGTTTTCTTCTTTAGCTTGCGTTTCGCTTTCGTTACATTCGATAGCCATACTCCCGTGGGTACACTGATTTTGCGGGACTTTTTCTTGTATTTCGCCTTTGCCGCTAACGCGTTCTTTATTTTTCTCGTCCTACATTTGGTCCAGTGGTTTGTGTCTCGTCGCGTATGGGCAAGCGCGTTGCAAAGCGAAGTTTCGATACCGTAAGAACATAGGAGTTCCGAGTTCCTTGTCTGGTTGAAGGACCAATCGCGCAATCTGTGTTGGTTGAAGCTGGTTCTTTACGATGGCGAAAAAATTGAAGCCGGTGCATCCTGGCGAAATTTTGCGCGAAGAGTTTATGGAGCCGCTGGGGCTGACCATGAACAGGATGGCGATGGCTTTGCGGGTGCCAGTGACGCGAATCGCGGATATTGTAAATGAGCGTCGAGGAATTACGGCGGATACGGCATTGCGCTTCGCGCGCTATTTTCGGAATGCTCCAGCGTTTTGGATGAATTTGCAGATGCGGTATGACCTGGAAGTGGCCGAAGATGAAATCGCGGCAACGGTGGCACGGGATGTTCAACCATTAACTTTGAGCTAATTGGTTTTGCCGAGGTTGGGGGGCCAGTTTTTATTTGTTGAGGGATTTTAGTTTTTTTAGCGCGGCGATGCCGCCTTGGTTGTCGGGTTTTAGTTGCACGGATTTTTCGTAATTTTGGATGGCGCGTTGCGTGTCGCCGGTATCGGCATAGAGTTCGCCGAGGCTGTCGTAAGCGTTCCAGTATTGCGGGAATTCATGGATTTCCACGTCGAGGATGGCGATGGCGTCTTGGACTTTGTGGCCGGTGTAGAGTTCGTAGGCCAGGCTGATCAGCGTTTCCTGGTTGACGGTATACGGGCGAGCATTTTCTTTTTTCATGCGGCGAAATACTTCGATGGCGGCGGGAATTCCTTTTTCGCGGGCGACCAGCCGCAACGCGGAGCCGGAGCCGATTTCCGGACGGTTTGGCGGAAGGTAATTCTTCCAGCCGTATTCCTTGGCGATTTGCGCGATCAGAAAATCTCCGAACAGGATGCCATTTTCGGAGTTGGCCATAATCACGGCGCCCTGGCCGGAGTCCGCGAACATCACCAGCATGGCCTGAAAACCTTCGTCGTCGCCAATGTGGCCGAAGAGATCGGGGCGAGTGGCGTCGCCCAGAAAAAAACCGAGACCCATGCGATCCGGATGTTGCGCGTCCCCCAAAGCGATTTGCTTGACGGGATCAAATTGCGGCTTCAACATTTCTTGCGCGGTGGATTGCGAAAGGACGCGATTGGATTTGCCGTGTTTGGAAAGCGCGACTTCAATGGCGAAGCGAGCAAGATCGCTGGGAGTGGTCCAGAGTCCGCCAGCGGCCATTTCCGGATAGATATGCCATTTTCCTTCGACGGTGAAGCCGGTGGAATAGGTGCCGCTGGCGGCGTGGGCGGCACGGTCTGCGGGAAGAGGCTGCTGGTAAGTACTGTCTTGCATGCCGATTTTGTCGAAGAGAATTTCGCGCATGAGTTGCGTAAAGGGCTTGCCGGTAACATCGATCATTAATTGCTGTTCGATCAGGACGCCGCCGCCAGAATAATTCCACTCCGTGCCGGGGATGTGGATGACGCGAACGGCCGGTGAATTGGCGGGATCTTCGCCATTTAAGATTTGGACGAGAGTGGGCAGCGTGTCGCCGCTTTCGTAGCCGGGAAAACCGTGAACGGTGGTGCCCGCAGTGTGGCTAAGAATGCGGCGCAAAGTCACTTTTTGTTGAGCCGTGAAATTATTTTCGGGAACTTTCCAACTTTTTAGCTGTTCGTTGACATTTTGGTCGAGCGAAAGTTTGCCATGCTGGACGAGATATAGCGCAGCGGCGGCGGTGGGCGTTTTGGCGATGGAGCCGGCCATGAAAAGCGTGCGTGGCGTGACCGGCGTGGTGGCTCCTGCTTCCGTGACGCCATAGGCTTTGGCCCAGGCAATTTTGTAGTTGTCGATGACGGCGATGCTTAGGCCGGGAACTTTGTACATCTCCATGAGGTTAGCGAGCGAAAGTTGGAGGGGCGGGTCGGTATCGCTGATCTTAATGGGAGGCAGGCCGTTTTCGATGCGATGGATGCGCTCTGCGGGCGGCGGCGGCGGGTCGCCGGGCGATTGAGCTGACGCCGGCCGAGCGGAAAACACGAGAAACGTAAGGGCGATCATGATAATTTTGCCGAGCGCGGTGCGAAAGGTCACTGTTGCCTCCGAGGCGTGGCTATAGCGGCAAACGATGCAGAGCCATACGCTATAGAGTGTACGACAGGGACACGGAAAAAGTTCCGTTAGGTGCGGCCTACGCGGGTTTGCGGCCCGACACCTCTGCCGGCGCGTTGGCTTTGACTTGTGTTTCGGCGGGTGTATAAAATCGCTGCGCTTCGTGTCTTGGCTTTCACTTTAGGGTTAAAGGAGTTTGGCGATGAGGATTCTTTCGCGGCGATGGATGGCGGCGCTTTTGATTTTGTTTGCAGGGCCGATGCTGGTGGTGGCACAGGAAAAAGATGCCAAGCCCGCGGACAAAGAGAAAGCGGGCGAGCCTTCGGCGAAAGAAGAAACGTCGATGACGGAGCACACGATACGAATCGGCGGGCAAAGTATTTCGTATAAGGCCACTGCGGGAACGATTCAATTGAAGAATGAGAAGGACGAGCCGACGGCGCTGATCTACTACACGGCGTACACGCGGACCGATGCGAAAGACATGAGCGCGCGGCCGATTTCATTTTTGTACAACGGCGGACCGGGTTCGGCTTCGCTGTGGCTGCACATGGGAGCGTTTGGGCCGCGCCGCGTGATCACGTCCGATGCCGCGCCGACGCCGCCTCCTCCTTACAAGCTGGCGGACAATCCGGGGACGCTGCTGGACAAAACGGACATGGTGTTTATCGATCCGGTGGGCACGGGATTTAGTCACGCGGTGGGAAAGGCGCAGGACAAGGATTTTTGGGGTGTGGATCAAGATGTGCGTTCACTGGCACAATTTATTACCACCTATGTGAGCCGGAACGACCGCTGGAATTCGGCAAAGTTTTTGATTGGGGAAAGTTATGGAACTTTCCGGTCGGCGGCGCTTTCCAATTATTTGCAGGAGCACGATGGACTGTATTTCAACGGCATCGTGCTGATGTCTTCGGTGCTGGACTTGGGAACGATTTCGTTCAATCCCGGCGAGGATATGCCGTACGTTTTTTATGTGCCGAGCTATGCGGCGACCGCGTGGTATCACAAAGTGTTGAAGGATCGGCCGGATAATTTGCCGGCGTTTTTGGCGGAGGCGCGGCAGTTTGCGCTGACCGACTACGCTTCCGCGCTGATGAAGGGCGCGAAGTTGAGCGCGGCGGAAAAATCGGAAGTGGCGAAGAAACTTTCTCGCTTTACCGGGCTGAGCGAAGACTACATTGTGAAGGCGGACTTGCGAGTGAACTTGTCACAATTTATGCAGGAATTGCAGCGCAGCCGCGGACTGACCACCGGCCGGCTGGATGCTCGTTTTTCCGGCTACACGTACGACTTGCTCGGCGAATTTGCGTCGGACGATCCGCAAAGTTCGGCGGTGACGGGGGCGTTTACGGCGGCTTTCAATAATTATGTGCGCAACGATTTGAAATACGGGCAGGACAAGAGCTATCACGCGATCAGCGAAGGCGTGGGCGGAAGCTGGGACTGGCGGCATCGCGGCGGACGCAATTTTGGCTTTCCCGGTTCGCCGAACACCGAAGGTGACTTGATCAACGCGATGATTACCAATCCGCATTTGAAAATCGAAGTGGAAAACGGGATTTACGATTTGGCGACGCCGTTTTTCGCGACGGAATACACCATGGACCATCTGGGCTTGCCGGAAAAGCTGCAGAAAAATATCGAGCTGAAGTATTACGATGCGGGGCACATGATGTATTTACGCGACGAGGAATTAGGCAAACTGAAAAGCAATATCGTGGCGTTCATCGATAGCGCATCGAAACAATAGCGAAAATCGGTGCGGGCAAGGCGCGGCCTGCTCTGCTGCGCACTTACTTAAACGAGTAAAAGGTTACTTTCACGCACGGCTTGATCTCTGCGCGGACGCCGTGGCATTGCCAATCGCTTACACTAAATAAGTCAGCGGTCACATTTTTTGGGCCCTCTCCAGGCGATCTGGCCTCCGCGATTTCTGACCGCACAAGGATTCCAAACGTCATGGGTACAACTATGCAGACGCCGCTAGCGCCGCCTCCAGCGGCACCGGTGCAGCGTGTAATTCACACGGCACAGTTAATCACGGCAATGTTGAAGTCGCACGGACACGTCAGCGATCTGATTTTTTCGCCGGGGCGCGCGCCACAGATTGAAGTGAGTGGCGAACTGGTTGAGCTGAAATATAAAGGGTTGGAGAAGCTGACTCCGGCGGACACCACGCTGATCGCGAACGATTTGATGGCGAACAACGAGCATCCAGCCAAGAAGCTGGAACAAGAAGGTTCCGCCGATCTTTCCTACGGGCTCATGGGCGTGGCGCGCTTTCGCGTAAATATTTTCCGGCAGCGCGGGACTTGCGCGATCGTCATGCGGGTTATACCCAACGAGATTCCGAGCTTCGCGGACCTGCGGCTTCCCGAGCAATTGGGCGACATCGTCCAACTGAGAAACGGCATCGTGCTAGTGACCGGCCCGACGGGATCGGGAAAATCGTCGACGCTCGCAGCCATCATCGACAAGATGAATACCGACAAGGCTTATCATATTCTTACGATTGAAGATCCGATCGAGTTTTTGCATCGTCACAAGAAGGCGACGATCCATCAGCGAGAGTTGCACAGCGATACGCCAACATTTGGGCTGGCGTTGCGCGCAGCACTGCGGCAGGCGCCGAAAGTAATCCTGGTAGGCGAAATGCGCGATCGCGAGACGATTGAGATTGCATTGGAAGCCGCTGAAACCGGACATCTGGTGCTTTCCACTTTGCATACGATTGATGCGTCGAAGACAGTGGAACGCATCGTGGGCGTGTTTCCACTAAGCGACCAGCAAGCGATTCGCACGCGGCTCTCCAAAGCCTTCCGATATATTATTTCTCAACGGCTGCTGCCGCTGAAGACTGGGAAAGGCCGTATCGCGGCGATTGAAATTCTGAGGTCCACCATGCGCACCAGAGATTATGTGGAAAAGGGCGAAGGTGACGGCAAGACGTTGCTAGACGCGATGCGCGACGGCGATACCGAAGGCATGCAGCATTTCGACGCGGTAATTGAGAAATTTATCCGTAATGGACAGGTCGATTTCGAAACCGGTCTGACGTATTCGACGAACGCTGGAAACTTGCGGCTGGAGCTGGCGGATTTTCAGGAAACGAAGGGGCCGCGCGGCAGCGCGCACCGGGAGACCGAGATTGAAGTCGAGCCTTAATTCGCGTCACGCCTAGAAATTCAGAAACACGCCGAGGAAAATCGGCTATGATGTCGCCACGCTCGCGGGTTGCCGCTTTGCGGTCACCGCGATTCCTCTCTCTCGATGAATGCTTTCGCGAACAGCAACACTTTCAAAACACTGATCTCCATCGAACACTCGCTGATTATTGCGGTAGTTTTGGGGCTGGTAGCGTTTTTCTTTCCGCGCTTAGGCGCTCGTTCGTTTCGCTTTCTTGAGCACAAACTCTCCGCGCTGGCGTCGCACAGAGTTCGCGCCATTTTCATTTTATTTTTTGCGGTTATTGCGTTGCGCGTGTTGCTGTTGCCTTTATTGCGCGTCCCAGTGCCTGGAATTCACGATGAATTCAGCTATCTGCTGATGGGCGACACTTTCGCGCACGGGCGGCTGGCCAACCCGCCGCATCCGATGTGGGTCAGCTTTGAAACTTTCCATGTGAATTGGTTTCCGACTTACTCGTCGATGTATCCGCCTGCGCAGGGGTTTGTGCTGGCAATCGGACAACTGCTCGGCAATCCGTGGATCGGCGTGCTGCTGAGCACTGCTGCAATGTGCGCCGCGATTTTTTGGATGCTGCTGGGCTGGATGCCTTCGCGATGGGCGCTGGCGGGCGCGGCGATGGCTGCGCTCAAGCTGGGGATCGCGAGCTACTGGATGAATAGTTATTGGGGCGGATCGGTTGCGGCGATCGGCGGAGCGTTGGTGCTCGGCGCGCTGCCACGAATCGTCAAACGCGGTAAGGCGCGCGATGCGATTCTGCTCGGCCTCGGAATTGCGATTCTCGCCAACAGCAGGCCGTACGAAGGAATTTTATTTTGTATACCCGGGGCGATCTGGCTGCTGTGGTGGCTCGGGGGAAAAACCAAGTCGTGGGTTTCACCCGGCGAGCGAGTGCGGCGCGTGCTCCTTCCTCTCTGCGCGACGCTGCTTCTCACCGCGGTATTCATGGGCTATTACAATTGGCGGCTCACGGGGAACCCTCTGCTGCTGCCGCACCGCTTGAATGCGCGCACGTACAACAGCGTTCCACTATTTTTGTGGCAGCATCCCGCGCCGCAAATCGAATATCGCAATCAACAGTTCGAGGATTTCTATAATCTCTGGCAGCGCCAGAATTATTACGTTACAGCGCGCGACATCGCCCGCGTCTCGGGAGAAAAAATCTTTCGCGGCGGCCTGACCTATCTTTGGGTGGGGATTTTACTCGCTTTGCCGGGCGCGATATTTGTTTTGCGCGATCGCAGGATGCGCGTTCCGCTGATCACGCTGCTGGTTTGTGGACCAGGAGTTTTCATTATCATCTGGTCGAACCCGCACTATGCGGCGCCGCTGACCTGCGTGATCTTTGCGATGCTGGTGCAGTCGCTCCGGCACCTTCGCACCATGCAGTTTTCGGGGCATCCGGTGGGACTCGCGCTGTCTCGCGCCGTAATTATTTTACTGGCCATCGATACGGCCACGAATGCCGCTCGCCATGTGTGCGATCCGCTGCTGTGGCCGTGCCAGGGCGATATCAGCCGCGTTGCCATCACGAAGCGACTGGAGAACACGCCCGGCAAACACCTGGTTGTGGTGCGCTACGCCAAGGACCACAACATTCACGATGAGTGGGTTTACAACGCCGCGGATATCGATGCCGCAAAAATCGTGTGGGCGCGCGACATCGACGCCGTACAAAACGCCAAACTTTTTGCGTATTTTAAGGATCGCCACATCTGGGTGATCGATCCGGACGTCGACAATACGACGCTGCTGCCGTATTCCGTCAGAGACCAAAATAGTCCTGCGTCTGCCGCCGAATAAAAGGCCGCACCGTGGATCGCGTTGACGCACGCCCCGGGCCAGCGATCAATTTTGGTCGTAGGCCCGCTTCAATCCTGCAATATCGATTTTCTTCATTTGCAGCATGGCTTCCATCGCGCGCTGCGCTTTCGCGGCATCTTTGTCTTTGATCATTTCCATCAAGATGCGCGGAATGATCTGCCAGC
Source organism: Candidatus Acidiferrum sp. (assembly GCA_036495905.1). Classification (GTDB taxonomy): domain Bacteria; phylum Acidobacteriota; class Terriglobia; order Acidiferrales; family UBA7541; genus Acidiferrum. The sequence goes on from DASXMB010000016.1 coordinate 55,260, forward strand.
TCAACCCGTATTTGTCGGTCAGCCAGCCGCACTCCACTTCCACTCCGCCAGCGGAAAGTTTCTGCCACAACTCATCCACTTCTTGTTGCGTCTCGCAGTTCACAAAAAGTGAAACAGCCGGAGTGAACTTGTAGATCGGGCCGCCGTTCAACGCAATGAACTCTTGCCCTTCCAACCGAAAGTTCACGGTCATCACGGTGCCTTTAGCTCCCGGCCCGGCTTCGCCGTATCGCGCAATTTCTCCCATTTTCGAATTCTTAAAAATGGAAATATAAAATTTTGCCGCTTCTTCGGCCTGACTATCGAACCACAAAAACGGAGTAATTTTTTGCATCTCGCGATCCCTCCGGGCTGATTGTCGTATCGTATCAAAGTCGCCGCCGTTGAAAGTACGCTTTCCGCCACGAGACAGACGGCCTAAGGTCGCTGCTTGGCGTGCGTGTGGAGAACGTGCCGCAGCAAAATCGTCCGCCAACGCTCGCCGAACCACTAAGATATTTTTGTTCGGAGCCGCTCCATCTTTTGCCTATGAACAGCGTTTTGCTATTCCTCTCATCGTCGTTGGGACAGTTTTTGATTTTGCTCGGTGGCTTTTTTCTGCTTTCGGTGCTCGCTCCTGCACCGGTCAACCATTTTTTTGGCGTGATGGAAAGTTCGTTGGCGCGTTTTGCGCGGCACAGCACGCTCGCCGCTTGGTTACTTTTTCTCAGCGTCATCGCCATTCGCCTCGCTGCGTTGCCTGTCCTACGCACACCCGTTCCAGGAATTCACGACGAATTCAGCTATCTGCTTATGGGCGACACTTTCGCGCATGGGCGTCTCGCCAATCCGCCGCATTCCATGTGGCTAAGCTTCGAGACCTTTCACGTCAACTGGTTTCCGACATACTCCTCGAAATATCCGCCGGCACAGGGAGCAATTCTTGCGCTCGGCGAAATTCTCGGCCATCCGTGGATTGGCGTCCTGCTTTCTTGCGCTGCGATGTGCGCAGTGATTTTTTGGATGTTGCGGGCCTGGATGCCGCCGCGCTGGGCGCTGCTCGGCGCATGCCTTGCCGCACTTAAACTCGGAGTCGCCTCGTACTGGATGAATAGCTACTGGGGCGGGGCGGCAGGCGCGATCGGAGGCGCGCTGGTCCTGGGTGCGCTTGGACGTATTCTCAAACGTCCGCGGGTTCGCGACTCTCTGTTGTTCGCATTCGGCATCGCGATCCTGGCCAATTCCCGGCCGTACGAAGGATTGCTTCTATCTGTGCCGGTCGCATTCGTGCTTCTGTGGTGGATCGCCGGAAATTCGAAACACACACCGAAACCTAGCGTACGAGTAAATTCTGTTCTTCTGCCAATTCTCGTGGTGCTGGCTTTAACCGCATTCGCCATGGGCTACTACAATTATCGCCTGACTGGAAAAGCGCTACTTACGCCCTACGCGCTCAATTCCCGTACCTACGACGCCACTCCGCTTTTCTTCGGCGGCCATCCGAAGCCAGCCATCGCCTACAACAACAAACAGATTGCCGATTTTTATGACGGCTGGGAACGCCGCTCATACGGCCAACCGTTCAAATCCGCTCTAACGTTCAAGTTAAAAAGCTTCAGGAAAGAGTTTCTCTGGGCTGGTGCGATTCTTTTGCTTCCTGCATTGCCCTTTCTCTTTCGCGACAGGAAAATGAGGCTCCCGATCACGACATTGTTGATTGCCATCGCCGGATCTTCGCTGGTGGTTTGGGGCTATCCGCATTATATCGCTCCCATTACGTGCGCAATTTATGGTCTTATCGCCCAGGCAATCCGGCACCTGCGAACGATGCACGGAAAGACTATTCGCTGGGGCATCGCGTTGTCGCGCGCCGTCATACTTCTGCTCGTAATCGACACGATTTCGGCGGCTGCACATGGCGAGTGCGATCCCATCGGCGGGGCCTGCGCCGGCAATCTCAGCCGTCCGATTATCGACAATTTCTTGCAGCGCGAACCGGGCCATCAGTTGGTTCTGGTGAGATATGCCACAAATCACATCGTGCACAACGAGTGGGTTTATAACGCAGCGGATGTCGATAACTCCAAGGTTGTCTGGGCGCGCGAACTTGATGACGCGCAAAATCAAAAGTTGCTTTCGTACTACAGGAATCGTCACATCTGGGTGGTTGAAGCGGACCCCGCCTTCGCGGTTTTTGATCCGAAGGAGGCATTGCATTTTCTCAAGCCGTATTCGTCAGCCGCGGAATATTTGAAACAGTCGCACGACGCGGACGCTGTCACCCGCTAAGTCTCACCGTTTCGCGCGGAATCTTTCTGCAATAGGGCGACGAAATGCAATTCACCGCCGAATAGCCAGCTAAACGGCGCCAGGTAAAGTGGCACATCGTTCGTCCAGAAGAGTGGCTGCGCTCCGCACGCCGCGAAATGCGCGCGCCACTTTTCTTCACTCTGATAATTGTAAGGAAGCACGACTCCGTGCGGGCGATTCCCCACCCAATCCATCAAGCGTAAACGGACATCATCACAAATATTCTGATCGCGATGATCTTTCAAAAGAATCAGCTGGCGGCTGACTCGTACTGCTTCTTTCAAAAGTATTGTCACATCCGGCGTGTGATGCAGCACATCGACGAACATGCACAGATCGAACGCAGCGCCAGCAAAGGGCAACGTTTTGCCGTCGAACGGCGTACAGGCAATCTTACAGCCCGATCTGGGCAGTACTTCCACGCCGTGAATCGAAATATCTGGCCGACGTTGCGCGATTAAGCTGCCGATGGTGCCGTCTCCGCAGCCGATATCGAGCACCCTTGCGCCCTGCGGAATTTGCGCTGACAACATTTCGGCGAGCACCCGCACGCGCCGCTGAAACACAAACGCATTGTGCCAGCGGCCGATCCACGATAACGGCCACGGTGCCTGAGAAGATTCGCTCATTTATTTGAGATCGTAATCGCCAATAAAAGTTCCGCGGCTGATACCCAGCATGCTCAAGAAAAACGATGCGAAAATAATCTGCACACCAAGGAACAGCCACATCGACCAGAAAAGCACCTGCCGGACTTCATGCAATTCGCCAAATCCGCTGGCCACCCATTTGCCCACCACCCACGCGCATCCAATTACTCCCGCCAAAAATAATCCGCCGCCAACAAGCAGCCCGGCTTCCAGCGTAACCCGCCGCAGCACCCTTTTAAGCGATACGCTGCCGCGATCGAAACGCTCCGCGTAACTGAAGACTTTCGCGAACGCTCCAATTGAAAGAATCTGCGCGCCCATCAGAGTGAAAATCACGCCAAAAATCATGGTGTGAATATCCAAAATTACATTTGGAGTCACTCTGCGCGGCCCCGGAAGCAGCAGAAACACAATGCTCAGCCCTGCGCCGATCAGCGACGCGCCGGGCAACAAGAACAGCCAGTTCGGCGCATACAGCAGCATAAATCGCAAACTTCGCCAGCCATCGCGGAAACTTCTCAGATGCGGCGCGCGCCCACGCTTGTCTGGCCACAAAATAATCGGGATCTCCGCGATCCGCGCGCCAATTTGAGCGCATTTAATGATCATCTCCAGCGCGAATTCCATTCCCGTGCTGCGCACATCCAGCCGGCCATAAACTTCTCGCGTAAATCCGCGCATGCCGCAATACGCATCGCCTATGCCAGTCCGAAAAAGCGTGTTCAACAACGCGGTCAATCCCGGATTGCCAAAATATCTGTGCAGCGGCGGCATCGCGCCGGGTTTAATTCCGCCGCGAAAGCGATTGCCCATCACCATGTCGTGGCCTTCGCGCAATTTTTCGACAAATCGCGGCACGTCGGTGAAATCGTAGCTGTCGTCGGCGTCGCCCATGATTACGAACTTGCCGCGCGCGGAGGCGATGCCCGCTTGCAGCGCCGCGCCGTAGCCTCGCTCGGCAACGCGGATCACCCGCGCACCATGCGCTTCGGCAATTTCAATCGAGCCGTCCGTCGACCCGTTATCCGCCACCACCACTTCTCCGGCCAACCCTCCCGCGCGAAAGGCGTTCATCGCTTTATCAATGCAAAATTTCAAAGAATTGGCTTCGTTCAAGCACGGAATCACCACCGACACTTCCAGGTGCTTCGTGTTCGCGTGCACCGCGGGAGCGGGATTCGTCGCAGTCTCAATTTCATTCATATGCGCACCATGATAACTCGGCTGAACGCAAACATTGGTTGCGTCCATCACATTGTGCCGAGATAGTTGCCTCACGCGCCGCAGATGCCGAGGCACGCCTCGAAAAGATTTCGCAGTTGTGGGAAACTTTCTGTCTGGCGACTTTTTCCAATTGCCGATTGTGCCAAAATAATAATGCCACCATCTTCCGTGGTTTCTCCTAATCCGCCCGCAACTTCTCCCGACCCATGGGAAGCGGCGTATCTGCGTTTTGAAACCCCGCAGCAAGAAATCGCGAAGTTCATGGATCGACTGCAGAAACTCGGCGCGTCGCAATGGTCGCGCGATTCGGAAATTGTCGAGCTTTTTTGCGGGCGCGGTAACGGTCTTCGCGCCTTGCAGCAACTCGGCTTTACCCATCTAGAAGGCGTCGATCTTTCTCCGCGTCTGATCGCGCAGTATGACGGCCCCGCTCGATGCGTTGTCGCGGATTGCCGCCAACTGCCGTTTGAATCGCAGACCAAGGACGTCCTCATCGTACAAGGCGGCCTGCATCATTTGCCTTCGCTGCCCGGCGATCTCGAACAGACTTTCGCGGAAATGCAGCGCGTGCTGCGCAAAACCGGCCGCGTAATGTTTGTCGAGCCGTGGCTGACCCCTTTCCTTCGCGTCGTTCATCTAGTCTCCGAAAATTCTCTAGCGCGCCGCTTCTCTCCCAAGCTCGACGCTCTCGCGACCATGATTCATTACGAACGCAGCACCTACGAGCAGTGGCTCACCCAACCCGGCGTCATCGTAGCGTTGGCCCACAAGTATTTCGTTCCAGTGCACGAATCTTTCTCCCGCGGCAAATGGAATTTTGTAGCATCCCCGCGCTAACAATTGTTTGAAAGTTATTTCCGCAGGTTTCGAGGCTTTCCGCTCTCAGCACTAACCGCGATAGTCCGCAGTCACCAGTCACGAGTTACCAGTCACCACTCACCGCACTTTCCCCCTTGCCTTTTCTCCGTCCGCCCTTATCATGCAAGGGTTCCGCACCAACCGAGACTCCTTCTTGCCCACAATACCCGCGTCGTCGCCTGTCGATCCGGCATCGAAACCGAGCGCTCCCGCGCGCGGACGACTGCTCGCGATTCTCGGCGTGGGTTTCGGCATCGCCGTAGCTGTCGGCAACACGATTTCTGCCGGCATCGTGCGCACGCCCGGCGACATCGCCGCGCGGCTTCCCAGCGTTTTCTTATTTTTCAGTGTGTGGATCGTCGGTGCGGTCTACGCGTTGGTCAGCGCATTTCAATTAGCTGAACTCGGCGCAGCCATCCCGCGCAGCGGCGGCCAATATAATTTTTCGCGCCGCGCGCTCGGCGATTATGCGGGATTCATCGTCGGCTGGAGCGACTGGCTTTCCACTTGCGGAACCACCGGAGCCGTTGGCATCGTCATCGGCGAGTACGTGGCCAAACTCGTTCCGCCGCTCGACAGCGCGCTTAAAATAAAAATCGTCGCGGTCACGGTAATCGTGCTCTTCGCGATCCTGCAATGGAAGAGCTTGAGCATCGGCAGCAAAGTGCAAAATTTCACAACGATTCTGAAAGCCGCCGCGTTTCTCGCCATTGTGATCGCCTGCTTCACAATGGGCGGCCATATAAAACTTCCGCCTGCTCAAGCCATCTCGTACTCCAGCGGAGCTGTCCTCATCACTGCGCTGCTCTTCGGTATTCAAGCCACCATTTACAGCTACGATGGCTGGGACGGCGTCATTTATTTTGGCGACGAAGTCCGCAATCCAGGCCGCGACGTTCCGCGCGCCATTTTTGGCGGGCTGTTCTCTGTTTTTTGTATTTACATGCTCATCAACGCCGCCGTGCTGTACGTTTTGCCGATGCAAGAAGTTGCCGGCAACAATTTCAGCCTGGGCCTCGCCGCATCGCGCGTTTTCGGTGCGCATGGTGATGCCATTTTCCGCACTATCATGGTACTCGCGCTGTTCAGCAGCTTGAACGCGCTGCACTTGATGGGCGCGCGCGTCATCTATGCCATGAGCCGCGACGGATTATTTTTTCGCCAGGTTTCCCGCATAAATAAAGGCGGCACACCGACTATCGGCCTGCTGCTCAGCGCTTTGGTGGGAGTCGCCTTCGCGATTTTCAGCTTCGAGCGCGTGATTGCGATGCTCGCGTTTTTCTTCGTCACCAATTATTTGCTTTCGTTCACTTCCCTGTTCGTCCTGCGCCGCAAAGAACCCGCTCTGCCTCGCCCGTATCGCGCGTGGGGCTATCCGTGGACCACCGCGCTGGCGCTCGCCGGCTCGGTCGCTTTTCTTGTCGAAGCCATTCGCGAAGATCGCGCCAACAGCGCGCTCACTGTGGCCGCGCTAGCTTGCAGCTATCCAGTTTTTCGACTGCTAAAATGGGTCGCGAGCCGTACCGCGCCAGCCCAGTAGAAATCAAACGGCAAGCTTTTCGGCGATGCTTTTTCCCTGCATAAAATGCAGCAGATATTCTTTCCCGCCGGCTTTCGAGTCCGTTCCGGACATGTTAAATCCGCCGAAGGGATGCGAACCGACCATTGCGCCGGTGCACTTCCGGTTCAAGTACAAATTCCCCACGTGGAACTCTTCCTGTGCTTTCGCGAGTTTCTCAGAATTCTTGGAATAGACCGCACCGGTCAGACCAAATTCCGTGTCGTTTGCGATTTGCAGCGCTTGATCGAAATCTTTCGCCTTGATTACCGCCAGCACCGGCCCAAAAATTTCTTCCTGTGCGATACGCGCTTTCGGGGGAACATCCGCGATCACCGTTGGCTGCACAAAGTATCCGTCGCCCGGGGCGCGTTCGCCGCCCACCAGCACTCGTCCTTCTTTCTTGCCGACATCGATGTAGCCGAGCACCATCTCCAGCGCCATTTTGCTGACCACCGGGCCCATATAATTTTTTGAGTCTTCGCTAGGTCCGACCGTCACTTTTTTCGCCCGCTCGGTTAGCTTCTGGACAAACGAGTCGTAAACTTTTTCGGTGACAATGGCTCGCGAACACGCCGAACATTTTTGCCCTTGATAGCCGAAGGCCGATTGCGCGACTCCTTCGACTGCCGCATCGACATCCGCTTCGTCGTCCACGATAATCGCGTCTTTGCCGCCCATTTCCAGGACCGCGCGCTTGATCCAGATTTGTCCCGGCGCTTTCTTCGCGGCCGCTTCGCTGATGTGCAGGCCCACATCTTTCGATCCCGTAAACGCCACGAATCGCGTTTTGGGATGATTCACCATGGCTTCGCCGACGATTTCGCCCGGCCCGGTAATAAAGTTCAGCGCTTCCTTCGGAATACCCGCTTCATACAAAATGTCCACCACAATCGCCGCCACGGTTGGCGACTCTTCCGACGGTTTCAGCACCACGGTGTTTCCCGTAACCAGCGCCGCGGTGGTCATTCCCGCCACGATCGCCGCGGGGAAATTCCACGGCGGAATCACCGCTCCCACACCCAATGGAATGTACGTCAAAAAATTCTTCTCACCCTTTGTCGGCACCACATCGTGCGCGCCCGCCAGTTCCAGCATTTCGCGGCCGTAGAATTCCAAAAAGTCGATGGTTTCCGCGGTATCTCCATCCGCTTCCGCCCAGGATTTGCCCACTTCGTAGCAAATCCACGCGGAGACCTCGAATTTCCGCGCGCGAATAATTTGCGCCGCCTTGAACAAACATTGCGCGCGCTCTTCCGCCGGAACCTTTTTCCATTTTTCAAATGCCTTGGCCGCCGCTTCCACCGCTTGATTCGCCAGCTCCGCGGTCGCGTTCTGAAAAACGCCCAGCACTTGCGAGGGGTGCGAAGGATTCGTCGAGGTCATCTTCGCTGTCGTAATCACTTTTTCTCCGCCAATGTACATCGGATATTCGCGGCCAAACTGTCCCGCCACTTTTTTCAGCGCCGCTTCCATCGCCGAGCGATTTTCCGGCTTGGAAAAATCAACAAACGCTTCGTTCGCAAATTCCGCAATCGCCAATCTGGTTTCCGCCGTAGCCATACACTCTCCTGGTCGCACTGCAAACATTCAGTCTACTTCGTCATCCAATTCTACTTCGTCCTTCATTTTGGCTACAAGGTCGAGTATCCCTGCCAAGGTTGCGGACCTGCGCGGCATCGCCACTGTAGTTAGAGCGCGCCACCGCGAAAACACAACCCTGTCCTTTGGGCCACTAACCCTCACGCCACAGGGTCTTGGTCCGCGAAACCTATTTCTTTGGCTCGTGTTTACACTGGAAGCAGTCGAGAACCCTGATTTAATCGCGGCGCGCCAAAATTCGGCCGCCACATAAATGTACGCACGCAAACCGCAATCGAAAGGATTCGTACATGCGTAAATTGTTTTCGCTACGCACTCTTTTTTTGGCGCTGCTGTTTTCCGCGATTCCCGCGGCCAGCTTCGCGCAAGTTTCTGTCGGCGTCTCGATTCGCGTCGCGCCGCCGGCTATACCTGTTTATGAACAGCCAGTCTGCCCCGCCGAGGGCTATTTGTGGACTCCCGGTTACTGGGCTTATGGCGATGACGGATATTACTGGGTTCCTGGCGTTTGGGTTCGTCCGCCGCGAGTTGGCGTGCTTTGGACTCCTGGTTATTGGGGCTGGAGCGGCGGCCTTTATGCTTTCCATGCCGGTTACTGGGGGCCACATGTCGGCTTTTACGGCGGCGTGAACTATGGTTTCGGTTACGGCGGAACCGGTTTTGTGGGAGGCGAATGGCGCGAAGGGCATTTTGCGTATAACACCGCAGTGGTTCGTGTGAACACCACCGTGGTGCGCAACGTTTACGTCAACAAAACGGTCATCGTGAATAACCCGAATCGCGTCAGTTTCAACGGCGGGCCCGGCGGAATTTCCGCTCGCGCCAACGAACGTGAAATCGCGGCCAGCCACGAATCGCATATTCAGCCGACGTCGCAGCAAATCGCGCATCGAGAAAGTGCGCGGGCGGATCGGAGCAATTTTGCTTCGGTAAATCATGGCAGTCCCTCCAGGCCGGCGATGAGCCGCGTAAATGGGCGCGAAGGCAATCAGCAGCAGCGCATCGGCAACGGCGTCAAGTCCGGACAACTTACCCCGGGTGAAACCAAGCACCTGGAAAATCGCGAGTCCAACATCCACAAAGAAGTGCATAACGATCGCGCCGCAAACGGCGGCAAGCTCACTCCGCAAGAGCGGCAGCACGTAAACAACCAGCAAAACAACGCGAGCAAGTCCATCGACAAAGACAAACACAACAATCGCACCGACCGTCCAGTGCAAAAACAAAACAGCGAGAAGCCCGAACGCGGGGAGCATCCGCACCGGTAATTGCTGGAGCCCAATCTGGCGCTACTACGTCGACTCTGAAAGCCCGCGAGGAAATACTCGCGGGCTCTTTCTTTTTCGCGGCTGTGAGCTTCGTGGCGAACGGCTGGGATCAATGGGACAAAGTCAAAGGTGGGCACAGCATGCTGTGCCCCTACAAGTGATAGAAGGCAAAGAATTTCTCGCGTGGGCAAAATACTTGCTGGGGTTAGCGGAGATCACGGATGATTTCGCGGGCGGCGTTGGCGCCGGAGGCTCCGGTGAGGCCGTTGCCGGGATGGGTGCCGGAGCCGCAGAGAAATAGACCGCGGATTGGAGTTTTGTGGCGGGCCCAATCGAGGACAGGACGCATGGTGAAAAGTTGATCGAGGGCTAGTTCGCCGTGAAAGATGTGGCCGCCGGTGAATCCGTAGGTGGATTCCAAATCGTACGGGGTAATGATTTGCATGCCCTCGACTAGGGTGGCAATTTTCGGCGAGTAAATAGCGAGGGTGTCGAGGACTCTTTTGCCGAGTTCTTCGCGACGGGCATCCCAATTCTTCGCGGTGGCGGGTTCGGCGTGGGAGTTCACAGAAGAAGAACCGCCGGAAGCAGGAACCCCAGAAGCACTCCCGCCTGAAGCAAAGGCCTGGGAAGCATGCTTCCCGGAGGCACCGGGTTTTCCCGGGACGGTGGCAGTCGTGCTGCCGAGATTTTTCGTCGGAGCGGCGGTTAGTTTGTACGGGGCGAATTGCACGTAGACGGAAAGGATGTGCTTGCCGTCTGGGGCGATGGTGGGATCGAGCAGGCTGGGAATGGTGGCGTCGAGATAGGGGGCGGCGGAGAATTCGCCGTATTTGGAAGCGTCGAAGGCTTTTTCGAGATAGTCGATCTCCGGGCCGATGTGGATGCGTCCAGAAAGGGCCTGGCGAAAGCCGTCCGCTCCAATGGCGCTGGCGAGAGCGGGAAATTCGGGCAGTGCGCTGAGCGCGATATTTACCTTGGCGACGGTGCCATTGGTGCGGATGTTGCGAATGCGGGTGGCGAAGGTGGGATCGAGCTGCGAAGGATCGACTAAATTGAAGAAGGTGCGTTTGGGATCGACGCCGGAAACGACCGCGTCGGTGGCAATTTCTTCGCCGTCCGCCAAAACGATACCGTGAACAGCGCCATCTTTGATGCGGACGTGTTTGACTTCCGCACCGGTGCGAACTTCCGCGCCAGCAGCGCGCGCGGCGGCAGCGAGAGCCTGAGTGAGCGAACCCATCCCGCCGTAGGGAAACGCGGCAGGGCCGACGGGGTGAGGATCGGCAGCAGCGCGCAAAAGCAAAACGGCGGTCGAACCAGCGGACCAGGGACCGAGAGAGGTCCCGAAAATTCCGCGAGCGGCGATTACGGCGCGTAGCAGCTCAGTTTCAAAAAATTCAGAAACAAAATCGGCGGCGGCCATGGGGCCCCAGCGAAGCAGATCAAAAATTCCTTTTTTGCCGAGGCCGCGAATGCCGCGACCGGCTTTGAGCAAGCTCCACAAATCCTCGGGCGAAGGGGCGTCAATGGACGGAGGAGTCATGGCCATGAGTTGGGCCATCACGGAGGAAAGTTTTTCGAGGGTGGCGGCAAACTCGGTGTATTTGGCGCCGTCTTTCGCGGAGAGGCGAGAAATACCACCGGCGGTCTTGGCGTGATTTTCGTAAAAGAGGAGAGCGTTGCCGTCGGCGGTAGGCGCGAAGACACGCGGATCGGGATAGAGCATGTGGCATTCATGTTTACTGGGCTGCATGTCGCGAACGATGTCCTCGCGAAGCGGACCGACAGTGTGAGCGAGAGAAGAAACTCGAAAACCGGGAACGAATTCTTCGGTGACCGCACCGCCACCGACCATTTCTCGGCGTTCGAGGATGAGGGGCTTGAACCCGCCTTTGGCCAGGTAAAACGCGGCGATCAGAGCATTGTGGCCACCGCCGATGAAAACGATGCGCTGTCCGATAGGCATCAGTTTTTCTCGCCGGAGGTGACGGTGGAGGTTTCCGCGCTGGATGCTTGCGAGACGACATGGGTGGATGCGGGGCGCGAATTGGAATTCGATGACGGCTTTTTCCACTCTTTCAAAATTACCTGGCTGGCGATACGGCCGGGAGCGCCCATGATTCCGCCGCCGGGATGGGTGGCGGAGCCGCACATATACAAATTGTCGACAGGAGTGCGGTAGTAGGCCCAACCGGGAGCGGGGCGGAGAAAGAAAAGCTGTTCGAGAGAAAGTTCGCCCTGAAAAATGTTGCCCTGGGTCAAACCAAATTCGCGTTCTAGATCAAGCGGAGTGAGGACCTGGCGGCCAGCAATAATTTTTTTAATGTTGGGAGCGTATTCGGCGATGGTGTCGATGACGGTGTCGCCGAAGGCTTCGCGGTGGTCGTCCCAGGTGCCTTCCGAAAGCTTGTACGGGGCGTACTGCACGAAGCAGGACATTACATGTTTGCCGGGAGGAGCGACGCTCGGATCGGTGAGGCTGGGAATCACGATGTCGATGTATGGACGGCGGGAGTAACGGCCGTATTTTGCGTCGTCGTAGGCGCGTTCCATGTAGTCGATGCTGGGAGAGATGGAAATCGCGCCGCGCAGATGAGCGCCTTCGCCGGGCATACACTTGAAATCGGGAAGAGCGTTCAGGGCGAGATTTACTTTTCCGGAAGAGCCACGGTATTTGTAGCGGCGAACGCTTTCGAGAAATTCGGCGGGAAGTTCGCTGGGCTCGAGAAATTTTTCGAAAGTGAGATGGGGATCGACGGAGGAGGAAATTACGTTGGCGCGAATTTCTTCGCCACTTTTCAGGACGACGCCGGAAACGCGACCATTGCGAGTGAGGATTTTGTCGACGGGCGCCTGGGTGCGAATTTCGACCCCCGCTTCGCGAGCGGCGGCGGCGATGGAATTGGAAATGGCTCCGGTGCCACCGCGGCTGAATCCCCAGGAACGGAAGGCACCATCGATTTCGCCCATGTAATGGTGCAGCAAAACGTAAGCGGTGCCGGGAGAGCGGACTCCGAGAAAGGTGCCGATGATGCCGGAGGCGGACATGGTGGCTTTGAGGACGTCGGTTTCAAACCATTGGTCGAGGAAGTCGGCGGCGCTCATGGTCATGAGCTGGACGAGAGTGTAACGCTCGTCGGAGGAGAGTTCGCGGAAGCGCTGGCCGAGAAAATACAGTTTTTGCAGATCCTTGGGATGGAGAGTGGTGGGGTCAGGTGGAATCATGGAGAGGATGGGTTTTACGAAGCGGCACATGGGGGTCATCATTTTGCCGAATTCGTCGTAGGCTTCGGCGTCCAGGCGAGAATGGCGGCGGATTTCGCGCTGGGACTTGGCGTGATCGTTCATGCGCCAAAGGTGATCGCCGTTGGGCATGGGAGTGAAGGTTCCGTCGAGGGGAAGAATTTCCAGACCATGGCGGGGAAGATCGAGTTCACGAATAATTTCTGGGCGCAGCAGCGAGACCACGTAGGAACACTCGGAAAAAAGGAAGCCGGGGATGATTTCTTCGGTGACGGCAGCGCCGCCGAGGACGTGGCGGCGTTCGAGGACTAAAACTTTTTTGCCGGCTTTCGCCAAGTAGGCGGCGTTAACCAGACCGTTGTGGCCGCCACCGATGACAATAACGTCATACTGCTGCGCCATTTTTAGAGAGTCTCCATCATGTCTGCGCTGATGAATATGAAGCAAAAAATCGGCGTGACCGGGTGAGTGCATTTTACTGGCGACGGCGAGGGTACACAAGTGCGGCGGAACAAATAGCGGCGAAATAGTTCGCTAATGTAAGCGCGGCTTGGAACGTGGAGGCGTTCGCGCCTTGCGAGGCGCGCGAATTCGCACCTATAATCCGGTGTCTTCACGAGATGAGATGTTTTCGCGCACTCCCGGCGCGCGGAGAACGGAGGCTTTGTGCCTGTAGGAACGGCGTTTCACGAAAGAACGTTTCCGTTGTGCGAGAGCTTGAATTATCGGGAGTGGTCCGGCTATTACACGGTCGGCGTGTATGAAATGCATCACGAGCATGAGTACAACGCGATACGAAATTCGGCGGCGCTGATCGATATTTCTCCGCTGTTCAAGTATTCGGTGACGGGCGCGGATGCGACGAAGTTTGTGAACCGGGTGATTTCGCGGGACATCCACAAAGTGGCGGTTGATCAGGTGATTTATTGCTGCTGGTGCGATCCGGATGGGCACGTGATCGACGACGGAACGATTACGCGGCTGGGGGAAAATGAGTACCGGTGGACGGCGGCAGATCCGAGTTCGCGGTGGTTTCAGCAGAACGCGCTGGGGCTGGACGTAAAGATTGAAGATATTTCGGAGCAAGTGGCGGCTTTGGCGTTGCAGGGTCCGACATCCGGGAAATTGCTGCATGCGGTGGCAGCGGACGCGGATATCGCGGGGCTGAAATATTTCCGGGTGACGCGGGGAACGATTGCGGGCGTGAAAGTGGACATTTCTCGGACGGGATACACGGGCGATTTGGGATTTGAAATTTGGATGCCGTGGCGGGACGCGGTGAAAGTGTGGGACGAGCTGGTGAAGCGCGGCAAACCCTTTGATATTCGTCCCGCGGGAATGATTGCGCTGTATATTGCGCGGATTGAGGCGGGACTGATTTTGATTGAGGTGGATTATACGTCGAGCAAGAAAGCGTTGATTGCGGCGCAGCAATACTCGCCGACGGAAATTGGTTTGGGGAAGCTGGTGGATTTGAAGAAAGATAATTTTGTGGGGCGTGACGCGCTGGCGGAGGAGGAGAAGCGCGGGGCGGCGCGGCGTTTGGTGGGACTGGAAGTGGATTGGAACGAAGTAGAGGCGCTGTACGAGCGGATGGGGATGGCTCCGCAAGTGCCGAGCATGGCTTCGCGAGTGGCGGTGCCGGTATACCGGAACGGAAGGCATGTGGGGAAGGCGACGTCGACAACGTGGTCGCCAACTTTGAAGAAGATGATTGGGTTGGCTTCGGTGGGGCGAGAGCATGCGGCGGTGGGGACGACTTTGAGTGTGGAGATGACGGTGGAGGCGGTGCGGCATAAGGTGGCGGCGAAAGTTGTGGGGTTGCCGTTTTTTAATCCGGGACGGAAGACGGGGGTGATGGTTTTGTAGGGGCTGCGGCTGGCCGATCGTTTGGTGGCGAACGGGACGGCATGGTGGTGACAGTTTAAGAAAGCAGATCAAGTGGTGCTTGAATTTGTGGCTGGAATGAGGTGGCGGGTGTCGACGGGGGGGGAAAGCCCCACGTGCAACGTCGGCCCGCGGGCACCCAAAGACGCGCGGAAAGTTCGCCGGCGCGGATTATTTTTCGAGTGAAGCTTTAGGTTTGCGTTGATGAAAGTCTTCGGAGGGTTGTGGGCGAAGAGGGACGAGGATTAGTTCGGACGATTGGGCGGTGGAGTTTGGCGGTGCTGATGATCAACTCGATCATTGGCAGCGGGATATTTGGATTGCCGTCGGTGGTGGCGGGGCGGCTGGGACAGCGAGCGCCGATTGCTTATTTGATTGCCGGAGCGGGAGTGGCGGTGGTGGCGGGGTGTCTGGCGGAAGTGGCGTCGCAATTTCGGGCGACGGGCGGCCCTTATTTATATGCGCGAGAAACGCTGGGACGATTTTGGGGAATTCAGATTGCATGGATGACCTGGCTGTCGCGAATTGCGGCGGGAGCAGGGACGGCAAATTTATTTGCGACCTATTTGGGGCAAGTGGCTGCCGCGGCGTCTCGGCCGCTGGTGCGCGCGCTGGTGCTGAGCGGATTGATTGCGGTGCTGGCGGCGGTGAACTATGTGGGAGTGAAGTCTGGAATGCGAGTGAGCGATTTTTTTACGGCGACCAAGGTTTTGTTGCTGACAATTTTCGTGGGAGCAGGACTGGGTTGGCTGGCGCTGCATGGCCGGGTGACGCCAGCGCCCTTGCCACATGGGTTGGAGGCGAAGGATTGGCTGGAGGCGGTGTTGGTTTTGGTGTACGCATACGGAGGATTTGAGGCGGTATTGTTTGCGACAGGAGAGATGCGCGATCCGCGACGGGATGTGCCGTTGGCCCTGGGAGTGGGGATCGCGACGGTGGCGGTGATTTATACGCTGGTGCAAGTTGTGGTGGATGGCACGCTGGCGAATCCGGCGATTTCTGCGCGACCGCTGGCGGAGTCGGCAGGATTTGTTTTTGGGCAGCGTGCGGCGGCATTTATTGCGATCGGCGCGCTGGTTTCTGTTTACGGATATTTGAGTGCGAATATGCTGCATACGCCGCGGTTGACGTTTGCGCTGGCGGAGCGCGGGGATTTTCCAGAGATATTTGCGCGGATTCATGGGCGATTCAAGACGCCGCATGTGTCGATTGCGCTGTATACGGTGCTGCTGCTG
This sequence comes from Candidatus Acidiferrum sp., assembly GCA_036495905.1. GTDB lineage: Bacteria > Acidobacteriota > Terriglobia > Acidiferrales > UBA7541 > Acidiferrum. The sequence goes on from DASXMB010000016.1 coordinate 71,077, forward strand.
GCGTTCACCTTGGCGGGAAATTTCAAGTGGAATATCACGTTGTCTGCAATCGCGCGATTGTTTACGTATGGGTCGATTGCGATCGCGCTTTTGGTTTTGCGGAAGAGGCGGCCGGATGCGGATGCATTTCGGCTGCCCGCGGGACGAGTATTTGCGGTGGTGGCGATTTTGTTTTGCGTGGTGCTACTAGCGCGAGCGCCGCTGAGCAATTCGTGGGCAGTACTGGGGACGGCGGCGTTGGCGGCGGTGAATTGGGCGGCAGTGCGTCGACGGCGAGGAGATGTTGGTGCTATTGGAAACGTGCGGGAATCGTGACAAGATTCACGGCGCGCAAACAGAGGTGTGTGCGTGACAGACGGACGAGCGTAAGAAATCGGTTTTCGTTGGCGAGGAAGGAAGACGAGATGAAGCGAATGGGGTTGCGATGCGGGGCCGCGGTTGCGGCTGTGGGATTAATTTTTTGTAGCGCGGCGGGCGTGAGGGCGCAGGAGAGCGGGAAACACGCGATCACGTTTGACGACATGATGAAGATGCATCGCGTGGGCGAGCCGCAGGTGTCCGCGGATGGGAAGTGGGTGGCATATATGGTTTCGACGCCGGATTTCGAAGCGAATCGCAATGCGGGGAATATTTGGGCGGTGGCGACTACGGGTGGCGCGCCGATGCAATTGACGCAGAGCGGGAAGGATTCGTCGCCGGTATGGTCGCCGGACGGAAAGCGATTGGCGTTTTTGTCGTCGCGCGGAAGCGAATCGCAGGTTTTTATTTTGGCGATGGATGGCGGCGAAGCGCATGCGGTGACGAATCTTTCGACCGGAGCGGATATGGTGAAGTGGTCGCCGGATGGGAAGACGATCGCGTTTACGTCGGCGGTATATCCGGATTGCAAGGACGATGCGTGTAATAAGGCGCGGGACGAGGCGAAAGAGAAAGACAAAGTGAAGGCGCACGTGGCCGAGCATCTTTTGTACCGGCACTGGACGCATTGGTCGGAAGGCAAGCGGAGCCATGTGTTTGTGATTCCGGCTCCGGCGGAAGCGGGGACGGGCGCGGCGGAAACGATTGCCACTCCGCGAGATTTGAATGCGGGCGCGGATTACGATGTGCCTCCGGACGAGCGGAGCGGGCCGGGGGATATTAATTTTTCGCCGGACAGCGCCGAGATTTGTTTTACGGCGGTGACGGATAAAGTGGAAGCGATCAGCACGAATGGGGATTTATTTATCGTGCCGGTAGCGGGCGGAGAGGCGAAAAGGATTACGACGAATCCGGGATTCGATGGGAATCCGGTGTATTCGCCGGACGGAAAATATATTGCGTACCACGCGCAGTTGACGGCGGAGTATGAGTCTGACCGGTGGCGGGTGATGGTGTATGACCGGAAGAGCGGGAAGAATGAGAATTTGTCCGAAGCGTTCGACCGCAGCGCGAATGATTTGGGGTGGTCGGCGGACAGCAAGACGATTTATTTTACCGCGGAAAATGAAACGCTGCAGCCGGTGTATGCGATGGCGGCGCGGGCGGGAGCGGTACCGAAGAAGGTGGTGACGGAAGGATTTGATATGGCGTTGTCGGTGAGCGGCGACGGGAAAACGCTAGTGTTCGAGCGGACGAGCTTGACGATGCCGGCGGAAGTTTTTACGTCGGCAAGCGATGGAACCGGCGTGCGACAATTGACCCATCACAACGACGAGATTCTGGCGACTCTGGATATGAGTGCGCCGGAGACGTTTTGGTTCGTGAGCGGCGACGGTGTGAAAGTGCAGGCGATGATGATTCGTCCGCCGAAGTTTGACGCGACGAAGAAGTATCCGCTGATTGTGCTGCTGCACGGCGGGCCGCAGACGATGTGGTCGAACTCATGGGGCTACCGATGGAACGAGCAGGTATTCTCCGCGCCGGGTTATGTGACGCTGATGATTAACCGGCGCGGGTCAACGGGGTACGGGCAGAAGTTTACGGACGAGATTACGAATGACTGGGGCGGCAAGGCATATGTGGATGTGATGAAGGGCGTCGATTACACGCTGGAGAAATATAAATTTGTGGATGGAACGCGAATGGCGGCGGCAGGCGGATCGTTTGGCGGGTACATGGCGGACTGGATCGCGACACACACGGGAAGATTCAAGGCGATTGTGAGCCACGCGGGAATTTACGACAAAGTGTCGATGTACGCGACGGAAGAATTGTGGTTTGAAGAGCACGACATGCAGGGGACGCCGTGGACGAATCCGGAAAGTTACCGGAAGTGGGCGCCTTCGACGTACGCGGCGGAATTGGGGAAATTCAAGACGCCGACCTTGGTGATTGCGGGAGAGCGGGATTTCCGCGTGCCGTATACGCAATCACTGGAGTTTTTTAGCGCGTTGCAGCGGCAGGGAGTGCCATCGAAATTGATCGTGTTTCCGGATGAGGGGCATTGGATTCAGAAGCCCCAGAACGCGAAGTTTTGGTATGGGGAGTTTTTGGACTGGATGGAGAGATATTTGAAGTAGGTTTTTGGTTCAGAGGCGGCTGCGACGGTCGACGTCACGAGATACGTCTGGCGAAATTCGCAGACAGCAGACCAGATTTTCTTGACGAACGAGGGTAGCGTCGCGATGAAAATTGCCAAGGTTTGTTGAAATTTTTGGCCAACGCGGAAGATTTCCAGATTCACTGACAAAACAAAAAACCTAACGAGGGTAGCCTTCGGGATGGGCTTGGCGCCAGTCCCAGGCGCTGCGGACTATTGCGTCGAGTGTGGGGTGTTGCGGAGTCCAACCTAGTTCGCGCTTGATTTTTTCGGAGCTGGCAACCAGAAATGCGGGATCGCCGGGGCGTCGCGGGGATTCCTGTGCGGGAATGGCGTGGCCGGTGACGCGGCGGACGGATTCGACGACTTCGCGGACGCTGGAGCCAAGACCGTTGCCAAGGTTGTAGATAAGTTTGTCGTTTTTTTTCAGGGCGTCGAGGGCGAGCAGGTGGGCGCTGGCCAAGTCGCTGACGTGGATGTAATCGCGAACGCAGGTGCCGTCTGGCGTGGGATAGTCGGTACCAAAGATGGAGAGATGCTGGCGTTTGCCTTGAGCGACTTGCAAGGCCAGCGGGATGAGATGGGATTCGGGATGGTGATCTTCACCTTGATCGCCAGCGGCGCCCGCGGCGTTGAAATAACGGAGACTGGCGTAGTGCAGTCCGTGGATGCGATGGAACCAGGCGAGCATTTGCTCGACAAGGAGTTTGGATTCGCCGTAAGCATTGGTGGGATGGAGGGCGTCGGTTTCTTCGATGGGGACGCGGTCTGGAGTGCCATAGAGCGCGGCGGTGGAGGAAAAAACGAGGCGTGGGATTTTGTGTTCGAGAACGGCTTCGAGAAGAGTTAGCGCGTTGGCGGTATTGTTGCGAAAATATTTTTCGGGGAACTGCATGGATTCGCCAGCTTCGATGAAGGCGGCAAAATGCATGACGGCAGAGAAATGGTGTTCGCGGAAGACAAGGTCGAGTGCGTGGCGGTCAGAAACATCGGCCTTGACGAAATTGGCGCCAGCAGGAACGGCGCGGGGGCTACCGTGGGAAAGATTGTCGAGGACTACGACTTCGAATCGCTGCGCGAGGAGTTGCGCGGTTACGACGCTGCCGATGTAGCCAGCACCTCCGGTCACCAAGATGCGATCGGTCATGGGTTGGCGCGATCCTTTAAGAAATTAGTTCCAACTTCCGGGACATTGATGGTACATCGTGTTGCGCCAGTTGCGGATGGCTGGACTGAAAACTGGCAAAGTCCGCGCCGGTGGCACATTGTATATTGATAGCTCGCTGTTTGATGGTAACGCCTGGCCGAGAGACACATCCAACGTTCGACGGAATCCGAAGCCAAAACTGTGACCAACGAAGAGTGGCGACCAAAACATAATCCATGGCTGATTGCCGTGGTGGTGTCGATGGCGGCGTTCATGGAGGTGCTGGATACCAGCATCGCGAACGTAGCGCTGCCACACATTGCGGGCGGGTTGGGCGCGACGAACGAAGAAAGTACGTGGGTGCTGACGTCGTATCTAGTGGCGAATGCGATTGTTTTGCCAATCAGCGCGTGGCTGGTGGGATTGTTTGGGCGGAAACGATTTTTCATGACCTGTATTTTTCTGTTTACGGTGAGTTCGGTGTTGTGCGGAATTGCTCCGAGCTTGGGGCTGCTGCTGTTTTTTCGAGTTTTGCAGGGAGCGAGCGGCGGCGGTTTGCAGCCCATGGTGCAGGCGATTCTGGCGGATACGTTTCCGCCGGAGAAACGTGGGCTGGCATTTTCGCTATACGGAGTGACGGCAGTATTTGCGCCGGCGATTGGTCCGACACTAGGCGGATGGATTACGGACAGTTATTCGTGGCGATGGATATTTTTGATCAATTTGCCGGTGGGATTGCTGGCGCTGTTGCTGGTTTTCCGGTTAATTGAGGATCCGCCGTACATGAAGCGCTCTGGAGCTTCGGGGATAAAGATCGATTACATAGGATTTTCGTTGCTGGCGCTGGGCGTAGGCGCTTTGCAGATCATGCTGGATAAAGGGCAAGAGGACGATTGGTTCGGGTCAAACTTTATTGTGACGCTGGGAATTGTGGCAGCGATATGCCTGGTATCGCTGGTGATTTACGAATGGTTTCACGAGCACCCGATCGTGGATGTGCGGTTGTTCAAGAATCCGAATTTTTCGACGGCGAGCATGATGATGTTCATGGTGGGAGCGGTGTCGTTTGCAACGACAGTGTTGATGCCGCAGTTTCTGCAGACATTGATGGGGTATACGGCGGAGACGGCGGGAATCGTGATGTCGGCATCGGGATTTGTGTTGCTGCTCGAGTTGCCGATCGTGGGGCGACTCACCGGGAAAATTCAGGCAAGGTATTTGATCGCGTTTGGCTGGTTCACGCTGACGATTGGGATGATTGTTTCGACGCGGCGAATTGATTTGCTGATGAGTTTCAGCTCGGCCACCTGGCTGCGGATTGTGCAGTACGTTCCGCTGGGATTTATTTTTGTCCCGGCGACACTGGCGGCTTATTCGGGAATTGCAAAAGAAAAGAGCAACTCGGTGGCGGGATTGATTAATTTTGTGCGGAATATTGGGAGCAGCGTAGGGACGTCCTTGGTGACGATGTTGATTGCACGACGGTCGCAATTTCATCAGCAGGCACTGGTGGACCGGATCGGGCTGGGAAACACCACATTTGAGGGCGCGGTGGGATCGCTGGCGGGACGACTGGGACACGCGGGAATGGATCTGCACGGAGCGCGGCAGCAGGCGTTAGGGAGGATTTACGGGTCGATTCAGGCGCAAGCGGCTGCGCTTTCTTACATTGATACGTACTGGATTTTGGCGTTTGGAGCTGGGCTCATGTTCTTTTTGTCGTTCTTGCTGAAAAAAAATAATCCTGGATCGGGTGACAAACCGGTCATCGAATAGCCAAGGGCTAATGACAATAGAGCGGCTGAGGAGCCCGATTGCCGGTGTTTATCAGCGCCTGAGCGGCTCGATGGCCGGAACATCTTTGCCGAGAGCGGTGGCAAGAGAGATCAAATGGTCCTGTTCATCGAGCAAAATTTCGCGGATATGCTCACCGATGGAAAATTCTCCCAACACTTCACATTGCATCACTCTTTGCCGGTAATTACGGATGGTTTCGGTTTCATTTTCGAGATCGAACTGGAGCATTTCTTCGGCTTTTTCCGAGGTGCGGACAGGTTTGGGAACGACGGACGGCATTCCGCCCAAGTAATCAATCTGATTTGAAATGATGAGCGCGTGAGATAGTTCTTCGGCCGCGTGCTTTTCGAGTTCGCCGGCGATATTCATATAGGCCGCGCCCTTCAGCACCTGCGAGTAAACAACGTAAGAAATGACGGCTTGATATTCGCGGGACAGATCTTCATTCAGCAGAGCGATCAATTTTTCACGAGTGACGCCGGACTTGTCGCTGGAGTGATTTTCTTTTGGCATTGGAGAATCCTTTCGAGAGCAAAGTGCTTTTGTGATTGAGAAACCACTATACGACCAAGAGAAGAAACGGACAAGACTGGCAACCACTGGAAAGGACGCTCGGATACACCATTTCGGCGTGACTAATGTAGGGCATTCGCTGAGATGGAAAGCGGACGTTGTGCAATTAGAGCAGGTGGCGGTAGACGATGAAGCCGGAGCATTCGGCCAGCTGGTCGTAGAGCTTTATGGCGATGGAGTTGGTTTCGTGGGTTTGCCAATAGACGCGCGGGCAGCCCGCGGCTTTCGCGCGATCGTAGACGGCTTGGATCAGAGCGCGACCGATTCCGTGGCCACGGGCAGACTCCGCGGTGAAGAGATCCTGAAGGTAGCAGAATGGGGCAATCGAAATCGTGCTGCGATGGAAGAGATAGTGGACCAAGCCGAGGAGTTGGCTGTCTCTTTCGGCTACTAACGCATGAACTGGTTCGTAGGCGTCGAAAAAACGCGACCATAACATTTGCGTAATTTCGGGAGCGAGCGCGGGGCGTCCGTAAAAGAGGTTGTAGCTGGCCCAGAGCGGTTGCCACTTAGTGAAATCATCGCAAATCACTGGACGGATTAGCGGCGGCTCGGGCATGGTAGCCTCTCTTTTAGGCTGTGCTGAGACTGCACGGCTTGTTTTTTCGCCGACGAAACGAATTCGACAGCTACGTCAGCTCGGCGATTAATTCGATCTCAACGCAACATCCGAACGGGATTTGCGCCACGCCGAAGGCGCTGCGGGCGTGAGATCCACGCTCGGCAAAAACTTCCACGAACAACTCGGAAGCGCCATTAGCAACGAGATGTTGTTCGGTGAAAGTTGCGGCGCTGTTGACGAGAACCATGAGCTTGAGGATGCGTTTGATCTTTTCGAGGTCGCCGGTGGCGGCGTGCAGCGTACCCATAAGATCGATGGCGACGGCGCGAGCGGCGGCTTTTCCGTGGGCAGTGGAGAGCGCGGCGCCGAGTTGACCGGTCCAGGGCTTGCCGTCTTTTTTTGCGACGTGGCCAGAAAGGAAAAGCAAATTATTGGTGCGAATGAAGGGGACAAACGCAGCGACGGGCGCGCTGACTTCTGGAAAAGTGATACCTAAAGCGCTGAGACGATCGTAAGTAGACACTTGGGCTCCGGGAATTTAGACTTTTGCGCCGGCGACAGGCGACGATTCGGCGGCGTGCGCGCGAAAATCTACGGCCGTGGTGTTGCCACCGCAGACGAGAATGCCCACTCGCTCGTTCGGGCGGGGCGTATAGCGGTTTGAGAGGACCGCGGCGAAGGCAGCGGCGCCGCCCGGTTCCGCGACCACGCGCAAGACTTTCCAGAGAGCTTCCTGGGCTTGTTGGATGGCGAGGTCTTCGACCAGGATGGAATTTTTGATGTGAGACTGCGCGACGGGAAACATTAGTTCGCCGACGCGTTTGGGAGCCAACGAATCCGCGGCAATTCCGCCAGCCGGACTGTCAACGGGTCGACCTGCGGCGAGAGCGTTGTGCAATGTCGGAGCGGCTTCCGGCTCAACGCTGACGATATTTACTCTGCCGCAATACCAGGCAGCGACTCCGCCGATGAGGCCGCCACCGCCGACCGCTACCAGCAGAGTGTCCAAGCCAGGATATTGCTGCTCGAATTCGAGGCCGAGAGTTCCTTGCCCGAGCAGCGTTTCGATCTGATCGTAGGCGTGGATGGGCCGAGCTCCAGATTGTTGCGCCCAAATTTGGCTGGCAGCGAGAGCGTCGGCGTAGCGTTCGCCGCCGATGACGAGTTCAGCTCCGTAGCCACGGATGCGCTCGATTTTTTCCGGCGAGGCGACGTTGGGGACGAAAATTTTTGCGGGAATTCCGACCTGCTTGGCGGCGTAGGCGACGGCGGCTCCGTGATTGCCGCCGGTGGCGGCAACCACGCCGGCTTCGGGAATCTTGCGACTTAGGAGGTTGGTGAAGGCGCCGCGAGCTTTAAAAGAACCGGAATGCTGAAACAATTCCAGTTTGAAAATTAGGGTAGCGGGAGCGAGGCCGAAATCTTGTGCGTCGACCTCGATAATAGGAGTGCGACGAATGTAAGGGCGGATGAGTTTTTCCACCTGGCTGATTTGTGTGCGGTTTAGCTGCGCGTTTGCCATTGCGGCCATTTCTGTTTGGATGTCCGGAGAGAGCAGCGCTTGGCAGGACTCATTCGCAGTGCTGCGACGCTTGCAATATCCGGATTCGCATGCGATTATACTTAGGGAGTTGGCTAATTGTCTATATGAATCTTGAGCTTGCATTGCGCGCGCTGTCGAGCGACCGAAGGCTGCAAATTTTGGACTGGTTGCGGCAGCCTACCCGGCATTTCCGGCCGCAGGTGGATGGCGACCTTGTGAAAGATGGCGTCTGCGGATTGTTGATCGCGAAAAAATTGGCGGTGAGCCAGCCGACGGCTAGCGAACATTTGAAGATTCTCCAGCGGGCGGGCTTGGTGCGCGGCAAGCGAATCAAGCAGTGGACGTTTTACAAGCGGGATGAGCGGCAAATCGCGAAGATCAAAGCCATGATCCTGAGGAAAATATAGGCCGCGCGCCCGTCGATAGTGTTCGATCATAGATGAACGAGCGCGGATTAACGTGGGATTTGCGTGTAGGACACAGTTCTGCCCTGCGTACGGTAACGATCCAGGTATGTGTATTGATTTGAGGGATTTGATAGGATTCGCAGCATGAACAGGCGAACTTTATTGTGGGCTGCCCCGTTGGCGGTGCTGGTGCCGGACAGCGTGCTGCAGGCGGTGGAGTCGGCGGTCGCGGCAGTTCTGGGCAGAAATTTAGCAACCGAGGACGAGAAAGAGGGTGCGATGGCAGGATCGACTGCGGTCTACGAATTGCGCGTGTACCACGCGTCTTTCGGAAAACTTGACAACTTGGTGGCGCGCTTCCGCGACGATACCATGAGAATTTTCAAGAAACATGGAATCAAGAGTGTAGCGTATTGGACAGCGCTGGACGAACCGGTGAAGAGCAGCACGTTTTTCTACATCCTTGAGCATCCTAGCCGGGAAGCGGCGACGGCGAACTGGAAGACTTTCCAGGACGATCCGGAGTGGAAGAGCGTAAAAGAGAAATCGGAGGCGGACGGGAAATTGGTGGAGAAGATTGATTCGACATTTTTGACGCTGACGGATTTTTCGCCGCGCTTGGCGTAACAGAGATTGCGCGCCACATTATTCAGACCACATTATTAAGGACGCCAAAGGAGTGGCGCGCCCGGGGAGGCTCGAACTCCCGACCCTCTGCTTAGAAGGCAGACGCTCTATCCAGCTGAGCTACGGGCGCGTCGCTTATCAATTCTATGCATTTATTGGGTGATCGGAAACGAAGAATTCGTCTAGCGGGTCTGGGCATCAGGCCGCACTGGTTCGTTCGCGCTGTTCTCAGAAGTGCCGGGCGCACCACTTTCAGGAACGGAGGGTGGTTAGGGCCTCAACGCTGTAGCGGCCTGAGCCTTTGGAGGCGATGAAAAGGAAGACGAAACAATAGAGGACGGCTAGTTCGCCTTGGTTGAGGATGGGCCAGAATCCGTTTTTCGCGTGAACCATGAAGTAGGCGACAGCCATTTGTCCGCTGCAGATAAACGCGGCATATCCGGCCCATAGACCGATGGCGATGAGAATGCCCCCGACCAACTCGATGATGCCCGCAGCGGCGACCATGTGCTGCGCGGGCCAACCGGTACCCCCGAGCACTCCAAAAAGCAACTGGGCGCCATGGCAGGCGAAAAGGAATCCGGCGATTGTGCGCATTAGAGCGTAGAGACCTTCTGAGTATTTGCCAAACCAACGTTCCATCGATTTTCTCCTGTGCGGTGAGGTTTTCCTAGCCCTCGAGTTAAGTTTTTTGTGACATCCGCCGAGCCTATACGTTGGGCTGCCGGTTGGCGGATTAAAGTGCGGCCAACTGTAACTTATCTTCGATGCTGGCGGGTGAACTTGGTGCGCAATCCGATCTCCTAGAACTTACGGGGTTCCTGACGCGACCAGCGCTCAATTACCATCTTTGATTCCGTGTAGAACTCGACGGCATCTCGTCCCTGACCATGAAGGATGCCGAAAAAACTTTCTTTCCATCCGCTGAATGGGAAATAGGCCATCGGAGCGGCGACGCCAATGTTGATGCCGATATTCCCCGCTGGAGCCTCGTAGCGAAAACGACGGGCGGCACTACCGCTGGTGGTGAAAAGTGAGGCCTGGTTTCCGTAGGGACTGCGATGCAGAAATTGCATGGCGTCGTCAGTGGAATCGGCATGGATCAGGCTCAAGACAGGTCCGAAAATCTCTATATCGGCTAATTCGCTGTGTGGTGACAAGTTGTCCAGAATGGTGGGAGCTAGGAAATTTCCATCTTGATGGCTGGCGATTTTGGCGGCGCGACCGTCTAAAATCGCCTTCGCGCCTTCCGTCGTGCCGGTGGAAATTAGGGATGCTACGCGTCGCTTGCTTTCGGGCGTGATTACCGGGCCCATTTGCACGCCAGAATCGGCTCCGTTGCCAACGCGAATCGAAGATGCGGCGTTAGCGATGGCGTCACGAAAAGTTTTCTGGGCGGCACCGACAGTTACAGCAACAGAGACGGCCAAGCAGCGCTGCCCTGCACAGCCGAATGCACTATCGGCGACAATCTGCGTGGCGAGATCCATATCAGCGTCTGGAAGGATGATGACGTGATTTTTCGCTCCGCCCTGACACTGCATGCGCTTGCCGGCTACGGCAGCGCGCGCATACACATGTTTGGCGACGGGAGTTGAACCGACGAAACTGACTGCGCGAACTTGCGGATGGTCGCAGAGAGCATCAACGACAGCGCGGCCGCCATTGATGAGATTGACGACTCCTTTGGGCAAACCAGTTTGCTCGATCAGTTCGATCACACGGCGCATCGCGAGAGGAACGCGCTCGGAAGGCTTCAGAACCAGGGTGTTGCCGCAAGCGATGGCATAAGGCAGAAACCAGAACGGGACCATGACAGGAAAATTGAACGGAGTAATCGCGGCAACCACTCCCAAGGGCTGGCGGATCAGCATTTCGTCGACGCCGGGGGTCACATCTTCGAGATTGTAGCCCTGCATCATGGTGGGAATGCCGCAAGCCACTTCGATATTTTCGATGCTGCGGCGGAGTTCTGCGGCAGACTCCGCAAGAGTCTTTCCATTTTCGGAGGTGATGAGATGGGAAAGCTCGTCGAGTTTTTGCTCGAACAAGTTTTTGAGCTTGAAGAGGAACTGAATGCGTTCTCCGGGAGGCGTCCGTCGCCATGAGGGAAATGCGTTCGCGGCGGCCTGGACGGCCGCGTCGACGTCATCGGCAGTGGAGAGTGGGGCACGGGCGAGAAGCTCTGATGTGGCGGGGTTTATGACATCGAGATAGTCGGCAGTGGCGGAAGGACGCCATTGGCCGGCGATATAGTTTTGCAATTGCTCGGGCGGCGCGGCGGATGAGGCAGTCATTTCTGTTGCGCCGCAGCGAGAGCTTCGTAGGCTGCGCCAAGCAGTGGGGCAGTTTCATTCAATACGACAGAAACGGGAATGTTGGCGAGCAATTTTTCAAAATGCCATTTATCTTTGAAGGCGGAGAAAAATCGGCCGTCTTTTAACTTCTCCAGAATTTTGACGGCGATACCGCCGGCGACGTAAACGCCTCCGATCGCCAAGACTTTCAGTGCCAAGTTCCCTGCTTCCGCGCCATAGATTTCGGTCCAGAGATCGAGCGTTTCCACGCAAACGGGGCAGGAACGATCCAATGCACGCCGAGTGATTTCTGGCGCGGGGTCCGTATCAGGATCTTCAAACGAGGGATGTTTCACCGTGGGCGAGAGAAATTCGTGAAGGGTGCGAAACCCGCGACCGGAGAGAATTAGCTCCCAGCTGACTTGTGGGTAACGACGACGCATGAAACGCAATAACTCAATTTGTTGCTCCGTGTGCGGAGCGAAATCGGAATGGCCGCCTTCGGAAGGCACACTGTGGTAACGTCGGCCATCCCAGACGAGAATCGACTCACCGAGACCGGTACCGGCGGCTAGCAATGCGCGAGTACCGCCGGGCTCAGGGTGACCCTGGTTGAGAACGCAAAACTCCTCTGGACGAAGGTGCGCGATACTGTGGCCAGTTGCGCCAAGGTCGTTCATGAGAACGACGGTGGCGACATTCAGTTCTTGCGAAAGAGTTTTGGCGTCGACAACCCACGGAAGGTTGGTGGCGTGAACACGATTTTCGACAACCGGGCCGGCAATACCAAAACCGGCCGCGCGGATGCCTTCCGAGGAAATATGGCTTGCGGCCTGACGTGAGAATTCTTTAACGATTAGATCGAATTGGGCGAACTCTTTGCTGGCGAAACGTTCTGAAAAAACCGGCGTCAGTCGGCCGTCTTTCTCGCTAAAAAGAGCGAGATTGCATTTTGTGCCACCCACATCTCCCGCAAGGATCACCGATTTTCTCCATCTGGCCTGTTGTCAATTCGCGCGAAAGCTGCGCTACGCTGTGGCGCTATAAATTGTTGCACCATTCCCGGTCGTCGCGTTCGAGAAGTTGGTCGGACTCCTTCGGCCCCCAGCTCCCTGAGGAATATTGTGGAACGGATTCGGTCTTGGCGGCGCTCCAGACATCAAGGATAGGATCGACGATGGCCCATGCGGCTTCGACGCTGTCTCCGCGGTCGAAAAGGGTGGCATCTCCTCGCACACAATCGGTGAGCAGGGTTGCGTATGCGCTGCGGGCACCGCCGCCAAAACCTTCGCGGTAGCTGAAATTCATAGTTACGTTTCCGATACCCATTTCCGTGCCCGGCCGCTTTGCACCAAAAGAAACGGAGATCCCCTCATCCGGTTGGATATTCAGGACCAGGCGGTTAGGCTCGACGTCTCGATCGCGGAACACAATGTGCGGGGCGCGCTTAAACTGGATCATGATCTCGGTGGTACGTTTGGCGAGGCGCTTGCCGGTCCGCAAATAAAACGGAACACCGGCCCAGCGCCAATTGTCGATCAATACTTTCGCCGCGACGAAGGTTTCGGTTCGTGATTGCGGATTGACCCCCTGCTCTTCGCGGTAGCCTGGCGCTGGCTTGCCGTCGATTTGCCCCGAGGAGTACTGCCCGCGAACCACGGATTGCGCGACCATGCCGAGATCAAAGGGCCGGATGGATTGCAGCACTTTGAGTTTTTCATTGCGGACGGAAGTTGCGTCAAAAGAAGCGGGCGGTTCGACCGCGACGAGCGAGGTCAACTGCAAAACGTGACTCTGAATCATGTCGCGCAGGGCGCCGGTGGTTTCATAGAAGCCGCCGCGTCGTTCGACGCCGAGAGTTTCGGCGGCTGTAATTTGGACGTGATCCACATAATTGCGATTCCACAACGGTTCAAAAATGCCATTGCTGAAACGCAGGACCAGCAGATTTTGCACCGTGTCTTTGCCGAGATAATGGTCGATGCGGTAAACCTGCTTTTCTTCGAATGATTTCAGAACAATCTTGTTAAGTTCTTTTGCTGAAGCCAGATCTCGGCCAAAAGGCTTCTCAATGATAATGCGAGTCCAAGAATTTTCAGAGCTGGGCTTGGCGAGTCCTGCTTTTCCTAATTGCTCAACGATGTGTGGATAGACTTCCGGAGGTGTGGAGAGATAAAAGAGACGATTTCCACCAGTGTTTTTGGAAGACTCGAGTTCTTTTAGGTGCTGAGCAAGCTTCGCATAATCATCCGGGTTGCCATATTCGCCCTGGCAATAGTGGAGATTCGCGGCAAACTCGGCCCACTTTTTGGGATCAATGGGGCCAATTTCAGACATGGTCTTGGCAGCTTCGCCAAGTTCGCCGCGAAAAGTGTCGTCGGTCATCGGCGTGCGCGCAAAGCCGATAATGGAATAGCGCGGCCCCAAGGCATTGTGCAGAGTCAGATCGTACATCGCCGGCACAACCTTGCGCTTGGCGAGATCGCCGGATGCGCCGAATAGAACCACCGTGCAGGGTTCAACGTTTCCGCTGTTGTTGCCATTTCCGGTGATGTTCTTGGAAACAGGGTTCCGATCGGCGGCCATGACGTTTCCTCGTTTTTTCAGGTTCCTGCGACATTTGCTCAACCTTGAAGACTATACCTCAACGCCATATTTTTTAAGATCAGCACGCAATTGTTCAGCATTTTGATGGTGGATGACGTTCATGCCAAGGCGGCGAGGGCTTTCCAGATTGATGGCGCGGTCGTCAATGAAAAGGCATTCTGCAGCGGGCCTTTGGGTGACTTCGAGAGCGACGCGGAAAATGAGTTCTTCCGGCTTGCGGGTGCGCACATAGCAAGAGCTGAAAAAAACCGAAAAATCGCGGCGCAAGTGAAAGGTTTCTATCCGATATTGATTGAGCTCGAGCGGTTCGTTGTTGAGAGCACAAATAAAATATTTGCCGGTTCTTGCGGCGTCGTCCAGAACCTTGCGTGCCTCGGGGTATTCGCGCGATTGCGCGAACATAAACGCGGTAAATTCTTCGCGGGAGAACGAGCGAGAGCGGTGAAAGACAGTTCTGTCCAGATACTCGTCTAGCGTGATGAGACCGGAATCAAAAGCAGGAAAAGAGAGGTCGTGGCGCTCCTGGAATTCGTTCCAGTCGAGCTTAAAAGTATCGGCCGCTTCGCGGCGGGAATTGTGGTCCCAGCCATTGGTTAGGATTACGCCGCCGATGTCCCAGAACATGGTGGTAATTTCGGGCAAGAAAAGTGGTCCTCGGCTTTCAAAGATTCAAATTCTCCAGGCGAGAGTCAGCTGCATTCGCGGAACTAATAAGCCGATCTGGGAACCCTAACATCGTGCCCCGGTCGCAGGTAGGAATCAAGAGACTGCCGATTGGAAACCACGTTAGACGCATAAAACCGCAATAACATGGGGCATCAAAGTCCAAAGCGAGCAGCAGTTTTGGAGAAGCAAGTTTTGTCAAAACACGGGTTAGGGGCTCTTTTTGCCTTGGGACTGCGCCCGAGGGAAGGCAAAACTCCCCGAAGTTTGCTACAATTCGCCCCACTGTTTCGGGTGGCGTTCGAAAAACGCCTATGGGAAACTTTGCGGAGGCTTGGCAATGAGCAATGCAGAACTGTTGGACAAAATTGACGCAGCGATTGCCGAAAAGAATCTGCTGAAACATCCCTTTTATCAGGATTGGCAGGCGGGCAAACTGAGCCGGCCCGCGTTGCAACTGTACGCGGCGCAATATTATAAACATGTGGAAGCGTTCCCCACGCACTTGCGAGTGCTGGCGGCACGCACGGAAGGTCCCTTGCAGGAGTTGATTCAGGAAAATTTGGCGGAAGAAGAAGATCCGATTGGTCCACACCCGAAACTGTGGCGCGATTTTGCGGCGGCTGTTGGGGTGGGTGAAGACGATGTGCGGAACTGCCCGGCACTGCCAGGAACACAAGGAGCGGTAACTACGTTCCGCGAAATTTGCGGGGAGCGGACGGCTGCGGAGGCAGTGGCGGCGTTGTATGCGTATGAATCTCAAATGCCGGAAATTGCGACGACCAAGGTCGGAGGGTTGAGGAAATTTTACGGCGTGACGAAACCAGAAGAACTGGCGTACTTCACCGTGCATGAAGAGGCAGACAAGGAGCATCGAGCAGCGTGGCGCGGATGGCTGTTGCAGCACGCTGATGGAAGCGACGAAGAGATTTTGAAGACTACGAATGAAGCGCTGGATGTGTTGTGGGGAGTGTTGGACGCGGTTCACGGGAAGAATTAAGTTGTAATTTTAAAACGAGGATTGAAAAGGAAAAGCCCGGCTTTTGCCGGGCTTTTCTTTTGTGTGACAGGTCGCCGAGATTATTCGGAGTGTTCGTCGCCATGGTCGCGATGAACATCCGCCGGGGCGGCTTCGTGTTCAGCGGGGGCGGCGCTTGGAGGCGCGCCTCCGCCGGTTTTTTGCTGCTTGTCGCGAGCTTCCTTGATTAGGGCTTTGCGAGACAAGCGGACTTTGTTGCCTTCGATCGAGAGCACCTTCACGAGAACCTGATCGCCAAGTTTCAACTCATCGCGAACGTCGCGGATGCGGTGTTCGGAGATTTCGCTGATGTGCAGGAGACCGTCGGTGCCGGGGAAGAGTTCGACGAATGCGCCAAACTCGGCCAGGCGAACGACCTTGCCGAGATAGGTCTTGCCGATTTCGGCGCTGGCGGTAACATCGCGGACCATGGCCAGGGCCGCGTCGCCGCCCGCTCCACTGGTGGAGAAGATGTGCACGGTGCCGTCTTCCAGAACGTCGATCTTGACGTTCGTGGCCTCGATGATAGAACGGATTTTCTTGCCGCCCGGGCCGATAAGATCGCGAATCTTGTCTTGAGGGATTTTCAGCTTGTACAGGCGCGGCGCGAAAGCGGAAATCGAAGTCCGGCCCTCGCTGAGCGTCTTTTCCATGGTGTCAAGAATCTGCAGACGCGCTTTTTTGGCCTGCGCCAAAGCTTCGCGCATCATGTCGATGCTGACGCCAAGGACTTTGATGTCCATTTGCAGAGCGGTGATTCCAGCGCGCGTACCTGCAACTTTGAAGTCCATGTCGCCGTAGTGGTCTTCCGCTCCAGCGATGTCGGTGAGGATGGAATACTTCTTGGAATCGCCGACCACGAGACCCATCGCTATCCCCGCGCAAGGCGCCTTCATCGGAACTCCTGCATCCATGAGGGCCAGTGACCCGCCGCAAACGGTGGCCATCGAGGAAGAACCGTTGGACTCCATGATGTCTGAGACCAAACGCATGGCGTAGGGGAAATCCGCCTCCGGGGGAAGCAGGTTCATCAACGCTCGTTCGGCAAGAGCTCCGTGACCGATTTCACGACGGCCGGGGCCGCGAAGGAATTTAACTTCGCCAACGCTGAATGGCGGGAAATTGTAATGAAGCATAAAGCGCTTGAACTGATCCTGCGCAAAGAGCAGGTCCAGGCGCTGCATATCTTCCTTGGTTCCGAGAGTGAGGGTAGCGAGAGCTTGCGTTTCGCCGCGAGTGAAGAGAGCTGAGCCGTGAACGCGCGGCAGCAGACCAACTTCGCAAGAAATGTGGCGAATCTGGTCAAAAGCGCGGCCATCGGGACGGCGGCGCTTATTGAGGACGTCATCACGGAAAATACTTTCGCGGAGGCGCTCAAAAGCGCGCTTGGCCAGGACCAGTTTTTCCTTATCTTCTTCAGGAATCGATTTCTTGATCTCGTCCTTGATCGCGTCAATCAGCAGATAGCTTTCCTTCTTAGGATGCTTTTCGGTATCGACAGCATCGTGAAGACGCGCGCCATATTTCTTTTCGATTTCTTTGGCCAAGGATTCGTCAAAGGGCAAAGGAGCCACGACGACCTTTTTCGGCTTGATTTGGGAATGCAATTCCTTGATGGCGGCAACGATCTTTTTGATTTGCGCATGGCCGAATTCAAGAGCGTCGGCCACAGATTCCTCGGACACTTCCAAGGCGCCCGATTCCACCATGACGATTGCGGTATCGGTACCGGCAATGATGATGTTAAGCAGACTCTTCTTCTGGTCGGCAACGGTAGGATTGATCACCAACTGCCCGTCCACCAGCCCCACACGGACAGCAGCGATGGGGGTTTCAAAAGGCAGGTCCGAGCAGTACGCAGCAGCGGAAGCACTGGTAACGGCGATTACGTCGGGATCATTTTCACTGTCCGCAGACAGCACCATGGAGACAATCTGCGTTTCATTGCGCCAGGATTCCGGAAAGAGCGGGCGCATTGGCCGATCAATCAGGCGAGAGGTGAGAACTTCTTTCTCCGACGGGCGGCCTTCACGTTTGAAGAAACCGCCCGGAATTTTTCCGGCCGAGTAGGTATTTTCCTTGTAGTCGACGGTGAGGGGTAGAAAATCGCGGTCGTTGGCCGCCGTGGACATGCAGGCGGTGGTGAGCACGACGGTGTCACCATAACGCGCGATAATTGCACCATTCGCCTGCTTGGCGATTTTCCCGGTCTCGAGAGTCAGGGGGCGCCCTCCGACGTCAACGGTGACCTGAAATGGTGCTGGTGTGTGATTATTTTCGGACATGCGGTTGTTTCCTTTTGGCTTCGCGTTCACGCGGAGCATTTTTTTGCGGAGACGTCTCTCTGTCCCCGTTCATTTACTGCGCGGCTCACGCGAGAGTTTTTCTCACGCGGCCGAAACTCGAGTATTAGAAAGAGACGAGAGGTAGGCGAACGCGCCCTTATACCACGAGAGCAGCAGGCCCGGCTGCAGGCCCAGGTCCAACTCCTTCACGCACGACCGAATACAGGTCAATAGACAAACTCCTCCCGGAATTTGTCATTTCGTGAAAACGCAATGGAATCCGCTCTTGGTAAAAGGCGCGGCTATTTGCGCAGACTAAGGCTTTGGACAATCTCGCGGTACCGATCCGGGTCGCGACGGTTAAGATAATCCAGCAACCTGCGGCGTTTGTTGACCATCATGATCAATCCGCGCCGGGATGCGTGGTCCTTCACGTGAGACTTGAGATGCGTGGTCAGGTAGTTGATCCGCTCGCTCAAAAGAGCAATTTGCACTTCTGGTGAGCCTGTATCTTTAACATGGGCCCGGAATTGTTCGATCAACACTGCTTTGGCTGCGCTCAAGTGCCCTCTCCGTCGTCCCCTGCAATTTCTCTCTTCTCTTCGACCAATTCAGGCTAACACAATACTTGCAAAACTGTAAAGCAATCACAAAGAAATCGGCAGAGCTTGGCAGAAGGATCGGGTATCAAGCGGGCGGAGCCTGCGCCTGGTCGCGCATAGCTTCGGCAACGGTGGCAAACGCGGGCAGATACTTGAGCAGACCCGCTACTGTCATGACCGCATTGCCCTGAGTGGTCAGCGCCGCAAGCGCAAATTTTTGTGACTTGCTGCGCCGGTGAACGAATATCTGCACCAGTGCGCCTACGCCGGCGGAATCGAGAAAGTTGACACCGCTCATGTCGAGAATTAGCGAGGATGCGTTCTCTGGTCGCATGACTTGCAGGAAGTTAGTCACAGTTTCCAGGCTGAGCCGGCCATCAAGCTTGATGACGCTCAAACCTTCGTTCGACTCCTCCTGTCGAAGAAATTCTAATCGCTGAAGTTCCATAAGGCGGAGAGAGTAGCGCAACCTCGTCCGGTGAACATTAACGTGATGTTACAGACGAGGATGTCAGAGTGACACTGCCCACGGTTGAAGTGAAGGGCTAGGAAGATATCCGGGAGCGTGGCAATATCGTTGCGCGGAAACGCGAATCAACATCGAAGGCTGGGGAGGATGACCATGCGAAGAATTCTTACGTTAGGGTTTGGTTTGCTGCTGTGTGGCGCCATAGGCTCGATAGCCAGAGCCGGGCAGCAGGATAAGAGTGCGCGGCCAAGTCCGCCGGCAGAAACATCATGCAACCTAAGCGGGAAGAGCTTGACCATCGACTATTCAAGTCCGCGCGCGAAAGGCCGCAAGATTTTTGGCGGAATCGTACCTTACGGCAAAGTGTGGCGCGCCGGGGCCAATGAATCGACAACCTTTGTAACCATTGGGGATATAACCGTTGGCGACACACTCGTACCAGCGGGAAATTATACGATTTTTGCCGTGCCCAACGAGGACAAATGGCAATTGGTAATCAGCAAGAAAACCGGAGAGTGGGGCACAGCTTATCAGGGTCCGGAAAACGATCTTGCGAGAATCGACATGAAAGTGTCTAAACTGCCTTCCCACGTCGAAAATTTCACAATTACACTTGATGGAAATGGGTCCGGCGGCTGCACGCTGCACATGGACTGGGAAACGACGAGCGCGTCGGTAAAAATCTCACCTAAATAGGCCGATCCACGGAAAAGGGCCGGACGCGTTTGCGTCCGGCCCTTTTTTCATTAAGGCGACAACTCATGTGCCGGAGCTACTTGGAACGGGCAAGAGACAAAAACTCGTCGCGAGTCTGCTTATTGTGGCGGAAACAACCGAGCATGGCGCTGGTCACCGCTTTCCCGTGTTGCTTTTCCACACCGCGCATTTGCATGCAAAGGTGGCGCGCTTCGATAATAACGCCAACGCCTTCTGGGCTGATCTTGTCTTCAATCGCCTGCGCAATCTGACTGGTAAGCCGCTCTTGAATTTGCAGTCTTCGCGCGAACAGATTGACCAATCGAGCGACCTTGCTAAGGCCGATGACTCTTTTGTTTGGCAGGTACGCCACATGGCACTTTCCAAAGAACGGTAACAAGTGGTGTTCGCACAGGCTGAAAAACTCGATGTCTTTCACGATAACCATTTCATCGTAAGAGACACTGAACGTCGCACCATTCAAAACGTTTTCCACGTTCTGGTTATAGCCGCTGGTTAGGAACTTAAACGCTTTTTCAAAGCGTTCAGGAGTTTTGCGCAGGCCTTCGCGTTCGGGATCTTCGCCAATGAGCGTAATCATCTTGCGCACAAGATCGGAGATGCTTTCCTTGCGGCCCTCAAGCCTATTTTCGTGAAGCAAGATTTCTTCGGTAGGTTTCGTCACAAGCGCTTCCCTTCTGAGTTAAATGCCAGGTCGTCGGAGATCTCGGTCACATCTTTCCCCGCGTATTCAAAGCTATTGTTCGAGGTTTCCTCGACTCTTACTCGTTCGAGTTTGGCGTGAGGAAACTTTCGTAGTCGCCCAAAAATTTCGATGCACAGATTTTCCGTCGTCGGCACCATGCGCTGAAACACCGCGACTTCCTCGTTCAAGTAGCGGTGATCGAACGGTACCAGAATTTCCCGATCAACAAAGGCATCCAAGTCCGCGAGATTGGCAATCATTCCGGTCGACTGATCGACATCGCCGGACACTTTTATTTCCACGGTGTAGTTATGTCCGTGACCGTAAGGATTGTTACACTTTCCGAATACCCGGCAATTTTCCGCCTCGCTGAGCTGCGCAGAGTGCAAACGATGTGATGCGGAAAAACGATAGCGGCGTCCCAGTTCCACCTTGATCTCACCAAGCGCATTTGTTTCCGCTTGCGTCATGCCGAATCCTTCCCTGCGCCATTTCGGTAACAATCGGCGAATAAGTCCGCAGATTCGTACAGCCGCACGCGGTGTAAACGCCCTTGCGTTATCTTCGGCTCGAGCAACTGCCAGATTAGCCGCGCGACGTTCTCGCAGGTCGGAATCTGATTCTTTAACTCCGGGACCTCGTAGTTCAAAAAGCGATGATCCATTCGCCCCATAATCTCGCGTTCGAGGATTTCCTTAAGTTCCTTCAAATCAAGGACCATTCCCGTAACCGGATCAGGCTCTCCCGCCACGGTAACTTCCAAAGTGTAGTTATGGCCGTGCCCATGTGGATTGTTGCACTTCCCAAAAATTCGGCGGTTCTCCTCCGGAGACATGGCCGGATTGTTGTACATATGCGAGGCCGAGAATTCGATTTTTCGCGTTAAAAGGACCATTGCGTTTTGCCAGTCTCATCACGAACAGGAGCTTGTTTATCAGTCGCGCCGGGCCCGCCGCCAGGAACACCAACCTCAATGGCACGGCCCCTCCACTGAACTCTACCTCGTTTGTGATTGCGGTAGGACGCGCACAACACCGCCGCATAAAGCAACAGAGCGGGCACGTAGTAAAGGATGAAGTTAGGGGGGTAGTGGTTACGGGAGAGAGCAAAGCCATATTTGGCCTGCCGGACGAGCAGGAATATTACTCCGGCCAACAACGGCACCGGGAATCGCAGACCTAACATGATTAAGATGAAGGGGATCCAAGGGATAGTGGCGAGCAATTCCGTGCGGACCGCTTCAGGGGTGCCGCCAATCAAAGTGTAAATATTTTTCGCCCAACCCTGCCACATAGCCGCGAAGGAGCGATACATGCGGACCCGAACCGCCCCAATACCGGAGCCAAACCAAAGCCTGTAACCGGCTTCCTTGGCGCGGAGTGCCAGGGCTACATCCTCGAGGACTTCGCCCGCCACACCACCGTGACCTCCAATCGCTTCATAAGCATCCCGTCGAATCATCAGAAATTGCCCGTTGGCGGCCGCCGCCTTGGAAGCAGGATCATTCACGGCTTCATAAGAGAAACGAGCCGCTAGGCGACAGTAAATAAACGGGATAAGCGATTTCTCGTACCAGGTCTCGGCGATTTGTTCCGGCGAAAACGAAACCAAAGCAGCGGCGCTATCCCTTGATACTTCAAGGGCCCGAGCGGCGGCGTTCGGCAGCAATTCAGCGTCAGCGTCCGTCAGCAGTATCCAAGGAGTCGTGACTGTTTTGGCCGCTGTCGAAATCGCATGATTCTTGCCAGTCCATCCGGGCGGCAGGTCCGGCGCTTCCATCAACCGCAACTGAGGGACTTGCGCGCTGAGGTTTCGCAAAATAGTAGCAGTGTTGTCCGTCGATTGGTCGTCGACGACGATAATCTCCGCAATTTCGGGCTGGCTGGCCAGCGACTCCACGCAAACCGCTATCGTGCTCTCTTCATTGCGCGCAGGGACGATGGCGGTGATGCAGGGGTCAAGATTGCTTGTGGCAGAGTCGGTCACGATGATGGGATTCTCGACTTCAGAGGTGCAGCGGCGCCGGACTGTTTCCCATCCCGCGACGATGCGCTAGTATAACATTCGATGCGAATCGCCCGAAAACTGATGGTGTGGATACTGATCGCGGCGGCAGGCGCCATCGTCGTCGCCTTCGCGATGCCGAGCTATCGTCAGGGCGAAGATTCAATCGCGGGAAGTCGAGCTAGAGATTTTAGCCTGGACGTTTCTGGTAAGCGCGGCCAGCTATCTGACTTTCGTGGCAAGGTGGTCGTTCTGAATTTTTGGGCGGCGTGGTGCAAGCCGTGTGTGGAAGAAACACCGGCACTGAACAACTTGCAAACCTATATCAATAAGCGTGGTGGAATAGTTCTTGGCGTAAGCGTTGACGAGGATTCGGGAGCGTACAGCCGATTCCTGCGCGAGCAAAATGTCGTTTTTCCAGCGGACCACGCCTCTTGGGATATCGCGCATAAGTATGGTTCGTTCATGGTCCCGGAAACTTACATTATTGACCGTGACGGGCGCATTGCCCGAAAAATTATCGGACCGCAGCAGTGGGATTCTCCCGCAATGCTGGCCTACTTTGATTCCATCCTCAGCAAGTCTTAGTTGTTCACTCTGAAAGAAATTCCAAAGATGATTCGTTGTAGAGCTATAGCCGGTATGTGCGAAGACGCAGAGCATTCGCGATCACAGACACCGAACTGAAGCTCATTGCCGCACTCGCCAGCATTGGACTGAGCAGCAAATGGAAGAGTGGATAGAAGAGTCCGGCGGCAATCGGTATCCCCAACGCGTTATACAAAAATGCGAACGCCAAATTCTGTTTGATGTTCACGACCGTGGCGCAACTGAGTTTCCGGGCACGTACCAGGCCGCGCAAGTCTCCCTGCAACAAAGTTATTCCTGCGTTTTCCATAGCTACATCCGTTCCGGTGCTCATAGCGATGCCAACGTTGGCCGCCGCCAGTGCTGGAGCGTCATTAATTCCGTCTCCGGCCACGGCAACGATGCGGCCTTCAGCCTGCAATTGTTTCACGATTTCGCTTTTGCGCCCGGGCAGGACTTCCGCTTCCACCTGTTCTATGCCAAGTTCGCGCGCGACTTTCGTCGCGGTTGCGCGACGGTCGCCTGTCACCATGACTATCCCGATGCCGTCAGCGCGCAGCATGCGAATGGCCTCAGGTGTCGAGCTTTTCAACGCGTCTTCGAGAAACAACATCCCCGCCATTCGTCCATCGACTGCAACATAGATAATTGTGGCTGTGGCTGAGGCCATTGATTCAGAGGCTGCGGGGCCAGGAGTTGAGCCCGGCGCAAGCCACTCAATGCCCTGCTCCTTCATAAGCTTCGCCGTTCCGGCAGTTACGCGCTGTCCCGCTACGCTCGCGGAAACTCCGCCGCCACTCGTCGCGGTAAATCCTTCCGCAGGAAGCAAAAACAAATGTTTGTCTTTCGCTGCCCACACCACCGCGCGAGCGAGTGGATGTTCACTTGATTGTTCGACGCTGGCCACCATCGACAACAGCTCGTCTGCTGAAATGCCGGTCCCGTCGAATGCCTCGATTCTTGTGACCGTGGGCTTGCCTTCGGTCAGAGTGCCGGTCTTATCCACAACCAACGTGTCGACCTTCGCCAGTGTTTCCAGCGCTTCTGCGTTGCGTACGAGGACTCCGCTATGCGCGCCGCGTCCGACCGCTACCATGATGGACATGGGCGTAGCCAAACCCAGAGCACAGGGGCACGCGATGATGAGCACAGAAATAGCTGCGACCAATGCGTGGGCGAACCGGGGCTCTGGTCCAAAAAGCATCCAGCCCACGAAAGCGAGAATTGCAGCAGCGATCACCGCGGGAACAAAGTAAGCCGCGACCTTATCCGCCATTCTCTGCATTGGCGCCCGGCTGCGCTGTGCTTCGCTCACCATTTTCACAATCTGGGCCAGGGTCGTTTCGCTGCCGACGCGCTCGGCTAGCATAATGAAACTTCCATTGCTATTTAGAGTGCCGCCAGTCACTCGATCACCAGATTTTTTTTCGACCGGCATCGGCTCGCCGGTGAGCATGGATTCGTCCACCGAGCTGGCGCCCTCTCGGATTAAACCGTCGACGGGAATGCGCTCGCCGGGGCGCACGCGCAACCGCGCTCCAACCAGCACACTGTCGAGCGAGACATCTTGCTCGGTGCCGTCGTTGGCAATTAAGTGGGCCTGTTGGGGAGAGAGGTTGAGAAGCGCACGAATGGCGCCAGCGGTGCGCTGCCGGGCACGCAATTCGAGAACTTGCCCCAACAAAACTAATGTGACAATTACAGCGGCAGCTTCAAAATATACCGGCACGCTTCCATCCACCGCCCGGAACGACTGCGGAAACACTTGTGGAAAGAACGTCGCAATGAAACTGTCCAGATAAGCGGCGGCAACTCCCAACCCGATCAGCGTGAACATGTTGGGGCTGCCGTGCCGTATCGAGTCCCAAAACCGCTGGAAGAATGGCCAGCCTCCCCAGATGACTACAGGCGTCGCCATCGCAAATTCGATCCAGTTCCTGGTCGTTGGCGTAAAATGTGGGTTCAGCAGCTCTCCGGCCATCGCAAAAGCCGGCAAGGGCACTGAGAGCACCGCGCTCACCCAAAATCGCAGGCGCATGGAGTCGTATTCCGGATCAGCTTGCGTTGTGGCTGAAACTTCCATCGGCTCCAGTGCCATACCGCAGACCGGACAGGAGCCTGGCCCCGTTCGCACGACTTCAGGATGCATCGGACATGTATAGCTGGGTTTAGTGGTCGACGGAGGTTGCGCTGTGGAGGCTTCCCCACGATTTTCTCGCGAAACAGGCACCGGCACGCGATCAGGCCGCTCACCAGAATTTTGTTGCGGCCCGGCAGAGAATTTTCGCGCACATCCAGGCGAGCAAAAATAAAACGTCTGCCCATCGCGTTCTACCATTGCTGCCGGCTTTCGCGGGTCGACACTCATTCCACAAATAGGATCTCGTTCCACCTGCACCTCTTCTATGACGATTATGCCTACCGCAGATGCGTGTACATCAAACTCAACATATACCCCCCGCCCCTATGTTCGGCAAGCAGGGAGAACTTGAGACGAAGTTGAGACCGGTGACATCTGGGGAATTGGAGTGGAGGGTGGGGAAGTGGAAAGACCGGCGGCATCCTGGGGCGGTGCGGTGGAGGCAGCGGGGATTTTTTCCGGTGGAGATGGTTTGGACGGCGTGGGTGCCGCTATCAGGCTGAGTGGTCATGGTTGGTTCTTCCTTTTGAGATTTTTGGAACCGCAGGGGTACCCCCCACCAAAGAGCAAAAGAGTGCGCAACTCCTTGAAAACATTGAGGCGATTTTTTGCGAAGTGCAAAAGAGTGAACGGAGACACAATTTGTCACAACGGAATTCGGGTGCGAATGTGGGTTGAAAGCGAAGAGTCGCGATGTTCACAGGGCATGATAGCAGGACAACTATATCATGTCAATAGATTACTGTGTGGTACTAGTTTCGAACACATTCGATGGTACCTCCCGACCGGAGAATTGCCGAAGGTTAACTCGATCTCGACGATTCTGTTGGCACCGCAGATTTCTTGCCTCCGCTGCTATAATGCATCCATGACACTCGTAGAGATCACATACAACCTTCAGTCTCCCCTCAGCCAAGACCAACTCCGCAGTCTGGGAGAGTTCGCGAATACTTATGGCTTGCGCCGCTTCCGCATCGACGAAGCAAAAAATCAGCTGTCTTTCGAATATGACGCCTCTCGGCTAAAAGAAACCGAAGTCGCACACGTACTGCGCCAAGCGAGGATAACGGTGACCAGCAAAGCGAACTAAGGATTGCGGGGCAGGAACGCAGTGTGTCTGGGCAGGCTAAGCTGCTGAAATAATTTGGGCAGGCTGTTCAAGTTAAAGCAAAAAATGGGGCCCCTGCTTGGGAACAAGGGCCCCGCGAAGCGCGTCCCGTTGTCAGTGTCGTTTTCACACCGACGCGTGGGGTCATCCATCCTAGCTTCCATCTCAGAGGCAGGTGGGAACGAATCGCAAAAAATGACGAGCAAGCCCCTTCCCCCTCGCT
Organism: Candidatus Acidiferrum sp.; assembly: GCA_036495905.1. GTDB lineage: Bacteria > Acidobacteriota > Terriglobia > Acidiferrales > UBA7541 > Acidiferrum. Next base: position 97,657 of record DASXMB010000016.1, read on the forward strand.
CGTCTCTCTTCACAACTCGTCATGTGGAACGCGCTCACGCCACCCTCTAATGCACGCGTCTAGCCAACATTGGAGCCCGATTAGAGAACTACAAACATCCCCAAATCAAGCAGTTACAAATATTGAACTCGCTTTGAGCTGCCCCAAATCGAGCTGACCGTTCCGTTGTGAAACTGCGAAAATCGAATCGGGAAATCGCGCCCTTTCCAACCCAGTTCCAGGACCTAAGTAACAAATTTTTCGCTCCAGCCGCGCTATGGGTTTTGTTTGGCCTTCAGACGCACAATCCAATTATGTTGGCGCTGCATTCACGAATCGTCTCTCGTCGCAGTTTTCTCCGGCGTGCAATGTTCTTCGCCGCCGCGCTCTTATGCGCTTCCATCTCAGCAAGCGCGGACACACCCAGCCAGTTGCGCTCAGTGTCTAGCTCACTTTGTTATTGCCATTGTCCAGCCAATCACATGCGCACTGGCTGCGTCAAAATGTGCGAATTACCCAAATACGCGAATCGCTGGTGGGCTACTTCCTGCAAGAAAGCGGCAGTCCGCCCCGCAGGCGAAAATCCTGGCGCGGGACCGCGACTTCCCCACGCGGATCACGCAGAACACGCCAAGCTGTAACTCCAAACTACGTAAGGATCTGCTGCTCGGCCTCTGCCGGGACTGCTTGGCTAAGGGAACCTTCGGATGTCAGGCGCGTTGGCGCGGACGTGTCCAAGAAGCGCGACAATATTTCCGGAATCTCAAAAATGGCTTGATTATCGAGAGCTGCCACGTTTTTTTGAAATTCCGCGAAACTCACTGGATCAAGAAGCTGCTTTACTCCTGCCACCACTTCTCGGAAACTTTTCAAGACAACGCCCACTCGCTTCTCAGTCACCCATTCGGCATTGAATCTCTCTTGTGGCAAGGTCCACGCATTACATTCGATTAGCACCGGCAGTTTGCGCACCATGGCTTCCGCGATGCTGCCAGGCCCTGGTTTCCCGATCAGAAAATCTGCAGCGCGCATCAACTTGTGGACTTCTTTCGTGAAGCCGACCACGTTTACCGGCATCCTCCACTTGCGCTTGCGTAGTTTTTCGGCAAGTTCTTCATTCCGCCCGCAGATCAAAATGAGTTGCAGCGGCAATCCCGCTTCATCCAAACGCTCGGTGAGGTCATACATGACCTTCGAACCGTGGCCGCCAAATAGCACAATTCCCGTTTTTAGATCCGAACGCAAACCCAATGACTCGCGTAATACCTGAGGATCAGAATCATCGCTGACGTAGAAATCCGGGCGGAGAATCATTCCTGAAGTAGGAAAAATATGAGCCTCATCATGTCCGAAAGCGCGAGCCTGCTCAACCGCTCTCTCTGTCCCGGCAATAACGTATTGCTCCTTAATCGGTTCGATCCAAAATCTTGGCGGAAAGTCCGCAAGGTCGGTAATCAACGTCACAAAGGGGCGTCCGGGATAAACATTATTCCAGCTTTCAAAGATTGTTCGATTAAAATGCGGAATTACCGACACCAACAAATCCGCGGGATGTTCGCGCCAATATTTTTCCAGCAGCTTGACCATTGGGCGGTGAAACACACGGATCGTGGCCTGGAGCAATCGCAATAAATAGACGCTGCCAAGGGTCCACCCATTTTGCAGCAAGATGTTGTACTGCTGCTGAATCCGAATTCCCGTCAATTTTCGAAGCACATCCAGATGGTCCGTCAAGTCCTGGAATTGCACCAACTCTGCCTGCCAAGGCCGCTGCTGCTGGGCGATGATGGTCTGCAAGGCTATCGCTGCGTTGCGATGTCCCCCACCAGCATCGTGAAAAACAACGTGCAGTTTTTTCATGCGCGCATTGTGCCATGCGCTTTCCTTTCGCCAACGTAGGCACGCTGCAGGCCATGTTGATAACTCCGGAAGTCGTGTGTGCTCAATTAGTTCCGAGGACACATTCATCTAGATTTCGCAATCTCTTCACAGACTGTTCATATCCTCCCTGGACAATATACCCATGCGATGCGACCTTCACGTCCACACAACCGCCTCGGGTTTGTGCAATACCCCGGGCCTGAGCATTTGCCGCGAATCGTACAGCGACCCGGTTGCCGTTTATGACCGTCTAAAGCGCCTCGGCATGTCCATTTTTACGCTAACCGACCACGACTCCATCGACGGCGCCGAAGCACTGCGTCACCATCAGAATTTCTTTCTCAGCGAAGAAGTCACCGTCACCTTGCCCACCGGAACGGAAATGCACTTGGGCGTTTACGCCATCAACGAGCGTGATCACACGGAAATACAGCGTCGGCGGAAGGACTTCGTTGCGCTGCTCATGTATCTGACCGAGCGAAAAATATTCTTCAGCGTCAATCACCTCTTCTCCGGATTGACTGGACGACGCGATAGCGAAGACTTCGATTGGTTTGCATCATACGTTCCCGCATTTGAAACGCGCAACGGACAGATGTGGTCGGGCGCGAACGCCAGCGCTCAAGCATTGGCCGATCGGCTTGGAAAAATCTCAATTGCCGGCAGCGACTCGCATACCATTGCCGGGGTTGGAAAAACTTATACCGAGGTCGCCGGCGCGCAAACAGTGGAAGAGTTCTTCGCCGGATTGCGCAAACAACGAGGCACCGTCAACGGAGTGCATGGCGGCGCTCTGAAACTGACGGCCGACGTTTATCTGATCATCGCCTCGCTCTTCAAAGAGAAACCCTGGCTGATCCCTGTGTTTCCCATCACTGCATTCGTCCCTCTGGTTACCGTGGGGCATTGGCTGAATGAAATTCGTTTCAGCCGCAAATGGTCCGGCACGCTCCTGCGAGGTAAGAGGCAGCCGCGAATGATCTGGAGTCTGGAAGCGAACGTCGAAACCAACTTAGCCGGCTGACGCAACAGCAAGTTTTTGTGTGAGGTGAACCATGACCGTCGCACATCACATTTGGAGATTCATCGAGCGCCGCGATCACAATATGATGCGGCGGCTGAACCGCTGGCGCGCTCCTAGATGGGTCCGTTACTGGATGATTGCAGCTACGCGGCTAGGAGATGGATGGCTCTGGTACGGCTTGGGAGCGATGTTACTTATGTATGGCGGCGCGCAACGATTTTCCGCGGTTGGGGCTGCGGGTTCTGCGGGACTCGTGGGCGTCGTGGTATTCAAGGTGTTGAAGTTGATTAGTCAGAGGTCGCGCCCGTGCCAGTTAGAACCACACTGCTGGTCAAAGGTCTTACCGCCAGATAAGTTTTCCTTTCCATCGGGCCACACGATGACGGCATTTTCCGTCGCGCTCGTGGTCAGTTATTTCTATCCGTCCCTCGAAGGACCGCTGTTTTTCCTAGCAGTTAGCATCGCCATCTCGCGCATCGTCCTTGGCATGCACTTTTTGAGCGATGTGCTCGCCGGCGTCGTCCTTGGCGTGGGACTGGGATGCGGCGCAATCACCGCGTTTGCCGCGTTCGGTTTGGCTTAAAACTAGTATTAGGTCCCAACAAAGCTAGGGTTTTTACCTGAGATTTCGCCGGTTCGCGCGTCCATTCCTGCATACCTTTTCATGGGCCATCTCATCTTATCCCCATGAAAATCGATATCTTGTTCGCTCGCATCGCCGTGCTTGCGATCCCGCTGGCGCTCGTTGTCGCGCCAAAAGCAGCCTCTGCCCAAGAGCTGCTCGCACCTGTCGCCGATTCCGCGAAGACTTACTCATTCGACGAACCAATCGCAGCACCGTACGTCTCCGCCGGCGAATCAAGCTCGCTGCCGAAACCACAAACCTCGGCAGAGGATCTGGACGTTACGTGGAGAAAATTGCCTCACCGGTTCCTCGAAGATCAAAAAAACATGTGGCTGTTCCCCCTCAAATTGGCTGAGGGCAAACACTGGCTGCCAACATTATTGATCGTTGGGGGCACTGCCGGTTTTATCGTCGCTGATCCGCACATCATGCCTCACGTCCGAGAGACAGACAGTTTCCACACCTTCAATCGCTATATGAGCAGCACCGTTTCCGGAGCGGCCATCGCGGTCATCCCGGTCGGCTTCTATGCGATCAGCCTGCTGCGTCATAACACATATGATCAGGGCACCGGTTTGCTGACCGGTGAAGCCGTTTTGGATGACACGATTCTCATGATTGTGATGAAGGCGGCGAGTCGCCGAGCCCGGCCTAGCGACCGTCCCATACAGGGCCCGTACAACGACACTTTCTACAATAGCCCCACCAACTCGCCTTTTGGCAAAGGCAGCAGCTTTCCTTCAGGCCACGCCATGATGGGATTTTCCGTCGCGACAGTTTTTGCGGAGCGCTATAAGCAGCACCGCTGGGTTCCCTACGTAGCCTACGGTTTGGCCTCTGTAATCAGTTTTGCGCGAGTGACCACCGGCGCGCATTTCCCTTCAGACGTTTTTATTGGCGCGACACTAGGTTTCGCAATCGCGAAGTTTGATGTACTGCGTGTGCGTTTCTGACGCCACTGCTTTCCTGTCACTTTGCGATGGCCACAAAATAAAAAGGGCGCAAACAGCGCCCTTTTTCAACCGACCCGATAAATCTTCCACTAAGCCTTCTGTGCCTGCCTCCGCAAGAAAGTCGGCACATCCAAATCGTCCGCCGGCACATCGCGGCTGACCTCCCGCACATTTTGCTGAACCTGATGCACCACGTTCGGCACTGGCTCCTGCTGTGGCGGTGCTTCCGGCACATCGCGCCCAGCCTTCCATGTCTTTGGCAGGAATGAGGGTTTCTGCTGCGCGTTCTTCTTATTCGCGTCCTTGAAGCCCGCAGCAATCACCGTGATCTTGATAGCGTCTTTCATCTGATCGTCTTGAACCGCGCCAAAAATAATATTGGCATTCTCGTGCGCGGCCTTTTGGATCACCGACGACGCCTCATGCACCTCATGCAAGGTCAAACTGGCGCTACCGCTAATATTGATCAAAATTCCCTGCGCACCCTGGATCGAATTATCTTCCAGCAAAGGGCTCGCGATAGCACGATTCGCCGCATCCACAGCCCGATTCGTGCCTGTAGCCACCGCCGTGCCCATGACGGCGTAACCTTGCCCGTGCATAATCGCTTTTACGTCCGCAAAGTCTCGATTGATGATGCCCGGAACCGTGATGATGTCCGAAATCCCCTGCACCGCTTGCCGCAGGATATCGTCCGCGATACGAAACGCGTCAAAGAAACTCGTACCACGCTCGACCGTTTCCATCAGCCGCTCGTTCGGAATCACGATAACGGTATCGACTGCGCCAATCAATTCCTGCAACGCCTGCTCAGCCTGCATCATGCGGCGCTTGCCTTCGAACGCAAAGGGTTTTGTCACCACCGCCACGCTCAATGCGCCAAGCTCGCTCGCCAACGAAGCCACCACTGGCGCGGCACCGCTGCCGGTTCCTCCGCCCAGGCCGGCCGTGATGAAAATCATGTCCGCGCCTTCCAGCGCCTCGATGATCTTGTCGGTATCTTCCAACGCGGCCTTGCGGCCAACTTCAGGATTAGCGCCCGCGCCCAATCCCTTCGTCAGCTTGCCGCCGAGTTGCAGCTTCACCGGCGCTTGCGACAATTTCAACGCCTGCAAGTCGGTATTCGCCGTAATAAATTCGACACCTTCGACTTTCGCCCGAATCATGCGGTTAACGGCGTTGCAGCCGCCGCCACCCACACCGATTACTTTGATTTTCGCCGGCTGCAGCTCCTCGCTGAAGCTCATCCGGATTCCTGTGTCTTTCACCGTCATGCTTTCCTCGACCTTCTCCAGTTTCGCTGCCGTCGTCCGGGCAGGATCACGACGCCCCCGCGAACATGGACTTAAGTTTGGATACGATATTTCCGGCGCGTTGCGGCGCCGCCCGCCGCGCTTTCGCGCCGTGCATTACTAGACCAACCACCGTCGCATACTCCGGCTGGGCCACTTGCTCCGGCAAATCCGAAAGCCCTTTCGGCTCCGCGATTCGCACCGGCAAATGGAAAGACTGTTCCGCAAGTTCCACCAAACCATGCAGCCGCGCGCCACCGCCGGCTAGTACAAACCCCGCTGGAATCTGGCGGTCAAGGCCCGCCCGCTGCAAATCATCGCGAATTAGCGCCAGCAGTTCATTCGCTCGCGGCTCAATAATGTCCGTCAGCATCCGCGCAAAAATAGTTCGCGGAGGGCGATCGCCCACGCTGGCAATCTCGATTGCGCCGTCTTCCTGCAAAAGCGATGCAGCCGCAACCCCATGGTGGCGTTTTATTCGCTCGGCTTCCGGGATCGGTGTGCGCAAACCCACAGCTAGATCGTTGGTGAAGTGATCTCCGCCCACGGCCACCGCACCTGTGTGCCCGACCACCCCGCCGCCATACACGATTAATTCCGTCGTGCCGCCGCCGATATCCAGCAAGCAGCAGCCTAGATCGCGTTCGTCTTGCGTAAGGCAAGCATCCGCGGATGCCAGCGGCTCCAGTACCGTATCGCTGATCAATATCCCCGCTCGGTTCGCCGCCGTGATCAGATTCTGCGTGGCCGAAATGGACGAGGTCACTAGATGCACGTTGGCTTCCAGCCGCTGTCCTACCATTCCAACGGCGTCGCGAATACCGTCTTGCGCATCTACCCGAAATTCGTGAGGTAAAACATGCAGGACTTCCCGATCATCCGGCAAAGTGATGTTCCGGGCAGCATCGATCGCTCTTCGCACGTCATCGCGTTCAATGTCCCGCGGCCGGTTCCCAAGCGTGACGCCAGCGCGGCTATTCACCCCGCGAACATGCCCACCCGCCACGCCGATCACCGCCGATTCCACCGGAACGTTGGCGACGCCTTCCGCTTCCTCCACTGCACGCCGGATCGAACTGACCGTCGCATCAAGGTTCACTATCAGTCCTTTGCGTAAGCCCTTCGATTCCGCCGCCCCGAGCGCCAAAAATCGAACCTGATCTTCGTCAACTTCCGCGATCAATGCGCACGTCTTGGTGCTGCCGATATCCAGCCCAATCAGGTATTTGTCTTTCTTCGTCAAGCCTGCTCCCACCCTAAACTTATTTATTCTTTGATGCTCGCTTACTCGAAGTCGTATCGGGATTCAAGATCACTTGCCGCGAATATCGCAAATCCAGCGACTGCACGTGCCCATTGCTCGCCTGCCACTGCGCGAAATTTTTGATCACTACTTCATATTTCGCCGTGTAGTCGCCCGAACCAAAATGAATGGTCAAGGCCTGCGAGTCATTCGCGCTGGAAATCCCGGTCATCACCACTTTCAAATCCCTGGGATCGGCCAAATCGATCTCACTTACATCGTCTGATGACCCGGACCTGACCAGATCGATATCCTTAATAAAGTCCTGATACTTCTCCATTCGCTTTTCTCGCTCTTCGCGCGGCATATTCTCCGGTAGGCCCGTCACAATCGGAAAGTGCAGGTCTTGATCCTGTGGTCGGTCCAGAATCACCCCATGCGCATCGATTAGCGCAAGCTCGGTCCCGTTGCGCAAGAACGCAATGGGCGTTCGCTCCGTCAAATCCACCCGCAAGCGGTTCGGCAAAATGCGTTGTACACTCGCCGATTCCACCCACGGCAATTCCTCAATCGCACTGCGCCTCGTATCCAGCGGAATCGTTACCACGCTTCGGCTGCGGTCCTTTGTAAACTGTTGCAGCACCGCCTCGCGCGTGACCACATGATTCCCATTTATTTCCACTTGATCGAATTTCAGCAATAGCATTTGCGGCGAATACAAAAGGAATTTTCCTGCGATCACCGCCGCCACGACTCCCGCAATCCCCGCCGCGCTCCACACCATCACTCGCTTGTAAAACGGCCAGGACCGCCCGCTAAACTTTTTACGGCGAATTTCCACCGGCCGCTGACGCCGCAAATAGCGCGGCTCATCGTCGCCGATCAGCTCCGGACGGTAAGACTCCGCGTCCAGCGCCGCTGCATTCCGTTCGATGGCCTTTACGCGTGCCAAACCACCACCTCGTGTTCCAATTCCACCGCAAAGGCCGAGCGCACTCGCTCGCGCACTTCGGAAATCAACGACAGCATATCCTTCGCAGTCGCCGCTCCCGCATTCACGAAAAAATTCGCGTGCCGGTCGCTTACCCGCGCGTCGCCTCGGCTTAAACTCTTCAATCCGAGTTCGTCGATCATGCGGCCGGCGGAAGAACCCTGAGGATTCTTGAAAATACATCCAGCGCTTTTTTGACCGAGCGGCTGGCTGGCTCGGCGCTTTTCATTGCAGATACGAATCCCTTGGAGAATTTCGCGGAAAGGCTTGGAGGGTAATTCCAGTTTCACCGCGAGCATCATATCATCAGCTGCAAATGATGTATGCCGGTATTCAAAAGAAATTTGTTCGCCCCTGAGGATTTCCAGTCGCCGTTCCGCAGCGCGGTAAATTTTCACTTCCCGCACGTACGATCCAATCTGCATCCCATAGGCTCCCGCGTTCATTCGCAACGCTCCGCCAACCGTCCCCGGAACCCCGATCAGGCCTTCCATCCCGCCAAGATCGTTCTTCGCGCAAAAGGTTACGGTCCTGCCGAGATCCGCGGCCGCGTCCACTTGCGCAAAATTGCCGTCGATCACCACATCCGGCTCTGTTCTCGCCAGTTGCAGCACAATCCACGGCAACTCGCCGTCCTCAACCAACAGGTTCGACCCTCCGCCAAGAAATCGACTCGGCATTCCGGCCGAGTCCAGCAGATTCAGCAACTCCGGAATCGATTCGTGCCGGTTGATGCGCAGCAAATCCGTCTTACCGCCAATGCCGAGCGACGTCAGTTCCGCCAGCACTGCGTCTCGGCGCAAGTCCACGCCCAACTCCGGCAATGCCGCCACGAATTTGCGATCCTCAATGCGCATGCGACGTCGGGTTCTCCGTTCCCAATAGCACCATTAGCTCGCCGCTGGCGCGGCTCACGTTTCCCGCGCCAATAGTCATAATCGCGTCGCCAGGCCGCGATTCCCGCAGCAGGTACTCGATACTTTCCTGCATGGAGCGCAGGTAGGTCACATTCTTGTGACCGGCTTCGCGTATCCCGATGGCCAAAGCTTCGCTGGTGATGCCCGGGATCGGTGCCTCGCTGGCCGCATATATATCCGTCAGCACTAAAATATCCGCCTCGTTGAACGCCCGGCAGAATTCGTCCCACAAGTGTTGCGTACGCGTATACCGATGAGGCTGGAACAAAACCAACAACCGGTTGAACTTGCACTGTCGCGCGGCTTCCAACGTCGCCCGTATTTCCACTGGATGGTGACCGTAGTCGTCGATCACCGTCACATCGCTGACCACGCCTTTGATATCGAACCGCCGGCCCACTCCGGTAAAAGTCGCCAACCCTTCGCGAATCGCTTCCACCGGAACATTCAAATAGAGCGCAACGGCCGCCGCCGCCGCTGCATTCCGCACATTATGGATTCCCGGCGGGTGCAGCAGCCGGAATAACCCCAAATCATCGCCACGGAAGGTCAGCCGAAATTCACTGTTCAAGCCTTCCAGATTCACATCGCTAATCACCAAATCCGCCTGACTTGACGTTCCGTACGTAATGATCGGACGCTTCACGCTGGGAATAATTGCCTGCACATTGGGCTCATCCAGGCAAAGTATCGCCGCGCCATAAAACGGTATGCGGTTCACAAATTGAGTGAAGCACTGCTGGATATCGTCCAGCGATGAGTATTGATCCAGATGCTCGCGATCAATCGTGGTCACCACCGCCACCACCGGAGCCAGCAGCAAAAATGTCCGGTCGCTCTCGTCCGCTTCCACCACAAAAAACTCGCCTTTGCCCAGCCTCGCCGTCGTTCCAGCCTGGTTCACGCGTCCACCCACCACGAACGTCGGATCCAGCCTTCCCGCAGCGAGCACCGCCGCAACCATGGACGTGGTCGTCGTCTTGCCATGTGCCCCCGCGACCGCAATTCCATATTTCAGCCGCATCAGCTCCGCCAACATCTCCGCGCGCGGTATCACCGGAATTTTTTTCTTATGCGCTTCTACAACTTCCGGGTTCTCCGTCTTGATCGCCGAGGAAGTCACCACCACGTGCGCGCCCTCAACATTCGCCGCTTTGTGACCCTCGTGAATCGTCGCGCCCAAATCTTGCAGCCGCTCCGTCAGCGTCGACGGCCTCGTGTCCGAACCCGAAACCGAATACCCAAGCGTCAGCAGCACCTCAGCGATTCCACTCATGCCGATGCCGCCAATTCCCACCAGATGAATACGCTTAAAATTTCGAAAAGAAACCATTCTCTCTTTTATCCCCGTTCCATCCTGCCTACAGCTGCTTCTTCGATCAAATCTACAATGTCTCTAGCCGCATCCGGCTTTGCCAGGCTTCGTGCCGCCGTCGCCAGCAGCTCAATTTCCTGCGGCTGATCCAGCAAAGCAAATATTTCTTTTACTAATCGTTCCGCCGTGAGCTCTGGCTCTGGAATCACTCTCGCCGCTCCGGCCTTCGCCATTTCCTGTGCGTTGCGCAGTTGGTGGCTGTCCGTCGCGGCTCCAAACGGAATGAAAATCGCCGCCCGCCCCGCCGCAGCCATTTCCGCAGCCGTAATCGCTCCAGCCCGGCACACAATCAAATCGGCCCAGGCAAACCGCTCCGGCATATTGTTTAGAAACGGCACTACTTCCGCCCCCACGAAATCCCTCCGTGCATAGGCCGTTCGAACAGCGTTGAAGTCCCGTTCCCCGGTTTGATGCACCACGGTAAGCTCGTCTTTCCGCGCCGCCAAGGCATCCATTGCATCCACCACAGTTCGATTGATCGCCAGAGCGCCCTGACTCCCGCCCGTTATCAACAATCGAAACGGCTTCTCCGCCCGACGCGGCGCAATCGCGAAAAATTCCGGCCGCACCGGACAACCGGTCACCACCGCCTTCTCACCCCAAGCTCTCGCCGAAACCTCATACCCCGTCGCAATTCGCCGCGAAATTCTGGCCAGCACTCGATTCGTAAACCCCGCCTCTGCGTTCGGCTCGAAGATTACGTTCGGTATCCCGCGCATCCATGTCGCCAGCATCATCGGACCAGCTGCATAACCTCCCACTCCAAACGCCGCGACCGGCTTGTGCTTGCGCAGCACTCGGGCCGCATCAATTAATCCGGTGCTCAGCATCGCCAAATTTCGCAGCAACGTAGTCCCGCCCTTCCCTTTCAATCCCGCAACTCGCAGCGTCTCCAGCGGCAAACCCGCCGCCGTTACCAGCTTCATCTCGATCCCACGTTGCGTTCCCACCAGCACCACTTCCCTTTCGCCGCTTCGAGACAACCACTCTCGCGCAATCGCCAGCGCTGGAAAAACGTGCCCACCTGTGCCTCCACCTGCAATCAAAAGTTTCACCCGCAACGCCATCCCAACGCGTTGCCCTCTGCGCGTCGACACAACTTTGCGAATGTCTTCAAGCTTCCGCCGCCTGCTGGCTGATATTCAGCAACACGCCAGTCGCCAACAGCATGACCAGCAAACTCGATCCTCCATAACTAATGAACGGCAATGGAATGCCCTTCGTCGGCACCATTCCCAGCACCACCGCAAAATTAATAAGCGCCTGACTCAGCACCATCGCCGTAATTCCCAGCGCCAGCAACCGCCCGAATCCATCCGGCGCGTTGAACGACGCACGCAGCCCGCGCCATGCATACACACCGAACAAACCCACCACCAGAATCGCCCCGATGAATCCCAGCTCCTCGCAAATGACTCCGTAAATAAAATCCGTGTGCGCTTCCGGAAGATAAAACAGTTTTTGCTTGCTCTCCATCAGCCCGACGCCACTGAATCCGCCCGAGCCCACCGCGATCAGCGATTGCATCAACTGAAAACCAGAACCCTGCGGGTCGGCCGCAGGATTCAGAAACGCCATCAACCGCGCCTGCCGGTAGGACACCCGCGAAATCAACAAATACAAGATCGGTAAAGAAACCAATGACGCCGTGACCAACCATCGCCACGACAATCCCGCAACAAACAAAATCGCCGTCGCCACCAGCAAAATATCCACCGATGTCCCCAGGTCCGGCTGCGCAAGAATCAGCACCACCAGCAGCAACACCGGTCCCGCCGCCGGCAGAATCGTGTGCACAAAATCTTCCTTGCAGAATTCCATCGCTGCGGCGTTGCGCCTTTTCAAATCGAGAAACCACGCTAAATACAAAATCACGGCGAGCTTCGCCAGTTCCGACGGCTGAATGTTCACCATGCCCAATTTGATCCAGCGATGGGTCGCGTGCGACTTGTCCAGAAAGAACGTGCCCACCAGCAGCAGTAGCACCACGCAAATCGCCGTGAAAATCACCGCAGGCTCCCTCAGCCTTCGATAGTCCGTCCGCATCAATGCGAACATTCCCAGTAACCCAATCACCAGCCACACCGACTGTCGCAGCAGAAAAATATACGAGTGTCCGTACTGATGCTCCGCCGTCACCGCCGAAGCGCTAAACACCATCACCGCGCCAAACAGGCACAGCGCCAGTGTCACGACAAATAACCACCGATCATTCTCAAGACGTCTCGGCATTTGCGCTCACCTCACCACACTAAACTGCGTCTCCGCCAATTTCATCCGCGATTTCGCATCGCCGGTTTCGCCGCCATTCCGTCCTTTACCGCAAAACCGGCGCGCTGCTCAATCTGTCGCACCAAATTCTTAAACACGCGCCCTCGCTGTTCGTAATTCTCAAACTGATCGAAGCTCGCGCAAGCTGGCGCCAGCAGCACCACATCCCCAGGACGCGCCGCATTCGATGCGATCTCCACTGCGCGTTCCAAAGTCTCCGCCCGCTCCACTGCCACGCTTCCCGCAATCTCACGCTCAATTTTTTCCGCCGCCGCCCCAATCAACAACGCCAGAGTCGCTTTTTCGCGCAACGCCGATTGCAGCAGCGTGTAATCGCTCCCCTTATCCTTGCCGCCCAAAATCACCAGAATGCGCCCCGCGAAAGCGTCCAGCGCTTTCAACGTCGCATCTACGTTCGTCGCCTTCGAATCGTTGTAATAACGTACGCCGTCAATTTTGCTCACAAATTCCAGCCGATGCTCCACGCCGGAAAACGACCGCACACCCTCCGCGATCGCCTTGACATCCGCGCCAGCCAGCCTCGCCGCCGCAACCGCCGCCAAAACATTCTCCAAATTGTGCGCGCCGGCCAACGGAACCTCGCCACGCTTCAGCACCACCACTTCCTCGCCATCATTCCGCCAAACGATATCTTCGCCGCGCAAAAATGCGCCCTGCGCCACTCTCTGCTTGCGGCTGAACCAAAACACTCGTGGTCGCGTCGGAGCATACGGCGTGGTCGCCGGATCGTCCGCATTCAAAATCGCCGCATCCATCTCCGTTTGATTCTCGAAAATCCTCGCTTTCGCCGCTCCATAGACCTCTGTCGTCTTATGACGATCCAAGTGGTCCGGCGTCAAATTCAGAAACACGCTGATGTCCGGCCGAAATTTATCGATCAATTCCAATTGAAAACTGCTCAGCTCCACAACCGTGACCGTGTTCGCCGTCGTTCGCTCCACGCACGAAATCAATGGCGTTCCAATATTCCCCGCCAACTCCGTGGCAAACTTCGCGCTCCTCAAAATATGTTCCACCAAAGACGTCGTCGTGGTCTTTCCATTCGATCCAGTAATCCCGATCAGTTTGCCTCTCAGAAATCTCGCAGCGAGTTCGATTTCGCTCCAAACCGTGATCCCCTTCGCGCGAGCCGCCGCAAGCACCGTCGAATCCGCCGCAACTCCCGGACTCGGAATCACCAAATCCTGCCGCGCAAGAACCTTCTCCGCGTGTCCTCCCAGTTTGAAGTTCACCCCTTCGCCACGCAAAACTCCAACCTCGCCTCCAATTTCTTTTTCCGTTCGTGTATCTGTCGCCGTCACCACCGCTCCATGCCCCGCGCAAAACCGCGCCACGGCCACACCCGTCCGCGCCAATCCCACGACCAGCACTCGCTTCCCGCGCAATTCAATCGGGCCCGCCATCCCCTGCGCACAACCCTTCCCGAAACATCCCGCTACCTCAACTTCAGTGTCGTCAACGCAAACAACGCAAATACCAGCGCTGCAATCCAAAACCGCACAATCACTTTCGATTCGCTCCAGCCCATCAACTCAAAATGATGATGTATCGGCGCCATGCGAAAAATCCGCTTCCCTCGCAACTTAAACGAACCCACCTGCAAAATCACGGACAGCGCCTCGATCACAAATATTCCGCCGACAAAAAACAGCAGAATCTCCTGCTTGATAATCACCGCAATCACTCCCAATGTCCCGCCCAGCGAGAGCGACCCGACGTCCCCCATGAAAATATCGGCCGGATGCGCGTTGTACCAAAGAAAGCCCAGCGACGCGCCCACTAGCGCTCCGCAAAAAACCGTCAGCTCGCCAACTCGCGGAATATATTGAATTTCCAAATACGTCGCCCATCGGTAGTTGCTGCTCAGATACGTCAAAACGGTTAGCGCGCCGGCCGCAATCACCGTGCATCCGATCGCCAAACCATCCAGCCCGTCGGTAAGATTCACCGCATTCGACGCCCCAGTCATCACCACCGCAATAAAGAGCAAAAATGGAACAAACGCCAGAAACCAAAAGTGCGGCGAATCCAGCAGCGAATGAATCACCAAATCCGGATGCAGCCGCTTGAAAAACGGAAATACTAGCTGCGTCGTATACGCGCTCCGCGTCGCCAGCACCAGCAAGGCAATTCCGACCATCAAACTCACAAATATTTGTAGCGAGAATTTCTTCTTGCTCGTCAACCCCAGGTTCCGTTGCTTCGACACCTTCGCGTAATCGTCCACAAAACCAATCGCCGCAAACGCCACCAACGCAAAGAGCGCCAGCAGCACAAATGCGTTCTTCAAGTCCGCCCACAGCAATGTCGGCACCAGCGTCGAAATCACAATCAACACGCCGCCCATCGTCGGCGTCCCCGCTTTTTTCTGATGCGCCTGCGGCCCTTCTTCGCGGATGTATTGCCCAATCTGCAGCTCGCGCAATCGCCGGATCAGCCACGGCCCGAACACCATCGCCAAAAACATTGCCGTAAGACTCGCGTAAACCGTTCGCACCGTGATGTACCGAAATACATTCAACGGGCTGAAATAGCGCTGCAACACGTGATAGAGCAGGTAGTAAAGCATCTAGTGCTTCACCTTTTCCGACGCAGAGATATCCGCTGCGTGACTCGCCAGCAGTCCTTCCACAATTCGCTCCATCTTCACTCCGCGCGAACCCTTGACCAGCAACAAATCCCCGGCCTCGACAAAGCCGCTCAGAAATTGTGCAGCCTCCCCGGACGAAGAAAAAAACCTCGTCCGTTCCTTCGCTAAGCCCCCGGCCACCGCGCCATCCACAGTCTCCGCCGCATGACCTTCCACTCCAATCACCCAATCAACCTTTTTCGTTTTCGCTGCTGCCATTCCCGCTTCGCGATGCAACGTCGCGGAAGTCACACCCAACTCTCGCATTTCACCCGCCACCAAAATACGCCGCCGAAATCCTGGAGTAGCCGCAAGCACTTCGATCATCGCGTGCAGCGCCGCCGGACTCGAGTTGTAGCTGTCATTAATCAGCGCCGCCCCATTCGAAAAACGCAGCAACTCTCCGCGCATCGCCGGCGCGCGCATCCCACGAAGCACACTCTGCGCCTCCATCGCGCCAATCCCCCACACACTTGCCGTAGCCAATGCCGCCAACGCATTCGCAATTACATGTCGCCCCGCCAGCGCCAACTCCAGGCGGCTCCGTTTCCCGCCCGCCACCAATACAAACGACGATCCCAACGCTCCTCGGTCCTCAATCTCCTCCGCACGATAGTCCGCCGCGTTCTCAATCCCATATGTCACCACGCGTCCCGGCGCATGCGACGCAAATCCAATCACTAACGGATCATCCGCATTCAAAACCGCCACCGATTCCCGTCCATTCAACCCTTCAATCAATTCCCGTTTGGCCAGCGCAATCTCTTCCACCGACGCAAAAAATTCCAGGTGCGCCGGAGCCACTCGCGTCACCACTCCCACATCCGGCCGCGCAATCGCCGCAAGTCTCGTCAACTCCCCGCACCGCGACATGCCCATTTCCAACACTGCCGCCTCGTCTTTTTCGTCCAGCCGAAAAAGTGTCAACGGCAATCCATACTCATTGTTGAAATTTCCTTCGGATTTCAAAACGCGGAGCCGCGCGCTAAGCAATGCCGCCAGGATCTCTTTCGTGGTGGTTTTGCCGACGCTCCCCGTAATCCCGGCAATTTTTCCGCCCCATGCTTCGCGTACCGCGCGAGCCAATTCTTTGAGCGCCGTGAATGTGTCCCCCACGGCGATACATCGCTCCCGCACCGACTGCGCGTAACGCTCCACTTGCGCTTCGCCCACCATCGCCGCCATTGCTCCGCGCTCCAAAGCGCCGGCCACATGATCGTGTCCATCGTGACTCGGTCCGTGGATTGCAATGAACAGTTCTCCGGCGCGTACCGTTCGAGAATCAATCGACACGCCGGCCACCCGGGCCATGGCGTCAAGTCCGGAGCCCGCGTTGCCACCCACCGCGTCAGCCACTTGTGCAACCGTCCATCGCATAAGTTCCTCAGCACGCTTGCCTTCCGCAGTTGCTCCACACGCCGGCTTTTTCTCACCGTATTGAGAGCTCCTTTTCGCGAGTTATCTGCCCGTCCCGCGCGCCCTCACCCGCACAAAACCAAAAGCGCGCTACGTGCCAAACCCTTTGTCGCTCGCCTCGCCATTCCCTCGCGCGCTGCCCGTTCCGCCGTAGCCACGCAGACCCAGCGCCTTTTTCGCCATATCTCGATCGTCAAACTTCTCTGTCCGGTCCGCATAAATCTGCGAATTCTCGTGCCCCTTCCCAGCCAGCAATACGATGTCTCCAGACCGCGCTTCTTCCATGGCCAGTTGAATCGCCTTCTCGCGGTCCGGCTCGATCAAATATTTTCCATTCGTCTTTTGCAGACCCACCACAATGTCGCTGATAATTTTCAACGGATCTTCGTGCTTTGGATTGTCGCTCGAAAGAATCGTCAAATCGCTTAGCCGCCCGGTAACATCGCCCATCACCGGCCGCTTCGTCCGGTCTTTTCCCCCACCGCAGCCAAACAGGGTAATCACTCGCCCTTTGGGATTCAGTTCCTTCGCCGTCCGAATTAAACTTTCCAGCGCATCATCCGTATGCGCATAATCCACCACCACAAAAAACGGCTGCCCTTCGTCAATTCGTTGGAACCTGCCGGAAACGCTGCGCAACTCGCGAATCCCTTTTTCGATTGCGTCATTCGCGATCCCCAGCGCCTGCGCTGCGCCAATCGCCGCCAAAATGTTGTACACGTTGATGCGTCCAACCAGCTGCGATGCAACTTCAATCTTCCCTTTCGGCGTCTGCGCCGTGAACGTCAGTCCAGAAAACGTCAGTTGAAATTTTTTTGTCGTCAGTTCCGCTCCAGACTCCAATCCGTAAAACACTGTGTTCTTCGCCAATCCCGCCAATCGCTTCCCATACTTATCGTCGCTGTTGATGACCGCAACTTCCGGCGCGCCCGCTCCAGTGCCCTCAAATAGTCGCTGCTTCGCCGCGAAATAATCTTCAAATGTCTTGTGGTAATCCATGTGTTCCCGCGTCAAATTCGTGAACACCGCCGCCGCAAAATGGCAGCCCCACAATCGATCCATCGTCAACGCATGCGAACTCGCTTCCAATACTCCATACCGCCCGCCCGCATCGCGCACTTCCGCCAAAAATCCCTGCAAATCCACGGACTCCGGAGTCGTATTCGGCGCGGGATATTCCCCCAATGGCGTGTGATATGCAATCGTTCCGAACAATCCTGTCTTCGCTCCAGACGCTCGCACCATCGTATCAATCAGCGAAGCCGTCGTCGTTTTCCCATTCGTTCCCGTCACCGCCGCAAGCTGCAACGCCTCCGCCGGATGCCCAAAAAAATTCGCCGCCGCCAGTGCGAGCGCCTTCCGCGCCTCCGCCACCCGAATCCACGCCACGCCGTTCGGCAGCGCTTCCATCGCGGCGTCCTCACTGGCAATCGCCACCGCTCCCCGCGCCATCGCATCGCGAATAAAGCCGTTCCCGTCCGCCTTCGCGCCGCGCAGCGCAAAAAATAACGCTCGCGGCCCAACCTTCCGCGAATCGCATGCCACCTGCCGAATCTCTAAATCGTCTGCTCCCGCCGGTAAGCTAGCTCCAACTCCGCGCAGCAAGTCGGAAAGTTTCATGCTCCGCCCACTCGTCTGCCCGCCCGCAGAACCGCCGTCATCCGCCCCCGCCGTTTCTCCCGCCCTGGTATTCCGCTCTTGCACCTGTGTTTGGCTCATCTCGTCTGCGACCGCACCGCGGTCCACCTGTCCTCAGTTTCTCAGTGCCGCTCGCAATTTTCCCGCTCGCACTGGCGCCACCATTCCAAACTCCACCGTAATCTTCGCCCCGCGCTTCACCTTCGCGCCCGCAACCGGCGTCTGTTGCGTTGCAAGACTGCTGCCAACCACCACTGGCTCCAGCCCCATCCGCAAACACACCTCCGTCACTTCCCGCATCGTCTTCCCCAAAAAGTCCGGCACCACAATGTCTCCGCCTTCATCCACCGTCGACTCCGGCGCCCGCACCGTCGCTAGAGCCGCCGCAGCAAGGGCCGCCTGACTTTGTTCCGCAGCCTCATCCGCTTTCCCCGAAAAATCCAGCGGAGCCGCATCCTCCAGCGTCGCCACTTCGCTGCTCTCCCTCTCCTTATTTTGCGCCTGAATCAGCTTCGGATTCAGCGGCGCGTCTCGCGGCACATCCAGATACGCCAGCACTTGCTCCGCAACCCGCTTAAAAACCGGCGCCGCCACCTGACCGCCTTCTCTCTGTCCCACCGGCGAATCCAGCGAAACCAAAATCGTGATCGCCGGATTGTTGATCGGAGCCAATCCGCTGAACGACGCAATCAGCTGCGTCCGCGAATATCGTCCTGTCGACGGATCAATCTTCTGCGCCGACCCCGTCTTCCCCGCAGCCGTCCACCCATCCAGTCGAGCCAGCGTTCCCGTTCCGTTCAATACCACTCCTTCCATCAATCTCCGCAGTGTCGCAGCCGTCTCCGGACGAATCACCTGCCTCGGCTCCTCCGTCGCAGAACTCCCGGGCGCTGGCAACACCGTGTTTCCCCGCCTCAACTCTCTCACCACGTGTGGACGATAAAGTGTTCCACCATTCGCAATCGCCGAAACCGCCGTCAATAATTGAATCGGCGTCACTCCGACTTCTTGCCCCATCGAAATCGAGCCAATCGACACTGGCGTCCATCGCTCCACCGGTCGCGCAATCCCTTTCGTCTCCCCCGGCAAGTCCACTCCCGTCAGCGACCCAAATCCAAAAGCGTGAATGTAGTCATAAAATTTCGGCGCGCCCACTCGCAGCGCAACCTTGATCGCTCCCACATCGCTCGACTTCGCCAAAATCTCCGACACCTTCAGCAATCCAAACGGTTTGTGATCGTGAATCCTTCTT
The DNA here is from genome assembly GCA_036495905.1 of Candidatus Acidiferrum sp. Taxonomy (GTDB): domain Bacteria; phylum Acidobacteriota; class Terriglobia; order Acidiferrales; family UBA7541; genus Acidiferrum. The sequence goes on from DASXMB010000016.1 coordinate 117,164, forward strand.
CCCGCAATCGTGATCGCTCCATTCTCGCAATCGAATATTTCATCCGGATTCGTCGCATTTTGGTCGAACGCTGCCGCCAGCGTGATCAACTTGAATGTCGATCCCGGCTCATATAACGTCTCCACCGCCCGGTCCTTCCGTGATTCTTGCGATGCCGTGCTCGCCGCGTTGGGATTAAAATGCGGCCAATTCGCCAGCGCCAAAATCTCTCCGTTATTCGGATTCATCACCATCACGGTTCCCGCCAGCGCGTGCGTCTTCTCAACCGCTGCATCCAGCTCCCGTCCTGCAATGTATTGAATTTTCTCGTCCAGCGTCAGCACCACGCTCGCGCCCGGTTGCGGTTCCGGTGCTCCACCGTCGAACCGCCGCTGCCGCGCATCCGCCAGCATCACCATCTTTTCGCTCTCGCCGCGGATCTGCTTGTCCAACTCGTACTCAATCCCTCCCAAACCCTTTTCATCCGGGTCCACAAACCCCAAAACATGCGCGGCCAACTCCCGCTTCGGATAAAATCTCTGGTTCTCCTTTACGAATTCGATGCCCTTCAGGTTCAGCGCTTTGATCGCCGCCACTTTTTCCGGCGGAAGCTTCCGCGCAATCCACACAAACGTCCGCGAACTCTGCAGCCGCGCTTCCAAAACATCCTCAGGTTTATTGACAATCCTGGACAGCAATCGCGCCGCCAAGCCTTCATCCGCAATTTCCGAAGGCACCGCAAACGCCGAGTCCACCGGGACGCTCATCGCCAGCGGATGCATGTTCCGGTCGTAAATCGCGCCGCGTTTTGGAGTGATTTCTATCGTGCGCTGCTGTTGCCGTTGCGCCCGAGCTAGGTATTCACTGTGACGAAACAATTGCAGGTAAGCCAGCCGACCAAAAACTCCCGCGCCCCACAGCAGCGCCACGCCGGCGACAATCAACAAACGGACGTGGACTCGGTCTTGTTGCATCGCGATGTGGCCCGGCAAACGCTCCGCTTGAAATGGATTGACTCAATAAACTCGTTGTCCGGGACCGGACTACTCGCGCGCATCCAACCATTACATCGCGCTAACCTTCCACGTCACTAACCTCTATTGTCCGCCACTGCTACGCACATACCGTGCTGCCGCCACTTCCGCCCCCGCGGGAGCGCCGTACTCCTGAATCTGCGTCGGCAATGATTGCGTCAGCTTCAGTTGACGCCGCGCGATCACATCAATCCGCCGCGGATCGCGCAATCCTTCAATCTCGAGCTTTAGCGCCGAGTTTAGCGACACCGATTGCGTCTGCTTCGCTCGCAACTCCTCCAGCTGAAAGCTCAGGTCGATGCACTGAAAATGCTGGTAGATGTACATCATAAAACACGCCGCCACAATCGCGCCCAGCGCGGACATCTTGTACAAATTGCGCATGCGCGCCGGCTGCACGTTCCGCACCAACCGCGAATTGTCGATTCGCTTCACGGTATGAAACTGCGGCGCAACCCTCTTCTTCGTTCTCGATTTCATAATTACACTCTTTCTGCACACCGCAGCTTCGCGCTTCGCGAACGCGGGTTTACCGAAATCTCTCTCTCACTTGGCTGTATAACGTGTTTGGTCAGCACTTTCAGCGTCCCCTGACGCTCGCCCTCTTGAAACGCGTGCTTCACCAACCGGTCCTCTCTCGAGTGGTAGCTAAGCACCACCCAGCGGCCTCCTGAATTTATTGTGGCGGGGGTCCGAGTTAGAAACTGCCCGAGTTCCTCCATCTCTCGATTCACCGCGATCCGCAGCGCCAGAAACGTTTTTGTTGCGGGATGCAGTCTCTGCCTTCCCCATTGCTTTCGGGCCCCTGCCACAGTCGTTGCCAAGTGCGCGGTGTCCCTCAAAGGGCGCGCTCGTACGATCGCCTTGGCGATTCTTCGGGAATCGTGCTCGTCCGCCTCGCGGTACAGCAAGTCGGCTATTTCCTTCTCCGACCATCGATTCACAATCTCGTCTGCCGTCAATTCGTCCTCGGCATTGTCCATCCTCATATTCAAGGGCGCGGCTTCGCGAAACGAAAACCCGCGTGCCGCCTCATCAAGCTGCATGCTCGAAACTCCCAAGTCGGCCAAGACCCCGTCCACCGGCGGAATCCCCAACTCTTGTACGACCTCCGCAATCCTCGAGAACTTCGTCTCCACCAGCGTGACTCTTTCCGAATACCTCTTCAGCCGCTCCCGCCCCAGTGCAAGCGCCCGTTCGTCCCGGTCCAGGCTGATCAAATGTCCGCTGCTCAATTTTTCCGCCAGCGCCACTGAGTGCCCTCCGGCTCCCAGCGTTGCGTCGATGTACGTTCCGTCCGCCTTGACTCGCAGCCATTGCAGCACCTCGTCCAGCATCACCGGCGTGTGCGGCGCCCTTATTTCTTCTCGCCGCTCGCCGCTATCCACCAGCCACTTCCCGGCTAAATCCCGGCCGCTTGCAGCGCGTCGTCGTCCGCATCCGTGTACGGATCGCTCTTCAACTTATCCGTCGCGCGCGTGTGGTTCATCACCACCAAATGATCCAGCTCCCCAAGTACGTCCACATCCCCAATTGTCTGCGCTTCATCCCGCAATACCGCCGGCATCAGCACTCGCCCCTGACTATCAATCTCCACCGCTGCGCCGTAGTAGCTCGTGTTGAATAGAAACTTTCGCTTCGCCTTGTTCGAACTCGGCAGGGCCGCCAGTTTGTCCTCAATCTCCGACCACACCTTCATCGGATAAATCAGCGCATCCGTTCCTGTCCGGCTCGTGATATAAAATTTGTTGCCATGCTCCTTCAATTCGTCCAGATACACGGCGGGTATCTTCAATCGGCCCTTCTCATCGACCTTCGCCTGACTGTTGCCCCGCAGCTTCATGCGCCCCGCTCGACCCGATCGCTCTTCCTTCGACGACAAAACACACCGTCTCGCGATCATTCTCAAAAAAGTAGTGGTATCGGTTGCCCCGTTTCACCACAGCCCTCTAACTTGTTCTACTTGGCTCTACTGGAACCCACTTCTATCCACTTCCTGCCACATAATAAGTTGCTTTCCCGCATTGTCAAGAACAATCATTCTTTTTTTTCAAAATAGTTGTGAATTTCAGGACGCGCAATTTCGCGCGTTTTTACTACGATGGATTGTGGTCGCGCATCGCGCGTTTGTCTACTAGTAGTAGTGCGAATTTTGCCGGACTTTCCACCTCCGCAGGTTTTACACTTCGGCACAAACTCTAACTAACTTCGTTTTTCGTTCGCCATTTTTCTCGCACCCTGCCCATGCTTTGCCGATTCACTTCCCTTTTTTCGCGTGCTATCCTGTTCTCGAATATCAGTACCTAGGAGGCCATCGATGGAATGGACCGAACCGAAGCACGAAGAGATCGACCTGAGTTGCGAAATTAGTTCGTACGCCAACGCGGAACTCTAAAGTTGGCGGGCAGTTTGCCGAACGCGCAGCCTCCTAAGCTGCGCGTTCGCTTTTTCCGCATCATTATTGTTTTGGTGCTGTGAACGACCGATCGGCGGCTGAATTCCCATGCACATCAAAATACTCGGCTCCGCGGCCGGGGGCGGTTTTCCTCAATGGAATTGCGCCTGCCACAATTGCAGCCGCCTTCGTAGCGGCACCCTCCACGCCTCGTCACGCACTCAAACGCAAATCGCTTTTTCTCCGGACTCGCAAAATTGGTTTCTCGTCGGCGCTAGTCCGGACTTGCGCTCTCAAATCATCGCTACTCCCGATCTGTCTCCACAAAACAATCCTGCCGCCCGCTCGCCGATCGCCGGTGTTTTCCTTCCCTCTGCCGATGTTGACGCTGTTGCCGGCCTCCTCCATCTTCGCGAGTTCCACACTTTCTTCATCTTTTCGACCGCCGCCGTGCAAAAAATCCTAAAAAAAGAAAACAGAATCTTTCGCGTACTCGAACGCTCCACCCCTCCCGTCCTGTGGCAAACCCTCGCCAGCAAAGGCCGCCTCGGCTGCCATCTCTCAGAAAGTCCCAGCGACGCTCCCTCCTTCGTCTGCGCCACCATCCCCCTCGGCGGCGAGTATCCCGATTACGTCGGCGACGAACTCCTCCGCACTCTTTCCGCCGACGAACCTTCCACCGGCTTCATCTTCGAGCAAAATGGAAAAAGCATTTTCATCGCGCCCTCCCTTTCCGGCCGTCATCCCGAGTGGGCAAAATACGCCGCCTCCGCCGACCTCGTCCTCATCGACGGAACTTTCTGGTCCGACGATGAACTGATCAAAACCGGTCGCTCGCAAAAATCCGCCCGCGCCATGGGCCATCTTCCGCTTTCCGGCCCCGACGGCCTCCTCGAACAATTTCCCGCCGACGCTGCCGGTCGCCGCATCCTCATCCACATCAACAACACCAATCCTATCCTCGACGAAGACAGCCCCGAACATCGCGCCGTGCTGGATGCCGGCTTCGAAATCGCCTACGATGGCATGGAATTCGAATTATGACTTCCCTCGCTCACTCGCCAGCCGCCGCAAACTCGCCGTTCTCTGAAACCGAGTTCATCGCCGCATTTCACGCCATCGGCGAAGAGCGCTATCACCACAAACATCCCTTCCATCTCCTCATGCACGAAGGAAAACTAACTCGCGGCCAGCTCCAGGCTTGGGCGCTCAATCGCTATTACTATCAAAGCCGCATCCCGATAAAGGACGCCGCCCTCCTCGCTCGCAGCGAAGATCCCGCCTTCCGCATCGCGTGGCGCAAACGCATTCTCGATCACGATGGCGACGGCACTCGCCCCGGAGGCATCGAAAAATGGCTTCGCTTGGTCGAAGCCACTGGCCTCCCGCGCGAACAAGCCATCGCCGGTGACGGCATCCTCCCCGCCACGCGTTACGCCGTCCAGGCCTACGTCGATTTCGTCTCCACGCGCCCGCACCTCGAAGCCGTCGCCTCTTCCCTAACCGAACTCTTCTCCAAGAAATTAATCACCCTTCGCATCGACCGTCTCCGCCAGCACTACCCGTGGCTCAATTCTGGCCTCGACTATTTCACCGCTCGCCTAACCCAAGCCCCGGAAGATTCCGACTTCGCCCTCGCCTGGGTAGTCCGTCACGCTCGCACCCGCCAGCAGCAGGACGCCTGCCTCGCCGCTCTCCGCGCTAAGTGCGACATCCTTTGGGCCCAACTGGACGCTCTCCACCACGCCTACGTAAATCCCGCCCAACCAGCCCCCGGCGCTTTCCAGCCAAAGGATTCGCAATGACTCCGAATCCCACCGATCGACCCCGCCTCGCTCCTGGCTGCCGCCTCGGCGAAAACGACAATCAGAAAGTTCTCCTAATGCCGGAACGCGCGCTCCGCCTGAACGGCCCCAGCCTCGAAATCGTCCAGCGCTGCGACGGCCAGCACACCGTTCAACAAATCGTCGCCGACCTCCGAAAGCTCTATTCCAAGGCCGCCCCCGAAAAAGTCGAATCCGACATCCTCGGCTACCTCGAACTCCTCCACAATCAACGCGCCCTAGACTTCGATCAATAACTGGAGTGAGCCAGCGTCTAACTGAAGTGAGCCCGCGTCGAGCAGTAGGTTGTAGAGCGAGCCGACTTCAGCAATGCGTTGGAGTGCGGCGGCGACTCGTCGCCGCCCGTCCGATCTCCAGCGACCATCTAGCGCCATCAAGAACACTGTCATTTCGACCGAAGCAGGCCGACGCCTCGTCGGCCTGCGCAGCGGAGAAACCCCAGCAAGCGTCCCGTCCCGCCCCCGAAAAAACCTCAACCAGGCGTAAACTATTTGTTCCGCATGACGCCACACTCAAACCCACTAGCCCTAATCGCCGAACTAACCCACCGCTGCCCTCTCCACTGCGTCTACTGCTCCAACCCTCTCGAACTTCAATCTCGCCAAAACGAACTCCCCACAGAAATCTGGTCCCGCGTCTTCCAGCAAGCCGCCGCTGCGGGCGTCCTCCAGGTCGATCTCACCGGTGGCGAACCCCTCGCCCGCCCCGATATTCTCGACGTCATAAAGTCCGCCCGCGCCGCTGGCCTCTACGTAAACCTAATCACCTCCGGCCTCCCACTCGACGAATCAAAACTCGATCAACTAATCGCCGCTGGCCTCGACCATCTTCAACTCAGCTTCCAATCCGCCAGCGAAGAAATCGCCGCGGAAATTTCCGGAACCAAATCCCACGCGCAAAAACTCTACGTCCTGCACTGGCTGAAATCTCGCCGCGTAGCCGTCACGCTAAATTTCGTCATTCATCGCCGCAATATTCACGAGATCCCCGCAATGCTGGCCATCGCCGAATCTTCCAGCGCCACCCGCATCGAGTTCGCTCACGTGCAGTATTACGGCTGGGCTTTCGCCAATCGCGAAAATCTTCTGCCCTCCCGTGCGCAACTCGATCACTCTCTCGAAATGCTGAAATCCGCCGAAGAACGCCTCCGCGGCAAAATTCGTGTCGAATATGTCGTCCCGGATTACTACGCGCGGTTCCCCAAAGCCTGCATGGGCGGCTGGGGACGCAAACTAATGCTCATCACGCCAAACGGCGAAGCTTTGCCCTGCCATGCCGCAAAAATAATTCCCGGCCTCGCCTTTGACAATGTGCAACATCACACTCTGCAGGAAATCTGGAACCACTCCGCCGCCTTCCAAAAATTTCGTGGTGAAGACTGGATGCAGCCACCCTGCAAATTCTGCGACCGTCGCGACCGCGATTTCGGCGGCTGCCGCTGCCAAGCCATGCTCCTAGCCAACGACCCCGCCGCCACCGATCCCGTCTGCTCCCTCTCCCCGCTCCGCCCCCAAGTCGACGCCATCCTCGCCCAACCCAATAATCCTCTAGCCCCATTCCCCGCCCCGCCAACCAATCCCGCCTGGCACCATCGCCCCAACCCCACGTAGCTCTCGACGAGAGCGCCGCGACGTTTCGTTACCTCTTTACTTCCCTACTTCTTTTCTTCAAACAACTCAGTGTTACACTGACCCACAGGGACTCCCATGCAAAGCGCCATCATCAAAGATCAAGACGTCCTCGGCGGCGAACCAGTTTTCCGCGGCACCCGCGTTCCCTTCAAAGTCCTAACCGATTACCTCGAAGGCGGCGACACCCTCGATCAATTTCTGGATCAATACCCATCCGTTAGCCGCGAACTAGCCATAGCCGCCATCGAAGAAGCTCGTTTCTCCTAGTTTCGGAACTCAAATAAATCGACCGCAGGCAGGCACAACATGGGGGAATCGCAGGTTTTTTCGTTACTTCGTTACTTCGTTATTTCATTACTTCAATCTTTCATCTAGCTTCGACCGTCTGCCTCACCCTCATCGCCACCCGAAACAAAAAGAAAACACTCCCCATCAAAACCAAAACTCCAAACACCATCAGCGTCGATGGCGCCCCAAAACGCTTCGCAAATCCGCCCGCTATCAACGATCCCACCGGCTGCACGCCCATAAACATCGTCGCGTATACCGCCATCACCCGCCCGCGCAATTCATCCGGCACTCGATTCTGAATAATCGTATTCGTCGCCGCCATCTGTGATGTTGCCGCAAATCCCACCACCAGCAAAACCGCCGACGACAGCCAAAACATTCGCGACTCCGAAAAAACAATCAAACATACCGAGCAGCATATCGACGTCGCCGCCACCCACCGTGCCAGCCCCTTATAACTCGTGCGCGCCGCAAAATGCAGCGCCCCTAAAACCGCGCCCACTCCGGCAAAACTCAAAAGCAATCCGTAACCCCGCGCCCCGCGATGCAAAATATCTTTCGCGAATACCGGCAAAAAAACCGAGTACTGCAATCCAAACAAACTCAGCAAACTCAGCAGCAGCAGCACCGGACGCATCGCCGGATCGCTCATCGCATAACGAAATCCCTGAATAAAATTTTGAAAAGGAGATCCGTGGCTCGGCTTCGCTTCCGCCTTCGCAATCCGCATCGCAAACAGCGCCGCAATTACCGCCAGAAAACTCACTCCGTTCAGAAAAAAACACCATCCTTCGTGAATCCACGCAATCGCAAATCCCGCAATCGCCGGCCCCACCACCCGTGCTCCATTAAATATCGAAGAGTTCAGTGCAATCGCATTCGGCAAATCTTCCTTCCCCACCATCTGCACCAGAAACGCTTGCCGGATCGGCACATCAAACGCGTTCACCACGCCCACCAGAAACGCTACCAAGATCAAATGCCACACTTGAATCACATGCGTCAGTGTCAGCGCCGCCAACAAAAACGCCAGCACCATGGACGCCACCTGCGTCCAAATCACTCCCCGATGCCGATTGTAGCGGTCGCCCACATATCCGCCCACCGACGCCAGCACTAAAATTGGAATTTGATTCGCGAATCCGAAAACACCCAGCAGCGCCGCCGAATTCGTCAGCTTATATACCAGCCACAATTGCGCCGTGGTCTGCATCCACGTGCCGATCAGCGATACCAGTTGCCCCGCAAAAAATAATTGAAAGTTACGATGCTGCAGAGCGCGAAACCGAGTCGATAAGAGCGAGGTCATCCCCCAGCAAGAATTTGCAGTAGCGCCTATTCAAGATGACGTGAGAACACACTCGTGTCAACGCGCCCCAGAACTCGTGTGACTCCAAATTGTATTGTTTAGAGAGAAATATTCCGCGGACGCTTAAAAAACTACTCGCTCGGTGGTTCCGGCGCCCCGCCCACATGCAAGTGACTCAAATCGTGCAAGGTCGCTCTATCTTCGTCGCTCATCCCGCGCGTAAAATTTGGATCGCTCAGCCGCTGTTTCCGCGCGGACTCCGGCATATTCTGCAAAATCCGCAGCCGTTGCTGAATCGCTTGCCGCCGCTCCGGCGGCATCTGCTTCCATTTCGGAATCACGTCGTTGCGCAAATGATCGCGCTGTTCCGGCGTCAGTTTCTGCCACACATCGCCGCGTCGCTGCATTTCCGCGCGCTGCTGCGGACTCATCTGATTAAATTTTCTCTCGTTCTGAATAACTCTCTGCTGTTCTTGCGGACTCAAGTCATGGAAATTCTGCCGGCCCGGCGGCGTCGCATTCGGCGGACGATTTTCGTCTCGTCTCGTCTGTCCGCCCTTTTCGGCATTGCTTCCGCCATTCCCCGCATTCGGCGGACGATCATACCGCTTTTCCTGCTTGCGCTCTTGCCGCTCCTGTTTCTTTTCCTGATGTTGCTGTTGATTCGCCTGGTGTTGCGGCTGATTCGCCGGCCGTTCCGCTCTTGGCGGACGATTCGCCTGCGTATGCACCGGCGGTGGCGGCGAAGGATTTCTCCCCGGATGCTGCGCCGGCGCCGCTTGCGAAGCGGCCCACGCGCACGCCGGCAGCATCGCCGCCAGCATCCACACACCGAGTTTGCTTTTCAAATTCATCCAGTGAACCGCACTCCATCCCATTTACATCGTCTGATTCGGATCCTGCGGACTCGCATCATCGCTTTGCGTCGCAGGCTGCGGCAAGTCGGTCAGTGGCTCAAAATTTTGCAGCACATCAAAATTTTCCAGCACCGGCAAATCGCTGGAGTCGATCACCACCACTCCCGGATTGCTCGCCACATTCACCGCCGGCACATCCGGTCGCGATCCCACCCACGCCATCGCCACTGCCAGCATTGACGCCGCAAACGCCACTCGCGGGGACGGCGCGAATCCCGCCCACCAGCTCCGCTTCACCGGCTCTGCCGCCACCAGCGCGCGCACCCGCATATCAAACGCCGCCGAAGGTTCAATCTCCGGCAATCCGCTCAGCAAAGTGGATACCGCGCGAAATTCTTTCACGCGCAAACTGCACGCCGCGCACTTCGCCAAATGCGCTTCCACATCGCGCACTTCGCTCGCCTTCAGCCGCCCATCCACATACCCCAGCATCTTGCTTTCCATTCGAGTACAACTCATCGCTGCCTTCCTTTACCGCTAAATTGTTTGCACTGCTCTCTCATCAGTGTTTCATCTGCTGCGCCACCAGCGGAGCCAGCTCCACCCGCAGCGTTTCATACGCTCGAAACAGCAACGACTTCAACGCGCTTTCCGAGCACTCCAAAATTTTTCCGATCTCGCCGTAATCCAGCTCCTGATATTTGTGCAGTAAAACCGCGGCTCGCTGCTTCTCCGGTAATTTATCAATCGCATGCCGGATCATTTTATTCTGCACCTCTTGCACCAGATGCTGCTCGATGTCCGGATGTTTGTCCGCCACATCCAGCGGCCGCTCGTCTCCGTCCTCCGCATCCACCGTTACCGGCGCATCCAGGGAAATCTCCATCCGTTGATGCCGCGTATCTCGCACTGAGTTCAGCGCCAGATTCGTTGCAATCCGGAACAGCCACGTCGTGAATTTCGCGCTCGGAACATAATCTTTCCTCGCTCGATACACCCGCAGAAAAACTTCCTGCGCCAGATCCTCCGCCTGTTCGCGATTCCGAATCATCCGGTACAAAAAGTTTACCAACGGACTTCTGTAGCGCTGGAGTAGAAGCGCGAACGACTGTTCGTCGCCCGCCTTCACGTCCATCATCAGTTGGACGTCCGACCTGGCCATAGCCGCCACAGTCTATCGAACACCCGTGATTTGAGAAAGTTGCAAAGCGAACTATCTTGCCGGAGCGAAACTCCGGCGAAACTACACGTGAAACAAGTGCTGCAATATGAACAAACTGGCTACCCCGGCGAATACCAGCAAAGCCGTACGCCAACTCGGTTCTTTGTTCACTTCCGGCAGCAAATCTGTCGCTGCCACGTAAACCGTCACCCCCGCCGAAAGCGGCAGCGCATACCTCAATTCCGCTTCCAGCAAACCTGTCAGCAATACTCCCAGCAATGTCGCGGCACCCAGTCCGCCCGCCGCCCAAATTGCGCTCTTTCGCGTCTGTCCACCAGCCAGCACCAAAGACGCCACCGTGAATCCTTCCGGCAGTTTATGCAAAAATATCGCCACAAAAATTATCGCGCCCAGCCAGTTCGACACCAAAAATCCCGCCGCGATCGCCACCCCATCGAAAAAAGTATGGATCGCCAATCCAAATAAAACCGTCGTCCGCGCCTGATGATGCCGCATTTTCTCCGCGTGTATCTCTTCCCCAAAATGAAAGTGCGGAGCCAGCGTGTGCTCGAAC
>DASXMB010000017.1:0-83840 GCA_036495905.1 Candidatus Acidiferrum sp.
AAGGGATCGGCGCGGGAATTGCGAAGGCGCTGGCAGCGGAAGGGGCGTCAGTAGTGGTGAATTACGCGTCCAGCAAGGAGGGTGCGGACCGGGTGGTGAAGGAGATTACCGCGGCAGGCGGAAAAGCGATCGCGGTGCAGGGCGATGTGTCAAAACAGGCGGACATTACGCGGCTTTTTGCAGAGACGAAGAAGGCATACGGCAAGCTGAATATTCTGGTTAACAACGCCGGGGTATATGAATTCGCGGCGCTGGAGGCCATTACCGAAGAATTGTTTCACAAAGAGTTCAACTTGAATGTGCTGGGATTGTTGCTGACGACGAAGGAGGCGGTGAAACTGATCGGACCGGAAGGCGGCAGCATTATCAACATTGGCTCGGGAGCGAGCTCGATTTACCCACCTAACACGGCGACCTATACGGCGACGAAGGCTTCGGTGGACGCGATTACGGTGGTGCTGTCGAAAGAATTGGGGCCGCGCAAGATTCGCGTGAACTCGATTAATCCGGGAATGATTGAAACGGAAGGGGTGCGCTCAGCGGGCATTAACGAAGGCGATTTTCGGAAGTGGATCGAGGCGTCTTCATCGCTGGGGAGAATTGGGCAGACGGATGATATTTCGCCAACGGCGGTGTACTTGGCGTCGTCGGATTCGAAGTATTTGACTGGGGAGAGGTTGCGGGTTACTGGGGGGATTCTGTAGCGTTAGGCGAGGTATTTATGGCACGCGTGCAGGCGGTATTCACGACCTGCACGCGAGTTGGCGTCGGCGAGTTTGCGCGGCTTCGCGAGTGGTTGGCGATAATGTTGGCATCGAAGCGTGTCCGGTGCGCGGCGCACCGGATGGGCACAATCTATTGTGCCCCTACAAGGTCAACCGCGGGAGCACGCCGGGGTTGGCGACGTATCGTGCGTTATGAAGGCGTGAAACAGCCCGCGTGGCGGGGGAAGCCGCGGGCGGCATACTTGGATCGACGTGAACCTCGGCCGGCGAACGATCTGATGCTAAGTGGAGCGCTCGGCGGGCAGGGAGCGACGAGATTTCAGGTCGGTTAGAAGACGCTCGACTTCGGTGTCGCGGTCGAGACGGTTCAGGCGTTCGCCGACATCGTCGGTGAGGAGTTCGACTTCGGCGCTGGCGACGGCTTCGGTGTGGTGGACGCGATCCTTCAAGCGATCGAAAGCGGCGCTCTTGGAGCTGGCTCCCATAGCGGTTTGCGCGCTGGCGGCTTTGCCTAGCGCGATGCTGCGGCGATGGCGAGCGAGAAGCATGTCTCGCTTGGACTTGGCTTCATCGAGTTTTTGTTCGAGTTTTTGCAGCGCGGATTTCAGATTTTCGACCTGAGCTTTCTGATCGTTAACCTGTTCGCGATAGCTTTGCGCGAGGCGCAGCGAAGTTTGGTAGCGGTCGAGCGCGGCGCGGGCCAAGTCGTCTTCGGTTTTATCGACGGCGCGCTCGGCTTTGCGCATCCACTCGCAGCCGATGTCTTCATTTTCTTTGAATTTTTTCTCGAGCATGTGCTGGTCGGCGATGGAAACGGCGACCTGCGTCTTGACCTGGAGATATTGATTCTCCATATCGAGGATGACCTGCTTGATCATTTTTTCCGGATCTTCGGCGCGATCGATCATATCGTTCAGATTCGCGCGAATTAAAGTGCCTACCCGTTCCAAGAGTCCCATGGTGATGCTCCTTTCGTGGTGCGAATCGCAGTGACAGCAAACTCTTTGCTGACGGTACGTTCCCTCAGCGGCTAAAGCCGGTTTGGGTTGCGTCCCAAAGGCACGGCTGAAGCCGTGCCCTGACGGACAAAAACTAGCCGAACAGAAACTGCGCTGTGTTGGCGATAAAGGCGGTCGCCAAGACGCAGCTGTTTTCGACGATCGAAAATATATGGCCAGCGATGTAGGCGGTCAGCATGGTTGCGAGAACCGTTGCCAGCACCCAGACGATCAACAAAGTTTCTTTGGTTGCCATTGCCTTGCTCTCCCCCCGACGACATTTGCTTTTAACCCGGCCCAGGCCGAAATCCTTGCGCAAATAATGCCGGAGCAGCGCGGGCTGCTCCGGCGTGATCATTTACTGCGGGTTATTCGGAAGCGGAGCTACCGGCTTTGGCGCTTTGTCGCCGATCAGGCGGACTTTCGAAAGCAGATCGGACATTTGCATGCCGGAAAGAGCTTCGAAGAGCGCAGGAACTTGCGCGGCGATTTTGGTGATGTCTCCAGTAAGTTTGTAGGCGCCGGCAGCATCGCCGTTGCCAGTGGAAACGATGGTGACTTTGTCGACTTTGCTTAGCGGCTCGGAGAGCGCGCGGACGACTTCAGGCAAGCTGCTGATGAGCTTGTCGATAACGGCGGCCTGGTTGTATTCCTGGAAAGCTTCGGCCTTGATGTTCATGGCCTTCGCTTCGGCTTCCCCTTTTTTGAAAATGATTTCGGCTTCGGCTTCACCTTGCGCGCGAATGGCAGAGGCGCGACCTTCAGCTTCGCTCATCAAACGCTGGCGTTCGGCGTTGGCAAGAGTTTCGATCCGCTTGCGTTCGACTTCGGCTTGTTTGAGAACGGTGGCGATGAGTTCACGTTCGCGGCGCGCGATTTCCGCGTCTTGCACTTTTACTTGCGCTTCGCGCTCGACTTGCTGGACTTTCACGGACTCGGCGATCACCTGCTGCTGCATGATGTTGGTTTCGATTTCGTAGGCTTTGTCAGCGGTGGCCTGGGCTTTCTTAGTCATTTCCAGGTAGTTGGCTTTTTTGATGTCGAGATCGCGTTCGGCTTCGGCTTGTTTGGCGAGCGACGCGGTTTCCGCGGCGACGCGTTCCTGATCGGCTTGCGCTTTGGCGACAGCGGCGGCGCGTTGCGATTCGGCGCGTTTGATGGCGATATCGCGATCGGCTTCGGCCGCGGCAACTTCCGCATCACGCTTAATGCGCGCGATGTCTGGCCGGCCCATGTTGGTGATGTATTCGTTCTTGTCGCGGACTTCTTTCAGGGTGAAGCTGACGACTTCGAGTCCCATCTTGTTCATGTCGTCAGCGCAGGTGGAGCGCATGCGGTCGGCAACCATCTCCGGCTCTTTGACGATTTGCTCGACCGTGAGCTGGCCGATGATGCCGCGGAGATGGCCTTCCATCACCAGGCGGATGAGTCCTTCGCGTTGCTCGGGACGCTTGGTGAGGAATTGTTCGGCGGCGGTGCGGATGGATTCGGGATCGGATTTCACTTTGATTTGCGCGACAGCTTCGATGGTGACGGCGACGCCTTGTTTGGTGTACAGACTTTGCTGAGGGGCGACGTCGAAAGACATGAGTTCGAGCGAAAGTTCGCGGCATTGCTCGATCATGGGATAGATGATGGTGCCGCTGCCCTTCACAATGCGCGTGCCGCGAAGGCCGTAGATGATGAGCGCCTCGTGCGGACCAGCTTTGCGAAACAGCGTGGCCATCATGGCGGTGATGAAGATTAGAGCGAGAACCGAAAGACCTGCGATTACTACTACCAGCGGCAACCCGAACATACATTCCTCCCTTTTCGACTCGTTCCGAACTGTTTGCGGCGTGCTACAGCTCGAGAAATTCTTGCTGCGATATGCGGCGCAGCTTATTGCGTAAATTCGTCCCAGCGACGAACGTAAGCGATTCCCTTTTCGTAGCGCTCGATGACGACTTCGGCGCCTTTTTCGACGGGCTTGCCGTCTTCGGTGCGGGCGCCCGCGCCACGGCGAACTCCCGCGAGGGTGAATACAACTTCACCGGTGCCATTGGCGCGAATGGGAACGCTGATGGCTCCGATGGAACCTTCGACGCGATAGTCGGAATCTTGCATTTGACCTCCTGCGATGGTGAGCCTGGCCATGAATTTGAAAACAAGCGATGCGGCAAAAAGACCGGCGAGGATTGCAAAACCAAGAGATGCGGTGGCCATGAGATGCGAACGAGTGGCAAGGATGTAGCCAATTCCACCAAACCAGGCGAGAAAGGCCATCAGCGTGGAGGCATTCAGCCATGAAAGATGATTCGTTGAGTTGCCGCGAGCGCCGCGGGACGCGGAAAGTCCGCCGCTGTGGTGACCTGCGTGAGAGGGCCAGTGCAGGCGAAAAGGCAAATGGAAGTGAGCGGCGCCAGCGGCAAACGATAATGCGCTGAGCGAGAAACCCACGATAAAGCACCACAGATAAAAATCAGACCACGTCATACAGCACCCCGAGCGCACTGCTGTGCGCGAGCTGGAAATCGAGACGCGACTTCTAAAAGCGCCTGCTACACGCAGACTCCGATTAATTGCTTTCGCACGCGAGCGGCTCTAAATCGCCGCCAACGTGATGTTGCAAACCATTCGAGGCGTTAGGCGTCAACACTTCACTCAGCCGGTCGGCAAGACCGGGAGTGCGGAGAATTTCCGCCAACAGCAAAACTGCCTGACGCGAATCCGGATGCTCCGCGATGGCAAGGAACGCTTCGCTCAATTGCGGATCCGCGGAAAATTGTTCGACGCCGGCGTAAAGCCAGGAGTCGACCTTGGCGTCAATCACGCGGAGGTCGGATTGGAGGTCGCGGGTGTAGCCTTCCGGGTCATTCACCAGAAAGCCGGGATAAACCCGGAAGAAGCGGGCGAGCAACTCTCGGGTGGTGTGAGTGATGTGCGGTCGCGCGCCACTCTCGATTTGCGAGAGATACGCCTGGCTGAGACCGCGGCCCACCTCGCGCTTCATGGCGGTGGTTAGCTCAAGCTGGGTCATGGGGCGGCCGAGGTTGCGAAGAGAACCTTCGACGGCGCGAAGAGAGCGAAGTTTGTCACCGAGAGTCATGTGAGCCCCTGTATTGCAATATGCAAAGAATATATCGCAATTAGCGATTTAATGTCAAGGGGAAAATTAGGCTTGTTTTCAGCAAGTTACAGGCATTCGTGAAAATACCTAGCATCGAGCTACGATTTGGTTCCGGGACGAACGAGGAGAGGAGCGGTTAATTATTCGGGTTTGCGGAGGGATTGCAGGTCGATGCCGAGTTGCTGGCATTTTTTGTAGAGGTGGCTGCGTTCGAGACCGAGGGCACGGGCGACGTTGGTCATGTGGAAGTTGTGATGGCGAATTTCGGCGAGCAACACTTCCCTTTCGAAGGCTTCGGTGCGTTCGGCAAGGGTGCCGGTTGCGGTGGCGGAGGATTCACCGCTGGCGGGCGAGACGGAACTTCTTCTGGCCTGGGCCGAAGGGTTTTCTGCGAGCGGCAGAATCAATCGAACATCGGCGGAAGTAACGTCTTGTTCTCCGGCAAGGAGAACCAAACGCTCGACAATGTTGCGGAGCTCGCGAACGTTGCCGGGCCAGCCGTAGCCGCGAAGTTCTGCGATGGCGTCAGCGGCGAAAAGTTTTTCTTTCCAGCCATTTTGCGCGGCGATCTGGCGAGCGAAGTGCGCGACCAGGGCGGCGAAATCCTCAGGGCGTTCGCGCAACGCGGGGAGTTCAAGCGGAAAAACATAAATGCGATGGAATAGATCGCGGCGGAAGGCGTTCTGCTTTACGAGGTCTTCCAGATTGCGATGCGTGGCGACCAGCACGCGGACGTTCACGCGAGTGGGTTTGTCTCCGCCGACGCGTTCGACTTCGCCTTCTTCGAGAACGCGAAGAAGTTTGGCTTGCATGGCGACCGGCATATCGCCGATTTCGTCGAGAAAAAGAGTTCCGCCGTCGGCTTGCTCGAATTTTCCGGCGTGTTTGGCGGCGGCTCCAGTGAACGCGCCTTTTTCGTGGCCGAAGAGTTCGGACTCGATCAATTCAGCAGGGACGGCAGCGCAATTCAGGGTGACGAAAGCGTTTTCGTGGCGCGGCGATTTTTCGTGGATGGCGCGGGCGACGAGCTCTTTGCCAGTACCGGTTTCGCCGAGGATACAAACGCGGGTCTCACTGGCGGCAACGCGGTCGATTTGCGCGCGCAACTTTTTCATAGCTGGGCCTTCACCGACCAGTTCGTGCTTACCGAGACGATGGCGGAGTTCGCGATTTTCGTCCTGGAGGCGCGTGAGGCGGAGAGCATTGTCGACGGTGACGAGCAGCTTGTCGGTGGAAAGGGGCTTTTCGAGAAAATCGAGCGCACCCAATTTTGTGGCGCGAACGGCCATTTCAATATTGGCCTGGCCGGAGATGAGGATTACAGGAGTTTTTACTCCAGCGGCTTTGAGATCCTCCAGAAAATCGAGACCGCTTTTTCCGGGCATGACGACATCGGAAAGGATCAGGTCGAAAGATTCGGTGCGGAGAAGTTCGACGGCGCGAGTGGCATTGTCGCAGACCGTGGCCTCGTGTCCGGCCAGACGGAAAGCACGAGAGAGCGAGGCGAGAGTGTTGGGGTCGTCGTCAACGAGAAGAAGGTGAGCTTTTCTAGGCAAGCGTTGCGTCCTTTTATTGCGTGCGTTATTGCGTGAGCGGTTGCATGCGCTGACCGGCTCGCGGTTCGCTAAAAATTAATCTGACGCCGCGGCAAGCGTGGGCGAATTTCTGGCGACGACAGCATCGTCTTTCACCACTTTTTCGCTCTCAGACTGGCGCTGGGGCAGCTCGATACGGAATGTAGTGCCGCGATCTTCGCTGCTGGTGACGGTGATGGTGCCGTGATGGTCGCTGACGACGGACTGCACGATGGCCAAGCCTAGGCCAGTTCCCTGCTGCTTGGTGGTGTAGTAAGGAGTAAAAAGGCGCGAACATTCTTCCGGCGTGAGTCCTTTGCCGGTGTCGGAGACTTCGATGCGAACATTGCCCTGGTTCTCGGAAGTTCGCAGGGTCAGCGCGCCGCCGGCGGGCATGGCGTCCAGAGCATTGAGCAAAAGATTCTGGAAGGCGCGATGGAGGAGATCGGCGTCAGCATCGATTTCCGGCAGAGGCTCGGTAAGAAAATATTCCGGCGTGACGGTGGGTTTGCCTACAGCGCTGAATTGCGGCTCGAATAGGCGGACGGCGCTGCGCAGAGATTCGTTTACGTTGACGCGAGTAAATTGCGGCGTGGGCATTTTTGCAAAATCGCTGAAGCGTCCGACGATGGTATTTAAATTGGCCAGTTCGGCTTTCAGGGTTGCAGTCGATTCGTTGAAAACTTCGAGAAATTGTTTGGCTTCGAGCTGGCGGGCACGCTGCAAATTTTCCACCGTGATCTGCATGGGAAAGAGCGGGTTGCGGAGTTCATGAGCCAGGCGGCGGGCGAGTTCGCGCCAGGCCGCGACGCGTTCGGTCTGCACAAGCTGGTCGCGTTGCGCGGCAAGAGTTTGCGTCATGTGATTGAATGCGCCGGCGAGTTGGCCAATTTCGTCGCGGCCGTGCACGTCGATGCGAGTATCCCAGCGGCCGGATGCAACCTGGCGAGCACCCTCGGCAAGCTCTTCCACCGGGCGCGTGATGCGCGAAGAAATCCACCAGGTGAGCAGCAACCCGATGAAAATCGCGCCCGCGCCGACGACAGCGGCGATGCGTTGGATGCGGCGCGTCAGAGAAACGAGCTCGCGGCGGGAGCTGCCAACCAGCAGCACGCCGAGAAGTTCATGATTGCGCCCGGACAGCGGGATGGCGTGAAAGGTCTCGGCATCGGCAGGATCGTTGGTCCAGTCGATGGTGCTGACCATGGGCTGCGGCTGCTTTTGAATTTGCTCGATCACCGGTTGGAAGCGATCGGCTTGTTCGACGATGCCGGCGGCATCGGTGAGTTCCGCCGGGACGAAAGCAGGTTCCAGATTGCGGTAGAGCAGCGCGCGAGTACCGGCGGGAAGCACGAGCGACGCGAGAAAGTTCTGGTCCAGGCGGCGGCCACCGATGATGTAAAGATTTTTGTCGTTGCCGCCGGCGACAGAGCGAACGGCAGTGAGAGAAAGCGCGACGCCGTCGGGGAGCTCTTCTTTTTTGAGGAAGGCTGGAGTATCGCGCCAGTCTTTGGTGGCGGCAACCCAATCGTTTTTGTAGCCTACGCGCGATGGAAACTGCGCGGAAGAAATAAGCGTGCCGGCGGAGTTTACAAACTCGACGAAGTTGAGGCCATGGTCTTGCGCCGCGCCACTGGCGTCGTGCACGTAAAGGGACTGATCGGGATTGGGGCTGGCCAGGTCAATGGCGACTTTCAGGGTGATTTCGGCGTCGGCGATATTTTTGACTTGCTGAACGATTTCTTCGCCGCGCTGGCCGAATTCTTTTTTGAATTGCGCGACGAGGGCTTCGGTGCGTTGCGCGTCCATTTCTTCAAAGGCGGAACGAGTGTAGCGGGTGACGGCAAGAGTGACGACGGTCACCGAAGCCAGGACGGTGAGGAGGAAAATCACGAAAATTTTGGTGCGAAAGCTCACGGTCGGGCTCCGTGAGCGCGCGGCGACGTTGCCGGCAGGGCTGGTGCGGGCGACTCGGGCGCGAAAGAACGCCTGGCGGTGACACTCAAAACTCGGTTACCGCCGTAAAAAATCGTGTTCATAGCGGCGAAGAAGGCATATCCTGCGGAGCGGCGCGGCAACCGGCAATTTTCTCTGTCCATCACGTGAATGCCGGATGATACCATGCTGCAAACGGAGTGGCCGCGAGCAGTTACCTAAAATTAAAGGTTGCAACATTTTTGAGGTTCTTACGTCTATAACTGGGACGGGGCGAAAAGCTGGGGTGTGCGCCATTCCCATCATGAAGTGCCGGAAACTGGAAAATCAACGGGTATGAGGGAGCGAAAGATGAGCCATAGGCTTGGTCGAGCGGGTTTGCGAGTATCGATTTTGCTGGCGCTGTTGCTTTGCGTTCGCGGCGCAGTACGCGCGCAAGCGGCGAATACTCCGGAGCAAACGCCTCCTGGGCCGACTCATTTGCTGCGCTACGCAGATATTTCTAAGGACAAGGTGGTGTTTTCGTATGCCGGGGATTTGTGGATCAGTGCGCGCACCGGCGGCGCGGCGCGCCGGCTGACTTCCAGCGCGGGCGACAAGCTCTATCCAAAATTTTCGCCGGACGGGAAGTGGATCGCGTTCTCGGCGCTTTACGATGGCAATCCGGATGTGTACGTAATCCCCACCGAGGGGGGCGAACCGAAGCGGCTAACCTACCATCCGGCAGCGGATATTGTTTTGGGCTGGACGCCGGATGGGAAGAGTATTTTGTTTCGCTCGGACCGCATTACTGCGCCACCGCAACGCAACACGCGACTTTTTTTGGTGAGTGTCAACGGCGGTAACCCGAGAGTGCTGCCTCCGCCGCGCGGAGATCTGACGAGCTTTTCGCCGGACGGAACGAAAATTGCGTATATCGAGTCGTCGCAGGAAAACCGCACCTGGAAGCGTTATCACGGCGGCTGGAGTTTGCCGATCGCGATCTACGATCTGAGAAACAATACCTACGAAGAATTGCCGAAGGGAAACGGCATGGATATGTTTCCCATGTGGCACGGGAACTCGATTTATTTCATCAGCGACCGCGATGGCGGCGTGATGAATTTGTACAGCTACGATCTGGGATCGAAGCAAAGCAAGCGGCTGACCGATTACAAGGAATATGACATCAAGTGGCCGAGCATCGGCCCCGATGCAGTAGTCTACGAAAACGGCGGGCTGCTTTACGAATACAACCTGCAAAGCGGACAGGCCCGCAATATTCCGATTGAAGTGCATGCGGAGGATTTGGAAGCGCGTCCGGAATTCAAGAATGTGTCCAGGAATATTGGGGGCTTCGGTTTGTCGCCCTCGGGCGCACGTGCGTTGATTGAAGCGCGCGGCAATGTGTTTACAGTGCCTGCGGAACACGGCAGCGTGCGCACGCTGACCACAGACAATTCCGGAGTGCACGAGTTGAATCCGGCATGGTCTCCCGATGGGAAGTGGATTGCGTATCTTTCGGACAAGACCGGCGAGTATGAAGTTTATGTGCGCCCGCAAATGGGTGGCGCTGAAACCCGCATCACCTCAGACGGCGGAGTCTATCGTTACGGTCCGACGTGGTCGCCAGACAGCAAGAAACTCTTGTATTGGGACAAGATGCACAAATTGTGGTGGATCGGAGTCGATGGAAAAAGGCCGGTGGAGATCGCGCAAGGCGATTATGGCGACATTTCGGACGGAAATTGGGCTCCCGACAGCCAGTGGGTCACCTACTCGATCGCGGACCGTCGCGGCGCCGGGCACATGTATGTGTACTCGCTGGAGCAGAAAAAGGCGACGAGCATCTCGAACGGTTTTTATAACGACAGCAATCCGGTATTCGATCCGGAGGGGAAGTATATTTTCTTTTTGTCACAACGTTACTACTACCCGAGCATTGGGCAACTGGACCAGCGGTTCAATTACTACAGCACCGACGGGATTTTTGCGCTGACACTGAAGGCGGATGAAGCTTCGCCATTCACGCCGGAAAGCGATGAAGAAAAAGCGGCGGCCGATAAGGACAAAGATAAGAAGGACGACAAAGACAAAAAGGACAAGAAAGACGACGCCAAGTCCGCCGACAAAGATAAGGACAAAGACAAGGACGGCAAAGAAGGAGCCAAGAAGGAAGAAAAGAAAGAAGAAAAGAAAGAAGAAGCAGCCAAGCCAGTGCACATTGACTTGGATGGCATCGAAGCGCGCGTCGCGCCAGTGCCGATGGCGGCGGGAATTTACGGCAACCTGGAAGTCCGCAAGGGCCATTTGTATTACTTGTCACAGCCGCAGGAAGCTCGCGAGGCTGGCGCACCAAACGCCGGCGGTCCCCGAGCCGTTTTGCACCTGTACGACTTGGAAAAGCGCGAAGACAAGGAACTCCTGACCGGCATCAGTGGCTATGACCTGGATAAAGACGGCGGCAAGGTAATCTACCAAGCCGGACCAGTGATGGGCATTGTAGAGGCGCAGCCCGGCAAGGCCAAAGTGGGCGCGGGCAAGCTGGATTTTTCCGGCTTGCAGGTGCAGATCGATCCTCGCACGGAATGGAAGCAAGTTTTCCATGAAGCCTGGCGCATCGAGCGCGATTTTTATTGGGATCCGAAAATGACGGGTCACGACTGGAAGAAAATTGGCGAACGCTATGAAGCGCTGCTGCCCTGGGTGGTGCATCGCGCGGATTTGAACTATCTGGTCGGCGAAATGATTTCGGAGCTCAGCACTTCTCACACCTATGTAGGTGGAGGAGATCAGCCGCAGTCTCCACGCGTGGGAGTCGGCATGCTGGGCGCAGATTTCGAAGCGGAAGGCGGCTATTATCGCATCGCGAAAATTTATCCCGGCGAAAACTGGGATCAGACTTCGCGTTCTCCGCTCACAGAGCCCGGGCTGAAAGTGAAAGCCGGCGACTATCTGATTGCCGTAGACGGCGTGGAAGCAAAATCTTCGCAGGACGTGTATGCGTATTTTCAGAATCTAGCCGAAAAGATTGTCACGCTAAAAATCAACAACAAGCCCAGCGCGGAAGGCGCGTGGGAAATCACCGTGAAACCCATCGGCAATGAAAATGGCGTTCGTTATCTGGCGTGGATCGAAGCCAATCGCAAACGCGTTTCTGACGCGACCGGCGGCCGTATCGGCTACATGCATGTGCCGGACACCTCGATTCAAGGCATCATCCAGTTCGATAAAGCGTTCAACGCGCAACTCGACAAAGAAGGCATAATTGTCGACGAGCGAGATAATTCCGGCGGCATGATTCCGGACTTCTATACGGAAAAGCTGCAACGCACGCTGCTGGCTTTCGTGGCTGCGCGCGATACGAAAGACGTACCGTGGCCGCCAGCGTCCATCACCGGTCCCAAAGTGATGATCGTGAATGAGCTGGCAGGCTCGGGCGGCGATGCTTTCCCGTGGTTCTTCCATCGCGAAAAAATCGGCCCCATTGTTGGCGAGCGGACGTGGGGAGGTCTCGTGGGAATTGGCGGAGCTCAGCCGCTACGCGATGGCGGTTTTGTCACCGCGCCAGGCTTCGGCTTCTGGAGCGTCGACAATGGTGGCGAGTGGGTGGTGGAGCAGCATGGCGTCGATCCAGACTACGTGGTGCCGCAACGGCCGGATTTGGTGGTCAGCGGCCATGACCCACAACTGGAAAAAGCGATCGAGCTGGCGAAAGAAGGCTTGAAAGACTACAAGCCATTTCCGCCGCGACCGAAGTATCCGGACGTCACACACCAATAGTCGCGAAGCATTTGGGCATAAAAAGCAAGGCCGGCGATTTCGCCGGCCTTTTGTTTTGGCTGTCGTTGGTTCTGGCTAAGGTCTGCGCTTTTTCTGGGCCGCTGCCGCGACTGTGGACGACGGTGCGGAATCTTCGTCGTCTCCACCACTCGCCGGAGCACCCGTCACGCCAGAAAACGCCGAGCGCATGACATCGTTGGCAAAGAAATTTTTGCCGTCCATCGGCACCATCATGATTTGCAGTTTGTCGGACAAACGTTCCGCAATGATCTTTTGAATCAGCAGGGGATTTTGCTTCAGCACACTGGCTTCGAACTTCATGCGTTCAGAATCGGCGGCTGCGGTGACGCGAATGCGATTGGCTTCCGCGTCAGACAGATTCCGCTGACGCTCCAGCTCCGCCTTGCTATCGATAACCTTGGCTTGTGCGGCGGCATCTGCGTTTTGCAGCGTAGCCTCCTTGCGGGCTTGCGCTTCGAGCTTGCTTTGCTCGATCTGCTTTTGTTTTAGCGGCAGCGTGTATTGCATGGCGTCGGACTCCGCTTTGGCTTGCAGCACGTGGACTTGCGCCTGCGCCTCCGCATTTTTCACGTCGCGAGCTTTCTGCGCATCGGCCTCCAACTCCGCGATGCGCACGCCTTTTTGCTTGATTTCCGTTTCGGTGCCGAGTCGTTCGTTTTCCTGCTCCTTCAGCAGCAAGCCTTCTAGTCCCTTGGCGTATTCGTCGGGCAATTTCAAATCGCGCAGCAAAACTTCACGCACGATGATCCCGTCTGACGCCAGCCGCGTAGTAATCGCGTGCGCCGCAGACGAGCGCAGCTCTTCGCGTTTAGTGGCAAAAATTTCTCGCGTTATATAGTTCGGCGCCAGTTGCCGGTAGATCGCGCTGACCGTGGGAGCTACCACTTCTTCTCCCACCGGTTGCGGCAAATTCGCGTGAATGTAACTCAGCCGCTGCGGATCCAACCGGTAGCGCACGCTGACCGCCAGGCCGATGTTGAGCCCTTCGCGCGCCTGCACGGTGAGCACTTCTGGGTCGGACTTGGGCACGGCCGTTGCGGCGGTGGCGTAAACCTGTTCCCGCGTATCGTAAAGTTCCACGCTATCGACCAGCGGCAACACCAGATGCACGCCCGGATACAATGTACCGGGGCGCGCGCCCCAAATTTGACTGATTCGCACTCCGGCGAAGCCGTCCGGGATCACCACGATGCTCAGCGCCAACAACAAGGGCAAAACTGCGGCGAGCGCGAGCCGCTGGGCGAGTCCCCAGCGGACGGATGCTAAAGGGCCGTGAGTGTCCGAAAGCGCGGCAGTCTCCGGCTGCCTTGGTTCCCCGCGACGCAACAGTTTGCGCAGATGCGTGGAGAGGTAAATGTCGTAAGCCACGAGCGCGCCGGAACTGCCGAACAAAACTGCTCCCGCGATCATCAGCAAATACTTTAGAACCAACATGGTTTTGCTCCCTTCTTGCTACATTTGTCCGGCGCGAGCGGCGAAATGGCGACCGCCCTCTTGCCGCCTGCGTTCGCGCTTTTCACGCGACCTCTTATCGAGCCGGAGATCTCGTCTGTTCGCGACGCCGCGTCGCGAAGCGTGCTCAGCGGTGCGGCGCAAATGCCCGCGCAAGTTGTACCGTCCCTTGCACCAGGTCGTAGCGCATCGACTTGCGCTGCGCGGTCGCGGGACGCATCAGGTGAAAAGCGGCCCGCAGCAGCAGCCAATCGAAAGCTACCGCCGCTGCGGCTGCCAAAAGTGTGGCGATAACCAGCGTCATAAAAGTGAGCATTGCAGTCATGGAAGCCTCCCGGCGTCACGCTTACTGTCTTGCGCGACAGTAAATCGCACGACTCTGGCCGCTAGAAATATACTGAAAACAAAGGGCTTACTGGATGGAGCGCGGTTAACCGCGTGGCGGCGAGAACACGACGTGGTTGAAATGACGCGACTTAGCTGGGGGCGGGTCAACGAAAGAACGACTGCGCGAACGCCCCCCGATACAAAGGTCTGCGGGAAGAAGCCTCTAAGCCGTCCAGTCTGGAATCGTTACGGCGCTACAGTCGGCTGCACTTCGCTAGCACTAACTTTCCGCGCCGCAGCGCTTCGCGACTCCAGCAAAACGCGAATCCCATTTTTTGGCCGCAGGGTGATCGACGGCAACGGCACCACTGGGCAATCCGGCAAAACTCGCACTCGAAACCGCTGCGCAATCGTCGCCAAAATCAGCGCCGCTTCCATCAGCGCGAAACTATTCCCGATGCACTGGCGCGGCCCGCCGCCAAACGGAAAGTATGCAAAGCGCGGCAACCGCTTTGCCAGGTCACCCGCCCAGCGCTCCGGCTGAAACTCATCCGGCTGATCGAACCAGCGTGGATCGCGGTGCACCACCCATTGCGACATGGTGACGCCGGAACCCTTCGGCACGGTGTAACCGCCGATTTCCACGTCTTCGATGGCCAGCCGCGGCATGCCCCACGCAGGAGGATACAGCCGCAACGACTCGGTTACCACATGACCGGTATACCGCAAATTCGGCAAATCGCCGAGCGTTGGCAATCGCCCAGCCAGAACGCGGTCGATTTCTTCGTGCAGTTTTTCTTCCGTCGAAGGATTCTTCGAAAGCAAATACCAGGTCCAGGAGAGAGCGTTAGCCGTGGTCTCGTGTCCGGCCAAAAAAATCGTCATGGACTCGTCGCGCAGTTGCTGATCGCTCATGCGCGAGCCGTCTTCATCCTGCGCGGCTAGCAACATGGAAAGCAGATCGCCGGCATCGCGACCCGTGGCGCGGCGTTCGTTGATGATGCGATAAATTATTTTGTTTAGCTGGCGAGTTGCGATACTGGAACGAATGTTGGTCGGAGTCGGCAGCCAGGACGGCGTTAGCAGCAGCTTGCGAAAATTTGCGTTCAGCTCCATCAACGACTCCAGCGCGTGCCCTACCTGACGGACTTCTTGATCGACGTCGGCATCGAACAAAGTTTTCGCGACGATTTGCAGCGTGAGGCGCATCATCTCCGCGTGCACGTCGCACTCTTGTCCATTTTTCCATTCGCGCAGCAGGCGATCCGTGTAGCTGACCATGGTGTCCGCGTATGCGGCGATGCGTGCTCGATGAAACGCGGGCTGCGCAAGTCGCCGCTGCCGCAGCCAGAAGTCGCCTTCGCTCGTTAACAAGCCTTCGCCAAACACACGCTTGTTCGCGCGCAGAATGCGGCCTTTCTCAAATTTTCGGCTGTGGGTCACCAAAACGTCTTCGATAAAATCCGGATGATTGATGAAGAAAACGCGGAAGGTGTAGTAGCGCATGGCTACAATATCGCCATATTCGCGCGCGATGCGGGGCAAATACGCCAGCGGATCTCGGCTGTATTCTTTGAACGCGCCGCTCCACGATTTGTAAGCGGGGCCGGGAGGTGCCTTCAGTGCGGCGGAGTCGGGCATGTGTTGATGCTAAAGCTACCGCATCGGCAGGTCAACGGCACTGCATCCGGGCGGTCGCGCGGGCGACCGAGGCTCAGCCGTCTGCGGGACGCTCCGCCGAAATGCGAAATCCACCTCGTCGGAAACTGATAACTGGCTTACGAAAGCCCGTTGAGATCAGTCGCGAGGACAAATCTTGCGAGTCTGTCGCAACAAATGTGCTTTTGAAATGGACAGCGCGCTGCAACCAGCCATTTTGTATTTCGCAAGCCACGAACACGCCGCCGGGCCGCAACACCCGGTAAATTTCCGTCAGCGCACGGTCTTGCGCTTCTTTCGACCGCAAGTGGTGCAGCACCAAAATCGCGATCGCCGAGGAAAACGTCTTGGATGCAAACGGCAGTTCCGCCGCGTCTCCCTGCACAACTCCAACATTCAAATCTTGCGTCTTTCGCTTCAACCCAGCCGCGAATGCATGACTGTATTCCAGGCAACTGACTCGTGCAGCCATTTTGCGCAACCCCACCGTCGCCGCGCCAAGCCCAGCCCCAATTTCCAGAACGTGGTCGCCAAGCACGCAATCTTCCTCAACCCACGGCAGCAATCGCTCCTCGGTGATGCGTTGCCAAAACGGCGTTGCGCAAAACCAGTTCTCAAGTCGGTTCATCGCGTCTTTCGATTGTAGTTTGGGTCAAAGCAACCGCAAGCATACAGAAGCGGATGTCGCGCGAAATGTCAGTGCAGTAATGCACGGATGCGTCGCAGCGCCGCCGCAAATTGGTCCGCATTATACGCAGAAGGATTTTCCAATTGTTGAAAAAGTCCGTTGATCGCAGCACGCACTTCCACGGTGTCGCTGGGTTTTGCGTCGCGGCTGTATGCAATGTACAGCGAATCCAACGCCATTGCCGCCTGTTCCGCGGATCGTTCGTCACTCAACGAAATCGCTTCCGCATCATCGGTAATTCGCTGCAACATTCGCAACACCATGGCCTGATCGTATTGCATCGCCGCCAAACGTTCCGCGATCCGTTCCGCCAAGGGAACCGCCGCCGAGGCAGCTGTCGCCACCACTTTTCGATCCGGATTCAGCTTGCCCATTTCTTCGGACGCCGCGGCCATCTGACGATCCAACTCTTGCGCCGAGCCAGAATCGATTTGCCGCGCCAACAGGCGAAATACCTCATAACGCGAAGCGTTCCAAGCCGGATCGCCCGGCCGCCGGCCGCTAAATCCATGTTGCTGCCGCCAACTGTCTTTCGCTGGCCCCAGCGCGTGATGGCACGCCACACAAGACAGTTCCGAATATTCCGGCCAGACGTCTTTTCGATCGGCGCGTTCGCCCCGTGCTCGCCAAGCCAGTCGGTCCATAGCCGCGCGCAGTTGCACCGCTTGTCCTGTGCCCCAGTCGCGCACTCCCACCCACGCGGCATCTTCCGCCCGCTTGCCGGGAGCCGATTCGCGCGGCTCCTTCCAATGTCGCGGCATCACCGCCGAAAAAGAATCCAGCTCAAAAAATAAATCGGGATGCCCTGCGGCGATCATTTCGTGATCCACAAATTTTTCCCGGGTTCCCAGGTGGCATTCCAGGCATTTTTCCGTGCGCACAATCGGATCGCGCGTATTCACCATGTGCAGCCGCAAAGATTCGGCATGTTTTTCCGCCGACTCTCGCGCCGTATGCTGTCCAAGCCAGCCCTGCGCGGGCCCGTGGCAGCTCTCGCAGGATACACCTTCGGAAATTTCAAACTCCCGTCCGCGCCGCTCCGCAGGAACACTAAGCGCATGGCACGCCAGGCACTTGGGCGCTTCCTCAGCTTTCGCGCCCAGTTTCAAGATGCGCGAAATTCGTTCCCCGACATCGCCCGTGAGCGCCTGATACGCGTGGCTATGCTTATCCTTAATAATCCAGGTGGAATACTCGTCCTGCAGAATACGGCTGCCCGCAACCGGCTTCACGCTGCCATGGCAACTGGTGGAAGCGCACGATCCCGGCCCGATATATTTTCCCGCGCTGCCAATGTCCGGGCGCGCGACAGCGGAATGTTCCGCCGCTGCCCCACTCTGCGCCGCTGCAAAATCGGCTACGCACAGCGATCCACACCACACCAACGCGAAGCACACCGCCCCGCGGAGCCAATACCCGATTGTCGGAATGCGCATTTTTTAGTGCCGGCAGAGTCTTCTCGCTTATATCGTCGCCCGCTGGAAGAAGTCAACGTCCGCCCGTTGTCTTTTTCGCCGCTGGCGGCAAAAAGTCAACACTGCCGCTATTTACACGCTCGTCCGACGCCAGTAGTATGCAGGTGATTCCGTGCCTCACTTCGCGTCCAGCGATGCAGTCGGCAAGCGCTGGGCGCTTTTCTCACGAGACGTGAAAACGTGATCTTCGACGATCTGCGAGCCATTCAGCTCCGCTATGGCTTCCTGCCGAAGCCCGAACTGGAATCTCTGTCTCAGCGCACGCAAACTCCGCTTTATCAGATTCACGGCGTCGCCAGTTTTTATCCGCACTTCCATCTCGTTCCGCCACCCAAAGCGGATGTGCGCATTTGTGCCGATATGAGCTGTCACCTGAATGGCGCCGCTGAACTTCGCTCCGATTTGGAGCGAGCCTTCTCTTCCACGTCCGCGCAAGACGTGCAGATCCGCGATGTCTCTTGCCTCGGCCGCTGCGACCTTGCTCCAGCGTTTTGCCTCAATGATCAAATATTCCCCAGCGCCATAGCCGCCGGAGCGGAAGATCTGATTCGCGCAGCCGTTCGCGGTGAATCTCTTCACGAGCCGCATCCCGCACCAGCACGCGTCTCTTGTGCCTCCGACCCTTATTCCGATGGCGAACAGTACGGCGCCGTTCGCAAGCTTGCCGCCGGCAAAGACTGGGACGGCGCTCTCGCCGAAATGAAAGCTGCCGAACTTCGCGGTATGGGCGGCGCCGGTTTTCCCACCAGCATGAAATGGAGTTTGGTACGCGCGCAGTCCGGCTCCGACAAATACGTCGTCTGCAATGCCGACGAAAGCGAGCCCGGCACCATCAAAGACCGCTTCATCATGACCCACCTTCCTCATCTGGTGATCGAAGGCATGATGCTGGCGGGATTCATCACCGGCGCAAAAAAAGGCATCGTCTACATTCGCCACGAATATCACGCGCAAGAAGAAATTCTCGGCGCGGAAATTCGCCGCTGTTACCAAGCCAAGCTGCTGGGCAAAAACATTCTCGGCAGCGGCCTCGATTTCGATTTGGAAATCTTCGTTAGCCCTGGCGGATATATTTGCGGAGAAGAAACCGCGCTACTGGAAGCCATCGAGGGCAAACGCGCCGAACCGCGCAACAAGCCTCCGTTTCCAGTGCAAGCCGGACTGTGGCAAAAACCCACGGTGCTCAACAATGTCGAAACCTTCGCGAATGTTCCGCAAATTCTTGCACGCGGCGTCGACTGGTACATCGCGCAGGGCCAGGGCGGATCGCGTGGCCTGAAATTCGTCGGCGTCAGCGGGCACGCCGCTAGACCCGGAATTTACGAAGTCCCCATGGGCTGCGCCATGCGTGAGGTAATTTTCGATTTTGCCGGCGGTATGCGCGGCGGCCGCCAGCTGAAAGCGTTCGCGCCGTCCGGACCTTCCTCCGGATATTTGCCCGCATCCATGGTCGACGTTCGGCTCGATTTCAAAGCGCTCGCCGACGCCGGCTCCATGCTCGGCTCCGGCGCCATCGTCGTCTGTGACGACACCACCTGCATGCTGGATATGGCCCTGAACGCCGTCCGTTTTTATCGCAACGAATCTTGCGGAAAATGTGTCCCCTGCCGCGTCGGCTCGCAAAAAATGGTGGACTTGCTGGCGCGGTGGACGCGCGGCCCGCTGCCGGAATCTCAATATCGTTCAGACCTGGCGCTGCTCGACGAACTCTCGCAAGCCATGGCGCTCACGTCGATTTGTGGCCTCGGCCAGATCGTTCCCGCGCCCATCCAATCCGTCCTCAAACATTTTCGCGCGGAAGTCGACGCTCACGTCTTGCAAGGCAAATGTCCCAGCGGAATTTGCTTCACCGCCAGTCGCGCTGGCGAAGCGAATCGCGTAGGCATCCGCCCCTGAGCCAATGAGCGCCACTCCCACACCGCCGGGTTTGATCGACATCACCATCGACGGCCAGCCCATCCGCGTGCCCGCAAACACCAGCGTATTCGACGCCGCGCGCATGCACGGTATTTCCATCCCCACTCTCTGCCATTTACAAAACGAGATTCCCGTCGGCGTCTGTCGTCTCTGCGTTGTCGATACCGGCGCTCGCGTGCTCACCGCCTCGTGCGTGCGGCCAGTCGAAGCCGGCATGAAAGTCGTCACCAATTCTGAAAAAGTGCTGAGCGCGCGCAAAACCCTTCTTGAACTTTTGATGGCCGATCACCCTTCGCCGTGCGCTCGTCAGCAGCATTCTGGCGACTGTGAACTAGAGTCGCTCGCCCGCGCCGCTGAAATCGCGCAGCCTCGCTTCGCCAAACGCACGGTTGCGCGCGGCCTCGATGATTCGTCTCTGGCCATCGCCGTCGACCACGACGCCTGCATCCTCTGCGACCGCTGCATTCGAGGCTGCGATGAAGTAAAAAACAATTTCGTGCTCGGCCGCATGGGCAGAGGCTACGCCGCGGGAATCGCTTTCGGTCTCAACTCGCCGATGGGCGATTCCGCCTGCATCTCCTGCGGCGAATGCATGGTCTCCTGCCCTACCGGCGCGCTCACCAATAAAATTGTTGTGGGCGCCTCGATTGTCGCCGGCCCCGACGCGCAAGGCTTTGAAGCCGAAGACCTGCTGCGACTCCCCATTTTCAAAGGCGTCTCCGGAACTTTTCTCGAGTTAAATCGCGGCGCCATAGTAAAGCGCACTTACAAGCCCGGTGAAATCATTTGCCGCGAGGGCGATTTTGGTTCCACTGCCTTTTACATTCTCGAGGGCTCCGCACAAGTTTCCATTTCTTCTCCAATCGCTCACGTAAAAACCGCCGGCGGCGCCAAAGGACTCTTCAAGCGCCTCACCAGCAGTCTGGCGCCTCGCGAAGACGACGCTCGCGATGACGAAGCTCGCGACCGCACCATTCCCATCGACGCCTCCGTCGATCTTTCCTACGACAATCCCGTAGCCGAACTCGGCCCCGGCGATCTTTTCGGCGAGATGACCTGCATGAATTTCTACCCGCGTTCCGCCACCGTTCGCGCCGCCAGCCATGTCGTCGCCTACGAAATGCTTCGCAACGTGCTGGACATCATGATGAAAAACAAAACTTTTCGCGCGCAGGTCGACGGCAACTATCGCCGCCGTGCGCTGGAAAGCCATCTTCGTGGCGTGCCCATGTTCGCGGACCTCGCGCCCGATTTCATCGACCATCTGAAAAACAGCGTCGAACTCCAGCGTTACGCCCCCGGTCAAATCGTCGCTCGCCAGGGCGATCCCGCCGACAGCTTCTATCTCGTCCGCATCGGTTTCGTGAAAATTTCCGAAAATTATCCCGGCGGCGAACTCGTCCTCGCCTACCTCTCGCGCGGAGATTACTTCGGTGAAATTGGCCTGCTCGGCGGCGGCACTCGCACCGCCGATTGCACTGCTCTCGACCATGTCGAGCTGGTCCGCATTTCCGGCGACGATTTCCGCCAGATGGTCGACCGTTTCCCCTCCGTGCGCCGCGGCCTCGAAACCGTTGCCGAAGAACGCCGCGCGCAAAATCAGCAGCGGATGCAAACCGTCCACAATGTCCCCATCGATCAATTTCTTTCGCAGGGCCTGATGGAAGCGCAGAGCCTGCTCATTCTGGACCTGCAAAATTGCACGCGCTGCGACGCCTGCGTCAACGCCTGCGCCGATGCCCACGATGGCGTTACTCGCCTGGTTCGCGAAGGCCTCCGCTTCGATCAATATCTCGTCGCTACTTCCTGCCGCCAATGTCGCGATCCGCTCTGCATGGTCGGCTGCCCCGTCGGAGCGATTCGCCGGCGCAATTCTCTCGAAGTCATCATCGAAGACTGGTGCATCGGCTGCGGTCTCTGTGCCAATAATTGTCCATACGGAAATATTAATTTGCATCCGTTTGAAATCACGGTCGACGATCTTGAGCATCCCGGCCGCAAAAAGGCCGCGATCAAGCAAAAAGCCACCTCCTGCGATCTCTGCACGTACTTGAAAGAACCCAGTTGCGTCTACGCCTGCCCGCACGACGCCGCGCATCGCGTCGATCCGCGCACATTTTTCGCGGAAATGCTCGGCCAAGGCCAAGGCTCGCAAAAATGAAACCGAACACGCCAATGAAACCGGAGTCGCGCTAGCGTGCGCATCGACAAAACACATCGCACCTGGGCCATCGCGTCGGCGGCGATTCTTGCGCTCTCAGCAATTGTTTATATTTTCTACGCCTCGAATGCAGCCAACGGTCCGCGCGGCGGCGGCGCGTTCGGCCTCATCTTCGGCACGCTCGGTTTCGCCTTCACGCTTTTCGCCGCGCTTCTCGGCGCCCGCAAACGCGTTCCCGTTTGGCGCTTAGGCCGTGCGCAATCCTGGATGCGCGGCCATCTCTGGCTCGGTCTGCTCAGCCTGCCGATGATTCTTTTCCACGGCGGCTTCCATTTCGGCGGCACGCTCACCGCCGTTCTCATGTGGTTGCTCATCATCACCGTCGCCAGCGGCCTCTTTGGCGCCGCCCTGCAAAACTTCATTCCGCGCACCATGACCGCCGACGTTCCGCTCGAAACCATCTACGCCGAAATCAAGAATGTCCGCGAACTTCTCCGCAAAGAAGCCGATCGCTCCGTTGAATCGCTCTGCGGCCCGCTCGGCGTCGCAAAAACTTCCACGGAAGACGCGCAACGCGCCGGAGGCTTCACGGCCCAGCGCCCCATCGCCGCTGCCTCGCACCGAGGCGCCGCCGTGGCCGTTGCTGCCGAAACTATTTTCCTCGCGGAAGAAGAAAGCGCCCCGTTGCGCCGCTTCTATCTCGAAGAAATGCGCCCCTACCTCGCTAATCCCAAACTTCGCACCACCCGCCTCGCTTCCGCCGAAAAATCTCGCGCCGCTTTTTCCGCGCTGCGCACACTGTTGCCCCCCGCCGCCGAGCCCACACTCCTCGATCTCGAAAGTATTTGCGACGAAGCGCGTCAGCTCCTGCGCCAGGAACAACTGCATCGCTGGATGCACGGCTGGCTGCTTGTCCACATTCCGATTTCGCTCGCATTAATTTTGCTTGGCGCGATCCACGCCGTCATGGCTTTACGGTACTGAACCTTGGCGCGCACTCGCACAACCAAAAAACTTGCCCAGCGTATTGACCTGGACTATTTCAAGCGCCCTTCACGCTTCAAGCGCTCCTTGCTTCTACTCAGCATCGCGCTGCCAACTCTCTCTCTCTTGTGGCTCGTGTGGCACGGTGCCACGCACGATTCGCGCGTTTATTCCAGCGGCCGCATGAGCGCAGCTCACGCGGTCCTCGAAAAAGATTGTGCCGCCTGCCACCTGCGGCAAGCCGGCGCTTTTTCCGCGAAAGCCGCGGACACTGCCTGCCTCGCCTGCCATGACGGCCCCATCCATCACGCCAATCAAACGCAATCCTTCCAGTGCGCCACTTGCCACACCGAGCATCGCGGCCGCATCAACCTCACCGCCACATCCAATCAGTCCTGCGCGCAGTGCCACGCCAATCTGCAAACTTCCGGCGTGCCAACTCACTACTCCGCACATATCCGCAGCTTTGAAAATGGACATCCTGAATTCGCCGCCCTCCGTCCAGGTCAGCGCGACCCCGGCACCATCAAGCTAAATCACGCCATCCATATGCAGCCCATCCGCCGCGGTCCCAACGGCCCGTCCGTGCAGCTCACCTGCAATGATTGCCACCGTTCCGCCGCTGTTTCCGCCGCGTGGAATTATTCCGACGCAAACTATTCCTCCGCAAGCGCCGCCAACTCTCAATCCGCTCAGTTGCTCCCCGCAAACGCAGCAACGCTTGCGCCGCCACGCCCACCCAGCGGTCGTGAACGCATGGCACCGGTAAACTTCGCCAATGCCTGCGCGTCGTGCCATCTGCTGACTTTCGACCAACGTTTCGACGCTGGTGTCCCTCACGACAAACCCGAAATCGTTCATGCCTTCGTCGTAAACAAATTCACCGAATACATCGCCGCGCATCCCAACGAAACGCGAGTAACCCGCAATCCAAACCGCGACCTTTCCGGTAAAACCATCCCGCCCGAAACTCGCCAACTAACTCCGCAACAATGGATCGTCGAACGCACCGCCGAAGCCGAAGAACTCCTCTGGCGCAAGACCTGCATTCAATGTCACTCGCTAAAAAACTCACAACCCAATTCGTCACCGACTTCGCGAAAGGAAAACGGCCTGCCGATTCCAACAGTTGTCCCCACCAACATCACTACCCAGTGGATGCCTCACGCCAAATTCGATCACGACGCGCACCGCGGCTTCACCTGCGCCAGTTGCCACGAAAAAGCTCTCACCAGCACGGAATCCAGCGAGGTCTTGCTCCCCGGAATCGCCACCTGCCAAACCTGCCACGCTCCCGGCGCGGACCATGCCGAATCGCGCTGCTTCGAATGTCACGAATATCACGATTGGTCAAAGCGCAAAGAAGTCGCGCCGCTGTTTACGCTTCCGGCCCTAAATACAAGCCCGCGCTGATCGCGCGTAGTAGACGCTCCGCAAACCGCGCGCAAAAATTCGCTGTATGTCGCGTCAGTGAAAGCCGCATAAATCAGGCTTTCTAAGGCTATCTGTGTAGCGAAGCTGACTTCCACTAAGGGTTTCTGCGCAGAATTATACGTCCATCAGTGACTACATTTTTGTGTCTGCAAACCGTAAGCTTGCAAGTGACTCGGCAACTGAGTTCGAAAAGTAAGT
Organism: Candidatus Acidiferrum sp.; assembly: GCA_036495905.1. Classification (GTDB taxonomy): domain Bacteria; phylum Acidobacteriota; class Terriglobia; order Acidiferrales; family UBA7541; genus Acidiferrum. Next base: position 24,420 of record DASXMB010000017.1, read on the forward strand.
TCGATCGAGTAAATTGTCAGGACTCACCCAACCCGGCGCCTGAAGAGGGCACATCGGGAATCACCATCCCAGTCGCGGCATCGCGAATAAAGTATTGTCCAGGAGCGGATCGCGATATTAGTTCCACGCTCTGCCGCGCGTGATTCAGCGTATCGGCTTTTCCCACCCACAAGGGGCTGCCGTCAGCCAGCTTCTTGAATATGTCAAAGCCGACATTCATGGATTCGTCGCACACCCCTGCGAGGGGGCTCCTTTTGCACGACAGTCAGCTGCGACGGGTAAGGTAAGGAAAATCGACCGGAGGCGTCTGTTCAAAATTGAACAGACAGCTTGCCGTGCGACGGATAGAAGAGAGGCTGAGATTGCCTGTTAGGGCGGGCAAACGCTGCATCCTCCGGCAGGGTTCTTTTAACCACGCTGACAGAACTGGCTTCACTGTATTTATCAACACGCAGTTTGTGTTTCTAACGTTGAGGCGACGATGAAATCAAGCGGGCGAGGTTCCGGAGTACATAAGTTCTTTTCGACAACGCTGTCCGATAAAAAGATCGTTGAATTTGACTCGGGCGAAACCATCATCTCCCAGGGAGATGAATGCACAGACGTTCATTACGTCGAAGAAGGAATGGTAAAACTCACCTTAGTCTCTAAGCGCGGCCGTGGCGCCGTCTTGGGCATTCTCGGTCAGGGCGATTTTTTCGGCGAAGCCTGCATCAATGGCCAGGAAGTTTACTCTACTTCCGCCATCGCTCTCGTACCCAGCGCCATCCGTGTCATTAAACGAAAGGCCATGCACCGCCTGATTGACGAAGACACTTCCGTCTCCGGCCGCTTCATCAACTATCTCGTGACTCGCAATCAGCGCATCGAACAGGATTTGATCGACCATCTTTTCAATTCCAGCGAAAAGCGCCTGGCTCGCACCTTGCTCCTTCTCGCTGAACAAGGCACCGGAGGAAAGCTCCCTCCCATCCTTGAAAAAATCAGTCAGGATACTCTCGCGGAAATGGTTGGCACCACCCGTTCACGCGTGAATTTTTTCATGAACAAATTCCGCAAGCTCGGCTTCATCCACTACAACGGCGGCCTCAAAGTTCACGACACCCTCGCCCGCGTCCTCCACGACTAAGGTTCTTTGCCATCGCACAACCAAAAGTTCCGCTGAACTCCCACGCCGCCCACACCCAAAATTGTCATCCCGGGAACCTTGCGGCCACCTCGCGCAATAACCGCGCGCCCATCGCTTCCATGAAGCCCCGCGCAACATTGTCATCCCGGGAAGCCTGCGTAGTTCGCAGGCTTCCCGGGATCTGCTGTCTGAAGCCCCCAATAAGCCTATCTCGCAAGACTCCCGCTGTACGGTCTCCCAAAAAAAGCACCCCACCAAACCAACCACCCAAACTCTTCTGCTAAGATAAAATCATCGTCATGACCGCACAAAGAGAACAACTCGAAGCCGATGTTCTAATCGTAGGCGCCGGCCCCGCCGGCCTTTCCTGCGCTCTGCATCTCGCCAATCTCATCGCCAAACACAACGCGACTCCTGGCGCCACGCCGCAACTTTCCACGGAAAATATTTACGTCCTCGAAAAGGGCCGCGAAATCGGCGCCCACCAGCTTTCTGGCGCCATCATGAATCCCAAAGCCCTCGCCGAACTGGTTCCCGATTTTGAAAAGTCCGCCCCGCTCGACACGCCGGTAACCGATGACGCCGCACTATTTTTTACCGAAAACTCCTCGTTCCGGTTCCCCGTCACGCCGCCCCCCTTCAAGAACAAAGGCAACTACGTCGTTTCGCTCAACAAAATGGCCAAGTGGCTTGGCGGCTTGGTGGAAAAAACCGGCGTCAACTTATTCACGCAATTTGGCGGCGCGCAATTAATTTACGAAGGCGATCGAATCGCCGGCGTCATCACCGAAGACAAAGGTCTCGACAAAAACGGAAAACCGAAAGACAACTACACTCCCGGGTACGAGCTGCGCGCTAAAATCACCGTGCTCGCCGAAGGGCCGCGCGGGTCGCTCACCAAACAACTCGTCGAAAAAAAGAAACTCGACAACATCAATCCCCAAATGTACAGCATCGGCATCAAGGAATTGTGGGATGTGCAGCCCGGACGCATTCAACCCGGCTACGTCGCGCACACCCTGGGCTGGCCCGTCGCTACCGACATGTACGGAGGCGGCTGGATTTATGGACTTTCGAATAATCGCGTTTCCATTGGCCTCGTAATCGGACTGGAATACGCCAATCCGCAGTTCGATCCGCATGAAGCTTTTCAAAAATGGAAAACGCATCCTTTTGTGAAAACACTTCTCGAAGGCGGAAAGCTGGTGCGCTACGGCGCGAAAACCATTCCCGCCGGCGGCTGGTATTCTATGCCGCGAAATTATGTGGATGGCGGTCTCATCATTGGCGATTCCGGCGGATTCCTGGATTCACAGCGGCTCAAAGGCATTCACATGGCCATAAAAAGCGGAATGCTGGCTGCCGAAACTATTTTTGCAGCGCTAAAATCTGGAGACGCCTCCGCAAAAACTCTCAGCGCATTTCCGAAAAAAGTCGAAGAAAGTTACATCAAAAAAGAATTGTGGGCCGTGCGCAATTTTCACCAATCTTTCAAATACGGTCTATTTGGCGGTCTGTTTCACACCGGCTTGCAATTTATTTCCGGCGGTCGCGGACTGATCGATCCCATGCACGCGGAAGCCGGTTATCTTCACTACAAAAAAATCAACGGCCGTCCTGCTCCCGAACGCTTCAAGGGCGACGGCAAGCTTACTTTCGATCGCTTAACCGACGTCTATCATTCCGGAACGCGCCACGAAGAAGATCAGCCCTGTCATTTGATCGTGCACGACCTGAATGTTTGCGCCACCAAATGCGTCGTCGAATACGGAAATCCCTGCCAGTATTTCTGCCCCGCCGCCGTTTACGAAATGGCGAAAAGCGCCGATGGCGTAAAATTAAAAATAAACGCCGCCAACTGCGTCCACTGCAAAACCTGCGACATCGCCGACCCTTATCAAATTATCGACTGGGTAGTCCCCGAAGGTGGTGGCGGCCCCAACTACGAAGGCATGTAGAATCGCCTCGCGCTGCCGACACGCTGCGCGCGACAATCGCCTCGCACTCCGCAAAACTGCGTTCCGCGTCACAAGACTTTGGTTAGCGCTTCAATCCATCCATCCTTACGAAAACAAACGGTGAAAGAACGCGCGCACGCGATTAGCGATCGTGTCTGAATTTTGCGCGGACGGCGCGGTTGGCTTTGGCGCAGGTTGCGGCGCAACAGGTTTGTTAGCCTGAGCCGCAGCCGTCGCGGGAACTGCGGGCGGCGTGACCTTAGCCGCAACCGGATCGCCTTCCACTTTTCCCTGAAAAATTAAGGTGGGCCTCACGCGCACCCGACGCACCAGCGCAATCAATTGTGGATCGTAATTATCCGGCTGTACTTTTGCTTTGGCGTCAAACGAAAGCGGCGGCATAAAAACTTGATATATCGGCTCTTCCGTCGCCGGCGCTTTTTCCGCGACGGCTGGCGATTTCTTGGATTCTGCTTGCATGTTGCGCGCTTCTTCCGGGGTAGCGAGCCTGCTAACTTCTGGAGGCGGAGCCGGCGCCGCTTTACTCATCTGCATTTCGCAAGCACAGCGGCCTGCCGCGCTGCGCAAAGTGTCCAATTGCCCGTTGCTCAAAAAAATGTCGCCGCCCTGCGGAACGATCACGCTTTGCGCGGCAAGCTGTTGCTCCACGCGAATCGCGCCAGCCGTTGCGCGAATGCACATCGCTCCGGGCGAATCGAATCCGACCAACAAATCTACCGGCGCGTCGCCGATCGCCATTGGCTTGGCCTGGATCTGCGCGGTGTAAACCGTCAGCGCCGGTCCATGATCGATCTGCGCGTGTATTGTTCCGCTGTCCAGCGCCACCGTCAGCGAATTGCCGGATTTCAGCACCGAAAGATGCGCCGGGCCGCAGATCGCGAGGTGCCCGCCTTCCACTAACTCGATGCGCGCTTGCCCGGATTTCACGCGAATGTCGCTTCCGCTGCGCAGCACCGTTTTCACCACGCCGCGCACCACTTCTACGCTCATTGGTCCTTGCACCGAAATCGAATCGCCTTCAATCACGCCGACAGTGTCCGCGGCGGGCTCGTCTGAAAGAACAGTCACGCGAGTAAAAATTGCAGCGCACAAAATAATGCATGACGCGAGAATCATCGCGCCGCGCTTCGAGAAAGATTTCACGCTAAATCGAAATGGCAATAAATCAGCTCCCGACCCAAAATGCACCACAACACCACAGCAAACAATCTGGCCGCGAAAATATATCGGCCAAAACCTATACTATTACTATACGCCGATGCCCACACCCGAAGCCGACACCGGTATTGCAAACGAAACGCCCGCGGAACAAGTCAGCCAGCATTACGATACGCGTTTGCCGAAATTGAAATGGTCGCGACGCATTCAGATCCCGATCATCGCGAGCGCGGTGTACAGTGTGATTTGTTTGCTCGGCCCGACGCTGCGCTACGAAGTTGTTGGCTGGCAACATGTCGAAAGCGTTTACGCAAAAGGTAAAAGGTGCATTTGGGCTTTTTGGCATCGCGTAATTATTCCGATGGCGTGGTGGGGCAGAAATCGCGGCGTGGTGGTGATGAATACCACCGCGTTCGACGGACAGTGGACGCGAAAAGTAATTGAGTGGCTTGGGTTTGGAACGGCCCAAGGAAGTTCTTCGCGCGGAGGATTGCGCGGACTCGCGGTGATGGCCAGGCGGCTCGGCGAAGGGGTGGATTGCGGATTCACCATCGATGGGCCGCGCGGGCCGCGCTATGTCGCAAAACCCGGGCCGGTGATGCTGGCGCGGAAAAGCGGATGCCCGGTGCAGGTTTTCCACATTGGCGTGGAGCGCGGAAAAACTTTTGAGAAAACCTGGGATCATTTTTTGTTGCCGATGCCTTTTGCGCGCACGGTGATTTTGCTGGCGCCGCCGATTTATGTTGCGCCGGATGCCAATGCCGAGGAACTGGAAGCGAAACACGCCGAAATGCAAAGCGCGTTGGAACGGGTGCGCGATATTGCCGAAAGCTGGTTCACGCTGAGCGAATCCGAGCGTGAAAAATATCGCGCGGAATTCAGCGAGTAGTTGCCAACAGGTACTTTCCGACTGCGCCACACAAAATGCGTCGGCACCAAATTGATGCTGCTTCGACTAGTTCTGCGCCTCGTTGCCAGAGCGCTCGGCCAGTTTTACTGACATTTCAAGTTTTTTGCCGCCGCGGTACACGGTTAGCTTTACGGTATCGCCGGGCCGCTTCCGATTAAGCAAAATGTTCAAATCCGAACGGCTCACGGTTTTTTGGCCATCCACGGCAACGAGAACATCTCCGCCGATGGCGATGCGTTGCATTCCGGCGCGGACCACGCGATCTCCGCCGTGAACTCCAGCAGCGGCCGCGGGACCATTTTGCGCGACGGTTTCCACCAGCAAGCCTTCTTGCACGGGAAGATCGAGCGCCTGCGAAAGTTGTCCGCCTACGGGAAGAGTTTCTATGCCGAGGTAAGCGCGGTGCACGCGCCCATCGGTCATTAAATCGTGCGCGATCATTTTTGCGGAATTAATGGGAATGGCAAACCCGATTCCAGCGGTGGTTCCGCTCGGCGTATAAATCGCGGAATTGATGCCGATCACTTCGCCATGCGAATTAATCAGCGGGCCGCCGGAATTTCCGCGGTTGATTGCGGCATCGGTTTGAATGGCTTCATCGATAAAAGTGGTTTGGCTGGTCTGCACGGTGCGGCCCAGCGCGCTGACCACTCCGGTGGTGAGCGTGCTCTGAAATCCAAAGGGATTGCCGATGGCGAGAACTTTCTGGCCAACTTGCAAACTGGAAGAATCGCCCAGGGTGAGCGCGGACAAATGTTTGCCCTTAGGATCGATTTTCACCAGGGCGACATCGTTACGCTGATCCGCGCCGATCACTTTTCCGGGATAGTGAGTTTGATCACCCAAAACAACTTCGATGGATTGCGCTTCTTGCACTACGTGAAAATTAGTGAGGATGTAGCCTTTTTCGTCGATCACAAAACCGGAGCCAGCGCCTTCCACCGGAACCGGATCCATGAAGAAATCATATTGGGTGGCTTTGGTGAGAATGTTGGCGACAGCGGGAGCAGCCTGACGGTACACGCGGACGTTAATGGATTCGTCGTCAGTGAGCGCGGCATCGCGCGCTGCAACATTCGCGGCAGTCAGCGGCGACCTTTCCGCGAGAAGAAACTCCTGGTAATGCGCTGCTCCCACACTCACTGGCTGGCGCTGGCCCCAGCGGGCGCCCGCCCAATAAGCACCGACGAGCAGTACACCGGCGGCAAGAATGAGGCGCAAAACATTGGTGGTTCGGTCTTTACTCATGTTCGATTCCTTCCAAATCCACTCGTTAAGAACAGTATAGGCGACCAGTTAGGTAAAAGGGCCGCGCGTTTCACGGAACGGCGAAAGCGCGGATTCTCCTTGAGAAGACGCAAGAAAGCTCATGGTGTTAGCCGCTGAACACTGTTTTTCGCCGACGAAGAAATTTTTCCCGCCCGGATTTTCGCGATTAACGCGTCGACCTGATGGCGCGTTTCTTCTAGTGAGCCGGAGCAGTCGATAGTTTCGGTGGCGTAGCGCAATTTTTCGGCAACAGGAAGCTGCGCTGCGATGCGGCGGTTGGCTTGGTCTTCGCTGAGGCCGCGCGCACGCAGCCGCTCGAGTTGTTGTTCCGGCTTGCAGAAGGTTACCCACAATCCGTCGAGCTGGTCGCGATAGCCGGCTTCGACGAGCAGGGCGGCCTCGACAAAAGCGGCAGCGTGCGTGCCTTCTTGCACCCATCGCGCGAATTTATGATTCATGGCTTCGCGCACGCGAGGATGAACGATGGCGTTTAAGCGCTGGAGTTTTTCCGGATCGGCGAAGACCAATGCGCCGAGTTTTGCGCGGTCGATGCGGCCCTGCGTGTCTAAAATCGTGGAGCTGGAATTTGTAGAATCGAATTCGCGGACAATTTCCTGAAACGCCGGTTCGCCGGGTTGGATCAATTGGTGCGCAAGAGCGTCGGCATCGAGCACGGCGAAGCCTTTTTCGCGCAGCATGGCGGCGACAGCGCTTTTGCCGCTGGCGATTCCGCCGGTAAGTCCGAGTTTCAGCATCGTTTTTTACCGTTGACCGACGGACTGCACGACGCTTGGCTTTGCCGTGGCACGGCGCAGTCGCGCCGCTTTCACGGTGTTGCTCATGAGCATGGTGATGGTCATGGGCCCAACGCCGCCGGGAACGGGAGTGATTGCGCCGGCGACGTTGATGGCGTCCGGATGAACGTCTCCGATCAGCACAGAACCCTTGGCGCGAAACTTTTCCAAACGTTCCGGAAAATTGGCGAGCAAGCGCGCTGCTTCCGCCGCATCGGTAACTTTATTGGTGCCGACGTCGATGACCGTGGCGCCGGGACGAATCCAACTGGCTTCGACAAAACCAGCTTTGCCCATGGCAGCGACTATGATGTCGGCGCGGCGAACCACGTCCGGAAGATCGCGCGTTTTGGAATGGCAGATGGTGACGGTAGCATTCGCGTGCATGAGCAAGAGCGCCATGGGTTTGCCGACGATGTCGCTGCGTCCCAGCACGACGGCGTTCGCGCCTTCGAGTGGAATGTTGGCGCGGCGCAGAATTTCCATACAGCCCGCGGGAGTGCAAGCGACCAGGCCGGGACGTCCGGTGACCAGCCGGCCGAGATTTACCGGATGAAAACCATCGACATCTTTCGCGGGATTGACGGCTTCGAGCACGCGTTTGGTATCGACCTGAGGAGGCAGCGGAAGCTGAATGAGGATGCCGTCGACGGTGTTATCGGAATTCAGGTCCTGAACTTGTTGAAGCAGATCGAGAGTGCTGGCGCTGGCCGGCGGCGTGATGAGTCCGCTGGAAAGGCCGAGCTGTTCGCAGGCAGCGATTTTGCTTTTGACGTAGAGCTGAGAAGCGGGATTTTCTCCGACCAGCATGGCGGCAAGCCCGGGCCGGACACCGGCGGCGGTGAGGATGGCGATCTCGTCTTTTAGCTCGGTGAAGATTTGATCACGGATTTTTGTGCCGTCCAAGATGCGTGCGGTCATGCGCGGCTCGCTTTCAAGGGGAGTGGAAGGGGAAGAATAGCATAGCGGTTTGCGGGATGGCTCCCAGCTGGGCGGGTCGGGCGCGGCCCCCAAGGTTGTTGCAAAATGCCGAGGCGTCCGGAAGAGGATGGTTCTGAAAGTCTTGGTTTGAGGAAAGCGAGACCCCCTACCCCCCTGAAAGAGCAAAAGAGTGCGGAAGTTATTGAAAACAAGAGGGCGGATTTTTGTGAAGTGCAAAAGAGTGATAGGAAAGAGGACGAGAAGCCGGCGAAAGTCTGCGCGGCTGAACATTTCTGAGGCAACGGGACCCCGCCATCCCGGCAATTCAGAAGGTTGTGAAAATAAAGGAGTAAGGCAAAAGGGAGTTTGGAAACTTTTGAAAATGCGGGGGTTAAGAAACCGGAGGTATTGCGAGGAGACGCGGCGAAGGTAACCTGCAGAATCGAATACAGTTAGGCTGATTGGCGATGGATAAACAGAGTGGGACTAAGCTTGGGGATGGCATCCGGGCAGAGGTTCGCTTTCTCCTCCACCTGAATTGAAACCGGAGGATATCACATATTTTACTCATATGCAATAGTTATTTTGCATAACGGAACAAGCAGACAATGCGTGGTTAAAGTCTCCGAATTATTTTCGTGTGTAGTATGTGGTGATGGCCGGCTGGAAGGTTCCGTCAGCGTCGTCCATGGCGGCGACGAGTTTGAAGGAGCCGACCTTGATCTCCGAGAAAGTGTCTCGCCACTTTCTGTCGGCGCCTCGTAACCTCAACTCATATTCGTTCGAAAAAGACGCGCCGTCCCAGTGCGCAGTGCCACGGAGCTTGCAAGGATTATTCCCGCCGTTACCGCAGGTGAAGACTCTGTAAGTTTGAGCGTCTTTATCCCACCAGATGATCGCGATGAAATCCAGACGTCCGGCGGAGCCATCGGAATGAACTTCTTCCATCAAGGAGGTGCCGCCAGTTGCCAGGGTGAAGCGGGCTGTTCCCTGACGCTCAGCCCCCTTCGGATAAAATTCATTGTGCGCGAATACTTCCTGAGTCTTCCAATTGCCGGCAAAAGCTTTTGCGAGCTTCTGCATTTCTGGGTTAGCGGGTTCGAGGTCACTCTCTCCGGGACGCTGCATGACAGCGCCGCAAACCACGAGAAAAATGAAGAAAATCGTTGGCATGGCCACAAACCTCCGCAAATTAAACCCCAGATGGCGGCAGATACCGCATTGCTCCCAGTGGAGCGTGGCATCCGGCCAGAGGTTCGCCTTCCTGCACCCTAAATGGAATCGACATAGTACGATTAATATTATTCATATGCAGTGGGTAATTATAGTTATGGGGTAAATCAGATGACGCTAACGCGGGATTTCAAGGAAACGATTCAGGCGCGGGTAAAGCGGGATGCGGGTTTTCGCGAGGCCCTATTGCGGGAGGGAGTTGAAAACTTTCTATCCGGCGACGGGGAGACGGGGAAAATCATTCTTCGCGATCTTATAAAGGCCACGATGGGATTCAGGAAACTCAGCGCGGTTACGAATCGTTCCGCGAAGAGCCTTATGAGAATGTTCGGTCCGCGCGGCAATCCGCAGGCGCGTAATTTATTTGAGATTGTGGCGTGTATGCAAAAGGCAGAGGGAGTGCGGCTAGAGGTGCGGTCCACGGTGGCGGCATTGCATCGTGAGAAGAGAAGAAGGATGCATCGGGGTAGGGCGTCATAAAAACTGTCCGGTGCGCGGCGCACCGGATGGGCACAGCATGCTGTGCCCCTACAAGGCAGAAGGCGCGGGCTAGGCGATGCCGAGTTCGCGGTTTAAGAAGCCAACGATATGTTTCCAGACGAGATAGTACAAAATTAGAGCAGCGGGAAGAGCAAAAGGCAGCACCCTAAAGGCAACGTGCGGAATGGCAAAGTCCAGAAGGTGCGCGACCCCGTAGCCGAGCGGGCCGAGAAGCAACGGTAAGAACCCGCCATAAAGACCGAGGGGCACATTGCGGCGGGCGATTGCCGCGACGTACAAAACGTTCCAAAGTCCCCAGATGTTGGGTACCGCGGCCATCGGAAAGACGATCAGGCGTTCGACGGGGATGGGGATGTTGCAGACGTACCGGAAGAAGGCATACGCGGTCATAATGATGAGCAGAGCAAGGGTGGGAACGGCAATGCCGGCCAAATACGCGCGTATATAAGGGTGCTTGTTCACAGGTTCTTCCTCCTCATAGTTGATAGAGCAATGCTGGAATCATTCCCGGGAAAAACGCGATAACCGCCACCGTTGCTCCCAAGAGAACCCAATCCCACCAGGGCACGCGCAACGAAGTTTGATCGAGGCGGCGCAGCATCGAGGGCCAAAGATCGCGATGTAGTTCGGTGTCTGGCAAGGGGGCGATAGAGTCTTTCAGTAATCGCCGTATTTCATTCTCATCGCGATGATTCATTTGTCTTTCTCGATTCCTACACCCATAGATTTTAGATTCTTGCGCAGCATACGGACGGCCCGGAACACGCGAATCTTTACCAAAGCGGGGGAGATGCCGATGGCGACGGCGATATTCTCGTAGGGTTCTTCTTCCAGCAAGGCGAGAATGGCCACCAACCGGTATTTCGGAGGAAGATGGCTGAACGCCAGACTGATTTGACGGCGAGTTTCGTGACGAACGGCCAAGTCTGGGTCCCCAGATGCGGACAGATCGGCCGGCAACTCGAGCTCACGGCGAGTGGCGCGCAAATGATCAAGGGCCGCGTTAGTGGCGATGCGGCGCGCCCAGCCCGGGAAATTGCCGGCGGGCTGAAAGCGCGCATGCGAGCGATAGATGCGCCAAAATGTTTCCACGGTTAAATCCTCCGCAATTCCTGAATCGCGGACGATGCGAACGATCCAGGAATAAACGTGTTTTTGGTGCTGCCGAAACAAGTCCTCAAAGGCTTCGAGGTCCCCGGCTGCAAACCGATCGAGAAGGTCCATCCGCTGCTCTCTATCTCTTATTACTGGTGAAAGTTGCTTCTGGTTACAAGGAATTTTCTATCGGGGCAGGAGCCGGGAAGGTTGTTGGTGGATAGTGACGAGGTTTCTGTTAGGATGCGGGCCATTCGCTTGAGGAGGTGGTTCCATGGCAACGGTGAAAAGGATCGGTCCGGGATCGGCATTTAAGATTGGGATGGTGATGTATGCGTTGATTGGATTACTTCTGGGGTGTTTCTTTGCGGCGATTTCTGGGATTGCGGGCAGTCTGGCGACGGCGCACGATTCGGTAAACCCGTTTGGAAGAATGCTGGGAATGGGCATGGGCTTCGGCGCCGTCATTTTTTTTCCGATACTGTACGGGGTGATTGGCGGCGTTTTTGCGGCGCTTGGAGCGGTGGTTTACAACCTGGTGTCCGGGTGGATTGGAGGGTTGGAAGTGGATATCAGTTAGGCTCGCGCGGAGCCGCAACGGCGTCGATGGCGGCGTTGCGGAGTGAGAAGAGAAGAAGGTTAGGGTAAGGCGTCAGAAAACTGTCCGGTGCGCGGCGCACCGGATGGGCACAATATATTGTGCCCCTACAAAGGCAAGAAGGCCCGGCGCGTTAGCGTCGGGCCTTCTTCTTTGGGTGAGATTTAGCGACGACAGATATTGGGACGCCTTGCGGCGGTGCTTGTCAGCAGATGTCGTATTGCTCCCAGTGGAGGGTGGCATCGGATTGGATGATTACGTGTTTATGCGAGGTTTGCTCTAGTTCGTCCATGAGCATGGACTCGCGGGTTTTAAGGGCTTTGGCGATTTCTGGATTTACGCGAATGGTGAGATTCGGGCTTTCGTGATCGGCGGCGGCCATTTTGCGGGCCTCGGCCTGGATTTCGTAGCAGAGCGTAGGAACGGATTTGACCATGCCGGAGCCGGTGCAATAGGGGCAAGGCTGGCAGAGCACGCGTTCGAGGGCCTGTTTGGTGCGCTTGCGGGTGATGCAAACGAGGCCAAACTCATTGAAGCTGAGCGCTTTCGACGGAGCTTTGTCTTGTTCGAGAGCTTGCTGCAAGGCGCTTAAGACTTTTTCGCGGTTGCGGCGCTCTTCCATATCGATGAAATCGACGACGATGATGCCGCCAAGATCGCGCAAGCGGATCTGGCGAACGATCTCTTTCACGGCCTCGATATTGGTTTTGACGATGGTGTCTTCGAGACGCGTGGAACCTTTGCCGACGAATTTGCCGGTGTTGACATCGATGGCGACCAGCGCTTCGGTGTGGTTGATGACGATATAGCCGCCGGACTTGAGCCACACTTTTGCGCGCAGAGCTTTATCGAGCTCGTGCTGGATGCCGAACTCCTCGAATATCGGCGTCTCCTTGGTATAGAGCTTGACGCGATTGACGAGTTTCGGCTGGAAACGGCTGACGAACTCGACGATCTTGCCGTATTCCTCTTCGTTGTCGATCCAGATGGCGGTGAAATCGTCGCTGACGTAATCGCGAAGGATGCGTTCGACGAGATTGAGATCGCGATGGAGAAGCGAAGGCGCTTTGCGCTGTTCGCTGCGCTCTTTTATTTCCGCCCAAGTCTTGCCGAGGAATTCGATGTCGGTGCGAATTTCGTCGTCGGTGGCTTCGCCGGCCGCAGTGCGGACGATGAAGCCGCCGGGATAAGCTCCACCGGCTTCGCTAACCAAACGGCGAAGGCGGGAACGATTTTCCGCGGAGATAATTTTGCGGGACACGCCGGTGTGGTGAACGGTGGGCATGTACACGAGGAAACGTCCGGGCAAAGCGACGTGGCTGGTGATACGCGCGCCCTTTTTGCCGAGAGGCTCCTTGGCGATCTGGATGACGACATCCTGACCAGCCTTGAGCATTTCTGAAATGAGCTGCGGGCGGCGCGGCGGGCCGGAATGGCCGCCGTGATGATGATGACCGCCACGATCCTGGCGCGGGCCGCCGGGACGGCGTTCGAAACGCGGAGGGCCGCTGGGGCGTCCACCGCGACGATCGGGACGGCCACCGCTGCCGCGATTGTCGCGGCCACGGTCTCGTCCACTGTCGCGTCCGCCACTGCGATACGGGCGCTGAAAACGTGCACGAGGATTGCCGCTGCCGATGCGCGCGGAACTGCGCGGAAATTCTTCGCGGGGTTCGACCGCGCCAGCGATGCGGGGAGCGCGAGTTTCGCCGGGAAGAAGGATTGCATCGTCTTCGACCGCGGAAGACGCGGAGCCGGCGGTGAAACCCGGCTGAACATCTTCGTTGCCGTGTTCGGATTGCCCGGACGTTTCGAGGGCAGCGGATTGTTCGGCCAGGGCGTCGGCGTGAGCGCTTTCGTGAGCAGCATCGGCCTCGGCTTCGGCAAATTCGGCAGCAGTGGGCTGGCGAGACTCGTCGGATTCGGAGGCGTTCTCGGATTCGTCGTCGGCGTCATCAGTGGAATCGTCGTCGGACTCGGATTGTTCGGCAGCGGATTCCTCGTCTTGTTCTTCGACATCCGCGGCGTGAGCTTCGGCGGCTTCGACATCGGCAGAAGCATGTTCGTCGGAATCAGCGTCATCATTTTCTTCGAAATCGTCGCCGCCGACGAGCGCGTGGCCAGCGGTTTCGCTTTGGATGACTTCCTGTTTGGCTTCGACGAGATTGACAGAAAGGGCTGCGGTTTCGTCTTCAGTGAGCGAAGCTTCGGCGTGTGCGGATTCCGGCTCGGATAATTCGGCGGATGCGGAAGAGTCTTCCACGGGGGAAGGCTCGTTGCCGGTTTCGGCTAGCAGCCAGCGAGGAAGTCCGCCAGAGGAGCGGCGCGGAGCGTTGGCGCCAGACGGAGCAGCAGTGGGAAGACTGGCAGCGGCGCGCGGCGAAATCGGTTCCGGTTCGGGGAGATCGGGATGTTCCTGCTCGGTGAGGGGAGGAACGGGAGGCGCGAAAACGGCCGGCTTGGCGCGATATTTCGCGAGGGATTCGCCGGGGAGCAGAATCGGCTCTTCACCAGGAGTTGCGGGCGAGGAAGCGGAAGAATCGCGAGAAGATTCCGAGCGGCGATTATCGAAGCCGCGATGTTCCGATCCGCGAGGCTGGAAGCCGCGAGGTTGCTGGCCACGATTATCGTGACCACGCGAATCGTGACGGGGTTGATCGCCTTGCGGAGAAGCGTACTTGGAGGGAGGCAGATTGCGGCCCGCGGGACCGCTTTGCGGGCGTCCGCCACCAGTGCGCTGACGGCCACCACCTCCACCGCCGCCGCGACGGCCCCAGCGGCCGCCGCGTCCACGGTCGCCACCGCGATCGCCGCCACGGTCACCACGATTGAAGTCCTGGCCGCTACGGCTGCCGCCGCGATCGCCGGAGCGATCCGAACGGGGCATATATTTTTGCGTGGGATTGTACTGGTTGCCGAAATTTTGCGGAGCGGAGGCATTGGAATCGGGCTGGCGGTCGTCGGCGGCTTCGAGGTGCGAGTCGTCTTGGGGCTGCGCTTCGAGCGCGACATTGTGCGGATCCGCGAGGGATGAATCGTCGTGCGACAGGCTAGAGGGTTGCGCGTCGTCGTGGAGCGCGTCGGACGGAGCGAGCGCATCGGGAGTGGATTCGCCGACGACATCGTCATGGACTACTTCGGGCGAGTGCGCGCGGCCGAGAACTTCTCCGGGTAGCGGCTCGACCAGCGGACCGCCGACAGCGGAAACGGGCGCGGAAGAATGGCGCGAGGGTTCGGCGTGCGAATGGCCGTGATCGTAGTCGTGGTCCTCGAGATTTTCGAAGACGTCACTGACATAGAGGAAAGCGTCGCCATCGAGACCGATATCGACGAAAGCGGACTGCATTCCGGGGAGGACGCGGGTAACGCGGCCTTTGTAGATGCTGCCGACGAGCGCGAATTCTTTTTCCCGCTCGATGTAAATTTCGACTAGCTGACCTTCTTCAAGTATTGCGACGCGGCGCTCATGAGAGGCCGCGGAAATAACCAACTCTTTCGACATGAAAACTCCTTCTTACGTGCGGCTTCGGCATGGCCGGAACCGCCGTTCTGCGTGGTCCGGCAAGGGCCGGAACCACGGTTATGCGTTGCCGCAGAGCGGTCAACGGGACGCATCGCCGCGGGCTTCGGCCCGTCGGACGTCCACAAATAGCGAAAGCGATCCCGCGATTGCGGGAGGCGCAAAGGCCGCGTCGATGAAGAAGCGGCTTGGAGTTCGAAGCTGGAGGGATTGACCGCGATCGAGTTGGGGTTACCAACGACGAAGTAAGTCCTCATGCTGTCGAGGCTCGTGCTATTGAGGCTGGTCCGTTGCCGGGAAAGGTCCGGGCGAACGGCGGACGATGCTGTCCTCACTCTTTCAATCCTAAGTACTGCCCCGGCGCGCCTTTTCAAAAGCGGGCGAACGCTCGGGCTGACGGCTGATTTAGTTGACGAAGCGGCGCAGCCGCACATTCATCACCAGACCAATCGCCAGGAAAACAAACAATGTGGCGGAGCCTCCGTAGCTCATTAAGGGCAGCGGAATGCCGGTGACCGGCATAGCACCAATCACCATAGCCACATTTACTAAAACGTGAAAGCCAAGCGCCGCGGCGACGCCCATGACCAGAAACATACCGGCGCGATCTTTTGCGCGTTGGGCATTCTGCACGAGTCGAAGCAGCAGAGCCATGTACAAACCCAGAGCGAACAACACGCCTCTAAAACCCTGTTCTTCAGCCCACGCGGACATAATGAAATCTGAGTAGCGCACGGGGATGTAGCCCAGTTGATTTTGCGTGCCGTTGCCAAAACCTTTACCCCAGAAGCCGCCGGAGCCTACCGCAATTTTCGATTGCAACAATTGATAGCCAGAGCCTTTTGCGTCGTCTTCCGGATGCAGGAAGGAAGTGATTCGTTCCCGCTGATACGGCTTGAGAATATGCCGGCTTACGGGCGGGTAGAAGACCGCGCCGACCAGCATAGCTCCAGCCAAAATAAATACCGCTGCGTGCTGCCACTGCAAGCCCGCTAAAAACGCGCCGACCACCAACAAGGGCACCAGAACCAGCGCGGTGCCAAGGTCGGGCTGCTTCAAAATTAACACAAGAGGAACGCCAACGAGAAGTCCTGCCTTAATCAAATCGCGCAAGGAAAGCTCGTCGGTGCGGACTTCCGCGAAGAAGCGGGCCAGCACAATGATTATAATCAACTTCACGAGTTCTGACACCTGAAGAAATTCGCCGAGGATGGGGATCCAGCGTTTGGCTCCGAAGCGGGTATGGCCGACGGCGAGAACGGCAACGAGAGCGATCACGCCGATAATATAAAGGATAGGCGCTTGATCGAGGATTAAGTGATAGTCCAGCCGGGAAAGCGCGAACATTAATATAAAGCCGACGATCAGCCAGCGGACTTGCTTCATGTGCATGCCGGCAAGAGCGCTGCCGTGAGTGGCGGAATAAATCTCAAGCACACCTAGAGCGCAGATCGCCAGCAGGATGGCAATTAGCCACCAATCGTAATCGCGAGTACCTGGACCGTCTTTCATACTGTTTTCAGCGCTGGCTGCGTTTTTTCATTGCGCTACCATTTTTTTGGACGAGAAATTTATTCTGCTGCGAACTAATTTCTGGCCTCCTCGGGTTTCACTATGGCCGGAGGAGCTTCCGGCTCGCGGCGTTTCGCGAGCGGCTGGAGAGCGGTTGCCGGAGGCGCGGTGGGCGCGGGATTGTAGCCTTTATTATCCGCGGTCACGCGGCCCTCTAATTTTTTGGCTTTCTTGTCGTAATAGGCTTTGACGATATCTCGAACGACCGGGCCGGCAGCTTCGCCGCCATGCTTGCCGCTTTCTTGCACGAGAACCGCGACAACGATTTCCGGATCGCGCTTGGGCGCGTAGCCGACAAACCAGGCGTTATCGGCAAATTTGCTGCCCTTGTGAATGAGCGCCATTTTGTCGTAGCTGATGACCTGCGCGGTACCGGATTTTCCGCTGAACTCGATGCCGGCAAGTTTTAACTGGCCGCCGGTGCCGCCAGCTTCGTTGACGACGCCATACATGGCGTCGGTGATTTTTTCGACGGTCGGCTCAGACAAGGGAAATTTTTCTTCGGTGACGTTTTGCGCGTCCTTCAAAAGATGCGGCTGTTTGAAAACGCCGCCGGAAGCGATGCCGCCAATCATGCGCGCGAGTTGCAGAGGAGTGGTGGTCACCGCGCCTTGACCGGTGGCTACCGAAATGACTTCACCGGGGTACCACTTGCGATGCAGGACCCGTTCGACCCATTCCTGCGAAGGCATCAAACCGGGCTCTTCGGATGGCAGATCGATGCCAGTTTTGTGGCCGACACCGAGCTTGCTGCCATAGTAAGAAAGCTTGTCGATTCCAAGACGCATGCCAACCGTATAAAAAAAGACGTCGCAAGATTTGAGGATGGCTTCGTGAAGGTTGGTGACACCGTGCGACTTCGCGCCAGTCTTGGAGTAATAAACCCAGCAATGATATTGCCGCCCGAAAAACACGCCGTAGCCTGGGCAAAAGGCCGTGAAACTTTCCTGCGGCACATGCTCTTCCAGCATGGCGGTGGCAGTAACAATTTTGAAAACAGAGCCGGGCGCGAGCTGGGCTTGAATTGCGCGGTTCAACAGCGGGTGTAGCGGATCATCGTTAAGCTTTTTCCATTCATCCTTGGAGATGCGGATGGCGAAGTCGTTGGGATCTGGCGTGGGCCTGCTGACCATGGCGAGCACTTCGCCGGTGCGCGGGTCGAGCGCGACGACGGCGCCGGGCCGCTGGCCGAGGGATTGTTCGGCGACAGTTTGCAGATCGTAGTCGATAGTTAGCTGAATTTGCTTGCCGGGAATGGCTTCTTGGGTGGGCAAGCGGTCGACTTCTTTGCCGACGCTGTTGACGATGACGCGGCGCATACCGTCTGTGCCCTGCAGAAGATCGTTGTACTGGCGTTCGAGCCCGCTTTTGCCGGCGAAATCCCCGGGCCGCAGACGGCCGTTGCTGGCTTCGATTTGCTGCTCGCTGACCTCACCGACGTAACCACTGGCGTGGGCCATGAATCCGCCCGGCAAATAGCGGCGGCGATGCACCATCAGCATTTCGAGAATTGGAACATCGGAGCGGTGCGATTCGATGAAAGCGACATCGCCTTGCGTGGCTTCCGGCTTGATGACGATGGGCTGAAACTTGGGGAGATTCTTGGCGCCGTCGAGCTGGTCTCTCAGATCGTCGATGGAAATGCCGAGACCTTCGGAGATGGTGGGAAGATTTTTTTCGACGAGAACAGGATCGTCTCGAAGAAGAAGAACGCTGAAGGATGGATAGTTGTCGACGAGAACGCGGCCGTCGCGATCCAGCATGCGTCCGCGCGGTGCGATTACCGGAATAGAGCGGACGCGGTTGCGTTCGGCCCATTGCGCGTAACGATCAGAGTCGATGACCTGCAGCTTCCAGAAACCGATGAGGAGCACACCAATCATCCCCACGATGACGTAGGAAGCTACCGCGAGCCGCTGTTGCGGCAATCGATTATCGTTGCGAAACATACGACACTAAAAACCCCGCGCGTGAGCGATCTATAGGCAGCCTATGGCCGCTTACCGATTCAGGGCGGTTCGTTGCCCCGCTGGAAGATGCAATCGGATATGCTCGCGCCAAAATAATTTACAGCGTGGGTCTCGAAGGTTGATCCCGATTCAGCCGGGGTCAGCACAAAGTATCCACAGAAAACTTTTCGGCCGCTGGATCAGCCAAAAAAATGCCTGGAACTTCCGAATACCGCCGGACTCGTCTTCCGAACCAAAGGCGAAGTCTTTTTTAACGTAACACCGGCAAGGATGAGCCGCAAGTTGTAGTGGCGAATCAGTTCCTGTCCGGAACCCCATCCAAGAGTGGTTTTATTCGTGGCGCAGGGCCACGGTCGGCTGCACGGCAGTGGCGCGATGAGCGGGCAAATAGCCGGCGAGCAACGAGACAACGATCAGCAGGAGAGAAACTCCGATGTATGTAATGGGATCGGTGGGTTTCACGTCGATGAGGAAGTCGGTCATCAAACGCCCCACAGCGAGTGATAGCAGGAGGCCAACAACTACACCAGTGGCGACAATCACAGCGCCTTGCCTGCAAATCATTTGGAGAATCTGCGCCGGCCGCGCACCCAGCGCCATGCGAATGCCAATTTCCTGCGTACGCTGGCTGACGGAGTACGAGGTCACCCCATAAATGCCGACGAGAGCCAGCGTCAGACCCAACAAACCGAGAGCAAGCGCCAAAGCCGCGCCAATTTCGAAAAGCAATAATCCATTCATGCCGTGCAAGGCGCGGGTCATGGTACGTACGCCAAACACGGGCATGGAGGGAGA
The DNA here is from genome assembly GCA_036495905.1 of Candidatus Acidiferrum sp. Lineage (GTDB taxonomy): Bacteria > Acidobacteriota > Terriglobia > Acidiferrales > UBA7541 > Acidiferrum. The sequence continues at coordinate 43,864 of DASXMB010000017.1, forward strand.
AATGGAATGGATTAGAGCTTGGATTTCGCCCGCCATCGCTTCGGGAGGGCCCACGGTGAATATTTGCAAAGTTTGCGCGGAGACATAGTCTCGCGTTAGCGGAACGTAAAAAGCTTCCTCAAACGGTCCATAAACCTGAGTGAAACGGGCGTTGTGAACAACACCGACAATTCGCAGGGATTCGTGCGGATGGCTAGCACGGATGAATTGTTTACCGATGGGATCTTCGCCGGGCCAAAATCTTTTCGCCATCGCTTCGTTGATGATGGCGACTGGAAGAGAGTTCCGCAGGTCGGAATCGCTGAAATCACGCCCGCGCAGGATGGGAATGCCCATTGTTTTGAAACTCTCCGGTGAAACAGCAATGTATTGCGCTTGTGCAGGAGGTTCACCCGGTGCCATGCGAACGCCGGGAATGGCGACGTTGTCGGCAAGAACCGACTCTCCCAGCGGGGCGGCAGAAGCCAAACTCGCGGCGCGGACCTCGGGCAGTTGACGTGTGCGTCGAAGCAGTTCGTCGTAAAAACCGATGCCTTGCTGTTCGTTGTAACCAATTTCCCTGGGATCCATGCTCGCATTCAAAACATGAGCTGGGTCAAAGCCAAGGTCGGCGGTTTGCGCGCCACGCAAGCTGCGTACAAACAAACCAGCCATCACCAGCAAAATCAGCGACACTCCGACTTGCACGGCAACCAGGAAGCTACGCAAACGCTGGCGCCCGCCGATTACCGTGCGACCGCCGTCATGCAAAACATCACGCAGATTCCCAGCGGAAGCGCGAAGGGCCGGAACAATGCCAGCGAGAAAGCCCGCAGCCAGCGAAGCGCCGACGGCATACGCAAAAACTCGCCAGTCAAATTGGAAATCCAACGAGAACGCCGTTTCGCTTTGCAGTGGTATCGCGCGCATGGCCGCAGTGGCGTTGTAGCCCAAGGCGAGTCCGCAAGCGCAGCCGATTAGCGCGAGCAATATGCTCTCCGTCAGAATTTGCCGGACCAGACGAATTCGTGCCGCACCAAGAGCGGCCCGTACAGCCAACTCCTTCTGCCGGGCGGCAGCGCGAACCGCTAGAAGGTTTGCGATGTTCGCGCAAGCAAGCAGTAGAACCAGCGCGCCAAGAGTGAGAAACAGGCCGGCTAGCTTTGGAATCGGATTCGTGCCGGTAACAATTCCTGGGGGGCGCAAAGGGAAGACGCGCAGCGCATAGCCTTTTTCGTTTCGCGGGTGCTGCTGCAAAATGCGCTGACCGGCAACGGTCAAGACCGATTGCGCCTCGGTCAGAGTGGTGGCTGGATTCAGACGAGCAATTAGCAGTATCCCTCGTGCTCGAGCGTCTTCCATAAATCGGGCCAGGTTCCCAGACTCAACTGTCGTCATGCCTAGCGGCAGATACGCTTGCGTTTCGAGAATTGGTGCGGTGCCTACGAAACCCTTTGGGCCGACACCGACGATCGCCACAGCGTGTCCATTGATCGCTGCTTTCTTTCCGACGATGAATGGATCCGACCTGAAGCGAGTTTGCCAATAGTGGTAGCTAAGAACCACGACTGGGTCGGCTCCCGGCGCGTCACCTTCCCCGGGCAGAATGAAACGGCCAAGGTGCGGAGATATTCCTAACATGGAGAAAAAATTCCCAGTGACAAATGTAGTTTGCACGGGTTCGGTTTGTCCCTCGACAGTTAAGCCATCCCGCCCGGCCCCGCCATCCGCGCTTCCCTCGATGCTGCCGACTTGCTCAGAAAAGATCCCGGAAGTCTGCTGACGGACATCGTTAAACTCCGCCAAAGTTAGTTGCGGCTCGGCAGGAAGCCCGGGGCGCTGAAATCCCAAATAGGCGAGGCTAAGCGGATCTTTCACCGGCAGTGGGCGAAGTATCAGCCAATCCACCAAACTGAAGATTGCGGTGTTGGCTCCGATCCCTAACGCGAGCGTTAGCACCACAGCGGCAGTGAAGGTGAAGTCTTTGCGAAGCATGCGCACGGCGAAACGCAGGTCTTGCCACAGATTTTCGAGCCAGCGAAAAGTCCACAGGTCGCGGGCGGTTTCTTTGGCGATGGTCGCGTTCCCGAATTGGCGGTGGGCGGCGTAGCGAGCTTCGTCGGTGGGTGTGCCGGTCGAGCGAATTTTTTCTTCGCGTTTGGCCAGATGGAAAGCAATTTCGTCGTCTAGTTCGCGGTCAAGCTGCTTTCGGCTAAGGAGCGAAGCTAGCCGGAGCCGCATTCGGGTAAACCAGTGGCGCATATTTCCCTCTTCGAAAAAGTCGAGTCAACAAAATCGCAAACTACCGTCCCTGCCGATGCTCATCATTCGTGGCGCAGCGCGACCAAAGGATCGGTCAACATGGCGCGGCGGGCCGGAAGCCAGGCGGCCAGAATTGCAACGAGAAAGATACCTGCGATGGCGCTGGAGAAAACCCAGGGATCGTGAGGCGCCAGGCCGAAGAGCGTGGTGCCGAGCAATTTTGTGCCGGCTAACGCGAGCGGCACGCCGAGGATTGCTCCCGCCGCGGACACGAGCAGAGTTTCGCGCAACACCATCCACAGAACTTGTGCGGACTGCGCGCCGAGCGCCATGCGAACGCCAATTTCCGCGGTTCTGCGGTTGACGCGATAGGCGAGCGTTCCGTAAAGGCCAGTGGCGACGAGGAATCCGGCGAGCAGTCCGAAAAATACCGCGAGGCGCATGAACAATGAGACTTCGGAGAAAGAGGCTTCGAACTGGCTTTGCTGGGTCATGGGCTGCTGCAGCGGCAGGTCGGAACCAAATTCTCTTACAACCGATTGCGCTCCGGATATTGCGGCCGCGGAACTGCCAGTAAAGTGCAACTCGATCTGCATGGTGGCGATGTCTGGAACCTGCGTGTAAGGGAGATAAGCCATTGGAAAATCGCGTTCGCGAACCGAGGTGTACTTACTATTTTTTGCGACACCGACGACGGTGTACTGCGGCGTGGTGGCGTCATCAATCGCGATGTGCTGCCCGATTGGGTTGCTGCCGCCGAGAAAATTTTGAACGAAGGTTTCGTTGACGATGGCGACCTTGAGCGATTGCGAAGAGTCCGCGTCTGTGAAATCTCTGCCGAGCAATATCGGAGTTCCGAGGACGTGGAAGCAGTCCGGGCCGACCGCGTTCCAGCGAATGAGGCTATCGCGAACGGTTTGATGGGGCATGACGCCGTTGACGAAGACCACCGTGTTGTTGCTCCAACCAGAGCCCGGGCGATTTTGCAGCAGCGTGGCGGACTCGATGTTGGGCAGGGTGCGAAGGCGTTGCAACAGCGACTGGAAGAAAATAATAATCTGCCCATCAGTGGCTGCCGAAGCGGGCGGTGTGATGCCGAAGGTGACGAGTCCATCCGCGCGCATGCCCACCGATGCCGACTCCAGATTGCGCAAAGTGCGCACCAACAGTCCGGCGCCGACCAGTAGAGTGAGGCAGAACGCCATCTGAAAGACGATTACGGCCTGACTAGCTCGCAACTTCCCTACCGTTTGCCCAGCGCTGGAAGCGGAACTTTTTCCGGCAAGTCCCGGAGGGTTGCGAACCGCGCCACGCAACGGCGATAGTCCAAAAATAATGGCGGCAAGGGCCGAAACGCCCAGGGTAAAAAACAACACCGTGCGATCCGGCGACACATCAGCGGTAAGCTGCGCCCACCGCGCAAGGGCTTGCGTCGACCATACCGCAAACACCCAGCCTGCAAAACTGGCAATGGCAACAACGATGAAACTTTCCGCCAATAATTGAGAGAAGAGACGATTTCCCGTAGCTCCCAGCGCGGACCGCAAACTGAATTCACGCGATCGCGAGGAATTGCGAGTGACAAAGAGCATTCCGACATTGCTGCAAGAAATGGTCAAGACCAGAGCTACCATGATCATCAGCAGCTTCAGCGGAGTTTCAAAGCTTCGCCGCATACTTTCAATGCCGCGCACGGAAGTGTAGTAAAGCTTCAACGGACCAGGAGTTTGTTCTTCTCGCGAGGCGGTGGAACTGGCGCGAGCCGCCCGTTCATAAGCAGGCTGAAGTTTTACCAAAGAATTTTCGGCGGAGACTCCAGGAGCGAGGCGGCCGATAACCATCAGGAACCACCAATTCGGCGAGCCATAGAGCGCGTTCGGATCATGCTGCGAAACGCCCCATGGCTTCAGTTCTGGAGCATTTTGAAACGGAATCCAAATATCGGTCGCACCAGCTTGTTCCACTCCGGCGAAATCGCTGGCCGCAATTCCAGCAATAACAAATGGAAATCCCTTGATATAGATGGATTGGCCGAGAGTGGAAGGATTGCGCGCGAAACGGCGAGTCCAATAATTGTAACTAAGTATGGCGACCCTGGTGTGTTGCTGTTCGTCTTCCAGATTCAGGATGCGTCCCCGGCTGGGCTGCACGCCCAAGCCAGAAAAAAAGTCTCCGCTGACCATGTCAACCGAAGCTTCTTCCGGGCTTTCGGAAATGCGAACGGGAGAGCTGCGCCCATTGAGCGGAACAAAGGCGATTACGCTGGAAAATACGTCGTGATGCGAACGCAGCTCTTCGAAAACCGGTTCAGAGAGCGAAAGATCTCCGTTGCCAGTCTGGGAGGTTCCGGACGGCTGGCTGGCCCAATGTATGAAAACCAATCGCTGCGGATCGGACACGGGTAAATAGCGAAAAAGAACCGCGTTCATCACGCTGAAGATCGCGGTAGTCGCACCAATGCCTAAAGCCAACGTGAGAATGGCAACGAGGGCGAAGCCTGGATTTTTGCGCAGTCCTCGGCTAGCAAAACGTAAGTCTTGCGACAGATTTTCGAGCCCGGGAAAAGTCCACAGGTCGCGGGCGGTTTCTTTAGCGATGGTCGCATTGCCGAATTGACGATTCGCGGTGTAGCGAGCTTCGACGATGGGCAATCCCGCGGCACGATTTTGTTCTTCGCGTTTGGATAAATGGAAAGCAAATTCGTCATCCAGATCGCCGTCGAGTTGTTTGCGCTTTAGCAGCGAACCGAGCCGCAACCACATTTTGCTAAGCAGTTCTCGCATATTCGCACTCCAGAATCAGCAAATTTAGATCCAAACCGCACGACGAATGCTTGAATTCACATTTGCCATCATTCGTATCGCAAGGCCGTTATCGGATCGACGCCGGTTGCGCGACGAGCAGGAATGTAACTCGCGATAGAGGCGATACCGAGCAGGAACACCGGGACACAAATGAATGTAACCGGATCATAGGCACTCACGCCAAACAACGCGCTCGACAAAACGCGAGAAACCGCAGCGGATATTGAAACTCCGACTAGCGCTCCGATGAAAGCGGGACGGAGTGCTTGGCGCATCAGCAGACCCATAACGTTTCGCCCATCCGCGCCGAGCGTCATACGGATGCCAATTTCGCGAACGCGGCGATTCACGGCATAGGAGACAACCCCATAAACGCCGATCGCAGCCAGCAAGAGCGCCAATGCGCCTAACCCGCCGGATAGCGCGGCAGCGATGCGAGATCCTGTGCGCGAAAACTCGAGATTGTCTTCGAGCTTGCTCACCATCACGGGAAGATCCGGATCGAGCGACTTTGCACCGGCACGGATGCCATTCGCGGTCGCCGGAAATGTGCCCGCACTTCGAACCAGCAGGTGCACCGACGAGTGATCCCGAGGTCCGAGTGGCACGTAGAGATAACTTCCGGTCGATTGCCCTAACTGCGAAACCTGTGCGTCTCGCACTATGCCGATTACCGTCCGGTCGCTCTCCCCAGGATGTTTGATGGTCTTGCCGATAGGATCTTCGCCCGGCCAAAACTTTCGCGCGGTGGATTCCGTAAGAATGGCGACCGACGCGCTGCTGCGAGCTTCGGCTGCGGTGAAATCGCGCCCGCGCACCTGCGGCATATCGAGAACTGAAAAATATCCGGGAGATACTTTGTTCCACTCAATATTTTCATCTCCCGGATGGCCGGGTATCTCGTAGTTCGATATGTTGTGAGCGCCCCCCAGCGGGGTATGCTGTGCCTCGACCACAGCGTCCACGCCTGGCATCGCCGATGTCCGCTCGATGAGTTGCTGCTGAAATGCCGCTGCTTGCTCGGGACTATAGCCTTGGTCGACAAAATCGATGGATACGACGGCGATATTTTTCATCGCAAATCCCGGATCAGCGGTTTGTGCGAAATACAGTCCGTGCAGCAGTAGTCCGGCGGCAACCAGCAGAACCATGCATACCGCTATTTGCGTGCCCACCAGCATGCCGCGCAGTGAGCCCCCACCGCGCGCGGTTCCGCCCGGCCCGGATGTCTCTTGTTTCAGGCTTGAGTTCAGGTCTTGCCGCGAAGCGTGCAAAGCCGGGGCCAGCCCAAAAGCCACTCCGGCAACTAGCGTCAGGATCAACGCGTATCCAAGCGCGTGGAAATCGGGCGTGACATTAAAAACCAATTGAGGGAAGTCTTTCGGCAAATGACTCAACGCGAACCGATAGATTGCGGTGACCGACCAGAAGGCCAGAAGAGAACCCAATGCGCCGCCGATTAGCGATAGCAGCAAACTCTCGGTCAGTAACTGCCGAATAAGCCGCCATCGGCTGGCGCCGATTGCCAGGCGCAAACTGATTTCCTTGTGCCGCGCTGAAGCGCGCGCCAGGAGCAGATTAGCCACATTGGCACCCGCGATTAGCAGCACCAAGCCAAAAGCGATGAGTATCACGCTTCCGATCGCAAGCGTATCTAGATGCTCTTCTGGCCGACCGAGGAAGGTGGCAGTCCGAATGGTAAGCGAGGTTGGTTCCGTGCGATCTCCGTGAAGATGATCGATGCGGGCTGCGAGCACGCCAAGGTCGGCATGAACTTGGTCTATGGACACACCCGGCCGCACCCGGCCCAACAATGCCAGCCAGCTGACGTTGTCATCTGAAAGTAAATCGATGTCGCGCACCAGCGACTTCTGCATGGTGAGTGGTATCCAGAACGAACTAGCGACAGGCTCCGTGCCACCGAAACCGACTGGCGCGACTCCCACCACGGTTAAGGCGACGCGATTCAACACCACTCGCTTTCCGATTACGCTGGGGTCCGCGCCAAACGCTGTCCGCCACAGATCGTTGCTTAGCACCACCTCCGCGCCCGCGCCAGGAGCGCTGCAATCAGACTCCACAAATGTGCGGCCTTGGACGGGCCGCTCCTGCAAGACGTCAAAGTAGTTACACGAAGTCAATTGTCCGTAAACCTGTTGCGGATTCGTTCCTGCAAGTGTCATAGGGTTAAGGAAGGGATAAACCGCCAGCAGGCCAGACATGACGTGGTTGTGGTCGCGGTACTCGAGATATTCCGAATAAGAAAATAAAGTGGGCTCGCCTTGCACGTTGCGGTGATGCTTGCCATGAAAAACCTGGTCGATAGTCACCAGATGCTCTGCTCCGGGAATGGGCAGCAAGCGCAACGCGACTCCATTGAATATGGAAAAAATTCCTACGTTGATGCCGATGCCGAGAGCGATGGCAAGAACCGCGGCTGCGGTGAAGCCTGGATTGTTGCGCAGCGTGCGAGTCCCGTAGCGGAGGTCTTGCCACAGCGTTTCGAGGGTTGTGAAGGTCCACATTTCGCGGTTCCTTTCTTTGATGCGGGTGGCGTTGCCGAATTGGCGATGGGCGGCGTAACGGGCTTCGACGACGGGCAATCCTGCGGCACGATTTTTTTCTTCGCGCTTGGATAAATGGAAAGCGAGTTCGTCATCCAAATCGCGGTCGAGTTCTTCTCGCTTCCAAATCGCTTTAGCCCGCAACCAACTGTTTTTCAGCAATTCATGCATCGTGCGGCTCCGTCAATATCTGGTCTTGTGCATCACTCGTACCGCAGCGCGATCAGAGGATCAACCCGAGCAGCGCGGCGAGCGGGGATATGACACGCGGCTAGTGCAACGAGAATGAAAACAATGGAGACTCCCGCGAACGTTAATGGGTCGGTTGTGGTGACGCCGAATAGTTCCCTCGAAAGGAAGCGCGTCAGACCAAACGATGCGACCAGTCCGATGCCGATGCCGGCGAATGCCAGCTTTAACCCCCGTCCAACGACGATCTGAAGAATGTCGCTCTGTTGCGCGCCAAGCGCTACACGGATACCGATCTCGTGGGTTCGTTGCGTCACCAGGTACGCCAGGAGTCCGTAAATTCCGACCGAGGAAAGGATCAATCCAAAAGTTGCGAAGGAACCGAGCAAAACGGTTTGAAGAGTCGTGTCTTGCATATCGGTGGAGACCACGTCCTCGATGGTACGAACGTTAAATAAAGATAGCTCGCTATCCGTTTCGCTGACAGCTGCGCGAATACCGCCAAAGACGCTGTTAGTCGCACCGCTGGTTCGGACGCTGATTTCGCCCGGATACCAGATATTGTCCACGCCCTGAGCGAGCGGAAAATATGCCTCCGACTGCGTAGGTTCGCGAATGCCGCCGTATTTCACATTGCCGACGACACCGACAACCGTGACGGGCTGCACACCGCTCATGAAAACTCTGCCGACTGGATCTTGGCTGGGCCAAAGCGTCCGCGCCATGGCGCTATTTATAATTGCGAATGTCGAAAGCTGAGGCTGGGGAGCCGTGGAGGTCGCACCTGACTTCCAGTACTCCCCATTTTTTCTGCCGGCTTCCGCGGCGCGATCTATCTCCTGAGGCGTGAAATCGCGTCCGGAAATAAACGGAATGCCAAAAACCTGGAAATAACCGCGGCTGACGAAATTTGCATCAACCTGTAACCAGGCATGCTCGGGCTTCGCCAGGTCAGCCTCAAGCTTGGCCCCTAGTGTGTGGCTTCCCTCAAGGGGAATCTGCTCTGAAATCGCAGCGTTGGCGACTCCTGGGACATGCTCCAGGCGATCCTGTAAGCGGTTGTAGAACTCGCGGCGTTGCGGAACGGTTTTGTATTTGGTATTCGGCAAGACTACCGAAGCAGTGAGGATGTGCTGCGAACGAATGCCGATATCGGCAACACGCATTTGCGCGAAACTTCGCAGCAATAAACCCGCCCCCACAAGGAGGGCCAGAGACGCCGCAATCTCACCGACTACCAGTGCGTCGCGCAGAGCTAGCCGCCAACCGGACGCCCCGGCGACAGACCCAGCGCTCGACTTAAGTTCATGACTTAAATTCAGGCGAGTTGCTCCGAAAGCCGGCGCCAGGCCGAAGAGTATACCGACGAACACCGTCAAACCGGTGGTGAAGATTAGGACCATGGCGTCCAATCGAATGGGATTTTGATGAGGGATGGGAAGTGTGTGCGCCGTTTGGACGAATTGGACCGCACACCACGCGCCGGCCAGGCCCAGGGCAGCACCTGCAAAGGATAGCAGCACGCTTTCAGTCAATAATTGAGCTACAAGACGGCTGCGACCCGCTCCCAAAGTTGCGCGCAAGGCAATTTCGCGCTGGCGTCCAGTGGCGCGAGCGATCAGCAGGTTAGCTACGTTGGTGCAGGCTACCAAAAGCACGAGCGTGACAGCGCCAAACAGAATAAAGAGCTGAGGTCGCACATCGCCGGTGACCAGTTCTTTCAGGCTGACGATTCGGGCGCCGAGATCTTTGTTCGTAATCGGATATTGCTCGTCCAGACTTTTTGCAATCGTGGTCATATCGGCTTGCGCTTGTGGAATGGCGATTCCTGGCTTTAGCCTGGCTAATACACGGTAGGAATACCCGCCCCGGTGTCCGAGCCGATCCACGGTCATTTCGAGCGGCGTCCAAAGATCGATCGATTCTGGATAGTTAAAGCCGGGAGGCATTACGCCGACGACGGCGTATGGCTCAAAGTTCAAGTTGACGGTCTTTCCAATTGCGGCATCAGGTACTCCGAAGTGGCGCCGCGAAAATCCATAACTCAAAACAGCCACACGATTGTTTCCCGGCCGATCTTGTCCGACGGAAAATCCCGGCCCGTACTCGGGTTGCACACCGATAACAGAAAAGAAGTTTGCCTGGGTTCTGCTTACGGCGACCGTTTCAGGCTCGCCCGCGCCGCTGGCATTGAACCTTTGCGGTCCTGTCAACAAACACATGGCGGAAAATGTCCGGCTCTGCGATTGCCAATCGAAGTAATCTTCGCCATTGACCGGATAGTTTTCCGGTGTGGCTCGCGTGGAAAAAATTCTTACCAGCCGGTCCGGTTGGGGGTATGGGAGGGGTTGGAAAACGACAGAATGGAGGATGGAGAAGATTGCAGTGTTTGCGCCAATACCCAAAGCCAGCATTAGAACCGCGACGATAGTAAATCCCGGATTTTTCCGTAGTGTTCGCGCTGCGAAGCGGATGTCTTGCCAGAAGTTGTCGAGCCAGCGAAAGGTCCACATATCGCGATTGGTCTCCTTTAGGATTGCGGTGTTTCCGAGCCTGCGGCGGGCTGCATAACGCGCTTCAGCGCCTTCCATTCCGTCGGCACGATTTTTTCCTTCTTGCTTGGTCAGGTGAAAATTCAACTCGTCTTCCAGGTCGCGCTCCAGCCGGGCGCGCTGGAATAACGCTTTGAGTCGGAGTCGTGTTTGCGTCAGCCATCCATCCATTTTGCAAACTCCGTTATCTCGCCAAACGCCTCAACCGTGGTGCAAAAACGATCTCGATGTCTATTTCACTCGTAACGCAATGCCACGATGGGATCGACGCGCACTGCGCGGCGCGCGGGAAGCCAACAAGCTGCCAGCGTGACCGCGATCAGAAATGCCGCGACGCCCGCGATGGTTGCCGGATCATGCGCGGTCACGCCGAAAAGCAATCCGCGCATCAAGTGCGTCAACGCGAGTGTGCCCGCTACACCGAGCAGCACCCCAATGCCTGCGATCGCTCCACCATGACGCAGAATTAGCCAACGCACATCTTCGCGCTCCGCACCCAGGGCGATGCGAATTCCAAACTCGCGCGTCCGCAAACTCACCGCGTGCGCCATGACGCCATAAATTCCAATCGCCGCAAGGAACAACGCGATGCCCGCGAAGATTCCCACCAGCACCGCGCCAAGGTGCTGCCGCGCCACGGCTTCCCCGAGCGCTTGTTCCATCGTCGAGACATTCGACAGCGGCAAATCAGGATCGAGCCGGTGAACGATATCCGCGATAAGCGAGGTTTTTGCGAGCGGGTCGCCGCCGTCCACGCGCACCGCCAGCATCATGCTCGAAAATGGCAGCTCGGCATGCGGCCAATAACTCACCGCCAGGGGCGAAGTATCCAGTCCATCGCGCTTTACGTTGGCCGCGATACCGATAATTTCAGAAAGATCGTTTTGATCTTTCATGTCAATGCGGATCTTGTGCCCTAGCGCATCCTGCCCCGGAAAATATTCCTGCGCCAGGCCTTCGCTTACGATCACCACATGCGACATCGCGGTTTCTTCGTGGTCCGAAAACATGCGGCCCTTCAGCAGCGGAATTTGCATGGTGCGAAAATAATCGGAGCCCACTAACTCCACCTGCGTGACGCGCTCCTGGCCTAGTGGAGGGTCCGGCATTCCGTCAATCGTAAAGTCCGTCCCCGGGGTGACGCCGGTGAGCGGAAACGAATTGTTGATTGTCGCCGCGTGGACTCCAGGAAGCGAGCGCACCTGCTCCAGCAGCCGTTGAAAGAAATCGATGTACTGGACATCTTTGGAATATTTGGCAGAGGGCAGACTGACACGCAGCGTGAGCAGGTTTCGTGGATTGAAACCCGGATCGACCGAAGAAAGATTCACGAAGCTGCGAATCAGGAGTCCGGCACCAGCCAACAACACCAACGACAAACTGATTTGCGCGATGGCAAAAGCATTGCGCAAACGGTGCCCTCGCGTTCCCGTTTCCGATCGGCCTGCTTCGCGCAAAGCGTCGCTGAGATTCGCCCCTGCAGCATCCAGCGCCGGCACAATTCCAAACAACAGCCCGGTCAACGCGGAAATACCCACCGCGAAAAACACAATTCGCCAGTCCACATCGATTGCGTTGACGTGAAGCGTCTTTGGAATCAGCAAAACAAGTGCTGAGATCGTCCATCGCGCGCCCAGAATTCCAAGCGCGCCGCCCAGGAGCGCCAACACCAAGCTTTCCGTCAACCATTGCCGCGCAATTCGCCACCGGCTGGCACCCAGCGCACTGCGCACCGCTAATTCGTGCTCGCGGCTGGAAGCGCGAGACAAAAGCAAATTCGCCACATTTGCGCAGGTAATTAGCAGCACAAAAACCACGGCGCCCAATAAGACCAGCAGCGTGGGGCGGATGCTACTGACCATGTCTTGATGCACCGGAACCAAATTTACCGTCCAGCCCTTTTCAAAATCCGGGTAGAGGCTGGTTACGCTGGCCACCAGACCGTTCATCTCCGCTTGGGCTTGCGGCAAACTCACGCCTGCTTTCAGTCTGCCTACCGCCGTCATGAAACGCCCGCGGGGTATGCGATCTTGGTCTTTCCATCCATACGGCCACCAAAGTTGCGCCACTTTCCCGGTGAGCGAACCCTGCGCGCTGAACAGCGTAACGTCCGGCGGCATCACACCCACCACCAGAAAACTCAGTCCATCCAACTGGATGGGCTTGCCCAGAATGCGTCGATCCCCGCCGAATCTTCTTTGCCACAGTCCGTAACTCAACAAAACGACGTGATTCCGGTCCTTGTGCCCTTCTTCGCTTACAAAATCCCGGCCTGCAATCGGCGAAATGCCAAGCAAAGAAAAAAGATTTGTCGAAATCCCTTGCGAAGGAATTTCTTCCGGCTCTCCATCGCCGGTTAGCGTGGCCGTGTCATCGTAAAATGCCGCCATCTGATCGAAAGCCGTGGCGTGTTGCTGCCAATACAGAAAATTCGCAGGAGACACGACGTTGTGATCGCGTCCATCTCGTGGCTTGCTTTCCCAAATCATTACCAAACGCTTTTCCTGACGATACGGAAGCGAGCGAAGCAGCACGGAGTTGATGACGCTGAACACAGCGCTGGTCGCGCCAATACCGACAGCCAGCGTAAGCACCGCAACCGCGGTGAATCCCGGCTTGGCTCGCAGTACGCGCACCGCGTGGCGCAAATCTTGCCAAAATGTTTCCACTGAAATGACTGCCCGAATCTCTCGAGCTTTCTCCGTCACCTCGCCCACATTGCCAAACTGCCGCCGCGCCGCATATTGCGCTTCCTCATCGGCAATTCCCGCCGTGCGATTTTTTTCTGCCCGCATGTCTAGATGAAACGCGACTTCGTCTTGCAAATCGCGATCAAGCTGCTTCCGGCGGAGCACCGCCTTCAGACGGGTCCAGTTTCGTGATAGCCATACCCGCATTTCGCTCGACTCCGTCTCTTTCCGTCCCGAACAATATCAGCCTTGTTCGTCACTCGTCGCGTAGCGCCACCATCGGATCCACGCGCGTAGCGCGCCGCGCCGGCACGTAACACGCAACCAGGGCAACCACCATGAGGAATACCGCAACCACGATGAACGTCGGCGCATCAATTGGACGCACGCCGTAAAGCAGCCCCGCCATGACGCGAGTCGCCGCGACCGCGGCAAGCAGACCAATCGCTACTCCTAATCCTGCGAGCCGCGCGCCGTGCGCAAGAATCATCGCGAACACATCGCGGCGATGCGCTCCGAGCGCCATACGGATACCGATCTCTTGCGTGCGCTGCGAAACGGAATAAGAAATCACTCCGTACATCCCGATGCACGCGAGAACCAGTGCCAACGCCGCGAAAGACGCCAGCAACAGCACGGAGAACCGCGGTGTAACCATCGAATCGTCTACGAGCGTCGAGAGAGTCGCAAGCTTCGCTAGCGGCAAAGCCGGATCGATAGAACGAATCGCATCGCGCACGCTGGCGGTCACATTTGCGGGATCACCATTTGTACGGAGCGCTACGTGCATGGTCAGCATCGAAGGCCACACGTGTTGCGTATATGGAACGTACATCTCGGGAATAGGGTCTTCGCGAAGCGAAACGTGTTTTGCGTCAGCCACAATTCCAACGATTGTCGTCAGCGCATATTGGGTGCTGCCCACTCCCACCTGCTTACCCAACGGGTCCTGATTCGGCCAGAATTTCTTTGCCATGCTCAGATTAATAATCGTGACGGGCAGCGAGCTAAGAATGTCGGACTCGAGAAAATCTCGCCCGCGAATGACGGAAGTTCCGACAGCCGAAAGATATCCTGGCGAAACGATCGTGTAGTTCGCGTAAGGCAGTTCCTTGCGGCTGGCTGCAGGGCGATCTGGGAGTCTGATGATCGTACTTTCCCCCTGGCCGCTAAGTGGAACCGTTTCGCCGATTCCCGCCGATTGCACACCGGGGACTTTGTTCAACTTGTCCAAAACATTTCGGTAAAGCGTAACGATGTGTGGTTGATCGGTATACTGCAGTGGCGGAAGCGATAGCTCAAATGTCAGCGCCCGCTGCGGATTAAAACCACTATCGGCATTTATGAGGTGGAAGAAGGTTTTCGCCAGCAAGCCGGCGGAAATCACCAGCACCAGCGCCAGCGCCACTTGAGAAACCAATAGCGAATTTTGAATCCTGGGGCTCGACGAATTTCCAGCCGAGCGCTGACCGCCTTCCTTGAGAGACTCTACGAGATTCTCCCGGGTTGCCGCTAAAGCCGGAAACAATCCAAAGAAAATTCCGGCCAGCAGCGACGCAGCGGAAACAAAGCACAGTACAGACACATCCATCCTAACTTCGTGCAGCCGCGGCAAATTTGCGGGACCAAAAGTTTTTGCAAAACAGATGCCAGCTTCTGCCAGGGAAACTCCAACCGCTCCGCCCGCCAGCGCAAGCAACAGACTTTCTGTCAACAACTGCCGAATCAACCGGCTCCGTCCGGAGCCCAGCGCCGCTCGCAATGTAAATTCCCTTTTTCGAGCCAGCGCGCGAGCCAGCAAAAGATTCGCGACGTTGGAACACGCAATCAAAAGCACAACTCCAACCGCGCCGAGAACCAGCAGCAGCGGACCGCGAGTATCCCCCGTCACTTGCGTGGCCAGAGGAACTTGGCGGGTATTCATCCAGCCTTTCCAGTCCGGCAGTTTCTGCTCGGCATGCCTGGCGATCAGATCCATTTGTGCCTGCACTTGGTTGAGGCTGACGCCCGGTTTTACCCGCGCAATCACCGCCATTTCAGACGGCCCGCCTGGAGGCGCATCGGGAATGGCGGCCGGCACCCACAATTGCGCTTCGCGAGGGAAATTTAGAAAGACCGGCATTTCTTCCGCACGAGGAAAGGCAAAGTTAGGCGGCATCACTCCGATCACCGTGTAGGAAGTTCCGTTCAGTTGCAGAGCGCGGCCAAGAATTCCCGGGTCAGCGCCAAAACGCTGTCGCCAAAGAGTATCGCTGAGAACAACTTCGTGTTCGTAACCAGGACGGTCTTCCTCGGCCGAATACGTGCGCCCCAGCGCCGCCGAAATTCCCAGCGCCGGGAAAAAATCAGCAGAAGCGCGAGAACCATCGAGCCGAATGGGATCGCCAACGCCGGTAAGATTGAAAGAGTCGCTCTGAAAAGCTCCGAAATATTGGAAGACAGTCTGCTCCCGGGTGAACATCCGGAACTGCACTTGTCCCCAAGGAAAATATGGGGAACCCAAGTTAATCCCTGGAGGCGAGACCAGCGAAGGCACAACTATCCTGCCCGGCTCGGGATAAGGGAGCGGTTTCAGCAAGATGGCGTCAACCAGGCTGAAAACCGTCGTGCTCGCGCCGATCCCCAGTCCGAGCGTAATCACGGCGATCAGCGTAATTCCGGGATTCTTGCGAAGCATCCGAAAACCGTAACGAAGATCCTGCAGCAAAGTCTCAATCCATAGAAATCTCAACATCTCGCGAGTCCCCTCTTTCGCAACGGTCAAATTGCCAAACTGCCGCCGCGCCGCATAACGCGCTTCCTCATCGGCAATTCCCGCCGCACGATTTTTTTCTTCCCGCATATCCAGGTGAAACGCAACCTCGTCTTGCAGGTCGTGATCGAGCTTTTTCCGGCCGACCAGCGCCTTTAGTCGCGATAAAAACGCCTTAAATCTTCCCCGCATAACCTGCTCCTTAAGCGGTTTGTAATATTCGCGCCACGGCTCCGGACATGCGCCGCCAATATTCAGTCTCCTGATCCAACTGCTTGCGCCCGGTTTTCGTCAGCGCATAAAATTTTGCTCGCCGATTATTGTCCGACGTGCCCCATTCGGAAGACAGCAGTCCGCGCAATTCCAGGCGGTGCAGCGCCGGGTACAGCGCGCCTTCTTCCACGCGCAGCACGTCTTGCGAGGAGTCATGAATCCATTCCGCGACTCCATAGCCGTGCATCGCGCCGTTGGCCAGCGCTTTCAGAATCAGCAAATCCAGCGTCCCCTGCAGCAAATCGCCGGGACGCTCTCGTTTTTCAGTCATGGTTGGCCTTTCTCTACCCTAAGACGTTTATGGGTGGCCAATTGTTTCCCACTTTTCGCTGGAAAAGTAAATTTATTTTGGGGGAAGTCGGGATTCCGGATTGGCGTGCTCGCTTCCGATGGATTTTCCGCGCTAAGTTATCCTTAATACTATGCGGCGATTTGCCGCGCTAACCTTGCTCACAAATAGCGGGCGCGTTATGGTACTGACGCCCGTGTAAGTGGCAGCGTCCCATGGAAAACAAAACTCGCGCACCTTTGCGGCTGGCCCTGATCGGGATGTCTGGTACCGGGAAGACATTCTGGACAAAGAAGTTAACGGAGAGTGGCCTGCCGGGAAAGTCGTGCGACGATCACATCGAAGAATGCCTGCGTCCTCGCTTGTCAGCGGGGGGATACGAAGGAATCAACGGTGTTGCGGCCTGGATGGGCTGGCCAGACAGTCCGACCTACTTGGAGCGTGAAGCAGCCTATCTGGCGGAAGAGATCAGCGCGCTCGACGGATTTTTGACGGAGCTCGAGCGCAATCCTTCGCAGGAGTTGATTCTCGACACCACTGGAAGCGTGATCCACACCGGTAATAATTTGCTAATGAGGCTGCGCCGGCAAATGACTGTAGTTCATTTGGCAGCGTCCGCCGGCGAGCAGCAGTTGTTGGTCGAACGCTATCTGGGCGATCCCAAACCGGTGCTCTGGCGAGGAATCTTTCAGCCGCGCCCGCGAGAAACCGCCCGCGAAACCGTTGCCCGGTGTTATCCCGCGCTGATTGCTGCGCGTCGGCAGAGTTACGAAGTCCTGGCGCACTGCACGCTGCCCGTAGCGGAATTGCGCGAATCGGCAGGGAACCCTCCAATGAGCGCGGCGGAATTCTTGCAAAAAATCAGCGCGCAAATAGATCGGCGAGGGTAAATTTCGTTGGCGACAAAAGTGACTGGAGCAAGACGCCGCGCATGAAATACCGCAGCACAGAAAAACAAGCGCCGCTGGCTTCTCTACGCGACGCGGTAATGCGTGGCCTCGCGCCCGACGGCGGGCTGTACATGCCGGAAGAAATCCCGTGCCATTCGACCGAGACGCTGGAAGAATTCCGTCGTTTACCTTTCACGGAAGTTTGCTTTCGTGTCGTGCAGCCGTTCGTCGGCGCCGAAGTTCCTGATCAGGAATCGCGCAGAATCGTAAGCGAAGCAATCAATTTTCCGGTCACACTGGTTTCGCTTTCGCCAGAACTTAATCTACTGGAACTCTTTCACGGACCAACGCTGGCTTTCAAGGATTTCGGCGCGCGATTCATGGCGCGGCTGATGGGCTATTTCGTGCGCGGCGAAACCCGAGAGTTGACCGTGCTGGTGGCGACCTCGGGCGATACCGGCAGCGCCGTCGCTCACGGTTTTTTGCGCGTACCAGGCATTCGCGTGGTCATTTTGTATCCGTCCAAGCGCGTTACCGCGGCGCAAGAGAGTCAATTCACCACACTGGGTGAAAACATAAGCGCGCTCGAAGTGGCCGGCACCTTCGACGACTGCCAGCGCCTGGTGAAAGAAGCTTTTTCCGACGCCGCACTGAATTCCCAGATGCTCCTCACCTCCGCGAATTCCATCAATATCGCTCGCCTGCTGCCGCAAATGTTCTATTACTTTTCCGCTTGGCTGCAATTACCAATTCACGCACACGATTTTATCGTCTCCGTTCCCAGCGGGAATTTCGGGAATTTGACGGCGGGATTACTCGCCAAGCGCGCCGGCTTGCCCATAACCCGCTTCATCGCCTCGACCAACGTCAACGACTCTGTGCCGGAATACTTGCGTACCGGAATTTTCCGCGCTCGCCCCGCCATTGCCACGTATTCCAACGCCATGGATGTCGGCAACCCCAGCAATTTCGCACGAGTCATGGACCTCTGCGAAAACCGGCTCGAGGTTGCACAACGCGAAATTTGGCCCTACTCCGCAACCAATGAAGAAACACTGCAAGGCATGAAATCCCTGCACGATCGCTTCGGATACACTGCCGACCCCCACACCGCCGTGGGCGTCCTGGGCTGGCAAGCGTATGAACGGCAAATGGGCGATGGCAAGCAAGGAGTGGCGTTGTCCACAGCGCATCCTGCAAAATTTGCGGAAGTGGTGAAACTTGCGATTGGGGAGAGCCCAACTCTACCGGAAAGCTTGGTAGAGCGATTGAAACTTCAAGCGCATTCGGTGTCGATTTCGAATCGGTACGAAAGCCTCAGAGAGGTTCTTCGAAGCCCGTAAACAATATCACCATACCTTTGCAAGGTTCTGGAGGCTTTGCAAATAGTCTTCCTTTTCCAGACGGCTCTCCACTCCAAATTCCGCCAGTAGCGTCATCATTTGTCCCACAGGAACACCCGCAAGCTCAGACGCTCTGCCCAGAGACGCTTCACCCCTCTTGTACTTCTCGACAGCTAGCAATATTCTGCCGCGCGTGACCATCTCCCGCACCGTCTTCGAGAGGTCCGTCCGTTCTTCCTTGGTGATTTCGGTCAGAAACTCGTAGTTATCCAGATCCATTCGGATGCTCATGGTCTTCGTCATTTTAGTGCCTCTATCCTCAGCATCGCCGCTTGAATAATCGATGGTTTATAGCGACCATATCTCGCCATATCCATAAGCGCGCTCTGCGCCTCCGTTATATTCAACAAACGCTTCTCGCAACTTCGAACCAACAGACCAATGCTCGTAATAAGCGGAATCCCGAGCAACTTGCATGCGTCAATTCCATTCTTGTCATCGATTCCGACGGCCAGCGCGCTTGCTGCCAGCCCCAGAGCAATCGCCTCCGCTTCGCCCAGTCCCAGACTAAAATCATCCTGCAGCTTGAATATCAACTTTCGATTCTTGACGGCAATTACCTCAATCTGCGACTTTTTAATAGCCGCCTCGATACTCAGTCCGTCAAGCGTCTTTTTTCCCTTGCAGCATTCTCTTTCCACTTCGACCGGAATCGCCACCCTCATCCCAATGGAATTCAAGATCGTATTTAATAGATCAGCCTTCGCAATCAAGATAAGAGTCGAAGCGTCGAATACAATCATAATTACAAGTTATTACAACTGTAAGTATACCACAATTTTGGGCTAAGTTTAGGACTAGCTTTTGCGGAGCTGATCCAGCAAAGCAAAAAGCGCCACAGCAATCACCGCGTTAATCGCTGCCGCAATGGCCAGGTGCACGGTGAAAAACGTCTCCGGCTGCGCCAGCAACAGCCTCCGCGTCAGCGTAATCAATCCCTGATGTACACCCACAAAAAATATCGTCAGCGCAAACCGCGCCGCGGGATGCTCCGTATCCAAACGCGCGCCAATGCTCGACGCCAAATATCCAATAATAGTTTTCGCGATGCCGTAGAGCCCGAGCGGCACCGTCGGCCCGCTCAAACTATCTTGCAGTAACCCAATCACCATTCCCAGCAGCAGCCCCGTCGACGGATTCCTTCGGCTCAGCCCGAAATAAATCGTCAGCAGTAGCGGCAAATCGATAATCGAAAATTTCGAAAAATAAACCGGTACAAAGGTCTGCACCAGCAGCGCAAGCGCTGTCGCTATAACAATCGCTCCGCCGTGGAACTTGTGCACCTCAATGTGCGACTCGGCAATCCGCAGATCGAACGCGTCGTTCATCGCTTTTCCGTGACCGCCTCGCCGGAAGTTTTGCTGCCCGCCGCTTCCGCCGCCGGAACAGCCGCCTTCTTCAACTCCAGCGGCTGCAGCGTCAGCAGCACGATCACCTCTTCCAACCGCTCCAGGTTAGCCGCCGGCCGCACTCGAATTTGCTTGAACGGACTTCCCGCTTTTATTTCCCGAACTGTCCCAACCGGAAGATCCGGCGGAAAAATCCGGTCCATTCCGCTGGTCACCACCGCTTCACCCATTTTCACGTCATCGTCATTCGCCACATATTTCATTGCCAGCAGCGGCTCTCCGGTTCCACCCACCGGCCCCTGAATTCTGGACTCCGCCAGCATCGCGCCCACGCCACTATCTTTATCCGTAAGCAGCAGCACTTGCGAAGTATCGCTGTATGCTTCAATCACTTTGCCGACCACCCCGTCCGCCGTAATCACGCCCATGTTCCGGCGAATCCCATCGCGTTCCCCGCGATCGATCGAAATCGTCTGGCTCGCGGTATCCGCGCTCGCGCCGATCACCCGCGCGCCCAGCATCGGAACTTTCTGGTGCGATTGACGAAAACTCAGCAGCGCCGCCAACCGATCCGCCTCCGCCGCTTTACCCTGCAGCTGCGTCAATTGCAATTTCAG
Source organism: Candidatus Acidiferrum sp. (assembly GCA_036495905.1). GTDB lineage: Bacteria > Acidobacteriota > Terriglobia > Acidiferrales > UBA7541 > Acidiferrum. The sequence continues at coordinate 64,477 of DASXMB010000017.1, forward strand.
CGAGCCGTTTTCTCGCCGCAAATCTTCATTTTCGCGCGACGTATTTTGCAGCGCGAAATAATGATTCCACACATTGCGAATCCGCCCGATGCCAGAAGTTCCCGCCTTCTCGAACGGCGACACCGCCCCCACCGTCCACACCCGTATCAACCGTCCCTGCGAGTCGCGCTTGATCTGCACCGCAAGCAGCAGTATTTGCAGCACGACAACGCCGGTCAGCAGAACAAGCGATTTATGACGAGAGGGGATCACAGACATGGCTATTCGGTTTCCGTGGCCGATAATTAATCGATGCAAACTTGCCGCAACAACTTGAAATCGCTCAGCATCTTTCCCGTTCCCAGCACCACCGACGCCAGCGGATCGTCCGCAATCGAAACCGGCAGACCCGTTTCTTCGCGAATACGCTTATCCAGATTCTTCAGCAATGCTCCGCCGCCAGTCAGCACAATTCCCCGGTCGCTGATGTCCGCGGAAAGCTCCGGAGGCGTGCGCTCCAGCGCCACGCGAATCGCGTTCAAAATTGTGGCCACGCATTCCGCCAGCGACTCGCGAATTTCGCTGTCATCAATCGTCACCGTTCGCGGCACGCCTTCAATCAGGTTGCGGCCCTTCACTTCCATTGTCAGCGGCTTCTCCAGTGGATATGCAGACCCGATTTCCATCTTGATCTGTTCTGCGGTGCGCTCGCCGACCAGCAAATTGTATTTGCGCTTCAAATATTGCATCACCGCTTCATCCATTTCGTTTCCCGCCACACGCACCGAGCGCGAATACACAATTCCGCTCATCGAGATCACCGCAATGTCCGTCGTTCCGCCCCCGATATCCACCACCATGTTCCCGGACGGTTCTTCGATCGGCAGCCCCGCGCCAATCGCCGCGGCCATCGCTTGCTCCACCAGATAAACTTCACTCGCCCGCGCGCGGTAAGCAGAGTCTTGCACCGCCCGCTTTTCCACCGGGGTAATTTCGCTAGGCACTCCAATCACAATTCGCGGATGCACCAGCACCCGCCGGTTATGCGCCTTCTGAATAAAATACGTAAGCATCTTCTCGGTAACTTTGAAATCCGCAATCACGCCATCCTTCATCGGCTTGATCGCCACCACATTCCCCGGAGTCCGCCCGAGCATATCCTTAGCCTCTCGGCCTACCGCCACCACTTCTCCGCTATTTTTATTAATCGCCACGATCGACGGCTCGTTCACCACAATTCCTTTGCCGTGCGAAAACACCAGCGTGTTCGCCGTCCCCAAATCGATCGCCAGGTCGGACGAAAAAAGACTGAACACCGACCTCAGGTTGTACCCGTTCTTATTCATTCCCCAATCTCCCCGCGAAGACTTTCTTCTCCGCCGCCCCAAAAATCTCTTTCACCGCCGCCTGCCGTTCTTCATCGCGGGCTCATTCCGCAATCCCACACTTGCCATTGTCCACCGATGTCGCGTCGCGCGCAAAATTGCAACTGGAAGCTGTCTTCGCGCCGTGCCGTAAAATGCACTGCATTTCTCGCACGCCGCCGCTCGTCGATGTCAATCTTCTGAGTGCCCCGTTCTCGATTTTTGAGGGCGGGGCTTTTGATTGACCTCAATTCGCTGCTCCCAAATTACCGCGGCACCACAATCGAAATCTGCTTCTGCGCTGTTCCTCCGCGCCGATTCTGCCCAATCACCACGATAGTGTGCTCGCCCGGCACCAACTGCTCCGTAAAATGTCGGAACGTCCCGTCCGGCCCGATATTCGGAACCGGCTGCCCATTGATAATCAGCGCCGCGCCTGGCTCCGTTCGCCCAATAATTTCCGCCTGCCGCCCGTGCAGTTGCGTGCCATCAATCTCCAGCAGCATTGCCTGCGTCTTGCCCTGCATCACCAGCGTAAACTTAAACGTCTCGCTCACTTCGCTCGATTGTTTCTTCGAATCTGTCGCCGTCACGTTCCAGAAATAATCTCCCGGATCGAGCCCCGTCACTTCCGTGCTCGCTGACGTCACCTTCGCTTCTTTCACCATCTTCGTAAACATCGCCGTCATACTCACCCGCAGCGTATACGTCACCGCGTCCGGCACCGGCTTCCATTCAAAATGGATCGGCGTCGTCTTCGGATTTTCCGCGATGATCGGCGCCAGATTCGATGGCTCCGCAAGATCCGGCGGCGCCAGCACATTCGATTTCTGTATCGGTCCTTCGGTAGGAATGCTCACCTTTTGCCACTGCGTCAGCTCGACCTTCTCTTGCCCGCGCTGCACTTCAGCACTGCCGTTCGAAACCGTAATTTCGTTTTCCTTCTTGTCTGGATCGGCCTTAACCGCCGCGCGGCTGTTCGAGTGCAACTGCGCCGTCGCGTCTTCCACGCTCACCGCCGCCTTGGACTCCGGCAAACTCCAGTTCGGCGTGGCCAAATCCACCGCACCGGTATTGATGCGCACCGCCACGCTGGACGGCCTGTTCTTCGCCATCGAATTTTCTTCCACCGTAATCAGCGTGTCGGATTTCACCGTGAACGACGAATTATCCGCAAACGTAATCCGCGCCGCACCGTCCGGCCCCGTCTGCACCAAATCGCCCTTGTCCAAAGACGTCCGGTAATCCGCTTCCACCCACTGCACTGAATTGAATTTCTTGACCTGTACCCGTCCATCCAGGTTCACGAACTTCGCCTGCGTCTGCGTGATCGTTACGTTTTCCGCATCGCTGCTATCGATTGCGTTTGAAAGTTTGCGGTAGGTCGCCGAATACCAGTCCGGAACAATAATGTACATCGCCGCAAAAAGGATTACCGCCACCAGCACTACGTACAGCGCCACCGTCTTGTACGTAATCGCCGTCCAATACACTTCCACGCGCGGCGTCTTCTGCACCACGGGCGCGGCGGCGGGGCGTTTCGAATCGATAGGCGTCTGTGTCGACACGGGATAAGTGTGGCCAATGCTCCAAATTAGCAATTTAACATAGCGTTTTGCGCCTGGATAAATTGCGCGCCCCCGCGTAGTCAAATTGCAAATAGCACTTGCGCGTCGAATTCACACCCAATGGAGTGCAGCGTATCGAGTTATTTCCTTGGAGTGCGGCGTACTAAATTCCCCTGGAGTGCGGCGACTCGTCGCCGCCAATGGTCAAAGTGGGTTGACCGAAATCCTGCCGCACCGACCGTCGTCCAACTCCTAAGCCTGCCCGCAGTGCGTCTTCAAAAACGCCAGCGTCAAAGGCCAAGCAATCGCCGCCGCCTTCGCGCTATAGCTCGCCCGAGCATCGCAAAAGAAACCATGGTCCGCGTCAGAAATATCCACATTCACAAAGGTTTTCCCCGCTTTCCTCAACGCGTCCGTCACCGTCGCCACTTGCTCCGGCGGAATATTTTTGTCCAACCCGCCCCAGAAAAGCAGCACCGGTCCATGCAATTCGTTCACGCGATCCAGCAGCCCCGGCCCCCTCTTATTTGGCGCAATCGTTCCACCATAGAAAGACACCGCGCACGCCACCGGCAAATTCAGCGCAGTCGAAAACGCGGCCGTCCCGCCCATGCAAAAACCCGCCGCCGCCACCGGACTCTCCGCCGCAATGTTCGCTCGCAACCAACCGTGCGCCGCTTTCTGATCCGCTTCCGACGCCGCCCGATTCAGCGCATTGATGTGCGGAGCCAGCGCCGGATAATCGTCATAAGAAACCGAAAATCCTGGCGGCGCCGTCCGATGATAAAGCTCCGGCGAAATCGCCACATAACCTTCGCGCGCGAATCGTTCCGTCACATCTCGAATGTGCGCATTCACGCCAAACGCTTCCTGGAACACAAACAGCCCGGGATGCTTCCCCGCCCCAACCGGCCGCGCCGTCCACGCCTGCATTTTTGTTCCATCGCTTACATCCAGGGTTACATATTCACTTTTGATTTCCATGGCCGCTCCTCAAATCTCTGCAAATATTAGTGCCGGATAAAATACGCCTTCTTGTCCAATCCCGCCGCCACCGCCACATCAAAAAATCCCACCATCATCTCGTCCGACGTTTGATCTCCCCAGCGCACCGCAGCATCCGCATCGGGATTATGCGGATTGTCGCGAGAGTTGTCGTACCACGCCACTGCCTGCAATTCCGTCCCCGCCTTCAAAAACAGCGGCTCCGCCAGCCGATAGCTCATCTGCCAATGAAAATGATAATTCACCCGCAGCAACGGCTCGATCGCCAGCCTGCTCGCCGTCGCCGATTCCGAAGCATGCAGAATGTTGTACTCAAAACGCTTTCCTCGCAAATGCATGTGCGGAAACAAACTCAGCAGCAGCGCATCGTTCGGCAGAGTTCCCCGTGCCTCCACTCGGTAATTCGGCGCTCCCGGCGGAATCACAAAATGATCGTTCGTCAGTTGCAGCGTCAAAACCCGCTGCTGCGGCGCCTGTTTCGCAAACACCATGCCCACTCGCGTCTGGTCGCTCGCCGCCCGCCCATTCGTCGTGTAATGCATCTGGAAAACCAAATCCGCTCCCGCCGGAATAAACTTCGCCATCGTCGCCGGCCATTCATCCGGCGAACTCCCCGGCGCGTACACCAGCAGCACATCCGCATCCGTCCAGTGCGCTCCGCGACGATCCTCCGCATCGCTCAAAGTTTCCGCCGTAAAAGGCACGCCCACCGGAGCATGCCGCAGCCAATCCGAGCCCGATGGCCGCACATACACCACCGCGTGATGTACATTCCCTCGCAGCGTCGGCAATATCTCCACCATCTGCACCCAGCGCCCTTCCGCAAAATGCGTCGGCACGATTTCGTACGTGTAGTCCACGTCTCCATCCGCCGGCAAATTCACTCCACGCGTCATGGGAAAAACCGCGTCCGGTTTCGGAATTGTCCACCCTTCGCTCCAATGCCGAGCCGGACGCGCATCCTTCGCGTTTCCGGCGGGCGCACCATTCGCGGACCACTCGGAAATACTCGCGATTTGCTCCGCCGTCAGCGAAGGATCATTCGAAAAATGTCCAATCCCTGGCTCCGCAAACCACGGCGGCATCGTTTTGTTTCGCACATCGTCGCGCATGGCGGACGCAAATCGTTTCGCTTCCTCATATTTCGCAAAAGAAATCGACGCGATCCCTTCCTCGCGATGGCAAACCTCGCAGTGCTTTTGCAATATCGGAGCTATATCTTTGTAAAACGTAGGCGCGCCCGTACCCCCACCGCTCTGTGTCGCTCCATACAGATGCTGATAATCCGACATCGCAAAAAACAAAAGCGCGCAAAGCGCCACCATCCCCGTCGTCACCCATAGCAAATGAATTTTCGCGGCTGTTTTCATGGACTGCTTCTTAGAATCAACTTACCCGCCGAAGGGTGCCAGCGCGCCCGCATCAGTCGTCGCAAAAGGAAGACTATTCGCCAGAAAGCTTCTAGCTTTCTCCGTGCTCCGCTGCCGCTGCCAGCGCTTCCTCAATCTTCGACCACGGTGTCGGACTCATATGCATTCCAATCACCGACGTCACTTGCAGACCGTTCGCTTCCACCGCGCGCTGCAATTCCAGCAAACTCTCCGGAAACAAAAACGATCCATTCGGACCCAGCGGCTGGGCCATTTCCGCAGTGTGCAGCATTTTCAACTCCGGAAAAAAACTCATCAACATTTGCGCCGTCGCGGTTCGCACTGGATACAGCGCCATCCGTGTATCCCCGCTGCCCACCGACCGCATACTGCTAATCCCCACCACCGTCGGCTTAATCCCAGACTTCTGCAGCGCATCCGGTTCCAGCGTGTGCGGACTCGTCAGCAACCTCCGCACCAGCGCCACATTCTGCTCCGGCACCCATACCGGAATTCCTCGCGCCGCGTACTCGCGCAATCCCGCGATGTGCCACCAAAAATTCGTCGTCGCGATTACCGCCTTGATCTTCACTCCCGGAAATCGCTTTTCCGCCTCTTCCATCACTTTCGCCGAATAGCCGTTCGAAATCGGCGCGTCAATTACCACCAGCCCGTCGGGTTGCCGCACCAAAGTCACATACCAACTCCCTGGAATCTGCACAATTCCCGGCGCGACTTCCGCAATCGGCCGGTCCGGCCGTCCCAGCGGAATGGTGTCAATCTTGCTCCTCTCCGGATCCGTCGGCCGCCCTTCCTTCGGCACCGTCATATCCACATTCGCCATGTCTGGATTCACACTCAGGTGATCGATCGAATGCGTCTCCTGCAATTCTCCGTTAAAGAAAATATTCACTTGATGCGGATAGTGCAGTTGCCCCGCTTCGTAATGCCAGTCGGAAAACACGCTACGCAGCGTCACATCGCCCCACTCGTGCCAAAAAATATCTCGCGAATCGCTTCCGAATATATCCACCGCATCCAGATGATTATTCAAACTGTTGATCCACAGCGTCACGCGATTGCCGCGTTCTTCAAACACGATTCGCTGATGCTCGATTCCAAATAAACTTTCCGGAGCCAGCGCCCGCAAATCGCTGCGTTTCGCCGCATTCAACAGCACCAGCAACGGATTCTGCAGCGCCCAGCGCGTCGACTCCAGCCCCACTCGCTGCCCGGACGTTTTGCCATTAAACGTCGACCTCACCACCGAAAATCCCTCGCGCGATATTTGCTCAAACGTGCTTTTGTCCCCCGTCGCCGCCGCGGTTGTAGATTCTCCGCGCAGCGCCGGAACGGAAATATCCACCCACTGCGTGATCGATCCGTAGTCCGGAATATAAGGAGGCAGCGAGTGCTCCGAATCTGCAAGGTGATAGGTTAATCGGTGTTCGTCCGTCTTAATAATATGAACGCGCTCCGTCACCCCGGGTCCGCCCATCACCGCCAGCGCCTGCTCCACAATATGCGCCGCGGATGACTTCCCTGCCGTCGCCTCAGCTTTCCCCGTTTGCGTCGCCGCGTGCCCAACTTGCGCCGCACGCCCAGCTCGTCCCGCTTGGTTCGCGTCGCCACTCTCCGGTGCGCCCGCAACTCCATCGGCCAACGCTATGTGTGACGGCTGGTGCGCCAGCCAAACACACACCAACGCCAACAAAAGAAGAATCCGCCCGCCGCTGTTTTTTAGAATTTCCCTGCTGTTACGAAGAATATTGCTGAAGAAACCACCAAATCTCTGTTCTGCAATTGAGAACACCATATCCTGTCGCTCTCCCTGCCCGAAGCGCGATTTAACCGCTTTGCAGCCGCCCACTCTAACAGTCCCGCCAAGTACTCGCAAGAATCCAAGTCGATTCTATTTGAGCGCACCCGCCGCATCTTCTATAATGCTACGTTTGTCTAGCACCTCGGGGGCTTGATCGAATGGCTGCATCACCTAGCGACAGCAGGCAACTGAAAACACGAATTCTCTTGGGCGTAGTGGTCTTGGTTCTCGCAGGCGGTATGCTGCTGTACCTCGTGCCCCAGATGCCCGGCGGCGCCGACTCCACTGCCCCAGACACCGTCGCCAAAGTGGGTGATGAAACCGTCAGCACTGCGGACGTGCGCCAGCAGCTCGCGCAAATTGCTCAGCGTAACCAGATTCCCAAGCAGCTCGAAGGCCTGTACGCTCAGCAAATTCTGAATCAGCTCATTTTCCAGAAAGAAATTGAGTACGAAGCCAAACGCCTCGGTATCACTGTCTCCGATCAGGAACGTGCCGACCGCATCCGTCAATTCCTCCCCACTGCTTTCGACGGAAATACTTTCGTCGGCTACGACCGTTATAGCGCCGACGTCCAAGCCCGCTTCCAGCTGACTGTTCCCGTTTTCGAGGAACTCATCCGTCAGGGCCTGCTTGAAGAAAAATTCCGCAAACTGGTCACCGACGGCATCTCCGCCGGTCCCGCCGAGCTGCAAGAAGAATTCCGCTATCGCAACGAAAAAATCAAACTCGATTACGCCCTCATTAAACCCGACGATCTCGCGGCCAAAATCGTTCCTACCGAAGACGAAATCAAAGCCGCTTACGAAAAAAATCGCAGCACTTATCTCGTCCCGGAAAAGCGCGTCGTTCGCTACGCGCTCCTCGATCTCACTCAGTTGCGGCAAGCTACCCAGGTTTCAGATGACGAGCTGAAAGCCCAATACCAGCAAAATATTCAGCAATATGAAGTTCCCAACCAGATTCACCTCCAGCACATCCTGTTGCTCACCGTCAGCAAAACCGACGCCGAAGTCGAAGAAATCCGCCGCAAAGCCGAAGATGTCGCCAAGCAGGCCAAAGCCAAGGGCGCGAACTTTGAAGCTCTCGCCAAAAAATATTCCGAAGATCCCCAAACCAAGGACAAGGGCGGAGACTTGGGCTTTCTCAGCCAAGGTCAGGCGCCCGACCTCGAAAAAGTTGCTTATTCCCTTCCCAAAGGCGCCGTCTCCGACCCCATCAAAACGCAAATCGGTTTCGACATCATCAAGGTCGTCGACAAACAAACCGCGCACACCAAACCATTCGACGAAGTTAAAGACTCCATCAAGGCTCCCTTGATGCTGTCCAAGGCCGATGCCAACGCTAGCGCCGTCACCGACCAAATCTCCGACGCCATCCGCAAATCAAACAAGATCACCCTGGACGATCTGGCCAAACAGTTCCACCTGACCCTCGGCGAAACCCGCCCGGTCAGCGCTGCCGAGCCGATCCTGGAACTCGGCAACTCGCCCGACGTCAAAGCCGAAATTTTCCGCCTTCGCCCGGACCAGCTCAGCCTGCCCCTCCACACCGATCGCGGCACCGTCGTCCTGCAAGTGAAACAGATTCTGCCCTCCCACCAGGGAACTCTAGAGGAAGTCCGCGACCGCGTAGTCACCCAGCTCAAACAGCAAAAAGGTGCCGAGCTAGCCCGGCAAAAGGCCGATGACCTCCAAAAACGCGTCAAAGCCGGCGAAAAATTTGACTCCGCAGCCAAAGCTCTCGGGCTCGAAGCCAAAACCAGTGACCCCTTCGCCCGCAACGGCTCCATTCCCAACGGCGCCAGCGGTAAGCAACTCAGCGCCGCTTTCGAAATGAAGCCCGGCGACGTCGGCGCTCCCCTCGCTCTCGGACCAAACTTGTTCGTTTACCGCGTCGCGGACAAAACCGAACCCAATCCCGCCGATTTTGAAAAGCAACAGAAGGAGATTGCCGACCAGGTTTTGCAAAATAAGCGCAGCGTCGCGTTCGAAGCCTTCCGCACCGCCCTCGAAGCTCGCTTGAAGCAAGAAGGCAAACTCAAGATTATGCCGCAGAATCTAAAAGGCTTCGGCACCTTCGGTCAGTCGTAAGTAACTCATAATAGGATGTTTATAGTTTCTACCGTGGCACTTGTTTTTCCCCGCCCACCTCGGATACCCTAGTTCTGTCCGGAACACTCGGAATTACCCCGCTGCTGGCGTTCTCCCCCTCTCGGAACCGCCCAGAGCGACTCAGGTTAAAAAAATCATGGCCACTCAACGCCAAGCTCTCGTTTACGCAACGAAATTGCCCACTCGCTCCTCGCGCGCGTCCGCCGTACGCAACGACTACCGCTGCAGCATCGAGCGCAATCAAGGCGGCAAGTATTGTGTCCGCGTCCGGGTCCACTACCCGAGGCACGCTTGGTCGCTCGGCGTCTTTTTCCTGGCCTCTTCCTTTGACCGCGCCATGAAAAAGCTCGAAGAATCGCTGGATTTTCTACAGCGCCAGGAAGAAAAGCTCTGGTTCTGGGGCGTGGATCGCGCTGACGACATGGGATTTTCCGCCGAGTTCCTGCGCGAAGCCGGCATGAAGCTGGACCGCCGCAGCGAACTGGCCCGCAAAGCCACCCACTTGGCCGTAGCGCCCGAAAAATCCATCCCCGCCTTCGCCCTCGGCCCCATGCGCCGCCACCTAGCCGAATCCGTCGACGGCCCCCGCAGCATCAATTCCGCCTCCCGCGATTAGCCTTCGACCATCACCACCGTCGAGGGTCTGCTAACGGTTGTCTTGTTGATCGGACACATTCCTCACCCCGTTCTGATCAATCCTCAAAACCCAACGCGAACCATTGCAGCGCAGCCATTCCGGCGATGGTTCCACAGTGCCAGACGCAATCAAGTCGTCTCGGTTACCCTGCTCATCAGCGTCCTCGTCGAAGGCGGTCAGGACCAGACCTTCGCGCAAGTTCACGACCTTACCGGTATCGTCGACGCAGATGTCCGTGTGAGACAAACAGAGCAGTTCGCCAAATAGTCCATTAAAGTCGGCGCGAACTCTCATGATCGTGTCAGTCATGCTCACGGTCGAACGAGCTATTTTTCGCGCAAAATCACTTCGCCCTGCCCGACCAACTGATCGTTCAGCCACACGCGATACTTGTACGTGGCAGCCTTGGTCCCGACGCGCGGCGGCCCGCTCAACAGTCGCATCCCCACCGGCGCCTGAAAAACGTTCGACGAAAACGGGCACCGGTTCACGTCAAATTCCACGCGCAAATTTCCCGCGTCTGAAATCCAAGACACCTGATCCCCGTCATCCAGCACCACCACCTGCGGAATCAATCCCACCAATACCGGGCGTTCAGCCATTGCTCCTCATTTTTCTCCGACCGTGCTCCGCGCCCAAGTTTCGCGCCACACCGTCGATCCTCGCCAGCCGAACGATAATACATCAGTCGACGGTTGCAGCCGTTCTCTTCCGCCGCAACCCTGTCCCTGCGATCCATTGCGTTATGCCAAGTTCCGCGCCCTAATTAGAACGTGCAGAAATCCGGCCAACTCCGCGCTCTTACTCAGCCGCTAGCGAAAGCCGCCCGACCACTCGCGGGAGTTTGCCAGCGACTCGCGATTTTCGTGCTCGGCCTACTTTGCGTCCTCGGCTTGCCCGCATCCCCGGCAGCCGACACGGCACCGAACCCTGCATCAAACTCCGCATCGCACTCCGCAGCGCCGAACTCCGCCACGCCAACTTCCGACGCGGCGCTTTCCGCCGCGATCTGCCCCATCGTTTACCCGGTCGACGAAACGCCCACCGTCCACGGTTACCAATATATTTTCTTCGGCAACGCTTTTTTCATCAGCAAGCAAGGCTACTTGCTGACCGCCGCGCACGTCCTCAGCGCTTTCCGCAACGGAGGCGGCCAGCCGCACATTCTCGTCAAGCGCCCGCTCGCTCCGCCCGTGCTGCTCAAAGCCACCGTCGTCGCCATCGACTGGCAGCATGACGTCGCGCTGCTCCGCGCCACGCCCAATCCCTTCGCCGGAAAATATCTGGTCGACTTTCTCTCCCTCGCCACCGCCGACGCGCTCGTCGGCGATTCCGTCCTGGCCGCCGCCATTCGCCCGGTGCGCGTGCAGCATTCGCAAACTTTTGAGGCTCCGTTGCAGGATCGCCTGGCCGGCAAAATTATCGACTTCCAATCCACGCAAGAAGAAAAGGGCGCCGACGAAACCAAACTCTTCCTCTTCAGCCATCAAGTTTTACGCGGCCAAAGCGGCGCTCCGGTGGTCTCTCCATCCACTCACGAAGTTATCGGCATCATCGACGGCATCTGGCACCATCCCGTCGCCACTCCGTTGCCGACTTCCACCAAAACTTCCGCCGCCGATTCCGCACGCAAACCGGCTGGTTTGCCCGGTAACCCGGCAGGAGCTTCCGCCGCCAACTCTGCCGGCAATTCGGCCGCCAATTCCGCCGCGGACCAATTCATAGCCGCACCCGGCGCCGCCGTCCCTATCCATTACGCCCTCGATCTCCTCCGCCAGCAAAATATTTCCTGGGACACACACTAGCTCGCCTATGTAGAGGCCGGGCTTCAGCCCGGCGAACAAACGGCAAAGGCTGCCGCGCTTGCCGACGGACTGCGTCGGCAGCCACATAAGGCGTGGGAAAGCGCGCCGCTACATGTGCAACGGCGTGAGGCGCGAACAGCAGATCCCTCGCTCCTCTCGGGACGACAATGGTGGCGGTAACGAGTTTTTGTAGGGGCGTCAGCACGGCTGCGCCCTCGTGGTGTGTTTTCATGATGGTTCCTGCTGCTGTTGCGAATCGGGGGCTACTACGGGGCCGCGATAGGGGCGGGGGACGTCCAGGATGATGGTGGTGGGTTGGTTTTCATCGAGATATTGGTTTTGGCGCTCGATGGCGGTTAGGGTGCGGAGGAGTTGCTGGAGGATGTAGGTGAGGACCGAGGCTTTTTTGAGGGAGACGCGGTCTTGCACGAGAAGGATGAAAAGTTTGCTGAGGATGCGCTGGGTGTCCTCGGGAGTTTCGATTTCGGTGAGGGTGCCGAGGAGCTCTGGAGCGAGATCGGTGGCGTCTGGGGAATTGGAGTGGAGGCTGGCGTGGCGGGGGCAGTAGAGCGCGGCGGGGTGGGAGGCGTGGAAACGGCAGCGGCGTCCTACGGCGGTGCGGTGCAGGCAGCGAGGATTGCTGGTGGTGGAGCTGGTTTGGACGGCGTTGGTGGTGCTATCGGGCTGAGAGTTCATGGTTGGATCTTCCTTTTGAGATTTTTTGGAAACTGCGTACCCCCCACCCCCCTTAAAGAGCAAAAGAGTGCGGAAGTGATTGAAAACATTGAGGCGATTTTTTGCGAAGTGCAAAAGAGTGATAGGAGGGGGCCGTTCTTGGGTAAAGCAAAGCTATGGAATTCGAGTGGGAATCTGGGTTGGGAGGGGCGGGTCGCGATGTTCACACGGCATGATAGCACGACAAATATATCATGTCAATATATAACTTACTGGTACTAGTTTCGAATAGATTTGGTAGTACGTTCGAATGGTTCGTGTGGCGACACTATTTACTTGCTTTCTTAAGTTCCTTTTGCCTCTTGCGAATGTCTTCGAATAAATCAATCTCTTTGAGGAGGTCACTTGGAGACGGTTTCACTTCTGCGAAACTGTCGCTGTGAGAATGTGCATCAATGTGCCTTGACAAGGCTTCCATCCGTTCTATCACTTCTCCGATTATATCCTGATCTATGCGCACGTTGTTCAGCCGACCAAAGCTAATATCTGGGCTGAACCTCTCCACAACTCCATTAAACAGTTCAAAAACAATGAAGGCTTCGTAGGATGTTCGGAGTGCACCAAAACCTTCTTGGAGGAACCGTTGCTGTCTCTCGGGCGGCGCATTTTTGGCTTCGGCATACCGTTTTTGAGCAAGATTTGCCGATTTGTAGTCCCCTTCACAGACAGGGCTGTTGTCGGAATAGAGGAAGCCTGGGCCGTTCTCATCGTTCTTGACCCAATGAGACACGGTCTTCACGCCCAGGGATTCTGCATGAGCTTTAATATGGTACAAGAACGCTAGATCGTGGGTGAAGATAACAACCTGCTTGGCTTGTGCTTGCTCTGCAAGGCAGCGGGCAATTGTGCCTTTCCATTTCGCGTCCAAAGAAGTTACCGGGTCATCGAATACCAAACAACAGCAGTTTTTGTCTAAAGTCACTTCCGCGATGAAATCGGACGTCGCCACAGCTCGTTTTTCTCCTTCGCTAAGCACTTCGACAATGGAATATGGGCGTGAGGATCCGCTAGTTTTCAGCACGAGTTGTCGGACTGTTTCCCCCTTCTGCCCTCTTGTCTCTACGGCCACCCTAAAATCTTTCTTGAATCTCTCGAGCGTGTCTTGAAATATGGCCACATAACGGTCGGTAACTAGCTCTTGAAAGAGTTCGTCATACTTCGTGGTGATTGCGCGCGTCGTACCAAGAGACCGTCGTGCCTTGACGGCCCAACGTCTGCCTTCAACATAACTCGTGATATTGGCTAGTTGGACGTCAAGAATTTTGCGATGTTTCAGAACTCTAAGAGCATTCGTCGCTGTACTTAGTTTCTTGCCTGCGTCGGAATCGCTGAGTTGCTGTATATCTCGCTTACGGACCTCGGTTATCTGCTCGAGTTCAGACAAATCTAGATTCAGAAGTGGTGCGGGATGGCAAACCTGATGAAGAATGAGAGATTCGCAGAATTCTCCACGCCGCGTCTCGATCGCTTCAACTTGACTTTGCACTGCGGCAACAATTTCTGGGAGCTCCTCAGAAACTAGGCGCCTAATGTTTAAGTCCTCACTGAAAAAATCAAGTCGAAGGTTATTGAGGGCTGTCGCCTTATCGGAACAGGACAGTTGTGTTCTGTCCAACTGTGATTGGACATCAGAAATGAGGAAATTCCAAAGTCTCTCGATCAAACTAACCGATTCTGCAGAGAGAGGTTCGCGGCATAGCAGACAGGATGCCCCGACGCTGGGATACTCGCGGCCGTGTGCAATTTCGAAGTTTGCGAGCCGATTTGCTGCCTCCAGAAAGTCCAACCATTCTTTGCTTCCGACATGGGTAAATTGGTCAGATTCAAATTGGCTGGTTCCCGCCTCTCTCACACGATTCTGTTGCTCAGCAAAGGTCCGTGCAAGCACATTTACCTCTGCAAGGACAAAATCACTGACGGCGTTCTCAGCGGCCCGTAAAGATTCTTTGAGTTTTTCAAGGTCTTTAACTTCTTGCTGAATCGTTGCTATTTTCTTAGGGATATTCTGCGAGGCTAGCTCCGCGACTTCTCTCTCTAGAGTCGCTATCTGTTGGGTTTCATCAGCAGTGAGTTTTGCCAGCGTTTCTAATTCTTCTTGGTTGGTTTCAGGCCCGAGCGCTGTGACCGATTGGCGTATAGGAGAATCCCCGTCAAAAGCTAGATAAAAAATGTGTTCCTTTTCACGTTCGGCTATCAATTGATTGATTTCGTTTCGCACAAGGTCGGTCGTGTCCGCCAGCCTTGTCAGAAGTTGAAGGCCGCTCGGAGAAAAGCTCAGAGAATTTGATCTACTAAGGTGGGCAATAATGCTTTTGTCGTCAAAAACATGGACTCCTCCCAATTCTCTGTTGTGATTCCCATTTCTCCATGTAATCACCTTCTTTGAGTTGGCTGAAACGATCTCGATATCAGCTTGAGGAACCGCTCCCGCATAAGGGGTGGCTACATTTGGCAGTACTTGACGTTCCCCTCGCGTAAAGCCGGCGGACGCCAGTGGCCTGGCATATCCTGTTTTTCCAGTTCCGTTCTCCCCGTATATTAGTGTTAGTTGGTCTCCGAAATGAAGCTCTTGTCCTGCTGGTAGAGCGTTTACGTTGCGCAGATTAAAAAGTCGTTGGAGCCTCGTTGCGGAAGGTGTGGGATCGTTCGCGATGTCTTTTGGGAAAGAAAGCTGGGGCCGAACAGATGGTAGTGGCAATAAACCACAGTCCTCCAGAAAATACTCCGTGAGTTTTCGTAACCCCTCACTCGTAATCGGCTGCCCTGCAGCGATCATCTCAAGTGCCGCTTGCTCCCAATATTTCAAGTCAGTCAGAGCCCAAGACCTAATTCGGTTCAGCAGAGTACTCACAGCGGGCCTCCCGACCGTCGATTACTGCGAATTTCTTTGGTGTTAAACTAATGAATTATCATGGTGTCCAACAGTTCGCGGTTAAATTTGTATTCGTGGACGCGTAGTCGATACGTTATTGGGCGGGGCCTGCGACTCGAGGTGCCTGGGGAAGAGGAGTGCGGTTTAGGACCGAGCAACAACTGCAAGTCCCGGGGTCTGGGTGCGTCCAATTTGTCGGTTGCGTACCCCTGTGTTGTGCGGGAAAATTGGGATTCGAGCGCTTTCCGGCGCGTGATGACGCGTTCCAATCGAGGCATGACTCTATGACGCACATGGGCGAATACAATCCACCTAACCGGCTGATGCTGACGCCTGGGCCGTCTTCGGTGGACCCGCGGGTGTACAAGGCGCTGGCCACTCCCCTGGTGGGGCATCTGGATCCATCTTTCAAAGGCTGCATGGACGATGTGCAGGAATTGCTGCGGCAAATTTTTCAAACGGAAAACCGGCTGACCATGCCGCTATCGGCATCCGGCTCTGGCGGGATAGAAGCCAGCGTGCTGAACTGCCTGGAAGCCGGCGACGAAGCCATTGTGGCGGTGAACGGAGTTTTTTCCGACCGCATGTATGAAATCGCTTCGCGCACTCCGGCGAAAATCATCAAAGTGGAAGCGCCTTACGGAAAACCGGTGGACGCGGAAGATGTGCGGCGGGCGGGCAAAGGCAAAAAAATAAAAATGATCGGGCTGGCGCAGGGAGAAACATCTTCCGGCGTGCTGACCGAGATCGATCCTTTCCGCAAAGTGGCCGACGAGCTGGGCGCACTGCTGGTGGTGGATGCAGTGGCGTCTTTGGCGGGCGTACCGCTAAATGTGGACCGCCAGAAAATCGACATTTGTTTTAGCGGAACGCAAAAAGCGATCAGCGCTCCGCCGGGAATGTCTCCTATTACGGTAAGCCCGCGCGCGGAAGAAAGTTTTCGCACCCGGAAAACGAAAGTGTCCAGCTGGTATTTTGATTTGAGCACGGCGATGAACTACTGGGGCAAAGAGCGGCTGTATCATCACACGCCGCCGATTTCGCTGATTTATGCTTTGCGCGAAGCGGCGCGCATGGTGATGGAAGAAGGGCTGGAAGCGCGCTGGGAGCGGCATCGCGTGAATCAACTGGCGCTGATCGCGGGACTGGAAGCGATGGGGCTGGAGCTGCTGGTGAGAAATCCTGCGGACCGGTTGCCCACGGTGACGGCAGTGATGATTCCGGAAGGCGTGAACGACGTGAAAGCGCGCGGGCAGTTGCTGGAAGAATTTAATATTGAAATTGCCGGAGGGCTGGGGCCGCTGAAGGCGAAATTCTGGCGCGTGGGCTTGATGGGATTTTGCAGCCAAAAAACGAATGTGTTGCTATTTTTGGCGTCGCTGGAGAAAGTGTTGCTGGAGCAAGGCATGCGGGTGCCGGGCGGCGCGGGAGTGGGCGCGGCGATTCAGAGTTATATGCATGCGCATACGGAAAGCGCGGCAGCGGCGCGGTAGGATTTTGCGGCTCGCGGCGATTTGAGTTTGCGACGGTTTCGCGCACGAGACAAGGAACGTCGTAACGTTTTGCAGAACAAGGAGCAACGGTGACATCACGTCCGGTATTGGCAAACAGCGGCGCCATGAGCACATTTGTTGGCGCGTTCGATGTGACCTCAAAATTGACGGGGCAAGTGTTTCCGTGCCGCTTTTCGCACATGTGGAATGGGATTGCCACGCGGCACAGCGACACCATCGACACGAAATTTTTCGTCGATGGGACGGCGATTGTTTTGGGATTGGCGCACACCGCGTTTGTGGCGTTTCGCGAAAAGACCGGGCGCGATTTGACGGATCGCGAAGCCAGCTTTATCGCGGCGGAATTTTTAAGCGAGCGGCTGGAAGAGTCCGACGAGCGGCCGCTGTACGATGTGTCGCAGGCGGATGTGACGCGGCTGATCGGGCAAATCGGGATTAAGTGAGAGTTTTTGTTGTGGCGGCGCGGTCAGCGCGAACTTTTCGCAGCGAACGCTGGGCGAGCGGAAAAGTTAGTCGCCGGGTTCGGCGCGGAATACGGCCAGCGACGGATGGTGCAAACCGTCGCGGCGAATAAAGTAAATCACCAGCAGCATCAGCAGCGCGCCGACGACCATTACGGCAACGGCTAGTTGCAAGCCCAATTGCAAATCGTGCAGGTCTGAAATTTTGCCGACGACTTGCGGGCCCAGGCCGCCGACCAATTGCGTGGCGAACATGTACACGCCGATGGAAGTGGCGTGCGCGCGGCGCGGCATCATATCGTGAAGCACGGCAGTGACCGGGCCGTGATACCAGGACATGAAAAAGCCGGCGATGAAAAGTCCGAGCAAGACGATTTGTTTTTCGTCGGACTGAATGGCCAGCAGCAAAAATGGCGCGGCCAGTAAAAACGCGGCGGCGATTGCCAGAATGCGTCCGTAAGCGAAAGTTCGCTGGAGGCGGTCCGCGACGTAGCCGCCCATGAGCACGCCAAAAATCAGCGAGAGCAACGCGACCAGCGCGAGCGAAACGGATGCTTCGCGCAAACTGAATTCTTTGTAGCTGACGGCGAAATCGATTCCCCAGGTTAGCAGCGAAACGCTGGAAAAAGTGATGCACATGCCGGCAAAAATCATGACGATGAATGCGGGCACTCCGAGCAAACGATAAATCGGAACAACGTCGCAGCGCGGCCCGCACGGCGGCTCGTCAATCCAGAAAAGGGCGAGCGCGGGAATAATTCCGAGCAGAGCGACCACGAAAAATGCTTCTTGCCAGCCCTGGCGAGAACCGATAATTCCGCCGAGTACTTGCCCCGCCGCTCCGCCGAGGAGCATGCCGCACGCGAAAATGGCTTGCGCGAACGCGCGACGCTCCTGAGGAAAGCCGCCGGAAATCATGGATTGCGCGGCGGGAGCGTAAGCGGCTTCGCCCAAACCGACGAAGGCGCGCGCGACCAGAAAAAAAACAAAAGTGGAAGCGAGACCGCCGGCGAAAGTGGCGAGGCTCCAAAGCAAAACGCCGATGGCGATAATTGCTTTGCGGCTGAGGCGGTCGGCGAGAAAACCAAAGGGAATGCTGGCGGTGGCGAGAACGACGAGCAGCCAAGTTTGCAGAGAGCCGAGTTGCGCATCTGAAATATGCAACTGGCCGCGAAGCAGCGGAATGAGCGGAATCAAAACCTGGCGCGCGGCAAAATTGACGAAATTAATCAGAGACAATACGGCGAGCAAACGGATCTGATAAGCGGTGAGCGGAATGGGTTTCGATGACATACTTGATGTGGTTCCGTCGAGCACCAGATAAGACTAAAATACGTGGCGATAGGTTCGCCTGTATCTGAAGCGATTATATACCGTAGATGACCAAGACACCTTTTGTCGCGACAAGCACGAGTGACCGTTTAACTACGGTACTTTCGTACGGGGCGCTGCTGTTGCTGGGATATTTGGTGTTTTTGATATTTGCACCATTTTTGGTGCCGCTGGCGTGGTCGGCAATTTTGGCGATTTTTTTCTATCCATTGCACCAGCGACTGTTGCGGCGATTCCGGCCGACGCCGGCGGCGGCGATCAGCACGCTGGCAGTGACACTTTTGCTGATTGCGCCGGCGCTGGTGGTTTTGGTGTACGCGACGCGGCAGGCGATTGACGCGTCTTTGCGAGTGCAGAGCACGCTGCTGGATCCGAATCAGACGGTAGCGATGCACGCGATGAATTGGTTCCGGAGCGAATTGCCGGCGCGCTGGCGGTCGGTGGATTTTTCCGTGCCATTGCGGCAGGCAGCGGAGAGAACGGCGGCGTTTGTGGCGGGGCGATTCGGCGGATTGCTGAAGAATTTGGCGATGTTTTTCGTGGATTTGTTTATTTTGATTTTTGCTTTGTTTTTTATGTTTCGCGATGCGGCCAGTGTGGAGCGCGGGGCGCGGCATTTGTTGCCGTTTGACGACGAGATTCAGAACGATATGGCGAAAGAATCCAAGGAATTAATTTTTGCGAGCGTAGCGATTGGATTGTTGGTGGCGGGAATTCATGGAGTTTTGGGAGCGACGGCGTTTTTGATCGCGGGAGTTCCCTCTGCGTTATTTTGGGGAGTGCTGA
>DASXMB010000018.1:0-2761 GCA_036495905.1 Candidatus Acidiferrum sp.
TTCGCGGCGAGGTTGTAGATTTCCTCCGCGCCCTTGGCGGTAATTTCGCAGTTCTCCTTTAAATTAAGATCGAGCCGCAAGTTCTCGACGTCATTGAAACGCTGGTACCATTCATCGAGCGGTTTTACGTCGACCGCACGGATGCGTTTATAGCCTTGGCTGCGCAGCGTCGCCACCAGATGACCGCCGATGAAACCGCCCGCGCCAGCTACGACGACAGTGTTGTGATCCTGCAAAGTGGCCTCCCAGTTGAACGATTCAAAACTTGTAAACGTTATGACTGCAACGTGATATCAGCCGAGGTTTGGCTGATCCGCTGAACTCCTGCGACCCTGGATAGCTCGCCTCTAGAGCGGCAAATTGAATTATGCAGTTTTTCTGGAGACGGCTAACAGCGTGCCACCGCGTTCGGGCATCGCCTTGAAAAAAGGGACGCCAACGGCAAATTCCACTTTTTGCTTCCACGCCACCGGCGGCTTGTCGTAGCAAGTAAACAGTTCGGTCATTTTAAACCCATGCCGCGCGAGCAAGGCCTGGAGCGTGAACTTAGAGTAGCCGGTTACATGCTCCTCGCCTTCGCGGAAACGGCCGAGCGTGAACCGAAGGTTGGAAAGGAGCGCGAATGAATTCGGAGTGGAGATGATCATCTCACTTTTTTCATTCATGAACCGATGAATGCCATTCAGAGCGAGCCCGGGACAGCTCAAATGTTCCACTAAGTTACCGAAGAGCACAACATCGAAAGTCCCTTTTAGATCGAGGCGCTCCAGATGTTCAACGTCCGCGGCATGAAGATGATCCCATCCCACCTGGGAGCGAATCATTTCGATTGCGCGCTCGTTGCGGTCGATTCCCGCGACGGCTGAAGCGACCTTTAGAAGATGAGAGTGTAATGTCTGTTGATCCCGGACAGCGTCCACCTTCTGATCCAGCGAGGCGTCCGTTTCACCGATGAAACCGAGATGCAGCACATTGCGATTTGCGCAACGAGCGAGAATGAAGTCCCAACGAGAGCAGTAGCCCTGCGGTTTTAAGTCTTGCACGCTTGCGCTCCCCCCAGCTTCATTGCGGGCCGCGTCTGCTTATTTTGGATTGCTCGGCACGTTCGAAAGCCGACTTGTCCAGCATAGGCGGGCAGCGGGTTCCGATGCGAACGCTCATTGCAACAGCCCGTATGCGTACAGGTGCGCTCGCGAGCCAAAGTAGACTTTTCCATTTGCGACTGTGGGCACGTAGAACTGGACCCCGCGCTCGGCGCGGTCACGGCCGTTTGCAGCTTGGCCGGAGTTGTACAACTCCTTCGCGAGGTCGGTGGCGGAGAACGCGCGGAGTACACCCGAATAGTTTTCGAGTGCCCAGACAATTCCGTCGTCGTTGCCGTGCGAGGAGATGACAGGCGTTATTCCGGGGTAGGTAAAAGTCATCGTGGTTGCGGATGAGGGCGTTGCCGATAATTGGCCGTTAGAGAGAGGCAGAGCCTGCAACCCACCTTCAATCGAACTGATATACACCCATTCCCCTGTGGCATTTCGCCAATAGCCTGCGGACGCATGAACTTTATCGGGAAGGAGATGCGGAAGATACTGGACGATCTGGCTGTTACTGGTTGACTGGAAATGCCCCATGTTGTCGCGATCGAGCAGGTAAATCGCGCCATTCTTCGCCGCGGCGAAAAGGACGTGCGGATGCTGGCCTAGTTGATCGGGCAATAGGATGGGCCCGCTGCTGCCCAGGTCACCGTTTTCCACATCCATGGCGCGCTGATCGTACGGCGTGAAATAATCGGATGGCGTGAGCGTGCCGACTCCGTTCCAGCGGAGCTTGAGTACTGTGTCGCCGAGGTTGGCGCGCTGCTGATTCGGGTCGAACTCGCCATCCCCGGAAATAACGTAGATATTGTCGGTGGAATCCACGGCTGGCGCGGCGCCTGCCTGCCAAATACCACCGTGATGACCGTCCGGAGTCGTTAAAAAAACTGCTGTTTGTTTCAGACTGGACGCATCGTAAAGAAAAACCCAGCCGTGAAAGGCTCCGCGGTCGCACAACGATCCGAATGCTACGACCACCTGGCCACGCACGATGCGGAGGCCCGGACGCTGCAATTGGCTAGTGGCGGCGAACATCACATTACCGTCGTGGCTTCCGCCACCAGCGCCAGCGACCGTCGCGGAAATCAGCACGGGGCTATCAGGCTTTTCGCTTCCCGACGTGATATCGAGTGCGTGCAAACGAAAAGAACTGACGCCATTTTCGTAAACTTTCGCGACGACGTACATCGTTTTTGTTTCCGGATCGATCACTGGCGTCCCCGTAATGCCGATTTCCGGACCCATGTCTTTGCAAGGCAGCACTTTTTCGGGGACGGCTGATCCGAGATTTTTGTGGAACAGCTCGGCGCCGCTATCGGCGTCAAACGCGAAAACTGTGTCGTGCTCGGTGGCGGCGTAAACGACATTGCGTGCACTTTGCCCCAGAATGGAAACATTGGGCACGAAAAGTGGCTGGGCGTAAACGTATCCATCCACCGGAGCGGCGAAGAGTTTACCAAACGTTTGCGCGTTTACGTTTTTAGGGGTTAAGAGAGTCTCGAAGCGATTTTGTCCCGTGCCGGTGTCGTCATAGCGATACGTGAACACCCCATCGAATGCGTGCGGTGACGAGGTGGCGGTTAACACGCTGTCCGTCTCGATTGTGCCTATCGGGGTCGCGAGTTCGACGCTTAGGACTGTGCGGCCTGCTGTCTTGGCGCGAGCCATGCCGG
>DASXMB010000019.1:0-2656 GCA_036495905.1 Candidatus Acidiferrum sp.
AGGAAATGTGGGAGTCCCCAGGCCTCGGGCCCGGATGCCGGCTTTGTGGCCTGATGGCGCATTTTAGCCCACACATGTTAAAAACGTGGCCCCTGAGGACCAATAAGGTATTTACCCTACAATCTGTGCAAAATTCTTGAACGCGCGTAAGAGAAAGACCTGATGCGGCCATCAGAGCGTTTTGGTTACGCCTCCCGCAACTCGCTGTAGGAACGTGACTTAACTCCACTTCATTTGCTTCGAGGCCGATTTTGTTTACGCGCGCTCAATTTGGGGGATATCCACCGATTTCAAGTGGATTTCGTATCTTGTTGCGCGCATTCCGCTTCCAGATAGGGTATCAACTTTTCGCCAGCGCGATTCCGGAGGAGCATCGCGGAACGAATCTCGCACTTGGCAAACCAAGGAGGGCATTGTGAGGCACTGCAGAGCTCGGCCAATGGGCCATTCGCGTTCAGCGATTAAGGGTGAGTCATGTCTTCGGGCCGAACCAGCGCGTCAAACTCTGCGCCGCTAAGGAATCCCAGCTTCACCGCCGCTTCTCGCAAACTGATGTGCTCATGATGGGCCGTGTGCGCCACTTTGGCCGCGTTGTCATATCCAATTTTCGGCGATAGCGCGGTCACCAGCATCAGCGAATTTTTCACATACGTATCCACCTGCTCGCGGTTCACTTCAATTCCTTGGACGCAGTGCTCGACAAAGCTGTTGCACACGTCGGCCAGCAGCTCCACCGAATGCAAATAATTGAAAATAATCACCGGCTTGAACACGTTCAGCTCAAAATTTCCCTGCGATCCCGCAAACCCGATCGCCGCGTCGTTACCCATCACCTGCACCGCCACCATCGTCATCGCTTCGCACTGCGTCGGGTTCACTTTCCCCGGCATGATCGACGATCCCGGCTCGTTTTCCGGCAAAGTTAGCTCGCCTAGCCCACAGCGCGGCCCGGAGGCCAGCCACCGTATGTCATTCGCAATCTTCATCAACGAAGCCGCCAGAGTCTTCAGCGCCCCGCTTGCAAACACAATCTCGTCATGCGCCGAAAGCGCTGTGAACTTATTCGGGTGCGACCGGAACGGCAGCCCCGTCAACTCTGCGATCTTCCGCGCCGCGCGCTCCGCAAACTCCGGATGCGCGTTCAGTCCGGTACCCACGGCCGTCCCGCCAATCGCCAAATCGTAAAGCCCATCGAGCGCCACCGCGATGCGCGCCCCATCGCGGTCCAGCATGTTCACCCAAGCCGAAAACTCCTGCCCAAATGTAAGTGGCGTGGCGTCCTGCAAGTGCGTCCGCCCAATCTTCACGATATCCGCGAATTCCAGCGATTTGGCCAGCAGCACATCGCGCAATTTTTTCACAGCAGGGAGCAGCCGCCGCGACGTCTCGGTAGCCGCCGCAATCGACATAGCCGTGGGAAACGTGTCGTTCGACGATTGCGATATGTTCACGTCATCATTGGGATGGATCGGCTTCTTGCTGCCCATCACCCCACCGGCAATCTCAATCGCGCGATTCGAGATCACCTCGTTGACGTTCATGTTCGTCTGCGTTCCGCTGCCGGTCTGCCAAATCCGCAGTGGAAAGTGCTCGTTGAGCTTTCCAGCAATCACTTCATCGGCTGCCTCCGAAATCAACCGCGCTTTGTCCGCCGGCAGCTTACCCAAATCCTGATTCACTAGCGCCGCCGCCTTCTTTAAGATCCCAAACGCCCGGATCAGCTCCGGCGGCATGGTGTCTTTGCCAATGGCAAAGTGCACCAGAGATCGCGCCGTTTGTGCCCCGTAATACCGGTCCGCCGGCACCTGCATCTTCCACATGCTGTCCGTTTCCGTACGCGTCGCGCCGTGGGTAGACGCTGACCCATGTGTAGATGTCGGAAGATCCGTGGTAGCCCGCCCAACCTCAGACATATACCTCTCCTGACTGCCATCTCAAATCTTACAGCAACGCGCACCTGCAAGCCGCCGACTTTCCCAATACAGCGGAATCAGTCACGTAAACAGTTCCTGAGAGAAAAAATCGGCCTCAAATTTATACAAGCACATTGAGAAACCGGTCAATTTTTGCCGTTGACACGCACAATCTGGGGTGCTAAAAAGCGCGCAGACACGGCCCTCTGGTGGTAAGTCTCTTACCGCACTGCGGCGAAATCACGCGAGTGAGGCATCAGGACCTGCCTGGCAGGGCAGGCCTGTTCTGCCGCTGAGGGTATGTCAGCAACACCCCACCACCCCGGGAGGTGAGAACCCAACCCGTTTTCGCCTCCCTTTTTGTTTTCTCCCCTAACCGACTAAACTATTGAGCGATACCGTCTTATTTCGATGGCGCAAATTCCGAGCCAAGCCCCTCTTCTTGCCCTTAGCCACGTCACGGTCATGCGTGGAGATTATGCCGCTCTCCAGGATATTACCCTGCGGGTTGACGCCGGCGAGCACGTTTGCATTCTCGGTCCGAATGGATGCGGGAAATCGACGCTGATCAAGACGATCACGCGCGAGTGTTACCCGGTCGCCAACGAGGGCTCTTCGATTTCGATTCTTGGCCGCGAACGCTGGAACATTTTTGAGTTGCGCTCGATGCTGGGGATCGTCTCGCCCGATCTCTTGGCCTCCTGCACTACCGAAGCGACCGGCCGCGACGTAGTGCTCTCCGG
>DASXMB010000020.1:0-20124 GCA_036495905.1 Candidatus Acidiferrum sp.
GATCATGATTCTGTTATTCCTGGGCAATTGGAAAAGCACGCTGATTATCGCGGTCTCTATTCCACTTTCTATTCTCGTCAGCATTCTTCTGCTCAGCGCGCTGCACGAAACCATCAATATCATGACCCTTGGCGGTCTCGCCTTGGCCGTTGGCATCTTGGTGGATGACGCCACCGTGGAAATTGAGAATATCAACCGCAATCTCGCCATGGGCAAAGAGACCGTTCAGGCCATTCTCGATGGCGCACAGCAAATTGCGGTGCCCGCTTTCGTTTCGACGCTTTGCATCTGCATCGTCTTCCTTCCGATGTTTTTCTTGTCAGGTGTAGCGAAATATCTCTTCGTGCCACTCGCCGAAGCGGTCTCATTCGCAATGCTTGCGTCGTACATGTGGTCTCGAACCATTGTCCCCACTCTCGCCATGTACCTCTTGAGCGCGGAGGATGAATACAATCCGGAGGAACACAAAGGCCAGAAGCAGGGATTTTTCCGCCGTTATCAGCAAGGTTTTGAGCGGAACTTTGAGAAGTTTCGCGACGGATATCATCGCGCGCTAGGAACTGCACTGGAAAGCGCGGTTGCGTTCTCAGCGTGCTTTCTTGCTTTCTGTCTTCTTTCCGGTGGGCTGATCTTCGTTCTCGGGCGTGATTTTTTCCCCAAGGTGGATGCTGGACAAATTCGCCTCCATTTCCGAGCGCGGACCGGCCTGCGAATCGAAGAAACCGCGCGCCTCGCCGATCAGGTTGACGGTGTGATCCGAGAAACCATACCGCCAGACGAACTCGAAACCCTGCTCGACAATCTCGGCGTGCCTTATAGTGGCATCAACCTCAGCTACAGCAATGCAGGAACGTTTGGTACTGCCGACGCTGAAATTCTAGTGCAGCTCAAGCAAAAACGTGGAAAGCCTACTATCGCTTACATTCGAGACCTACGCGAAAAACTTCCCGAGCGATTTCCCGGCGTTCAATTCTTTTTTCAACCTGCCGATATCGTCACGCAAATTCTGAACTTTGGCACACCTGCGCCTATCGACATAGCCGTCACCGGCGCAAATCAAGCGGGAAACTATGTAATCGCGGAAAAATTGGCGGCCGAAATTCGGCATATTCCCGGAGCGGTGGACGTACACGTTCAGCAAGCTCTCGATCAACCTGCACTGCGCATGGATATTGATCGTACTCGCGCTCAGCTCGTTGGCTTGCAGACGCGCGATGTCGCGCAGAACTTGCTCATCTCCCTAAGTTCCAGTTTCCAAACGGCTCCGTCGTTTTGGTTGGATCCCAAGAATGGGGTCAGCTATAACGTCGCCGTGCAAACTCCACAGTATCGCAATGACAGTCTCCAGGCTCTGCAAAATACTCCTATCAACGGTGGAACTGGCACGGCGGGATCGCCCGCGCAAATTTTGGCGAATCTCGTACACACTTCAACCACCGTAAGTCCGGCAGTCGTGTCGCACTATAACGTCCAACCCATGATCAATGTCTATGCTGCTGTGGACGGACGAGACCTTGGCGGTGTATCCGATCTCGTGGCCAAGCGCGTAAAAGAAATTGAGAAGGAACTTCCCAAAGGAAGCCATATCGTAATCCGAGGGCAAGTGCAAACGATGAAGAGTTCTTTCACCGGGCTGGGCTTTGGTCTGCTTGGCGCTATCGTCCTGGTCTATTTGCTCATCGTGGTGAATTTTCAATCCTGGCTCGACCCGTTTATTATCATTACCGCTTTGCCCGGAGCTTTAGCAGGAATTTGCTGGATTCTCCTGCTCACCCACACCACGCTCAACGTTCCGTCGTTGACCGGCGCGATCATGAGCGTCGGCGTAGCAACCTCGAACAGTATTTTGATGGTCTCTTTCGCACGGGAACAAATGAACGAAGGAAAGAACGCGAAAGACGCTGCTCTGTCCGCGGGCTTTGTCCGCATGCGTCCCGTTATAATGACGGCGTTAGCCATGATGATTGGTATGGTGCCGATGGCTATTGGCCTTGGCGAAGGGGGAGAGCAAAATGCTCCCCTGGGTCGCGCGGTTATCGGCGGATTACTGTTCGCCACTTTCGCGACATTATTTTTCGTGCCTTGCGTCTTTTCGATCATTCACGGACGGCGCGAACGGAAAAAGAGTCATCAAGGATCAGCGGCGCCAGCACCGGCCACAACTTAGATTTGAGTTTCTCTGACAATAGACAGAAGCCGAGGATAAGCATGGAAGGTTACACCCAGACAAAGCGAGACGACCAAGCACCACCCCAAAAAAACCGGCTATTCCTATTATTGGTAGTTGCCGCCATCGTCTTGGTAATCATCGGAGGTTTCACTCTTTTCCAACGCCGAGCGCAGTACCGCGCTTTGGCCAGCGAAACCGAAAAGATGGCAATACCGACGGTTTCCGTCACTCACCCGATTGCCGAACCGCAGCAGGAAGATCTCGTCATGCCTTCCACGCTGCAGGCCTACGTCGAATCGCCTATTTACGCGCGCACCAGCGGCTACGTGAAAAAGTGGTATCACGACATCGGCAGCCGGGTGCAAAAAGGTGAGTTACTTGCAGACATCGACGCACCTGAGGTCGATCAGCAACTCTCGCAATCCCGTGCCGACCTGAACACTTCCAAGGCCAACGAAGACCTCTCAAAAATTACCGCGTCTCGTTTCCAGGAACTGATCAAGACGGACGGCGTCTCAAAACAGGAAGTCGATAACGCCGTAGGCGACTTCAACGCGAAAAAGGCTGCCACGCAATCTTCGGAAGCCAATGTGCGTCGCCTGGAAGACCTGGAATCTTTCAAACGTGTGTACGCGCCCTTCAGCGGAGTAATTACTCGCCGCAACATTGACATCGGCAACTTGATCAACGCGGGCAACGGCGGGGCGGCGCAATCGCTTTTCGTTTTGGCCCAAACCGATCCCATCCGCGTGTTTGTCAGCGTTCCAGAAATTTATGCGCCGTCCGTACACGTGGGAGTTGGCGCATACATCGAACTGGCTCAGTACCCCGGAGAAAAATTTCAGGGCAAAGTGGCGCGCACCGCGGATGCGATCGATCCTGCTAGCCGCACTCTAAATACCGAGGTAGACGTGCCCAACAAGACAGGCATGTTACTTCCCGGGGGTTATGCCCAAGTACATTTGCTCATCAAAGTCTCTGGCGCCCGGCTGCAGGTCCCTGTGAACGCTCTGCTTTTCCGTGCTGAAGGCTTGCGCGCCGTCACCGTCGGCCCGGATCACAAGACGCATCTTCAACCGATCATGGTTGGACGCGACTACGGAACATCACTCCAGGTGTTGCAAGGCCTTAGCGCGACCGACTGGATCGTGCTCAACCCCGCAGATTCGCTCGATGAAGGCGTCCAGGTTAACGTGAAAGAAGTCCCGCAACAGGGACGGTCAGAGCGTCAGGCACCGCCGGGCACAGGATCGCCAGCCACTAATGGTGGAAAATCTGGCGGAGACAAGAAATAATGAGTCGAGCCAGCCTTAGCTGGACCTCGTCCGGAGACGCGCGCACTCTTGTCGCTGCGGTTCTCGTTTTTGCAGTCGTTACAACCGCCGGATGCACTGTCGGGCCAAACTACAAACGCCCCAGCGCGCCCGTCGCCGCGAAATGGGATGTCGCGGCTCCCTGGCGCGAAAGCGCACCGAAAGACTCCATTCCAAAGGGCCAATGGTGGAGCGTTTTTCAGGATGACGATCTAAACTCGCTGGAAAAAGCCTCGCTGGACGCCAACCAGACCATCAAGGTGTCGATCGCGCGCCTCGAACAAGCGCGAGCCACCGCCGCCATTCAGATCGCCACAATATTTCCGACGCTCGGTACTAATCCCTCGGCGGAAAGACAAAGGCTTTCCGGCAATCGTCCCACGAACGGAGCGCTCATCACCCTCCAGCCCGTGACGCAAAATGTTTATGTCCTCCCGTTCACGGTAAATTATGAAGTTGACCTGTTCGGACGGCGTCGTCGCAGTATCGAGTCCGCTGCTGCGGCCTACCAAGCCAGCGCCGCCGACCTCGAAAACGTCCGCTTGTTAATCACCGCACAGCTCGCCGGCGACTATTTCAATTTGCGGCAGCTTGATTCGGAGCTGGCCATCCTGCATCGCACTGTCGATGCCCTGCAAAAAGGGCTCGATCTCGTCAATTCCCGTCATCAAGGGGGAGTCGCCTCTGGACTCGACGTCGCGCAGGAAGAAACTCTGCTGAACACCACGCGCACCCAGGCCATATTGCTACTGCAACAAAGAAAGCAATTTGAAGACGCCATTGCCACCTTGGTCGGCAAACCAGCGCCAGATTTTCATCTTGGCGCTAAAGAAACAAAAGTTCAAACTCCCACGCTCGATCTCGGATTGCCTTCCGATCTGCTGGAACGCCGTCCAGATGTCGCGGAGGCCGAGCGCCAAATGGCCGCCGCCAACGCGCAAATTGGCGTAGCAAAGGCCGCGTACTATCCTTCGCTCAGTCTTTACGCCCAAGGCGGGTGGCAAGCTTCCAACATCGTCAACTTGGCCAATTTATCCAGCACCTTTTGGGCGCTTGGAGCTAATGTCGCTCAGGACATTTTCACCGGCGGTGCGCGTCGCGCTCAAGTGCAGTTCGCGCAAGCCGCCTACGACGCCAACGTCGCCACCTATCGCCAAACTGTTCTCGACGCCTTCCAGGAAGTTCAAGACGATATCACCGGACTGACCGTCCTGACCGAGGCGGAGCGAAGCCAGCAAGACGCCGTCGATGCCGCGCGCCGCACCCTCGATATTTCCACCAGCCGTTACAGCGGAGGCTTGGTGAACTATCTCGACGTTGTTACCGCGCAACAGAATCTCCTAACGAACGAACAGCAATTGGCCGTGATTCAAGGCCAACGTGTCGTCACCTCGGTCCTCCTTGTCAAGGCCCTGGGTGGAGGGTGGGACGCTACAAGTCTCGCTGCCATTCACCTGACGCCCCGCCGCAAAGACATTCTCGCTCCCTGAAGCTCGCATTCGTTTCGCGCAACTGTCTTGCCTGATTTCGTCAATCCCTTCTGGTGCTTGGTATCGGGAGCAGAAAATAAAATCATGCCAATCTGCTTGCGCTTCTGGCATATATCCTTGCCGAACTACTTTTCCCAAAATCCAGGGTCCCGGGAGTGCTGTTGCGAGTTCTTCTAGTCGAAGACAGACCCGAAGCAGAAAAATTCGTCTGGAAAGCGCTCAGCCAGTCCTGGTGGGGAGGCGCGAGCCTAGAATGTCGGCCTAGCTTTTCCAGCGCCCTTGACACTCTAAAGCGGGAATCTTTCGACATGATCCTGATCGACTTCGCCGCGGCAGGATTGCAAAACCCAGAAGGCTTCGCGCGACTCGGAATGCTGGCTCAAAAGTGGCCGGTCATCGTCTTGATCGACGAATTCGAAACCGATCGCCTCGCGAACTCTCGTGATTTGGGTATCAAAAATTGGCTCGTGAAGGAAACCTTGACGCCTTCGCGGCTCGCGGATGCCGTGCGCAAGGCTGCCGGTGTATCGGCTGTCCCCAGAGGCTCTTGAGCCTTGTCGGTTTTTCGGCAGCCTGGCGCGGCAAATCTTAACCACTCGAATCCCGCAACCTTGTCATCAAACTGACCGTCCACACATCTTCACTGCAGCGCCGCTCTATATTTACTCGGTATTTCACTGGATACCCAGAGTCCGCCCCGTAAAGTATGCTTCTCTTTTGATATCACACAGATAGGGGTTGGTTGTTATGCGCATTGCCCAGGTAGCGCCACTGTACGAAAGCGTGCCGCCGAAATTATACGGCGGTACGGAACGCGTGGTCTCATACCTGACCGAAGAACTTGTCGCCCAAGGTCACGACGTGACTCTCTTCGCTAGCGGAGATTCGGAGACCTCCGCTCAGCTAATTCCCGTCTGCCCTGCCGCCCTTAGACTCGACAAAGGCTGCGTCGACCAACTCGCTCACCACTTCGTAATGCTGCAAGAAGTGATGGATCGGGCCGAGCAATTCGATATCATACATTTTCACGTCGATTATCTGCATTTCCCGTTGTCAAGGTTGGCTGCCTTTCCTCACGTAACCACACTACATGGCCGCCTGGACTTGCCGGATCTTCTGCCTGTCTATAGGAAATTTAGAGACATGCCGGTGATCTCCATCTCACACAACCAACGCAAACCATTGCCAATGGCCAATTGGGTAGGCAACGCCTATCACGGTCTACCCCAAAACTCTCTGAACATGGGCAACGGCAGCGGCAAATATCTCGCCTTCCTGGGGCGAATCTCGCCAGAAAAACGCGCAGACCGCGCGATTGAAATTGCCGTGCGGCTCGGGATGCCGCTGAAAATCGCTGCCAAAATCGATCGCGCAGACCGCGATTATTTCGAGTCGACCATCAAGCCTCTGCTCTGTCATCGCAACGTCGAATACATCGGCGAAATTACCCAGAAAGAAAAATCCGCGTTCCTTGGAAACGCTTTGGCGTATCTCTTCCCTATCGATTGGCCAGAGCCTTTCGGGCTTACCATGATCGAAGCCATGGCGTGTGGCACTCCAACGGTTGCGTTCGGTTGCGGATCGGTTCCGGAAGTCCTTACGCCCGACGTCAGCGGTCTCATCGTCAATTCCATGGACGAAGCTGTGCTCGCCGTCGAAAAGGCCGCGACCATGAGCCGTGCCACTTGCCGCCGCGAGTTTGACCGGCGCTTCACCGCGCACCGCATGGCCGCCGATTACGTTAAGCTCTACGAAGCGGCCGTGAGCACATCTTCTTTCTCGGCGCCGTCCGTGGAAGTAGATTCATGCCTAACCCTGTAATTACGTTTGGGGAGTTCTGTTGACGGACATTGTCCGGGTCGAAGACGAATATTACGTTCGCGCCTCGTCAGCCCTTGCGGATGATCGCACTCGCGTGCTCAAGTACGGCGACACTTTCGCCGTTTTCAATCGTTACGGCGACATTGAACCCCTCGGCCGCTCGCAATTCGGGTTATTTCACGCCGAGACTCGTCATCTTTCGCAGTTCACTCTGCGCTTGAACGATCAGCAACCTTTACTCCTAAGCTCGAATATTCGCGAGGACAATTCATTCCTTTCGGTTGACCTCACCAATCTCGACAGTCCCATCCGCGGCAACGAAAGTATTTCGCGCGGCGGTGTCCACGTTTTCCGCCTGCAATTTCTGCGTACTGCCAGTTGTTACCAGCACGTTCGTCTATTGAATTACAGTTCGCAGCCTGTTCGCATCTCCGTGTATTTTGAATTCGATGCCGATTTCGCCGACATCTTCGAAGTCCGCGGCACCAAGCGCGAACGCAAGGGCACACTTTTGCCCGCTTGCATCGAAGGCGATGCGGCGATCCTCGCTTATAAAGGTCTCGATAACGTCGAACGGCGCACTCGTCTAGATTTTTCCCCGCATCCGGCCACCCTCACCGGCAATGCCGCAAACTTCGATCTCACTTTACAACCCAAAGAAGAAAAATCTATCTTTTGTACCGTTTCGTGCGAGCGCGATTCGCGTGTTAACTTCGTCACTCCGTTCCAATCCGCTTTCCAAAATCTCGAACGCGATTTCGATTCCACCGGCATCGAGCAGTGCCGCATTAGCACGCCCAGCGAAAGTTTCAATGCTTGGATCACCCGCTCCTCCGCCGATCTTCGTATGCTGATCGAAGGCAATCCCGAGGGTCCCTATCCCTATGCGGGCGTTCCATGGTTCAACACCGTCTTCGGCCGAGATGGCATTATCACTGCTCTCGAGTGTCTGTGGATGGCGCCGGGCATCGCTGAAGGCGTCTTGAAATATCTTGCGGAAACGCAGGCCTCCGAAGAAATTCCTGAACAAGATGCCGAACCGGGAAAAATTCTCCACGAAATGCGCCGCGGCGAAATGGCCGTGATGAAAGAAGTCCCGTTCGGACGTTATTACGGCAGCGTGGATTCCACTCCCCTCTTTGTGCTGCTCGCTGGCGCGTACTTCGTCAGAACCGGTAATCTCACATTTCTCAAAACCGTCTGGCCTAACATAAAACGAGCGCTAGCATGGATCGACAACTATGGCGATGCCGATGGCGATGGCTTCGTCGAATATTGCCAGCGCTCCTCCAAAGGACTTATTCAACAAGGTTGGAAAGATTCCCAGGATTCGGTATTTCACGCCGATGGCACATTGGCCGACCCGCCCATCGCTTTGTGCGAAGTTCAGGCCTACGTCTACGGAGCAAAACGCTCCGCGGCACTAATCGCTAGTGCTCTGGAAGAACCTGAACTCGCCGGCAAGCTAAACCAGCAAGCGGAATCCCTGCGCGCCAATTTCGAGCGCGCATTTTGGTGCGAAGACTTAAACCTGTACGCCATCGCGCTTGACGGTCGGAAAAAACAATGCCGGGTCCGTGCATCGAACGCCGGTCACACACTCTTCTGCAAAATCGCCGCTCCAGAACGCGCTGACGCTATCGCCGCATCCTTAATGAGCGATCACCTGTTTTCCGGTTGGGGCATTCGCACGCTGGGCGCTGCCGAAGCTCGCTACAATCCGATGTCCTATCACAACGGTTCCGTCTGGCCGCACGATAACGCTCTGATCGGTCTTGGCTTCTCGCTGTACGGCATGCAAAATCATGCCTGCGCGCTGTTCTCCGGTTTGTACGAAGTCAGTCGCCGCGTTGAACTGCAGCGCATGCCGGAACTTTTTTGCGGCTTCCACAAACGGAACGATACCAGTGGCCCCACTCTTTACCCTGTTGCGTGCGCTCCACAGGCCTGGGCTGCCGGTTCGCTATTTTTGCTGCTGCGCGCCTGTTTGGGTCTTGAGGTCCGCGCCCAGGAACGCCAAATTCGCCTCTCGAATCCCAGTCTCCCGCCGACGCTCAACGAAATCCGTATCGACAACCTGAAGCTCTTGGACGGTTCCGCCGATCTCGTGATCCGTCGTGAAGGAACTGCGATTGGTCTCGATGTTGTCCGCAAACAAGGCAACATTGAAATTATCAAAGCGTTTTGAAATTCCCTCCCACGCATTGGAATCTCTGCGCGAATGCCGGATAATCAAATTACCGCAAGATCGCGGTCTGGCAGCGTGCCGCAGGCAACCAGCGCGCCACTTGTACAGCTCTTACTCTAAAGAATCCGAAATGTCAGCAGGAGACACCGAAATGCCCTCCAACCTATCCAGCCAGGATCGCCGTCCGCGCTCCTTGGTATCGGCCGCAGTCCGGTCAATAGTATTTGCAGCCTTGTTGCTGGCAGCTGCATTGCCTTCCCTCTCCCAGGCCCCCGCCGGTCCGGCCAACGCTGCTACCTCTGCAATCTCAACCGTCCCTCCATCCATGCCAGTCGAGCAGATCATCCAAAAATTCGGCGAGCGTGAATCCGAATTCCGCAAAGAGCGCGAAAACTATACCTACACTCAAACTTTCGTCGTTCAGACCATCGACGATGAATCCGGCCGCCCCGACGGCGAATACCGCATGACCAGCGACATCCTATTCACCCCGGACGGCAAGCGCTTCGAACGAGTCACTTCCGCGCCCGCGCCCACTCTTGAACGCATCACGCTTTCGCAGCAGGATTTTAACGATTTGGAAAACGTTCAGCCGTTTGTGCTTACCAGCGAAGATTTGCCCAAATACGACGTCAAATATATCGGTCGCGAACAATTGGACGAAATCGCCACTTACGTCTTCGACGTAGCACCCAAGAAGATCGAAAAAAATCAACGCTATTTTCAGGGCCGCGTGTGGGTCGACGATAAGGATATGGAAATCGTCAAGACCGACGGCAAAGCCGTCCCGGACATCATCAAGAAAAACAACGAAAACGTTTTTCCGCGCTTCGAAACGTTCCGCGAGAATATCGAAGGCAACTACTGGTTTCCCACCTATACGCGATCAGACGATGTTCTTCATTTCAGTACCGGCCCAATCCATATGCGCATGACCGTCCGCTATTCCAATTACAAGCGCTTCGGTTCCACCATCCGCATCGGTGCGCCGGTCGCCGTAAAACCCGACAAGCCCTAAACGCAACGTTCTTAGCGTTCTATAGATTGTCCAAAAAGAACTGCGTCACTCGCCGTTGCAGTACTCGTCGTGCCGCGGGGTCTCCCACGCCATGCCCCCGGCCCGGGAACGGCAGCATCTCCACATATTTCCCCGCATCGATCAACTTATCCAGCACCTCGAGAGTATTCGCAAAGTGCACGTTGTCATCGCCAGTCCCGTGCGCAATCATTAACTTGCCCTTCAGTTGCCCGGCGTATTTCACTGGAGAAGAATCTTCATATCCCGACGCGTTCTTCTGCGGCAATCCCAAATACCGCTCTGTATAAATCGTGTCATAGAATTTCCAGTCCGTAACCGGCCCACCCGCGAATCCCACCTTGAAAATATCGCCTGCCTCGAACATCAGGTGCAGCGTCATATGCCCGCCGTAACTCCAGCCCCACACCCCGATTCGCTCACCATCCACATAGGGCAGCGACTTCAAATAAGCTGCTCCATCGCGCTGATCCGAAAGTTCAATCGCGCCCAGTCGCAAATGAAGCGGCTCTTCAAACACATGCCCTCGTCCCGCTGATCCGCGATTGTCCAGCGCAAAAATGATGAATCCCTTCTGTGCCATCTGTTGATGCCACAAGAAATTGTTTCCGCCCCACGCATTCGTCACCACTTGCGCGTGCGGCCCGCCATATGTGTACACGATCACCGGATATTTCCGCGAAGGATCGAATCCAGGCGGCTTGATCATCATCGCGTTCAATTGCGCGCCGTCGTGCGCCTTCACAGACACAAAATCCACCGGCGAAAGGTGATACGCCGCCAACTCGTCGACCCGATTCTCATCGATCACCGCCGTGCGCGTTCCGTCCACGCGATACAAATCCTGCCGCTGCGGCGTCATGTTGTTGGAATACGTATCGACAAAACCGGAAGCATCGGGAGCAAAATTAATTCCGTGCGTCCCGTCCTCTTTCGTAATTCGCTTAAAACCCGAACCATCCAGCCCCACCCGGTACAAATGCCGCTCCATCGGAGACTTTTCCATCGCCGTGAAATAAACCACGCTCTTCGCTTCATCCACCGCGCTCACCCCGGCGACTTCCCACTCTCCCTTGGTGAGTTGCGCGATCTCTTTCCCATCCACGCCATAAAGATAAAGATGCCGGTAGCCAGATCGTTCACTCGACCATAAAAATCTCTTCCCATCCTTCAGGAAACGTAAATCGTCGCTGATATTGATCCAGGATTTGTCCCTCTCCGTGAGCGTTACCCTGCTCGCTCCCGTAGCTGCATCCGCAAACAGCAAATCAAGCACGTTCTGCTCTCGATTCAATCTCTGAATCGCTACATGCTTCGAATCCATTAGCCAATTCACGCGCGCGATATAAACGTCTTTGTCCGCACCCGTGTCCATCACACGCGGCTCGCCGCCCGCCACCGGAGCCACCAACACTCGTACCACTGGATTCTCTCCGCCCGCCGGAGGATATCGCTCGTCATCCGCTTCTCCGCTGTAAGATTTGAAATCCACCAGCGGATATTGCGCCACCTCGCGCTGATCCATTTCAAAATACGCTATCGCCGAAGAATCCGGCGCCCACCAGTAAGCCGTCCCAATCGCCAACTCTTCCGGATACACCCAATCCAACTCGCCTTTGCGTACTCCTTCCGTCCCGCCCTGAGTTACTGCCCGTTCCTTTCCATCCGACACGCCCACTAACCATAAATTGTGGTCTCGCACAAAACTCACATATTTTCCGTCCGGCGAAATTTTCGGATCGACAATTCTGTCCTTCCCGGAAACCAACACGTGCCCGCTTTGCGCATTCAGGTCAAACCATCCGAGGGACGTCGCGCCCTGCAACAACAACGCCTCTCCACCCGGCGCCCAACGATATTGCCCCGGTGCCCGCCGTCCCAGCCCGGTCGCTTGTGTTCCTCTTTCATTATTCGCTGGCGTCACTGACTCCAGCTTTTCCGCTGACACCAGGAGCCGCCGCGCGCCCGTCGCCGCATCGATCGCCCAAAGTTCCGTCTTCGCTCCGCGTCCTTCGCCTTTGCTATCCAGAAAGCTAACGCTCTTGCCGTCCGGCATCCATTCGATTCCGCGCGTCAGTCTCCCGCTCAAACTCGGTTGCGCAAAAATTCGCTCGACGGTCAATTCCTTTACGCCCTCTGGCAGCGCCGCAGCGTTCGCGCTGCGTTCAGACGGCTGCTGTCCCGCAGCCGCATACGGCAGGACCGCCGCGCCCACCAAGCCCACCGCAAACAAAATCGAAACGCACCGCGCGCACCGATATCGCATGAATCCTCCCAAACAAATCCAACTTTGCAGCAAATTAGAATTCAACCGAACTCTTCTGCGTTACCCAGGCGGCCAACGGAACACTCTTCCGCCCAGCAGATGCAAATGCAAATGGAACACGGACTGTCCCGCCCCCGCACCATTATTCAGCACCGTCCGATATCCGCCCAAAAGCCCCTTCTCACCGGCCAGCTTTGCCGCCACCAACTGCAGTTTACCCAGCACGCTCTGATCTTCCGGCGTTGCTTCCGTCAACGACGCAAAATGTTTCCGCGGACAAATCAAAATGTGCGACGGCGCCTGCGGTCCAATATCTTCAAACGCAAATACATCCTCGTCCTCATAAACTATCTTCGCCGGAATCTGTTTCGCGGCAATCTTGCAGAACAAGCAGTCTGTGCTCATCAGTTGCTCCCCGCGGGACCCGCGTCATCCAGCCTCACAATCGTAGGCGTAAGACCCTCGCGACCGCGAAGCTGCTCTCCCAATTCCTGCGCCGCGTCTTCGCCGGACACTTTTCCCACGCGCACCCGGTAGAGGGTCCCCTCCGGCGATTCATATTCCTGGATGAGTACCGGCGAATATCGAGCGCTCAAACGATCTCGAAGCCGCTCCGCATTCGCGCGCTCGCGAAACGCCCCAACCTGCACCGTAAAAAATCCCGAAGTCGGATCGATTCCCGCGGACACCACTTCCAGCCGCACTCGCACCACTCCGTGCCCGATCGACTCAATCTCCCGCGCCGCCGCCTGCGACAAATCGATTATCCGATTTCCCACAAAAGGCCCGCGGTCCGTAATCCGCACCACCGTCGATTTTCCATTCTCCAGATTCGTCACTCGCACCATCGTGTCGAACGGAAACGTCCGGTGCGCCGCGGTCAACTTGCGCATATCGAAAATTTCGCCGTTGGAAGACCGCCTCCCATTAAATGGCTCGCCATACCACGACGCATTTCCTTCCTCCGCGTAACCTTCTGGCGGAGGCTCCGCGCCGCCCTTATACCGCTTCGGCAATGGCGCACGCGTAGGCACCGGAGTCGGCACAGGCTCCGGCGCGACATTCGTATCTCGTTTTGCCGCTTCTTCCGTCGAGATAGGAGTTTCCGCAGGTTGCATCGGCGGAGATGGCGCTCGCCCCGCCGCCGGATTCCGCGCCGCACAGCCGCCCGCCAGCACCACGCACAACGCGCCAGCCAAATAGACAAACCACGCCCGGCCCGCGGCCCTTCGCGCACTCCTCACAAATTTTCTCGGATCTTCACTGCGGAGGCTTTCGTGCCGCCAATCGCGCCTCCAGCTTGGCCGCCGTTTCGCTGAGCTTCGCGGAGACTTCTCGCAAAAATTCAGCGCTCCGCCGCTCCGTTTCCGGCGCCACTTCGTTTTCCACGTATCGCCGCAACTTGGTCAGCTCTTCGTCCAGACGCCGCCCAAACTCTTCGAATTTATCCATTGTAGTGTTCACCGTAACTCTCAGCGCGTTTTCGGTATTATAGGAACGCTCCGCGAGTGCCGCAAGGAGGAGAATTGGCGCTTCCCTATCAGTGGCAGTACCGCCTCAACCGCTGGAAATCTGCGCTCAGCGGTTTCTTCGGCGGTGGCAAGGGCGAAAAGCAACCGCGCCCAAAAATTTGCCCGTCCTGCGGGACCCTAGTTGGAATCAACACCACTCGTTGCCATCAGTGTGGCACCAATCTCCGTTTCTCCTTCGCCGCTCTCAGTAAAGGTTTCGGTGGTCTCTTCGGCGGCCGCGCTCCTATGACCACCGCCCTCCTCATCGTCAACGTCCTAATGTTCGGCGTCAGCGTCGTCGCCACCATGTCCGCCGGTGATGGTGGCGGCCTAAAAATTCTTTGGGGGCTCAACGGAGAAGTACTCTATCGTCTCGGCTCCACATTTCCTTACGCAATCTTCTATCAGCATGAATGGTGGCGTCTGGTCACCGCCATGTTCCTGCATGGCGGCCTGATTCACATCGGCTTCAACATGATGGTCTTGATGGACATCGGCCCGGTCGTCGAAGAAGTCTACGGCTCGGCGCGCTATCTTTTTCTTTATTCCGCCACCGGAATATTCGGCTACTTGCTCAGCTCTTTTTTCGGCCACCAATCTGTCGGAGCCAGCGGCGCCATCCTGGGCCTGATCGGCGTCATGATCGCCATCACCACCCGTCGCTCTTCCATGCAAGCCCTGCGCTCCCGCCTCATCTCCTGGGTCGTTTCTATTTTTGTTTTTGGTTTTTTATTTCCCGGAATCGACAACTTCGCACACTTCGGTGGTCTGGTCGTCGGCTTCGCTCTCGGCAAACTTTTCACCGACCGCGAACCCGCCACTCCGTCCGAGCAAAAACGCGCTTACGCCCTCGGCTGGCTCGCCGGACTCGTCATCGTTGCCAGCTTTGCTTTCATGATCCTGCATCTTCGCGACCGTCTGCCCGGCCAATAGCTCCGCGCGCTATGGAGCAGCCGGACTGCTCAACCGCCGCGCCATCGTAAACGAATAGTGAAATCCTGAAATCGTCGTAATCCCCGCCACCGCATAAATCAAAATCCTGTTAACCGACGCCATCCGCGGATCAGGATACGCCGCCGCCAGTACCACCATAAAAACCAAAATAATCTGAAACGCCGTCGTCAACTTTCCATAAATACTCGGCGGAAACGGCCGATATCCCGAAATCAAAATGATCACCGCCGCCACCGTCAACAACAAAACGTCCCGGCTCAGCACCATGATCGTCAGCCACCACGCCAATTTCTGCTTGAACGCCAAAATCACAAATGACGAAGACAGCAGCAGCTTGTCCGCAATCGGATCCAGATAAGCTCCCAGCGCCGAGTGCTGATTCAGCGCCCGCGCCAGCAACCCGTCAATTCCGTCGCTCAAGCCGGCAAACACGAGCACCAGCAACGCCCACCGATACTGATCGTACGAAATTAAAATCAGAAAAAATGGCAGGAAGCCAAGACGCAAAAACGTAATTTGATTGGGAACCGTCCAGATGCGGTCTTGCATTGTGATTCAGGATAACTTACTCAGGCAAACTGCGCCAAATAGTCGATCAGCGATCTGCCCACTTTCCGGAAAAATAATTCATCCATCGACGGAATCGACCCCGAGGGCTCATCCAGCGACACTCGCTCCACGCGGTTCATCGGAAAAAATACCGTCGGAATCCCCACTCGCTCCGTATCCGGCTGGTTCACTTGCCTCGCAAAGTGGTCGAACGAATTCAAATCGATACCGCGTACCGTCACGCCCGCGGTGTTAATTCCCAGCAGTTCGCCCCAAATCTTTTCCTTCGGCGTATGCAAGCTGACGATCACGATCGAATGTAATTCCATGCCCGCCTTCACGAAAATCTTCCTTCAGTCTACTCCAAGCTTTCCCCGCCGCTGCTCCATATGCGCGCCAAAGTTACCCGTCTACCCACTCCAGACACGCCCAGCCAAACCTCACCCTCACACCAACATCACCGCCGGACCATTCGGCGGCAACAACAACTTCGGCTCCGTCAACGCCTGTACCCGCTCCAGCGTCGCATCCCCCGCCAACTCCCGCAACACCAAACCCTTCTCCGTCACATCGATCACCGCCAGCTCCGTCACAATGTGGTCCACCACTTCCACGCCGGTCAGCGGCAACGAACACTTTTTCATAATCTTCGGCTTTCCATCTCGTGTCGCATGTTCCATCGCGATGAACACTCGCTTCGCGCCCGCCACCAGATCCATCGCGCCGCCCATACCTTTCAGCATCTTTCCCGGTATCGCCCAGTTTGCCAAAGTTCCCCGTTCGTCCACCTGCAGCGCTCCAAGTACCGTCAAATCCACATGTCCGCCGCGAATCATCGCAAACGAATCCGCCGACGAAAAAAAACAAGTTCCCTTCAATTCCGTCACCGTCTCTTTTCCCGCGTTAATCAAATCCGCGTCCACTTCTGAGTCCAGCGGATACGGCCCCACTCCCAACATTCCATTTTCCGACTGCAACACCACATCCATACCGCGCGGCACATGATTCGCCACCGCCGTCGGCATACCAATTCCCAAATTTACATAAAATCCGTCGCGCAACTCCAAAGCAATTCGCCGCGCAATCCGCTCCCGCTTCTCTGCATCCGTCATCCCTACTCCTGTTGGGGCACGATACATCGTGCCCATCCGGTGCGCCGCGCACCGGACATTTTACAATTGCCCCGTCCGCAACTAACCCTTCCGCACCGTCCGCTTCTCAATCCTCTTCTCATACTTCGATCCCTGAAAAATCGCGTCCACAAAAATCCCCGGCGTATCAATCCCATCCGGATCTAACTCTCCCAACTCCACTAACTCTTCCACTTCCGCAATCACATAATCCGCCGCCGTCGCCATCATCGGATTAAAATTCCGCGCCGTCTTGCGGTAAATCAAATTCCCCCAGCGGTCGCCTTTCCACGCCTTGACGAAGGCAAAATTCCCGCGCAATCCGCGCTCCATCACAAACTGCCGCCCGTCGAACTCCCGCGTCTCTTTCCCTTCCGCCACCATCGTCCCGTAGCCCGTCGCTGTGTAAAACGCTGGAATCCCCGCTCCGCCCGCGCGCAAACGCTCCGCCAGCGTCCCCTGCGGATTCAACTCCACTTCCATCTCTCCGCTCATCACCAGCTGCTCAAAAAGTTTGTTCTCTCCCACATACGTCGAAATCATTTTCTTCACTTGCCGGTTTTGCAGCAGCAAACCAATCCCAAAACCATCCACGCCCGCATTGTTACTCACCACCGTCAAATTCTTAACTCCCGCGCGCTGCACCGCCGCAATTAAATTTTCCGGAATCCCGCACAGCCCAAATCCGCCCATCAAAATTGTCGCACCATCTTTCAACTTTTCAATCGCCGCGTCCGCTGACGCAATCCGCTTATCCATAAATCCCCATCTCGCTCCTACATGCTCCGCAACATTTTATAAAGATCGTTCGCCCGGTCGAAGTCCGCTTCCAATTCTCTCGACGCCAGCTTTTCCCGCATCTCATCCAGCCGCCGCGCGAACAAGTCCAGCGCCGCGCTCAATACTTCCCGGTTCGTCAAAACAATATCGCGCCACGTTCCATAAGGACTGCCCGCCAAACGCAACGAATCGCGCAACCCGCTGCCCGCCACCGTAATCGGCAACCCGTTCTCGTCCAGATGATCGTACAAAAATGTTCCCAGCGCCACGGCCGCCAGTTGCGGCAGATGCGATACCAGCCCTACCGCATAATCGTGCTGTTGCGCTCCCAGCCACAGCGGACGCGCCCCCATCTTCTCGATAATTTTCAGAAACGCCGCCACTCGCGAATCGCGTGGCTCGACCGCGTCCCCCACCAACACATATGCTGCTCCGCGAAACAAATCCGCATCCGCGTTCGCCAAGCCGCCAACTTCCCGCCCCGCCATCGGATGCCCGCCTAAAAAAATCGGTCCCAGTGACTCGGAAAAAAGTTCTCCCGCCTTCTGCACAATCCGCAGCTTCGTGCTGCAAGCATCCGTAATCAGCGCGTGTGAAGGCGCATGCCGCGCAATTTCCGCCAGCAAATCCAGCGTCGCGCCTATCGGCAACGCCGCATAAACCAGATCCGCGTCTCGCAGCGCGGCCGCTAAATTCCCAGAAAGCACTTCGTCCAGCGCCAGCCGCGATTTTGCCTCGCCCGCCACCTGCGCGTGATCCCATCCGCGGATGTACATATCGGGCGCATATTTGCGCAACGCCAGCGCGAAAGACCCGCCGATCAATCCGGTGCCTAAAATCGTTGCGCGTGTCAGAAGATGTCCAGGGCTCGCCATCGCGATATCCTAAATCACGCCACGCGTCGGCCAATCGCCGGCGCAATAATTCGCAACTCGCCCATCAACTGCGCAAACTGCCCCGGCTCCAGGGATTGCGCTCCATCTGACAACGCGTGATCCGGATCGTTGTGCACTTCAATCAGCAAGCCGTCCGCGCCCGCCGCCACCGCCGCTCGCGCCATCGGCGGCACTTTATCCCTTCGTCCCGTGCCGTGTGAAGGATCGCCAAACATCGGCAAATGTGACAGTTTCTTCACCACCGGAATCGCCGCGATATCAAACGTATTCCGTGTATACGTTTCAAATGTCCGGATTCCCCGCTCGCACAAAATCACTGCATAATTTCCGCCCGCCAAAATATACTCCGCGCTCATCAGTAATTCTTCCATCGTCGCGGACATCCCGCGCTTCAACAGCACCGGCTTGCGAATTTCTCCCAGCGCTCGCAGCAAAAAGTAATTCTGCATGTTCCGCGCGCCCACCTGGAAAATATCCACGTAGCCCATCATCATCTGGATTTGCGAAGCG
Source organism: Candidatus Acidiferrum sp. (assembly GCA_036495905.1). Taxonomy (GTDB): domain Bacteria; phylum Acidobacteriota; class Terriglobia; order Acidiferrales; family UBA7541; genus Acidiferrum. The sequence continues at coordinate 18,615 of DASXMB010000020.1, forward strand.
TCCATCACCTCACTGATCGTGAACAAATCAAATTTGTCTGCCGCCTCCCGCAACAGCTTCAACCCTTCTTCGCCCATCCCTTGAAACGCATACGGCGAAGTTCGCGGCTTGAACGCTCCGCCTCGCAGAATACGCGCTCCGGCATTCGCCACGCTCTCCGCCACGGAAAAAATCTGCTCCCGCGATTCCACTGAGCACGGACCCGCTGCGATCATCACATCGTTGCCGCCAATCTTTACCCCGCGCCCCAAATCGACAATCGTCCCTTCCGGCCGGAACTGCCGGCTCGCCAGCTTGAACGGCTGCGTGATTCGCATCACTTCCCGCACGCCCTCAAGCAATTCAAAATCCCGGTGATCGAAATCCCGGTGCACCCCCACCGCGCCCAAAACCGTGTGCGACTCGCCCGTCGACCGGTGCACGTTAAACCCGCTCAAAACCAGCCGATCAATCACATTTTGTATCTGGGCGTCAGACGCCCCTTCCTGCATCACAATGACCATAACTCTCCAGGTTTTCCTTCCCCACAAATCCCGCGACCAAGCCCATCGTTTCCGCTTCGCCTGCCGCCCTCTAAGTTACGCCGTCTCCGCAATCTTCATTCCGCGTCGCTAAGCGCATCGCCTGCTTGGTTCCTATTTCGTTTCCTGCATCATTCCCTGTTTCTCTTCTTACTTAGTACTCCCCCGTTCGTCCTTCTCTGTGCCCTCTGCGTCTCTGCGTTTAAGATTTAACGATTTTCGATTTTCGTCTCTATCTTTACTTCATTCCGTTCCTTACTTCATTACTTCTTCCTCTCACTTCTCCTTCATCGCCTCCCTCTCCGCCGACCTGGCCTCATCGATAATCCTCTCAAACAATCTCCGTATCGCCGCATCCGAAAGCGGCCCCGCATTCACTCGCTCCGCATTCGCCAAAACGTCCCGCTCCCTCTCCGGCTGATACAACGGCAAATTTTCCGCCTGCTTGATCCTGCCAATTTCCAACGCGCATCGCGACCGTTCGTTCAACAATTCCACCAACTTCCGGTCAATCTCATCGATTTGCTGTCGCCAGTCGCTCATTTTCATGGCGCAACCTCGCGCCGCGAAAGTCCTCGCCGCGCCGCCTCTTTCAAAGACCGCATCCGCGCTCCCAACGCGCCAGCCGCACCTTCAATCGAGTTCGCCTGCTCGATCTCCGCAACTAGCGCCGACCCCACCACCGCCGCATCCGCCAGTCCGCCCAGCACCGACACATGCCCAGGCAACGAAATTCCAAATCCCACCGCAATCGGCAGTTCCGTAAATTTTCGCACGCGCCTCAGCAATCCCGGCAATTCGTCCGACAACGCATCTTTCGCGCCCGTCACTCCCGTTCTCGATATCACATATAGAAATCCCGACGAGCATTCCGCAATTTTCTTCATCCGCGAATCGTCCGAAGTCGGCGCCACCAAAAATATCGTATCCAGCCCGTGCGCCAACAAAATCCGCCGGTACTCACTCGCCTCCTCCGGCGTCAAATCCGT
>DASXMB010000021.1:0-29825 GCA_036495905.1 Candidatus Acidiferrum sp.
GGATGGGCACGATGTATCGTGCCCCTGGCTCGGAAGAGTCAAAGGCGAGTGGTTCGTCGAGGGGTGTGAGAAGGCATCCTGAAAATTCAAGGTCAAAGACCCGACGTGCAACGGCGGCCCGTGGGGCACCCAAAAGCGACAGGACAGTGCGGCGCACCCAGAGGCGGGATAGCGATGATCTATTTGTTTTCGTCGGGGGATTTGGGGATGGCGGTTAGGTCTACGGATTTGTTTTCGGATTCGCGGAGGGTGATGGCGGTGCCTTTCGATTGGAATTCTTTCAGCGCAGCGGGATCGAGCCATTCGCCTTCGTCGATACTTTCCCAACTGAAAAGTTTGTAGTCGCCGGGAGCAATGCCGCGGAATTCGAATTTGCCGCTGGCGGAAGTGCGGACGGATTGGTAGAGGCGTTTTTGTTTGCGGTTGGGTTCTGCTGGAATGAGGGCTACCCAAACATTGCCGAGCGGGATAGGGTCGGAATTGGTTACGGTGCCTTGAACGTGCGCGCCATGATTGCTCAAGACGAGTTCGAGGGACGGTCCGGCAACAGCGTGGAACTCTTCCAAGGCGTTATAGGCGCCATAGCGTGCTTCTTTCAGGTAAGCGTCTGGGGCGTCGCCATTGACGGCGATAGTGATGCTGGTAAGCACAGTGGAGGACGGGCGTTTGTACGGCGGCACGGGAAGGGCGTAAAATTGGGGATTCGTGAGTGGGCCAATGAACTCGCCATTTAACATCATTTCGAATGTTGCCGGAGCGCCGATGGTGGCACCGGAGCCGGGAGTGCATCCGCGCCCGGATTGGCTGCGGGTGAAATTTTTCGGCGGCGAGCGATATCAGGATTTGAAGCGGATTATGCGGACGCTGGACTTGCACACGGTATGCGAGAGCGCGCGTTGCCCGAACATGGGCGAATGCTGGGAGCACGGCACGGCGACATTTATGATTTTGGGCGATATTTGCACGCGAGCATGCGGATTTTGCGCCGTGCCATCGGGGAAGCCGGCTGGTCCGCCGGATGAATTGGAGCCGGAACGGGTGGCGGAAGCGGTTGCGCGGATGGGATTGCGGTATGCGGTGGTGACATCTGTAAACCGCGACGATCAGCCGGATGGCGGGGCGCACATTTTCGCGCGGACGATCGAGGAAATTCGGCGGCGAGTGCCGGGTTGCAAGGTAGAGGTTTTGATTCCGGATTTTCGCGGAGACTGGAATGCGTTGGGTGTGGTGCTGGCTACGCGACCGGATGTTTTGAATCACAATACCGAGACGGTGCCGCGGCTTTACCGCCAGGTGCGCAAGGGCGCGGTGTACGAGAGGTCGCTGGAATTGCTGCGGCGGGCGAAGCAGGCGCATCCGGAAGTGCCGACAAAAACGGGATTGATGCTGGGATTGGGCGAGGAAAAAGCGGAAGTTCTGGAGACTTTGCGGGATTTGGCGGCGCAAGGCACGAATATCTTAACTTTGGGGCAATACTTGCAGCCGACCAAAGAACATTTGCCGATTGTGCGGTATGTGCATCCGGACGAGTTTGCGGAGTATAAAGTTTTTGGGGAGTCGATTGGATTTAAGCATGTGGAAGCGGGGCCGCTGGTGCGGTCGAGTTATCACGCGTTTGAGCAGACGGAGTCTGCGGTGCGATAATTAGCCATAGTTGTAATTCGCTGAACTCTGCAAAGACATCACGTTGGAGTGAAAGTCTAAAGACGGCCGAAATTTTTGGCCGCCTTAATTTTTTGGCTTGATGGTGGACCAGTCTGTAAAGGGCACGGCGCGGCCGCCGCGAACGACGCTGGGAATTACGTGGTCGAATCCTTTGTGCTCGCGAGCGGAATAGCTGAGCTTGAGCTGCGGGCCGAGGCCCAGATCCAAATCGTGAATGGATTCGATGCCGCGGATCAAGCCTTCGCGAGTGGGAGATTTTCCGGCGCGCTTCAAACCTTCGACCATGACCATGGCGTCGACGAAGCCTTCGAGGCTGACGAAATTGGGCTGCTCGGACGGGAAATAAGCGTGCATCGAGCGGCGATAGAGCGCGACGGTTTTGAGGTCGGTGAGGTAGTAGGGCGGAACAACCTGGGTGATGACGACGCCTTCGGCATCGGGACCGGCTTCGGTGATGAGTTCATCGGTGCCGACGAAAGAGACGGTGAGGAACACAGGATTCCAACCGCGCGCGTGAGCGTGCTTGAGAATGGGGGCGACGGTGTTGGGCGGGCCGACGACCACCACGGCTTGCGGATTGGCGGCGCGAACTTTGTCGATGGCGGCGTCGACATTGGCGGTTTGACGCTGGTAGGAGGCGGTGCCGGAGGGAGCGGCGTCGTGAGATTTGAGAGCGTCGTCGAGACCGGCGAGGATGGCTTCGCCGAAAGCGTCGTCGGGATAAATGATGCCGATTTGGTGATAGCCGAGCGTCTCCCAGACGCCGTTAACCTGCTCGCGGGTTTCGTCGAAGTAGGAAGCGCGAACGTTGACGACCCAGTGGCGCAGAGGGGTGTAGAGAGTTTGCGCTCCGGTGAAAAGACCGATTAGCGGGATTTTTGCGGACTCCGCCATCGGCAAATATTTGACGGCAGTGGGCGTGCCGACGAAAAAGCCTAGGGCGAAAACTTTGTCGTCGATGAGATGGTTGAAGCACTGCTGCGTTTTGGCGGGGTCGTAGCTGTCGTCGTAAGCGACCAGCTTGAATTTGCGGCCGTTGACGCCGCCTTGATCGTTGATGAGATTGAAATAGGATTTGGCGCCGATTATGGTGGAGGAGCCGAGCGCGCGGGAAGCGCCTTCAAGCGCGGAACACGAGCCGATGAGGATTTCGTTTTCAGAGACGCCCGGGGCGCTGTTTTGCGCAGCGGCGGGCGGCGCGATCGCTGACATGCAGAGACACAAGGCGGCAAAGTAGCTCGCGGCCCTGAGGACGGAGAGATTCATATAGACCTCGCTCAAAAAAAGCCCAGGAATGAGAAGTGGGACACCGACCCTGAGGAGAGAATGCGGCGAAGGCGCGGGGCAGTCAACTAAGTTAGGTGCGTGCGCGAACAAAAGGATAACGCGTGGCGTGGAGGGGACTTGCACAGAATTCCACGGCAAAGGGGAATGCAGAATTAAATATCGCTAAGCTTGATCAGGCTTTGGCTGCAGCAGCGGCGGCTTTTTTGGCGGCTTTGGCTGCGGTGGAGGCTTTGCGGCGGCGCTTGGTCTTGGGTGGAGTGGCCGGAGCTTCGCCGATGAGTTCGGCGGTCATCATGCTGGTGACGAAGAGCTTAGGGCCGTGATCGTCGAAATCAACGGCGGTCCGTTCCTGGTCGGAAGCGGTGACGACGCCGAGGCCGTACACGGTGTGTTTGATGGTCTGACCTTCTTGCATTGATTGCACAACGTCCTCCTGGACCAATTGTCGAGACAGAAAAAACTTTGGGGAATGGTGAGTGGGCATTCCCGCTTTGAAGCGAACCCGGAACCGGGAAACTTGTCAGGCTGGTTCTTGCAGGTTCTAGCTAGGGCAAACAGCAAAAAGAACTCAGTGGCTCGTAAAAAGAGTACCACGAAGAGGGTATTTTGTCTAGAGCGGACGGAAGCCAACGGCTTGTGGATAATCAGCTAAATCATTGAAAATAAGCTTGTTGTATTGGGTCTGGGTATGGGGCATTGTTGAGACAGCCTCAGCAATTTCTTGACGCTATTCGAGGGAATCGGGTTGGAGGCTGGCTTCGCCTTGGCCGGTGGTCTTTTTTTCCCAATATTTGCGGACCCAGGCTTCCCAGCTCTTGCCAGCGGCGGGATCGCGGCCGGAAAAGGCGAGGGCGGCGATATCAGCATAGGAAATTTTGATGCGCTGATTCGAATCTTTCGGGAGGAGGCGGAGAAAAGAGGAGTTCAGAGTCGCGCCGGTTACGCGATCGAAAATGTAGCCTTCGATTTTGGAATTGTCCTTGAGGGTGATGGTGACATCGCCGCGATAGTCGAACGCTTTTTCGAGGGCTACGCGAATTTCTTCTTCGGTGGCGAGGGCGGGAACCCAGCCTTCGATGGTTTCGTGGGCGATGCCGGGCGCGACTTCGAGTTTATCCGGGTCGAGCGCGGGATTGACCGAGCCGGTGCGTTCGGCGTGGGTCGGAGAGCTCATGCGCGAGTTTCTTCGAGCTTGGACTCGTTGGTGTTGATTTGGACGAGCGGATTGAAGGCGTGAACGGGTTTGGCGCTTTCGTTGAGCATGACAAGGGCGTCGGGATCTTCGTATTTGGTGGTGAGCGCGGCTTTGGCGGTGGCCCAGAGACCGCGGAGACCGCTGAACGTGTGGTCGACTGCGCTGGCTTCGTAGCCGCTATGCACCATGCAATTGGCGCACTTGGGATTGCCGGACTCGGTGCCGTAATTTTCCCAGGCGGTGGTGGCGAGGAGCTCCTGGAAGGTGTCGGCGTAACCGTCTTGCAAGAGGTAACAGGGCTTTTGCCAGCCGAAAACGTTGTAGGTGGGCATACCCCAAGGAGTGCAGGCGTAAGTGCGCTTGCCCATCAGGAATTCGAGAAAAAGCGGAGACTGATTGAAGCGCCAGGTGGACTTGCGATTGGAAAGAATGGCGCGGAAAAGGCGGCGAGTGCGAGCGCGTCCAAGAAAGTGTTTTTGGTCGGGAGCTTTATCGTAAGAATAGCCGGGGGAGAGCATCATGCCCTCAACGCCGAGTTCCATCATTTCGTCGAAGAAAGCGCGGACGCTATTGGGGTCGGCGCCGTCGAACAGAGTGGTGTTGGTGGTGACGCGGAAGCCGCGCTTGAGAGCTTCGCGGACGCCGTCGATGGCCAGATCGAAGCCGCCTTCGCGGCAGACGGAGAAATCGTGATGTTCGCGTTCGCCGTCGACGTGGACGGAAAAAGTGAGATATTTGCTGGGCTTGAAGAGGTGGAGTTTTTCTTTCAGCAGCAGCGCGTTGGTGCAGAGATAGATGTATTTTTTGCGGGCGACGAGGCCTTCGACAATTTTATCGATTTGCGAATGCATGAGCGGCTCGCCACCGGGGATGGAGACCATGGGGGTGCCGCATTCGTCGACGGCTTTGAAGCATTCTTCGGGAGTGAGTTCGCGCTTGAGAATGTGCGCGGGATATTGAATTTTGCCGCAGCCGGCACAGGCCAGATTGCAGCGGAAAAGCGGTTCGAGCATCAGAACAAAGGGATAGCGCTTGCGTCCCTGGAGCTTTTGTTTGAGGACGTAGGTGGCTACCGTCCACATTTGCGAAATGGGTACTGGCATGGTTCTCGTTTTTCTTCAGTTTGGGAGGCTGCGAGTATGCGCAGCGGGCAAAAATCTCCCTCTGATATTGTAACCGAGAATTGCATGGTTTCGCTCGGTGCTTTTGGTGAGATGCGGAGTTAGGTTCCTGCGTGGCACGGCGGGTGCTTTGGGTGCTGGAGAGGGTGGACCAGCGGAAATTTAGCTGGTTAGTAGAAATCGGGCGGCAAATAAGGGTGCAAGAACCGAGGATCATGGGCCGAGAGAGTTTGCTGTCTCTATTTAATGATTTTGCGCGATGGGGCGGGGACGCGGCTGTCGTGCAAACGCGCGGATACCGTCGGGAAAAGGTGACGTATGCGGAGTTGCGTGCGCGCGTGCTGGTTTCCGGGAAGGCTCTGCGAGAACACGGAGTTCAGCCCAGGGATCGCGTGTTGTTGTGGGGGGCGAACTCGGCGGAGTGGGTGAGTTGCTTCTGGGCGACCTTGCTGCAGGGTGTCGTGGCCGTGCCGATTGATTCCGGGGCGAGCTTAGATTTTGTTCGGCGCGTGGCGAGGGATGCCGACGTGAAATTGATTTTACGGGATCGAAATTTGCCAGAGCTTCCGGATTTGCCGCGCTCTCTGGTGATTGACGATTTACATGATGTGACGAAAAGCCTAATTGCTGCGATGGATGCCGAAATCGATCCCGGAGACAGAGCGAAGCGTTCGGACATTGCCGAGATTTTGTACACGTCCGGCACGACGGGAGAGCCAAGGGGCGTGGTTTTGACGCATGGGAATTTTTTGGCGAACCTGGAGCCGCTGGAGCGCGGGATTGAGGAGTACCGGAAATATGAGAGGTGGATGCATCCGCTGAAATTTGTGTCGATGGTGCCGCTCAGCCATGTGTTTGGACAATTTATGGGATTGTTTGTGCCGCCGCTGCTGGGAGCAACGGTGGTGTTTGAGGCGTCGGCGAATCCGGGCGAGGTGATGCGAACGATTAGGCGAGAGCATGCGACGGCGCTGATCGCGGTGCCGCAGATGCTAGAGGTTTTGCGCAACGGAATCTGGCGCGATTTGGAAGCGCGCGGGGAAGCGCAATGGTTTGCGCGCACATTTGCGGCGGCTAACGGCGAAAAGTTTTTGCGGCGTGCCTGGAGATTTCGACGGATTCATCGGCGGCTTGGCTGGAAATTCTGGGCGTTTATATCCGGCGGGGCGGCCCTGGGAGGAGAAACTGAAGAATTTTTTCGGCGCATGGGCTATGCGGTCGTGCAGGGATATGGGATGACGGAAACGGCATCGCTGATCAGCTTGAATCATCCGTTCCGGGCGGCGTCTGGGTCGATTGGGAAAGTTTTGCCGGGACGGGAGTTCCGTTTAGCGGAGGACGGCGAGATTTTGGTGCGCGGGGAAAATGTGTCGGCGGGCTATTGGGAGAAGGGCGCAGTGCGGGCCGCGGATGGAGAGTGGTTGCGTACCGGGGATGTGGGCGAAATGGACGCGGAAGGGAATTTGCATTTTCGCGGACGGAAAAAAACCGTGATTGTTACGCCGGCGGGATTGAATGTGTACCCGGAGGATTTGGAGAGCGCCTTGCGGAAACAAAGCGGCGTGCGAGATTGCGTGGTGGTGGCGCGGGAGCGCGGAGGGAATGCAGAGGCGTGCGCAGTGCTTTTGGTAGAAGCCGGGATCGCTGAGCGAGACACGTCGGCAGTGGCGCGGGCTGCGGTGGATGTGGCGAACGGTTCGCTGGCGGAATATCAACGGATACGGTGCTGGGTGATTTGGCCGGAGGTGGACTTTCCGCGTACCGCGACGGGGAAGCCGCGATTGACGGAGATTTCGACGCGAGTGAATGCGTTGTTGAGCCCAAGCGATAGCGCAGATCAGGTGCCAAACCTCGACACAGTTCGATCGGGCGAAGCCAACGGAGGCGGTTCGCAGAATTCGTTGGCAGGTTTGCTCTCGCAATTTGGCGAGACGGCTAAGGGCACGGGCACCGCGGAACTGGAACGTGGGCTGAACCTCTCTTCGCTAGATCGCGTGGAGCTGATGTCTGCGCTAGAGCAGCAGTATAAAGTGGAGATTGACGAGGCGGCGTTTTCCGACGCGAAAACGGTGGGAGACGTCGAACGATTGTTGCGTTCGCCGTCTAAACCGCAAGCGACATACGTCTATCCGCGGTGGGCGCAGCGCGAAGTGGTGCGATGGATTCGGCTGGCTGTGTACTACGCGCTAGTGTGGCCCGCGACGCAAATTTTGGGTCACCCCAGAATTATCGGACGAGAGCATTTGCGCGGAGTTAAAGGGCCGCTGCTGATCGTTTCAAACCACATTACGCGACGCGCAGATATCGGACTAATTTTGGCCGCGCTGCCCCCTCGATTCCGGCATCGACTGACCACGGCAATGGGTGGAGAGACTTTGCGAGAGATGCGGCGACCGCCTCGAGAATGGTTTTTTGCGAAGCGATGGGCGTATCAGGCCGGCTATTGGCTGGCCACAGCGCTGTTCAATGTTTTTCCGCTTCCGCAATTTTCTGGATTTCGAGAAAGTTTTCGCTTTGCGGGCGAATCTACCGATCGCGGGTACAGCATTTTGGTTTTCCCGGAAGGCGAAGTAAATAATTCAGAGGATGGCTATATGGCGGCATTCCAGGCAGGCATTGGATTGCTGGCTGAAAATTTGCGCCTTCCGATTTTGCCGATGCGCCTCGACGGAGTTTGGCAGATGAAACGGGAACGACGGCGTTGGGCGCGCAAAGGAGAAATCACTGCGAGAATCGGAGCACCGGTTACGTTAGCACCGGGAAGAGATCCAATGGAGATTGCCTCGGAAATTAGGGCCTTGATTGAATCGTTGTAGCGCGCAGCCCACGCTGTTACGCCGAGAAACGGCGCAAGGCACTGCGAAACCTGAAAAATTGCATTCTGTGGCAAAATAGATGTTGGAACTTTTATGGCGAACCGAACAACGCTGGAAGAAGAAAAAACAATCAAAGGCGGCAAGGCGGCAAAGAAGCAGGGAGCGGCTGCCTCGCAAGCAAGCAACGGCGACGAGCGCCAGCGGATCTTCGATGCGTTCCGACGCTGGGGCTGTTATGAGGCCACGCTTGATCCCCTGGGATTTTTTACTCCGCTGAAGATGCCGGAATTGCAATTGACCGGCGCCGCAGCCGACGAAGCGCGGCAAATTTATTGCGGCACGATTGGCGCGGAGTTCATGCATTTGGCGGAGGCGGAGCGGCGAGAGTGGATCGCCGAACGCCTTGAAGGGGCGGCAGACGAGGTCAACCGAGAGAAAATTCTCGAGCGATTGATTCGCGCCGATCTTTTCGAGCAAGTTTTGCAAGCGCGCTACTTGGGCACCAAGCGGTTTTCGCTGGAGGGCGTCACGGCGCTGATCCCGTTGCTGGATTCGATTCTGAATACCGCCGGCGAATATGGCGCGGTGGAATCGGTGATGGCGATGAGCCATCGCGGCCGTCTGAATGTGATGGTGCACGCGGCGTGCAAGACGCCGCATGAAGTGGTGGCGGGATTCGAGGATGTGGACCCGCGCAGCGTGCTGGGCGCGGGAGACGTGAAATATCACGTCGGCGCGACCGGAACGTATGTAACCACGACCGGAAAACGCATCAGCATGCATTTGGTTTCCAACCCAAGCCATTTGGAGGCAGTTGATCCGGTGGCGATGGGCCGTGCCCGCGCCAAACAGACGCGACGCGGCGAGGATTCGCAAAATGAAGTAGTGCCGATCGTAATGCATGGCGACGCGGCGTTCGCCGGGCAAGGCATCTGGGCGGAAACTTTGAACCTGGCCGACCTGAAGGCCTACACGGTGGGCGGCACGATCCACATCATCGTGAATAATTTAATTGGATTTACCACGCGGCCTCCGCAGGAGCATTCGGCGCGGTTCGCTTCGGATCTGGCGAAGCGGCAATCGGTACCGGTATTTCACGTGAATGCGGAAGATCCCGACGCGGTCGTGCGCATCGGAAAAATCGCTGCGGAATATCGCGCGGAATTCGGCAGCGACGTGGTGGTCGATATTATCGGTTACCGTAAACATGGCCACAGCGAAGTGGACGATCCCACGATCACGCAACCGCTGCTGTACGAGCGCATTAAGAATCACGCGCCGCTATGGAAGATCTATGCGGAAAGCACGGGCCTGAATGCCACGCCGATGGTGGATTCGGTGCGGCAGGAATACGAAAGCGAGCAGAGCAAGGCGCGAGAGATTACGAAGATTCCGCAGTTGCGCACGTTGCCGGATTATTGGTCGCCGTATCATCGCGGGCGTTTTGACGCGGCGGCGCATGAAGTGGATACGGGGCTGACGCGAGAGACGCTGGCGGAAATCACATCGGGCCTGGTGACGGTGCCGAACGGGTTTCACGTCCATCCCAAAATTAAAAAATTACTGGAGCAGCGCGCGGAAATGGGCAATGGCAAGCGCGCCGCGGATTATGGCTTTGCCGAAGCGCTGGCGCTGGGCTCGATTTTGCTGGAAGGCAACCCAGTGCGGCTGACCGGGCAGGATACGCAGCGCGGCACATTCAATCAGCGACACGCGGTGCTGGTCGATACGGAGAACGAGGAGGAATACGTTCCACTGGCGCATCTTTCCCCGGAACAGCCGTTCTGCGAAATTTTCAATTCGTCGCTATCGGAAGCCGGATGCCTGGGATTTGAATATGGCTTCAGCCGGGATTATCCGGAAGCGCTGGTTTTGTGGGAAGCGCAATTCGGCGATTTCGCGAACGGCGCGCAGGTGATCATCGATCAATTCATCAGCGCGGGCGAAGATAAGTGGGATTTACCGTCCGGCGTGGTGATGCTGCTGCCGCACGGCTACGAAGGACAGGGCCCGGAGCACTCCAGCGCGCGCATCGAACGATTTTTGCAATTGGCCGGCGAGGAAAATATTCAGATTTGCCAGCCGTCCACGGCGGCGCAATATTTTCATTTGCTGCGGCGGCAGGTGCGGCGGCCGTTCCGCAAACCCATGATTGTCTTCACGCCAAAGAGCATGTTGCGGCATCCAGACGCGTCTTCGGATATCGGGGATTTCACGCGGCAGCGGTTTCAGCCGCTGATTCCAGACAGCGAAATTAAGGACGCCAAGCGGATTTTGATTGCCAGCGGAAAAGTGGGCCACGAACTGCGCGCCGAGCGCAAACGGCGCGGAGACACCAGCACGGCGATTTTCTTTCTGGATCAGATGTATCCGTTGCCGCGCCCGGAAATTACCGCGGCGATTGAGGCGCATCCCAATGCGCGGGAAATTGTGTGGGTGCAGGAAGAGCCGGGCAACATGGGCCCGCATTTTTATGTGACGCCGCGGCTTACGCGGTTGGCGCAAGGGCTGGGACGCAGACTGCGCGCGGTGAAGCGTTCGGCCAGCGCGAGCCCGGCAACCGGGTCGGCGAAGGCGCACGAGATGGAGCAGAAAACGCTCCTAAGTCTTGCGTTTACTACAGCTGTTTCCGAATAGCGGCGGGCTTTAACACGGCATTCATCTGAATGTCATCGAAGTGTTACCAGAAAAACGCACACTTCCCACAGCCAATTGCTGCGCTCAAACTCCAGTGAGTCAACCCAATCCCATGCCTACCGCAATCCGCCGGTCTACGATAAACTGCGGCCCAGCGGGCGGGCGGAACGTGCCAACAGAATGAAACGCGTCCTAATTATTGAAGATGACCGCGACATAGTCGAATTGGTCCGCTATAACCTGGCCAATGAAGGGTTTCAGGTGAGCGCGGCGTTTGACGGCAGCAGCGGCTTGAGCGCCATCAAAAAAGCGCCGCCCGATCTCTTGCTGCTGGATTTGATGCTGCCGAAACTTTCGGGGCTCGATATTTGCCGCGAAATCCGGCGCGACGATTCGCTGAACCGGCTGCCCATTCTGATGCTGACCGCGCGCGGCGACGAAGCGGACCGCGTGGTGGGATTGGAAATGGGCGCGGACGACTATGTGACCAAGCCGTTTAGTCCGCGGGAATTGCTGGCGCGTGTGAAGGCGCTGCTGCGCCGCGCGGAGCCGGTGACCGATTCGCCGCGAATTATTGAGGTGGGCAAGCTGGCGGTCGATCCGGCGTCTTATCGAGTGAGCCACAGCGGCAAACCGGTGGCGCTGAGTACGCTGGAGTTCCGGCTGCTGTATTATCTAGCCTCGCGCCCGAATCGCGTCTTCACCAGGGATCAGTTGCTGGACGCGGTATGGGGCACGGACCGCTTTGTAACGCCGCGCAGCGTGGACGTGTATGTGCGGCGGCTGCGGGAAAAAATCGAAAGCGACCCGGAAAATCCCGCGTATTTGAAGACGGTGCGCGGCGCGGGATACTTGTTCGAAACTCGTGCGGCGTAACCTTTTCTGGAAATTAGCTCTGACGTTTTTTGCGTTGCTGCTGGGCGCTTTGCTGGCGGTGGAGTTTTTTGCCGAGCGGGCACTGCGGCAGGACTACGAACGCACCGGCTTCGAGCAGCTCACCGACGTCGCGCGGATCGCGCAGGCGCGGGCCGCGGAATTGCCCCCGCTCCCTCCTACGGACCCTGCACAAACGGAAAAATTGCGGCAGTGGGTCGCGGAGATGGCGGCAAGCGGCGTCCGCGTGACACTGATCACCGCCAGCGGACAAGTGCTGGCGGATTCGCAGTCCGATCCGCAAACCATGGAAAATCATGCCGGGCGGCCGGAAATTCGCGAGGCCTTCGCGAATGGCGATGGCAAATCCATTCGGCATAGCGTGACGATAAATCGCGAGCTTCTTTATTACGCGGTGCGGCAGAACGTGGCCGCGGGCGCGCCGATTGTGTTGCGTTTTGCCATGCCGCTGGAAACCGTCGATCAGGTGCTGGCGTCTTTCCGGCGGAGCTTGTGGCTGTCTTCGTTTTTGATTTTGTTGCTCGCGGGCGCGGCGACGCTTTATGTTTCGCGCGGGTTTGCCGAGCGTGTGGAACGGCTCAAGGAATTTTCGCGGCGCGTGGCGGATGGGGATTTTCGTCCGCTGCCGGGGGACGGTTCGGGAGACGCGCTGGAAGCGCTGGGAGCTTCGCTGAATCAGACGGCCACGCGGCTGGACGGCACGATTCGTTCGCTGACCGAAGAGCGCAATCTTTCGACGGCGATTTTGGGCAGCATGGTGGAAGGCGTGGCTGTGGTGAGCGGCAGCGAGCGGCTGCTCTTCGCCAATCAGAGTTTCGCGGGCATCTTAGAATTGGCTGGACCGCTAAAACCGGGCAGCGCGCTGGTGGAAGTGGTGCGGCAGACGGAATTGATCGAGGCGGTACGCAGTGTTTTGCGCGGCGAGGCGCGAGTGGAATCGGAGATTGTGACTGGTACGTTGCGGCAACATTGTTTTGCGGCGACCGTGGCGGCGGTGAGCGCGAGTCATGCGTCTGGCGCGGTGGTGGTGCTGCACGACATCACGGAATTGCGAAAGCTAGAACGTGTACGACGGGATTTCGTGGCCAATGTGTCGCATGAATTTAGAACGCCGCTGACCGCGATTCAGGGGTTCGCGGAGACTTTGCTGGCCGGTGCGGCGGACGATCTGCAAAATCGCGAACGATTTCTGCGGATTATCTTAGAGCATGCGCAGCGGCTGGGGCGGCTTACCGAAGACTTGTTGAAGCTGTCGAAAATGGATGCCGACCGGCTGGAGTTGGAAATTCGGCGAGTAGCTGTCGTGCAAGTGATTGAGGGCTGTTTGGAGACGACTCAGCATCGCGCGGGTGAAAAAGGAATCCGCGTGTCGGCGGCTCATACGGAGGATTTGCCGGACATCGCGGGCGACCGGCGGCGGCTGGCGGAAGTACTGCAAAATTTGCTGGACAATGCGATCCAATACACCGTGGCGCCGGGCCAAATCACAGTCAGCGCGGTGGCCCGCGATGACGAAGTGATTTTTAGCGTGGCGGATACTGGGATTGGCATCCCTGCGGCCGACCAGCCTCGAGTCTTCGAACGGTTTTACCGGGTGGACGCGGCGCGCTCTCGCGATGCGGGCGGTACGGGGCTTGGGTTGGCGATCGCCAAGCACCTGGTTGAGGTGCACGGCGGGCGAATGTGGGTGGAAAGCGAAGTGGGGATTGGGTCGACATTCCACTTTTCGATTCCGACGTTTGATTCCGAGCGTGGCGGCAACGGGCGGCCCGGCGAAAATGAAGCGGGGGGCCGGAACTCCAGTGGGTATCGAGAAATCGCTTAGAAACTGCTAATTGCCACGCGCGGTTGTTGCCGCGTTTTTACCTCCCTGTGAACATACCGTAATGATGGATAGGCGAAGATTGCGCTGAAGAGCGGCAGTGTGAGCCAATCCCGCTCAAGGGGAGGCCGAATCATGGCAACTGCGGCGCAACAGACGCAAACGACCGAGACAGTCTTGTATGACGCGCTGGTGAACTATCTGGTGTCCATGGCGCGCACCGTGGAAAGCGCGATGAGCCGCGCGCTGGACGCGATTGTGTCGCTGGACAGCGTGGAGTCGTTGGCGTTGCCCGGGCAGGTATTCTTGCTGGAGCCGCGCATCAACGAAATGGAAATTGTGATCGATGAGCACGCGATTCGATTGCTGCGGCGCGGATCATTTTCCGAAGACGAAATGCGGCTGATTGTCGCGGCACTGAAAATTACCAACGACCTCGAACGAATTGGCGATCTGGCTGTGAATTTGGCGCAGGGCGTGATCACTTTGCGCGAAATGCCGGTGGCGGAAGCGCCGGAGGAACTGGCTCCGATGGCGGCAGCAGTACGCGCGATGGTCAGCAAGAGCCTTGGCGCTCTAATTTTTCGCAATGCAGAGATGGCTTCGCAGGTTTTGGAAAGCGACGATGTGGTGGACCAGTATCGCGACCGCATCTTTGAAAAATTGCTACTGGCGATGACCCAGCAGACCACCCTGGTGAATCCGGGGATGCAGTATATTCTGGCCACGCGGCATCTGGAACGGATCGCGGATCATGCGACCAACATTGCCGAAGACATTATTTTCTGGGTTCGCGGGCTCGACGTTCGCCACGGTCGCGGTATAGCCAATCGCCCTGAAATTGCCATGGACACAGTGACCACCGTGACGACCGTTGCGGACAATTCCGATGACGCCACAGCGGAAGGCGCAGCATTGCGCGACACCGAACAGTTTTAAGCTCAACTATTTTTTGTAAAACAAGGGTACTTCTCAGTCTGCGGCAATCCCCTCATGCTCGTGCGCGTTAGTCGCTTTCTATTACCAAAGCCCTTAACTTGCATCGTCCATCGCCGCGATGGCCTGTGCCGCTGAAATGGCCGTATGATGCTGCCATGCGGCTTTTGCTGGTCGAGGATGACGAGAGAATTGCGCGCTTTGTCGCCAAGGGACTGCGCGAGCAGGCTTATGCCGTCGATGTCGTTGGGTCTGGCGAAGAGGCGTTGTATCAGGCGGCGATCAATTCTTACGATCTGGCAATTCTCGATGTGATGATTCCCGATCCCGATGGTTTCACGGTTTGCCGCGAACTGCGCAAATCCGGCCTGCGCATGCCGATTCTGATGCTGACCGCGCGCGACGCGGTGGAAGACCGCATCGCCGGTCTCGATCACGGCGCGGACGATTACCTCACCAAGCCATTTGAGTTTCGCGAGTTGCTGGCTCGTTTGCGCGCGTTGCTGCGCCGTTCGGGCGAGTTGCGTCCGCCGACCATCGTGGTGGCGGACCTGTTGCTGGACACGTCCGGGCAAAATGTTTCGCGAGCCGGCCGGGCAATTTCGCTCACTACCAAGGAATACGCCCTGCTGGAATTTTTGGCGCGCAACGCCGGCCGCGTTGTCGGCCGGGCGGAAATCGCCGAGCATGTGTGGGACGAAGAGTTCGACCCATTCTCAAATTTAATTGAGGTGTACATCAACCGGGTGCGCCGGAAAATCGACGCCGATTCCAGCAAGCCGCTGCTGCATACGCGACGCGGCGCGGGCTACATGCTTTGCGCTCCCGACGGATCCGCGGCAAATAAAGTGAACGACGCAGCCCGCCACGCGGAAGATCGCGGCAACGCGACTCATTCCCAGAAGAAAAATCATGCTTGATTCCGTGCGGGTTCGGCTGACGTTTTGGTATACGGCGGTGCTCACTTGCGTTCTCGTGGTGTTGGCGCTCACCACATATTTTGTCTTGCGGCAAAGCTCCATGCGCCGCACCGATAATTCGCTGGTGGAACTGGCCGACGCGTTTCTCACCACCGTGAACGCCGAGTTGCACGATCAGCCCGAAGCGGGCTCGCTGCAGAACGCCGTGCAAACCGCGACTTCTGAACACAGTTTTCGCGATTTCGTTTTCCTGGTTTTCGACCAACAAAATCGCGCCGTCGTAACTTCGCAAGATTTGCCCGCGCAGTTGCTTCCAACGCAAGCTCCGCCGGACCTCGTGCAAAAATTCACCGATACCGCGCCGCAATCTTCGCGCCAGATTCGTAACGTGCGCCTCGGCGGCCAGCATTATCGCGGGTATGCGCGGCGCTTCTTGGCCGAAGGGCAACCCTACACGCTCATTGTTTTACAATCCCTTCACACCCAAAATGAATTCCTGGAACAAGTCAGCGGGACATTCGCTTTGATCATTCCGCTGGCAATTTTGCTGGCCAGCATCGGCGGATATTTTCTGGCGCGAAGAAGTTTGTCTCCCGTCGTTGCGATGAGCGCGCAAGCCGGACAAATCGGCGCAACGAATTTGCATGAGCGTCTGCCCGTGCAAAACGCCAAGGACGAACTCGGCCTGCTTGCGGCCTCTTTCAACGAACTGCTCGATCGCCTCGATCAATCGTTTGAGCGCCAGCGCCGCTTTGTCGCCGACGCATCGCACGAACTCCGCACTCCCGTTGCCGTCCTCTGCGGCGAAGCGGAAGTCGCGCTCTCGCAGTCCGCCCGCTCGCCGGAAGAATATCGCGAATCGCTCGACGTGCTGCGCAAAGAAGCTCATCGCCTGAAGCACATCATCGAGGATCTTTTTACACTCGCGCGCGCCGACGCCGGCCAATATCCGCTCATCGCGACGGATTTTTACCTCGACGAACTGGCCGCCGAGTGCGCTCGCAGCGTGCGCACTCTTGCGCTCGCCAAGCAAATCACCATTCATTGCGAAGCGGTCCGCGAAATTCCCGTGCGCGCCGACGAAGCGCTGCTGCGGCGCATGATTCTCAACTTGCTGGACAATGCCATCAAGCACACGCCGCAAGGCGGCTCCATTTCCGTAGCTTGTCACCGGCAAGATTCTGTCTGCACGCTGAGCGTCGCGGACAGCGGCTCCGGCATTCCCGCTGAGTTTCAGACTCACATCTTCGAGCGCTTTTTTCGCGCCGATAAAGTTCGCGCTCGCACAGAAAGTGACGGCGGCGGCGCCGGTCTCGGGCTCTCGATTTGCCGCTGGATCGCCGAAGCCCATCAGGGCCGTGTAGAGCTAACCAGTTCCGGCCCCGCCGGCAGCACCTTCACCTTTTTCCTGCCGTTGACTTCCATCGCCGCCGAACCACCCGCCAATCGCGGTTAATCCAGCGTTTATCTTGGAATCGCTACCCTTTTTGCTCCGGCCAGGGTGCGGGCACGCAGGTCCATTCCGAGTCAAGAAAGTGAATCATGACGTTGAACTTGCGAGGTCGACTGTTGTTCGGAATCGTGGCGCAGTCGCTGCTGCTCTGCGTACTTTGCGCCACTCCATCGTTTCCGCAGACCACTGCGCCGCCCGCGACCGCGCCTGCTCGCCTCACCCTGCAAGACGCGCTCGATCGCGCCCGCCGCAACAGTCCGCAATTTCAAGCCGCAGTGACCGAAGCTGCCGTCGCCAACGAAGACCGCAATCTCGCGCGCGATACGCTTCTTCCGCAAGTCAACTACGACAATTCCGCGATCTACACACAGGGCAACGGTCCCGGCAACCCGGTGCGTTTCATCGCCAACAACGCCGTGCACGAATACAGCAGCCAGGGCAACGCGCATCAGGTGGTCGATTTGGCGGCCATTGCAAATTTTCGCAAGGCGTCCGCGTTGTCCGCCGTGGCCAAAGCCCGCGCGGAAGTCGCCGCCCGCGGACTGGTCGTCACCGTCGTGCAGAATTTCTACGCCGCGCTTTCCGCGCAAGGCAAGTTGACCGCCGCGCAGCGCGCCGCTGACGAAGGAGATCGCTTCTTCAAGCTTACCCAGGATCTCGAACACGGCGGCGAAGTCGCGCACTCAGACGTCATCAAGGCCGAGCTGCAAGCCAACGATCGCCACCGCCAATTACAAGAAGCGCAACTCGCCGCATTAAACTCCCGGCTCGATCTCGCCGTCCTGATTTTCCCCGATTTCAACAACAATTTTGAGCTTGCGGACGATCTTCACGCCGACCCTCCGCTCCCCGAATTCGCCGACGTTCAGCAACGCGCCGCTGAAAAAAATCCCGACGTCCGCGCAGCTTTGGCTGCTGCCCAGGCCGCTGGTTTTGAGGTCAGCGCCTCACGCGCCGGCTATCTTCCATCGCTCAGCATGGATTATTTTTACGGCATCGACGCCACTCATTTCGCCACGCGCACCGACGGTCTTCCGAATCTCGGCTCCTCCGTGGTGGCCACCCTGAATATTCCCGTCTGGAATTGGGGCGCCACGCAAAGTCGCATCAGACAATCTGAATTGCGCCGCACGCAAGCCCAGCGTGAGTTGTCTTTCGCGCACCGCAAACTCCTGGCGGAAATCCAGTCGCTCTATTCGGAAGCCAGCACCGCGCGCAACGAACTGGAAACTTTGCGCCGCTCCGGCGAACTGGCCGCGGAAAGCCTGCGCCTCACCTCCCTGCGCTACAAAGACGGTGAGTCCACCGTTCTGGAAGTGGTCGACGCGCAGAACACCGCGACTCTCGCCGACATCGCCTATCAGGATGGCGCCGTCCGTTACCGCGTCGCGCTGGCCAACCTGCAAACTCTGACGGGAGTGCTAACAACTCCGTGAACCTCGCAATAAATATTTTCTCTCGGATCTTGCCGCTGCCGGCCCGCTGCCGCGCTATGATTGCGCCTTTTGCAGCATTCGTCGCACTCGCAGCGCTCACAGCTGGATGCAGCGCGCCAGAAAAAGAAGCTGAGCCAGTCGTTTCCGTACAAGTCACGCCTGCCCAACGCGGTCCTATCGATATGAAGATTGCCGCCGAAGCCGTAGTCTTCCCCGTACAGCAAGCGGTCATCACGCCAAAAATTACTTCCACCATAAAAACTTTCTATGTCCAGCGCGGCACTCATGTTCACAAAGGTCAGTTGCTCGCGGTTCTCGAAAATGCCGACCTTTCCGCCGCCGCCGAACAAAGCCGCGGTGAATTCGAGCAAGCGGAAGCCGGATACGCCACTTCCACCGGCGCCAGCATTCCGCAAGAGCTGCAAAAAGCGCAGCTCGACGCCACCTCCGCCAAAGTAAATTTGGACGCCCAGCAAAAGTTGTACGACAGCCGCAAAGATCTTTTTCAGCAAGGTGCTCTGCCTCGCCGCGATTTGGACGCCGCCGAAGTCGCGCTATCTCAAGCGCGCAATCAATATGAAGTTGCGCAGCGCCAGCTTGACGATTTGAAGCGCCTCGGTGAAAAACAAGCCCTGAAGTCGGCATCCGGCCAGCTATCCGCCGCCAAGGGAAAATTTCAGAGCGCCGAAGCTCAGCTTCACTATTCAGAAATTCGCAGCCCCATCGACGGCGTCATCACCGACCGTCCGCAATTTGCCGGAGAACTCGCCACCGCCAATCAGCCGCTGATGACGGTGATGGACACCTCCAAGCTGATCGCCAAAATGCACATCGCCCAGGCGGAATCCGCAGTTCTCAAAGCAGGAATTCCCGCCGACATCGTCGTTCCTGGGCTTGACGATCCCATTCCCGCTCGCGTCAGCCTGGTGAGCCCCGCGCTCGATCCCGGCAGCACCACGATAGAAGTTTGGGTGGAATCGAAAAAACCAAATCCCGCGCTCAAGCCGGGCATCACCGTGCAGGTTTCCATGACCGCCAAATCCGTAAAGGACGCCGTCGTGGTTCCAACCGCTGCGTTGTTCAAGAATTCCGACGGTGCGGATTATCTCGTCCTCGCCGGCTCCGATGGCCATGCCCGCATCGCCAATGTTCAGGTCGGAATTCGCAACACGAATTTCGCGCAAATTGTAAGCGGTGTGAATGCCGGCGATCCGGTGATCACTTCCGGCGGCTACGCTTTGCCAGACAAAACTCCGATCAAGATTGAAGCTCCCGCGCCCACTGAAAAAGATGCGAAAGATAAATCCGCACCGGATGTTCCCGCCGCGAAAGACAAGGACTAGCCCCCTTGAACCTTACGTCACCATCCACGAGCACTAGCCCTGGCAGCTCCGCGCCGCGTGAACCGTGGTTCCGCCGTTTTTCTTCGCCGCTGCTTTTTCTGATCGTCAGCCTCAGCCTCGTCGGCGCTTACCTGGCGTTCACCATTCCGGTTTCCGTGTTTCCAAATACAGATTTCCCTCGCGTCGTCATCGGCATCGATAACGGCGTGATGCCCATTGACCAAATGCTGGTCACCATCACGCGTCCCATTGAAGAAGCGGTGAATAGCGTCCCCGGACTGCAACGCGTCCGCTCCATCACCAGCCGTGGTTCCGCGGAAGTCGATCTATTTTTCGACTGGAAGCTGGACATGTTTCAAACTTTGCAGCGGGTGGATTCGGTTGTCGCACGCGTGCAATCCGAATTGCCGCCCACCGCCCAACTGGAAACGCACCGCCTGACCTTCGCGACCTTTCCCATCATCGGCTACAGCCTGACCTCGGACACCGTTCCGCAAAATAAACTTTGGGAAATCGCCACCTACGACATCAAGCCGCGCATCAACCGGCTGGACGGCGTTGCCTCCATCGTCGTGCAGGGCGGACGCGTTCCCGAATTCCAGGTGACGCCCGATCCGGCGCGGCTGCTTTCTTCCGGCGTCACGGTAAGCGGCATTCTCGAAGCGATCCGGCGCAGCAACTTGATTTCTTCGTCCGGCTTGATCGAAAACAATCACCAACTGATGATGAGTTTGGTCAGCGGGCAGGTGCAAACTCCGCAACAAATCGGCCAGATCATTGTGAAAGATTCGCAGACGGGAGTTCCGCTTCGCCTGACCGACGTCGCCTCCATCGCGCCGTCCGACGCGCCTGTCTACACCGTCGTTACTGCCAACGGAAAACAGGCCGTGCTGGTTAGCGTAAATCGCCAGCCAGATAGCAATACGCTCGCGGTCGCGGATGAAGTTCACGCCGCCATCGACGGCCTGCGCTTCTCCCTTCCTCCGGGCGTGCACATCGAAACTTTTTACGATCAATCCACTATCGTTCACGATTCTATCGCCAGCGTTCGCGACGCCGTGCTCCTCGGCTTGCTGCTTTCTTCCATCATCCTTGTTTTATTCTTGCGCGATTGGGGCACGTCCTTTGTCGCGGCGCTCGTGATTCCTTCCACTCTGCTGATTACCTTCATCGTCCTCAAACTCACCGGCCAAACTTTTAATCTTATGACTCTCGGTGGCCTGGCTGCCGCTGTCGGTTTGGTGATCGACGACGCTATCGTTGTCCTGGAAAATATCGTCCTCCATCGCGATGCTGGAGAGTCGCGAGTCAAAGCCATTCAAAACGCGCTGCAAGAAATGACCGTTCCGCTGGTCGGTTCGACCATCACTCCCATCGTCGTTTTTCTTCCGCTCATCTCCATCACTGGCGTCACCGGAAGTTTTTTCCGCGCCCTCGCCGTCACCATGACCGTCTCACTTTTCACCTCGCTACTGCTCGCCCTTTCCTGGACGCCTACTCTCAGCCAGTATTTCGTACGTCGCAAAGACACCACTCCGGACGATGCGTCGGAGACATCTTCGAATGAACCGCTCGATGCCGCGAAGTTGCAAGCCGCCGAAGAGCGCCACCTCTCGGGATTCTTCGGTCGCATCATCGCTTTTTACGGACGCGTGATGCAGTCCGTTTTGCGCCGCCCCTGGGCGCTCGTCGTCAGTTCCGCAGCCATCGTCATTCTTTCCATCGGTTGTTATTTCTTGCTGCAAACCGATCTTTTGCCGGAGATGGATGAAGGTGGCTTCATCCTGGATTACTACACCCCGCCGGGCAGCTCGCTCGCCGAAACCGACCGCATCTTGCAGCACATCGAAGCGATTTTGCGCGCCACGCCGGAAGTGGAAAATACTTCACGGCGCACCGGCTTGCAACTGGGCCTTGCCGCTGTAACCGAAGCAAATCGCGGCGACTTCACCGTGAAGCTAAAATCAGACCGCAAACGTGGCATCGACGAAATCATGGAAGAGGTGCGAGGCAAGATCGAAAAAAGCGAACCCGCCGCCAAAGTCGAATTCGTGCAGGTTTTGCAGGATATCATCGACGACCTGAGCAATGCGCCGCAGCCCATCGTCATAAAACTTTTTTCGCAGGATCAGGAACTTCTCGCGCGCACCGCGCCAC
Organism: Candidatus Acidiferrum sp.; assembly: GCA_036495905.1. Classification (GTDB taxonomy): domain Bacteria; phylum Acidobacteriota; class Terriglobia; order Acidiferrales; family UBA7541; genus Acidiferrum. The sequence goes on from DASXMB010000021.1 coordinate 21,683, forward strand.
GCGTCGCCGAAGCTATTCAAAAAGTGAAAGGCGTTGTTGACGTTCTGGACGGCATCGAAAATACCACCAGCGGCCCGGCTACCACTTTCCATGTCGATCCCATGGTCGCTGCGCGCGCCGGTTTCACGCCAGAAGAAGTGGCCACCGACGCCGAGGCGATTTTGGAAGGCTCGCCGGCCGCCACTCCCGTCGTGCTGAACGATCGCTCGTATCCAATCCGCGTTCGCTTTCCCGCGCAGAATCGCGCCACGCTTGAGAGCATGGAAAATACTTTGCTGGTCAGCAGCACCGGCAAAACCGCCACCCTGGGTTCGTTGACCAAACTCAGCGCCGCGCCGGGCGAAACCGAAACGTTGCGCGAAAATTTGCAGCGTCTGGTGGAAGTCACCGGCCGCCTTGAAGGCATTGGGCTAAGCGCGGGCGTCGGCGGCGTAAAAACGGCCGTCGCCGATTTGCATTTGCCGGCGTCGATTCGCGTCGAATATGGCGGCATCTATCAGGAGCAGCAAAAATCTTTTCAAGATCTTTCCATGGTGCTGGTGCTGGCTCTTGCCCTGTTATTCGTCGTGCTCCTGTTTGAATTCCGCACTTTTTCCGCGCCTGCAGCCATCGTGGCTTCCGCCTTGCTCTCCACGTTTGGCGGATTCATTGCCTTGCTGGTTACGCGCACCACTTTCAACGTAGCCTCGTTCATGGGCATGATCATGGTGCTGGGCATCGTGGCCAAAAACGGCATTCTCTTGCTTGATGCCGAGCATCGTTTCCGTGATCTGGGTTTTTCCGCGGCGGACGCCATGATTCAGGCCGGGCGTCGCCGTTTGCGGCCTATCGCCATGACCGCGCTCGCCACCATCGCTGGAATGCTTCCTCTCGCCTTCGCGCTTGGCGCCGGTTCGCAAATGCTTCAGCCCCTTGCCATCACCGTGATCGGCGGGCTGCTCAGCTCCATGGTGCTGTCTCTGATTTTCACGCCAGCGATTCACTACTATTTGCAGCCTCGCGCTCTTCGCAGCCCGGCAAGCTCTGCAACTCAGTCTTAATTTCGCGCGCCGGAAGATCACTCAAGCCACGGCAAGCGTTCCGTCAGCCCCGCGTAATCCACACCAGCGTTACGCCTAAGCAAACCAGCAGCACGCCAATCCAGCGCCGCATGCTTACCCGTTCGCCGAGGAAGAATCGTCCTCCCAGCGCGCCCGCCGCATAACTCAGCGCCGTCACCGGGACCACAAAACTCACGTTTTCAATCGACAACAGCGCCAGCAGTGAAAAAAACGCCGTTGTCATCAGCGCGATCCCGATCCACGTCCAGCCGATTCGCAGCGTGCGCAGCATCACCCGGAACAGCGCCACTGGATGAAACTCTTTCACTTCACCCACTCGCCGCATGGCGCGCGCAATGCACAGTTCTCCGCCCGTTCCCGCCACCACCACTCCAAAAAATAAAACCACCGCAATTTCCCGCACGCCTACTGTTCCTCCGTTGTGCTTGGCGGGGTGTTGCCCACCACCAGCACGCCCAGGCAAATAATCGCCACGCCAGCCCAGCGCAGCGGCGTAATCGCTTCGCCCAGGAAAAAATATCCAAGCAGCGCCACGATCAAATACGAAAAGGAAGATGCCGGTTGCACGTAACTGTAGTCCGCCCACGAAAGCACCAGCATGTACGCCACAAAAAAAGTCAGCAGCGACGCGATCCCCAGCCACACATAGCCCGAGCTTAAAATTTGTCCCAGAATATGCGGGGCGCTGGCCAGCGACCACGTCGTCGCCGAGCCGATCCGCTTCATCCCCGCGCTTAGCAACACATTGCCAAGCGGCGCGAATATCACGATCACCAGTATGGCCAGGTAGGTCTTAACGTGCAGGCCCGAAGGAGTGTTCATGCCTATGCGATCAAACCAGTTTCTCGAATTCCGCGCACCATAAAAGCGCGAACAAATATTTCGCACTGAAATCTCAGCGCGACTTCGCTTTCTACCTGGTGCATTCTACTCGACCTGGCCGCCCTGCCGAAATCTTCGCTCTTTCTCCCGGTCGAAAAGCCAAACCGCGCTGTTTTTGCTATTCTTAATTTAAGCGGGTGGCGATGGCGGTCGGTCAACTTTCCAGGTTCGCGCAAGCGATCGGCGGCAGACGGCTGAAATTTTCAGTTCTAGGGCCCCCACCTATGGCCGGTATGCTCATTCTTACAGGGAACCGATGACTTTCGTTATCTTGCGATATGTCGTGCTTGGCGTCGCGGCGATTCCCTTCATTTATTATTTGATTGTACTCTACAGTTCCTGGCGTTTTTTTCTCGCTGCCAAAAACCGCAAACCGCAGCCTTCCGATTTCACTCCTCCGGTCAGCAATTTGAAGCCAGTGCGCGGACTTGATCCCGACGCTTACAAAAATTTCGCCAGCTATTGCCGGCAGGATTATCCAAATTACGAATTGGTTTTCTGCGTAAGCGGGCCAGACGATTCCGCGCTGCCGGTTATCGAGCAGCTTATTCGCGATTTTCCGCAATGCCAAATTCGTGTTATCCACGCCAGCGCGCAGCGCGCCACCAACGACAAAGTCGCGAAATTATCCGCTCTCGTAAACGCCGCGCGCCACGAAGTTCTGGTTATCAATGATGCCGACGTTCGCGTTGCTCCGGATTATCTTCGCTCTGTCGTCGCACCACTACACGATCCAAAAGTTGGCGGCGTCACTTGTCTCTACGCTTCCATCGACGAAACCACTTTTACCCAAAAACTTCAGTCCATCGGCATGATCTCCGATTTTTATCCCGGAATTCTTGTCGCTCGCCAGCTTGACGGCGTGAAATTTGCTCTCGGTCAAACCATCGTCACCACCCGTGAACGCATCGCCGGCTTCGGCGGTTACCAGTCCATCGAAAATCGTCCCGGCGACGATCTTCTCGTTGGCCGCCTGATCGCGGAGCAAGGTTACAAGGTAGAATTGCTGCCATACATCGTCTACACCGTTGCCGATTTTCAATCCACTCGCGAACTTCTTTACAAGCGCCTCCGCTGGATGACGGTGATGCGTCACATGCGTCCGTGGGGACACCTTGGATTGATTTTTACGCACGGTCTCGCTTGGTGCGTCATCGCTTTCGCGATGCAACCCACCGCCGCTATCGCCCTTGCGTATTTTGGAGCGTATGCAATTCTGCGAGTCGCGATTACGTGGCTTATCGGAATTTGGGGGATGCGGCAACCCCGCGTTTGGAAGAAAATGCCGCTGATTGTCGCGTGGGACGCCACCGCTTTCGTCATCTGGCTTTTCAGTTTTGTGCGCAAGAGCATTCGCTGGCGTGACGTCGATTATCAGATTCGCGGCGGAATGCTCGTGCCGGTGGTTCCCAACGGCGCCGAAAAATAAAAACCGAAGAAATAAACAGCCGAAGATACGCAACCAAAGAAATCAGCTACCGAGAAATAAGCGGCCAGGAAACAAAGGACCCGGGAAATAAACAATCCGCCATTCTGCACTATGACCAAATCCGCAAAGATCGCTGTCGCCGGCGCTGGAATTTATGGCGCATCCGTTGCGATTCGCCTTGCCGAGCGCGGGCACAATGTTCATCTTTTCGATCCGCTCGGCGTGATGCGCGCCGCATCCGCCATCAACCAATATCGCGTGCATTTCGGCTATCACTATCCGCGCAGCCCGGAAACCATTCGAGAAATTCTCGAAGCGCGCCCGGAATTTCTGGAAAACTTCGCTCCCGCAATCGTTCGCAACAGCAAACATTTTTACGCCATTCCCAAACAGCACTCGCTGACTTCGCCAGACGAATACGAAAATGTCATGGCGAAACATGGCCTTCCGCTCACCGCCTGCCGTCCGGCGTGGATGAATTTCGATTTCATCGACCGCTGCTACCAGGTCGACGAAAACATCTACGATCCCGATGCCCTCCGCACGCTCGTGGAGGAGCGCCTCCGCGCCCTGAACATCGAGTTCCAGAAAAGCGCGCTTACAGCCGCCATGCACGACAGCTACGACTTTGTCGTTTGGGCTACTTACGGTTTGGGCCCAAGCCAAACGGTGATGAAAACCACGAAATTTCAAGTGGCAGAAAAAATGTTGATTCAACTCCCCACCGAACTGCAGGGAATTGCGCTGGTCGTTGTCGATGGCCCTTTCACCGCGTTCGATCCGTATGGCAGTTCGCCGCAATCGCTTTTCGGCTCGGCAAAAAATACTAATCACTGGTCCACCACAAATCCGCACGAACCGATTCCCGCTCCTTACGCGGATATTTTGAATCGGCCAACTTTCCAGCCAGTTTCTTTCACGCGTTTCGCGGCGATGCGAGACGATTGTTCTCTCGCCGTGCCCGCTGCAAAAAATGCCGAGTATCTCGGTTCGCGTTTTACCATTCGCGTGGTCGAAGACAATCCGGAACAAGATCGCCGGATTCTGCACGTCACGGAAAATCCGCAACGCGAGTTCCACATTTTTTCCGGCAAAGTCGTCAGCGCCGTCAAGGCTGCGCGCATCGTTTGCGATAGAATCGCCGCATATGGCTGAAAAAATATCCTACGCCATTCTCGGCCGCGGCCGCTGGGCCGCGCGCATGCACGCGATTCTCGCGTCAGAGGGACGCCGCACGCACGCCATCGGAGAAACTCGCGCGCCTGAATCGCAATCTCGCGAATCCAAAGCGCTCGGCGCGGGCGAGTCCGAAACTTCCGAAACTAGCCAAGCGTACGCAACCCGCCCCCACGAATCCAAGGCCGTCGAATCCTACGCGTTGCGTCCCCGCGCATCCGAAGCCCCCGAATCCAACACAGTTCGCCAGCGCGAATCTGAAACCGGCGAAGCGTACCAGGCACGGCTTTCTGCTGGCCTGCGCCAGACCGGAGCGCAAATTGCGTGGCTGTGCGTTCCGCCGGGTCCGCACATTTTCTCCATGGCGCGTGCGGCGCTGGAGGCCGGGCTCCACGTTGTCATCGAAAAACCGTGGCTCGGTTCTCGCGATGAGAGCGCTTCGCTGATCGCGTTCGCGCAAGAGCGTCGCTTGCGCATTGGAATTCACTACGAATATTGCCTGCTCGACGCGGTTGCGAACTGGCGGCGGGATTTGCGCGACGGCGCGAATTTCCGTTTCGGAGGCCGCTTCCACACTGGCCGCGCAAATCATTTGAATCTTCCCGCGCTCGAAAATCTCGGTTCGCACCTGCTGGCGATTCGCGCTTACGCGGTACCGAAAGCAAGCATTGCCGAAATCGATTGCGCTTACGAACGTTCCAACGAGCGGCGCGTGTGGCTCGAAAACGCCGGCGAACACCGAAGGTCGATCGATTTTCTCGAGAACCGCGAACCTATTATTCAAAGGTTCGTAAAACTATTCGAGTCTGCCCTGAATGGTTCCGACTTCCCGTTCGACCTACATTTTGCGCAACGCGTCGCGGATGACGTTAACGCTCTAAAAAATCTGCGAACTTTGTAGATTCAAGGCGAGGCGCAAAATGCGTCCGCGCGAATGCCTCAGAGCAATGCTTTACTGCAATGCCTCAAAAACAATGTCGCAAAAACGGTGCCGCAAAAACTATCTCTAGCCTTGATGCAAAAACTAATCGGCTCGGCGCGAAATTTAACCCTTGCGCACGATCTCCGGAGACTCGGCTACATTCTCTCCGGCACTACCAGCGGCCGCAGCCACTCGGCTGAGTTGCGATTTGCGTTCGTTGCGCGGCTCTCGCCAGTTTACTTGCGGCAGCATCAAGGAAGTATCCACGCGATCGCGGTATTCCATCGCAAAATTGACCAGCGAATCGAGCAGCGAAGATGACAGCAGGTGCGGCTTCAACCCGAGATCGGTCAATTTGGAATGTTTCGCGTTGTAATAATGTTGCTCTGCTTCGACCCGGGGATCGGGCAAGTGATCGACTTCCACGCGCAAGCCAAGTTGCGCGCCCGCTGCTTTCACCATTTGCGCCAACTCGAGAACGGAAAACTGCTCGGTGAATTGATTGTAGACACGGCATTCTCCGCGATCCGCCGGATTCATGCAGGCGATTTCGATGCAGCGCACAGTATCGCGAATATCCAGAAAACCGCGGGTCTGCCCGCCTTTGCCATATACGGTGAGCGGCATGCCGATCGCGGCCTGCACGCAAAAACGATTCAGCACTGTGCCGAAAACATCGTCGTAGTCAAAACGATTGATCAGCGCCTCATCCAGATTGGTTTCTTCGGTCATGGTGCCGTAGACCACGCCTTGATTCAAATCGGTGGCGCGCAAACCCCAAATTTTGCAGGCAAACATCATGTTGTGGCTGTCGTGAACTTTTGAGAGGTGGTAGAAGGATCCGGGCTGCTTGGGGAAAGGCAGGACGTCTTTGCGGCCATTGTGTTCGACGGTGATGTAACCCTCTTCGATGTCGATATTGGGCGTGCCGTATTCGCCCATGGTTCCGAGTTTGATCAGGTGGCATTCGGGCCGCAGTTCGCGCAGCGCGAAAAGCAAATTCAGCGTGCCCACCACGTTGTTCACCTGGGTCATCACCGCGTGCTTGCGGTCGATCATGGAGTACGGCGCCGAGCGCTGTTCCGCGAAATGCACGACTGCATGCGGCTCGAATCCGCGAATGACCGAAGCGAGAAAGTCGTAGTCCGTCACGTCTCCGGCAAAAAGTTCAATCGTTTTTCCGGTGACCGCTTTCCACACGCGCAAGCGTTCGGAGAGCGGACGAATGGGCGTCAGTGTTTGCGCGCCGAGTTCGTGGTCCCACTGCCGGCGAATGTAATTGTCCACGATGGCGACTTCGTGGCCCTGCTTCGACAAGTAAAGTGCCGTGGCCCATCCGCAATATCCATCGCCGCCTAGAACCAGAGTCTTCATTTATCCCCCGAGATTGGCCCCGTGCTGCCGAGTCCCCATTACACCGTAACGCCGTAAGAATGCGCGTACCCTGTTTCTTGTATGCTTGGCACTGGCCCGCGTGCGGACACAGATACTCTGTTATGACGCTTCCGCTGTAGCCAAGGTTTCGTTCCGCAAACTCCGAAAAGATTTGCTCGTCTTGCCCGAATGACGAGGCCCAGCTGAAATTCCGAAATGGGGACCCCGCCACCCCGGCAATTTGTAAGGATGTGATTACAAGGAGCTTGCGAGCGGAGCAATTTGTAAATTGAAGATTCCATGAGGCTTGGAGGCGCAGAGGCAACGCGAGGCGCTTGGAGCGAGTTGTTTGCGATCAAAGCGCGGAAGTTGCAGAAATGATGTGGATTAGGTGAGCTTTCGGTCTTCGTGATGGTGAAAAACATAATGGTGGGCGCGACGGGAAATGGTTGATGGGCTAGTCGCCGGGCGAACGGAAAGGTTGCGGCGAGGGAGTTTTGCGATGGATTTGGCGATGACACGCGGAAGGATAGCACGGCGTGTATATAAATGTCAATAGTACTGTGTGGTTAAAGTATTCGAATGGCTTGGCGCAGGCGACGAGGCAAAATAGGACAGGCTTCGCTGTGGGGCTCACTATCGGTACAATTACTGCGCATGTATCTGACAATCAGCACCACGCGCGCACCGGCGACCGATCTTGGCTATTTGCTGCACAAGCGACCGGGCAAATTGCATTCGCTGGCACTTTCGTTTGGGCAGGCGCACGTTTTCTATCCCGAGGCGACCGAGACCCGGTGCACCGCGGCTTTGTTTTTGGAGGTTGATCCAGTAGAACTGGTTCGCAATAGTCGCGGGCCGTCCGGGGAAGGCGGCCTTTTAAACCAGTATGTAAATGACCGGCCTTATGTGTCGTCTTCGTTCACAAGCGTTGCACTGGCGCGGGCTTTCGGCACCGCCATGGGTGGTCGCAGCAAGGACCGGCAGGAACTAGCCGACTCGGCGCTACCGTTTGAAATCCACATCGCGGTGCTGCCTTGCCGCGGTGGTGAAGAGTTTTTGCGGAGTCTTTTTGTGCCCCTAGGTTACGAGGTGAGCGCGAGGCAGCACGTTTTGGATGAGAAGTTTCCAGAATGGGGCGATAGCCGGTACTGGGACGTGCGATTGAGAGTGCGGCGAAGATTGCAAGACGTACTGCAGCACTTGTATGTCTTGCTGCCGGTGCTGGACGACGACAAACACTATTGGGTGGGCGACGACGAGATTGCAAAACTGCTGCATCGTGGAGAAGGCTGGCTG
>DASXMB010000022.1:0-2772 GCA_036495905.1 Candidatus Acidiferrum sp.
CGTGAAGGACCTTCCCGCAGCCACTGTCGCCTCCACATACTGCGGATCGGACGACGACAGCGCGGAGCACGCCTACAACGCCCTGCGAAAATGGATGAACGTCACGAATTATCAGCTGGCAGGTCCCAAGCGAGAGATTTACCTGGACGAAATGCTCGAAATTCAATTTCCCCTGAAGTCATAGGGCCGCTCGCGTTTCGCGTCCGTGGTAGGGGCGCTGCTTGCTGCGTCCGTTTTTGGTTTGCCCTTGTAGCGGCCGCTTCGTCCCGAGCTTTTAGGCCCGAAGCGGGCAAGCTGTTCGCAGTTGACCTTCACGTGAACGATTTTGCCTTGTTTTTCTCTGTGTCCTCTGCGCCTCTGCGGTAGAAATGACTTTGCCTGGATCGCGCGGCCTAATCGGAAGGGATTTTCCAAGCACCGAACGAAGCCCTACTTCGCCGCTTCCAAAATCCTCTGCACTGCGTGCTCCAGCCCCTTGTCCATGCTGATCGCCACGCGATCCGCCAAGACCGGCGAATATTTGAACAGCTGCTCGAACCCCACCTTATGCCACACCGGCAAAATTGCCTTCTTCCCATCCACCTCGCGCCCCGCCAAATCGTTCAACTCTTCCTGCGGCCATTGCTTCTCCAAAAAGTGCTGGCTCACGACCACGATGCCCAAACGTGAACGCGACAATCCATAGTCAATGCACTTTCGTAAATCGTGCCCTCCCTTCAAGGAGTAATCCACATACCAGACCAGCAACCCCCGCGCATTCAGACCGTCCGCCAAAGGGCGCGCAATCTCCTCCTTGTCCTCCACCGCATAGGCAATAAAGAAATCCCAATGCTGCCTAACTCCCATCGCGTACTCACTCTGCATCAATCTTCTAGCCCCTCACCTGCGCGAAACATCGTCCGCAACAAAGCGGTCCGCGTCTGTTCGGAACACGACCAATACCCAGAATCGCCCGGAAAGGCGCGCCAGGCGGTTGCCCTTCATGCTAATCGATGTGAAGACAACCTGACGAAGCGATGCAGCATACCACCTAGCGAACCACCTGCCCTTGAATTTACGGCCCAATAGCTCCAGTCCTTGCGCTGGGATGCGCTGCCTTTCCCGCGAGCTTTTGACTGCTCGCGCTCCAGCCCGTCGCGGGGCACGTTTCCGTCCCCCACAAGGGATGCAACATGTTGGCCGCAACACTGGCGACGGAGCGAGCAAGCCGATCACGCGACAATAGCGTCGCCCGAACCAGTCACTCCAAGTTATTAGAATTCGCCGCAACTCACACAAAACAAAGAATCGCATCGGGTTCTAATCGTCACTTTCTTGCAGCTTGTGGCTCCCGGCTCTCAACTATAGACTTTCAACTTTCTCCATCCCTCAAATTTGCGCATCCGCCGAACCAATGCGAGAATGTCTTCATGCGAAAAACATTTGAGATGACGAGATTTGCAGCAGCAATCGTCTTGGCGGCGGCTCTAACCCTGGTCGGCACTGCGGCAGCGCAACAAACGCCCGCATCGAGTTCCCAGCAAACTCCGGCGACAACCCCACAGACCCCGGCGAAATCTTCTTCGACATCTACTTCCAAGGCCCAGACCACTACGGCAACGGGCTCCACGCATCACGCAACAGCGAAACCCGCTTCTGAGCTCACCCTCACAACCGATAAGGATAAGGACAGCTACGCCATCGGCATGAACATCGGCAAAAGCCTGCAGCGCGACGCCGTTGACGTGGACCCGGCGATTCTGTTGCGCGGCTTGAAGGACGCGATGGCCGGCGGTAAGACCCTGCTTACCGAAGAAGAAGCCAAGGCCGCGATGGCCACGCTGCAGGCCCAGGTGCGCAAGACCCAGGAAGAAAAGACGCAAGTCGCGGCAGACACCAATAAGAAAGAAGGCGACGCGTTTTTGGCCGAGAACAAAGGCAAAGACGGCATCGTCACGCTGCCGAGCGGTCTGCAATACAAGATCGTAACCGAAGGCACTGGTCCTAAGCCCACAGCCAGCGATTCCGTGGTCTGCAACTATCGCGGCACCCTGCTGAATGGCACTGAATTTGACAGTTCGTACAAACATGGTGAACCCATCACGATTCCGGTCGGCAGAGTCATCAAGGGCTGGTCGGAAGCGCTGCAATTGATGCCGGTGGGCTCAAAGTGGCAACTTTTCATTCCGCCGGATCTAGCCTACGGCCCACGCGGCGCCGGAAACGACATTGGCCCCAACGCCACCATAGTATTCGAAGTGGAGCTGATTTCGATCAAGCCCGAAATCACGTCAGGCGGGACCGCGCCCGCGCCAAACGCGCCGCAAAACTAAAAAATCGCATCAAGCGGCCCAGGCGACCGAAGCTAAGTAGTGCATTATGTGGAAGCTGGAAGCCCCCGCCTCTGAGAGCTCACCCTGGACCAGAGGACAGTATGTTTCGCCAGCCACGTCCCTGATTCGTCAGCGGTTAGCACTTTGGCACACCCCACCTACATTCCGGTTGAGTCCCGCCCCCATGCCATTTAAGTTAACCCCAGGCGTTACCGCAGTAACTGGAATGCAACTACAAAACTAGGTTTTGGGCGGGGTTATGGCGGTCTTGGGGGATATGGCCGCGGCGCGCTTGCGTCGCAGCTCGAATGTGGTTTCGCGCGTCGTCGCCGATGAAGCGATCGTCGTGCCGATACGCCGTGGCGTCGCCGACCTCAATTCCATCTACACCTTCAACGAATCCGGCACGCAGTTGTGGTCATTGATCGAAAAGGGTTTGAATCCCGCCGAGTTGGTTAGT
>DASXMB010000023.1:0-30731 GCA_036495905.1 Candidatus Acidiferrum sp.
GCTTAGAGGGGTTGGACGTTCGAGGCCTGCAGGCCCTTGGGGCCCTTGGTCACTTCGAATTCAACCGCTTGGCCATCGTTCAACGACTTGTAGCCATCAGCCACGATCGCGGAGAAATGGACGAAAACGTCCTCACCGCTCTGGCGCTGGATGAATCCAAAGCCCTTGCTTGCGTTGAACCACTTCACTGTTCCTTGTTCTTTGCTCACTTCTTTACTCTTTTCTTCGACCGCTTTTGCGGCCGCGTACTGCTAAATTAAGCTATCTGTGCCTCGTCTCCGAACCCCTCAACAGAGTTACGGGCCGACTTCGGCCGTGCCTTGGGTCCTGCCGAAGCGAGTACCCAAAAAAAATGGCCGCAAGTTTGAACCTTGCGACCGCTTTACACTTCCAAAGGCGATACAAGAGCAACAAACGCAAGAACAAAGTACCACAAAGGGGGCAGGGTTGTCCAGCGAAATCTGAGGGAGAGCTGGGGCGCGGGCTTAGGGAGCGTAGACATGGGCTAGTTGACGAAGGAATGTCGGCTTGGAAACGGCGACTTCACGATGGTTTCGTTTTTTTTCGGAGTGAGGGATGCTTTGTCCAGACGCTGGCAATGAGGGGAAAATCAATGCGAGGTCGTGGACGCTCGAGCATCCTTGGGAGGAGTTGCGAATGAGTCAGTCGCCGGGTTTGCGCCAATTTGTGGGAATTGGGGCGGTGTTTTTCGGGCTATGCACGATCTTCGTTCTCGCAGTAACCATTATAGAGGGACGGCGGGAGTATGCGCAGAAGAGTTGGCCTGCGGCGACGGCTATGATCGAACACTGCGAAGTGGATTCGCGCATTCCGCCGCGCCGCCACGCGCCCATCTGGCAGATTGACTGCCGGATCAGCTATTTGGCTGGGGCTGAGGAGGTGATGACGCGAATTGAATCGCGCAGCGTCAATGTGGAAAGCGGTTTTAATCAGTGGGTGAGCGCCCATCGGCATGGGAGCACCATGGCGATTCACTACAATCCACAGAATCATCAAGAAGCGGTGCTAATAGAAACGGATATGCCGTTTGCGGGACCGAGGACGCCTGACAACGAGAAGTTGCTGGCGTTGGCGGGAATCGCATTTCTGATTTTTTATGCGGCTGCCCGGGTGCTTGCGCGGCGACCCGTTTAGGAAGTATCGACGGCAAAGCCGGCACACTCCCAAACTCGGCTTTGACCGGGTTCACTAGCTCTCCTACAATTGAAGCGCGTAAGCGTAGTCGCATTGAGACATAACTATGTTTGAAAACCTGACAGAAAAACTGCAGCGAACATTTAAGAATTTACGCGGTCAAGGCAAGCTGACCGAAGAGCATTTGGACGCCGCGCTTGCGGAGATTCGCGAGGCGCTGCTGGAAGGCGACGTAAACGTTGGTGTCGCCGACGAACTGCTCGCCAACATCCGCGCGAAGTCAATCGGCTCGGAAGTGATGCTCCAGCTTTCGCCGGATCAGCAAGTGATCAAGACGGTTCGCGATGAGCTGGCGACCATGCTCGGAAAACATGCGAAGCCCTTGTTTGCTTCGCGGCCGCCATCCGTCTGGATGATTGTTGGCTTGCAAGGCTCGGGAAAAACCACCACCACCGGAAAATTGGCGAAGTGGCTGACGCAGCATGGTCACCGGCCAATTGTGGTGTCTACGGACGTTTACCGGCCCGCGGCGCGCGAGCAGTTGGCTCAAGTGGCCAAGGCTGTAGGCACTGCGTTGTGGCCGGGCACAGGAACCAGCAAGCCCTTGGAAATTGTCCGCGGCGCTATCAAAGAAGCGAAGCTGTCGGCCAGCGATGTGATCTTGGTGGACACGGCCGGCCGCCTGCATATCGACGACGAATTGATGAACGAATTGAGCGCGCTGAAGAAAGATTTGCAGCCAAGCGAAATTTTGTTCATCGCGGACTCCATGATCGGGCAGGACGCGGTGCGCTCGGCGGGTGAATTTCACAAACGCCTGGGCCTCACCGGAGTAATCCTGACTAAGCTGGACGGCGACGCCCGTGGCGGCGCGGCGCTAAGCATCGGCAAAGTGACCGGCGCGCCGGTGAAGTTTGTAGGCCTCGGCGAAAAATACGATGCGCTGGAGGCGTTTTATCCGGAGCGCATCGTCTCGCGCGTGTTGGGTATGGGCGACATCATGTCCCTGATCGAGCGTGCCGAGCAAACCGTCGACAAAAAAGCCGCCATGGAATTGGAGCGGAAGCTCCGCAAAGAGGATTTCACGCTGGAGGATTTTCGCGATCAGCTTAAGCAAGTGCGAAAGATGGGCCCGCTGGAGCAGTTAGTGGACATGTTGCCCAAAATGGGGCCGCTGGCGAATTTGCCGAAAGACGCGAAAGTGGATGAAGGCAAATTGAAGCAGGTCGAGGCGATCATCAACTCGATGACCAACCAGGAGCGGCGGAATCATAACGTGATCGACGGCAAGCGTAGGAAAAGGATTGCTGCGGGCAGCGGGACGTCAGTGCAGGACGTCAATTCCGTGATTAAGCAATATATGCAGATGCGCACCATGATGAAGCAATACGGCGCTCTGGCCGCCCGCGGAAAATTGAAAGGCTTGGGAAAATTGGCGGGGATGTAGGCTGGACACGGAGAACTTCAAGCATTATAATGTATATGGGTATCGAGGTATTTCCATGAAATTGAAACTTAGAGCAGTAGGCACCTCCACGGGAGTGGTGCTCCCCAAAGAATTGCTGACTAATCTCAAGGTCAAGCAGGGCGATGAGCTATTTGTTGTCCAAACGCCGGGCGGTTATGAGCTTACTCCCTTCGATCCAGAGGTAGAGGAGCAGGTAGCGCTAGGGCGTGAGATCATGGCTAAACACCGAGACACGCTTCGCGCTCTTGCCAAATGATTGAACCGCGTTGGATTCAGCTTCAGACGGTCACCTCTCTTCAGTCAGAAGCAATTGCCGAACATGGGGGACTTCGCGGAATTCGCGACCAAGGGGCACTGCTGTCAGCGATGAGCCGCGCTCAAAATCGCTTCGCTTACGAAGCGGATACGGACGTCGCCCAATTGGCTGCTGCATATGGTTTTGGATTGGCGCGGAATCATCCATTCACCGACGGAAATAAGAGAATAGCATTCATCGCAATGACGCTTTTTTTGGGCCTGAACGGTCATAGCCTCAGCAGCACACGAATCGACGAAATTGAGACGATGTTGAAATTGGCTGCCGGCGAATTGGCGGAAGATGAGTTAGCGGCATGGATTCGAGCGCATATCGAACCTCGTGGTTGATTTTATGTTTGTGTTGCACAACTCCTCAGCTGGTTTTGGTGGCAATTGTGAATGTTAGCTCGGACGGCAACGCTTCATTCACTTGTAACATCGTTCTCCGCGTTGCGTTCTATACTCTTAGAGACGTGAAGGCCGCCCCGTTGTGCCCCTCGGACGAATCCATCACACAGGATACTGTGCATGCAACCGTATGATCTGATTGTGGTCGGCTCCGGACCGGGCGGACAGCGCGCCGCAATTCAGGGAGCGAAAGCCGGAAAGCGCGTGGCGCTGGTCGAAAAGCAAGCGGTCGGCGGCGTCTGCACGAATACCGGCACCATCCCCAGCAAAACCATGCGCGAAGCCGTCCTGCATCTTTCCGGCTTTTACGACCAAAGTTTTTACGGCGCGAATTATCACTCCAAAGACAATGTCAGCATGGCCGATTTGAATTTTCGCGTGCAGCGCGTGATTGAAAACGAAGTGTCCGTGATTCAGGATCAGCTAAAGCGCAATGGCATCGACGTGATTCATGGCCTGGCTAAGTTCACCGGTGCGCACCAGATTCGCGTGGAAAATGGCAACGGCTTCAACGAACTGGAAGCGGAGTTCGTGGTTCTGGCCACCGGCACGAAACCTGCCGTGAATCCCAAGGTGCCCATCAACGGGCGCAACATTATTAATAGCGATCAGATTTTGACCATGCCCCAGATTCCGCGCACGCTGATTGTCGTCGGCGGGGGCGTCATTGGCGTCGAGTACGCCTGCATGTTCGCCACGCTTGGCGTCCGGGTGATCATTGTCGAAAAACGCCCGCGACTTTTGGAATTTGCCGACAACGAAATGGTCGAAGCGCTTACCTATCATATGCGCGACCGCCGCGCGACCTTGCGCCTGAGTGAAGAAGTCGAAAGTGTGGAAGAGCTGCCCGATGGAAAAGTGGCGGCGAATCTGGTCAGCAAGAAGCGGATTATCGCGGACGCCTTGCTGTACGCCGTGGGCCGTCAAGGAAATGTCGACGCGTTAAATTTGCCGGCGGCAGGATTGGCCGCTGACGATCGCGGCCGCATCGTGGTGGACTCCGACTACCGCACTTCGCAACCGCACATTTTTGCCGTCGGCGATGTGATCGGCTTTCCCAGCTTGGCCTCCGTTTCCATGGAGCAAGGGCGAATCGCCGCCGCGCGTGCGTTCGGACTCGATGTGCAGACCGATCCCGCCGGGTATCCCTATGGGATTTACACCATTCCGCAAATTTCCTTCATCGGCAAAACCGAGGAGCAACTGACCGACGCGGATGTCCCCTACGAAGTTGGCGTCGCCTATTACCGCGAAATTGCGCGCGGGCAGATTACCGGCCACACCGATGGGCGGCTCAAGCTGCTATTTCACCGCGAGACGCTCGAACTTTTGGGCGTGCACATTTTTGGCGAAGACGCCGCAGAACTACTGCACATCGGCCAAGCCGTTTTTATGCTGAAGGGCAAAATTACCTATTTCAAAAACACCGTCTTCAACTATCCCACCCTGGCCGAATGCTACAAAACCGCCGCCTTCAACGGACTCAATCGCCTAAGCTAGCGGCTTACCGCTCACATCGGTGCGCCACCGCACAATTGTGAATATCTATCTTCGCTAAATTTTTACTTGACACGTCACGCATTCGTACCGTACAACCTCCGCCAGCAAGTTTCTAATAAATATTGAGGTGTCGCATGCGACCTGTCCCAGTCGTAGCCGTCATATTTCTGTCCGCACTCTTCTCTGCGCCACTCCAGAGCCAGCAACCTACCGCCGCATCTGCAAGCCCGCAAGCCGAATCCCTCCTGCAACGCGCCCGCGCCGCCCTCTCCGGCGCCAACCCTATCTCCGACGTCACCCTCACCGGCACCGCGCGCCGCATCGCCGGCTCCGACGACGAGTCCGGCTCCGTCACGCTCAAAGCCACGCTCGCCGCCAGCCGTATCGACATGTCGCTCCCCTCCGGCCCCCACACCGAAGTCCGCAACAATTCCGCCGACGCCCAGCAATCCGGCGCCCAACAATCCGGCGCCTGGTCCGGTAAAGACGGCGTCTCCCACGCCGCCGCATTCCACAATCTCCTCACCGAGCCTGCCTGGTTCTTCCCCTCCTTCGCCGTACTCCGCAGCCTCGCCAATTCCGGCTATGTCGTCACCCTGGTCGGCCACGAAACCAAAGACTCCGTCGCCGTCGACCATCTCTCCCTCCAGCAAAATTTCTCCACCATCCCCGCGCCGCAGTCCACGCTTCTCCAGCATCTCAGCCAGGTCGATCTCTATCTAGACTCCTCCACTCTTCTCCCCGTCGCCATGACCTTCAACATCCATCCAGACAACAACGCCAATCTCGATATCCCCATCGAAATCCGCTATTCAGACTATCGGCTCGTCAACGGCGCCCAAGTCCCCTTCCACATCCAAAAATTCCTGAACAACGGCCTGATCCTCGACCTCCAACTAACCACCGCCACGCTAAACACCGGCCTGGCATCGTCGATTTTCGCAACGCAGTAAGCCTCGTCGAGTAGGGGCACGATACATCGTGCCCGCCTGCCGCAGGCAGGCCTCTCGATTTTCCGGGTCCACGCATTTCCCGATTCTCAAAGGAGAACAAAACAAATGTCCCGCACCCTCCGCCCCAAATTCCTGCTCCTCCCGCTGCTGCTCGCAATCTTTGTCTCCGCCGCATCAACCCGCGCCCAAGGACCAGCCACCGGCACCCCGCCCTTTTCAACAACGATGGGTTGGCCAGATGTGATCGATGTGTCCAATCTCAATGTTCATTGGACTATTCCGGTGTTTCATAAGGCCGGGCGCGGCACAAATTTCTCATACGATTTAGGTTACGACTCTCTCGTTTGGTCTCCTGTTACCTCGGGATCGTTGACATCTTGGCAACCGACCAATAACTTTGGCTGGATGGGACAAACTCAGGTGCCCACGGGGCAACAGGGATACATGCAGGTTACTGGGACGACAACAACCATTTCATGCCCGCTCCGGATAGGGTTCGTATTTAACTGGTTTTACTTCTACCATGATTCGTTCGGCGCGGTACACGCATTTCCTGGCTCGAGTCAAACGGGCGGGTGCCCCCCGCAAACCCCCATTCCCTTAAATGCCACCTCTCCCGACGGCTCCGGATATTCGATAAGTGCCACGGGACTTGCCCCTACCACGAAGGTCACAACAAGATCAGGCAGGGTATTGTTCGTGCAGACCCACAACCAATCTTCAAGCACAACATCAGTCACCGATCCTAACGGCAACCAGATCAGCGTCGATGCGAGCGGCAATTTTACAGACACATTGGGCGGGATTGCGCTTAGTATCACTGGCTCAGGAACGGCCACGAGCCCCACCGTTTTTAACTATCCAAGCCCAGCGGGATCACAAGCCGCCGTGACTATGAAATATTCCAATTTCACGATTCAGACGGCCTTCGGTTGCAGTGGTATCAGCGACTATGGCCCAACTGTCACTCCGCTTGTTTCCGAAGTCGATCTGCCGGACGGGACTAAGTACACATTTGCCTACGAGGCAACTCCTGGTGCGCCAAGCAACGTCACGGGCCGACTAAAATCGGTCACCTTGCCAACCGGCGGAATTATCCAATACTCATACACCGGTGGGAGCGGCGGGAACATCACTTGCACCGATGGCAGCGCCCCGGGTCTTGCGCGCAACTTAGCCGGTAATATCTGGACCTATGTCCGCACCCCAGGGACAGGCGCGGCATCCAGCACGAAAGTTACTGATCCGCATGGCAACGATTCATTACTTCAGTTCCAAGGCCTTTACGAAACGCAACGCCAAATCTATCAGGGCAGTTCGACCTCCGGAACCTTGCTTTCAACGACGACGACTTGCTACAACTCGACGACTACGAATTGTCCGGGCACGGCAATAAACATTCCGATTATCCAGCGTACGCTAACTACGCAGTTGGGCTCCGGCGGACTACAAAGCCAGCAAATTCACTCATATAACGCATATGGGCTGGAGACTGAAGAAGACGACTACGACTTCGCGAGTGGCACACCGACAGTACTCCTCAGGAAGACGCTGATAACTTACGCATCTTTGGGCAATGGTATTGTGGACCACGTTGCTTCTAGAACTATCCAAGATGGTTCGGGAACTCAGAAATCCCAAACCAGTATCTTCTATGACGAAACTGCTACAGTATCCCCCGTAAACACACCTACGCCTCAACATGTGTCCATAAGCGGTTCGCGAGGAAACGCGACTACTATCAAGTCATGGGTGCAAGGTGCGACGACTCTAAACAAGACTTTCACCTATTTCGATACTGGAAATATCCAAAACGCTGCCGACGTCAACGGAGCACTCACTTCATATGCTTTTTCTTCGCTCGCGGCATCCTGCGGGAACTCATTCCCAACGGGAATTTTGGAACCATTGAGTTTGTCCAAGGGATTCACCTGGAATTGTATCGGTGGAGTCCAAACATCTGTCAGCGACGAAAATGGCAAAGTCACAACAACTGCCTGGACCGACCCAGATTTCTGGCGACCGTCCTCGACGACGGATCCCGCATCCGCAGTGGCAAATTTCAGCTATCCGAACGCAATTACATCAGAGGCTGCTATGGTCTTTAACGCAGGTATCTCGACGGTTGATCTTGTCGCGACCCTGGATTCATTGGGCCGCAAATCACTGTTACAAAAGCGGCAGTCGCCTGGATCTCTTAACTTTGACACCACTGAAATGGACTACGATGCTGACGGCCATCCCAACCGCACGACCTTGCCCTACATAGCTACGGCTGGCCAAACCAATTCCACCGCAGCCGCGACGAATTCTTCGTTCGACGCGCTCAATCGCATCTTGCAGAGCACGGATAGCGGAGGCGAAACAGTTTCGTATGGCTATTCGCTTACTCAAAACGACGTGTTGGTTACAACAACGCCCGCGCCCCTCGGGGAAAATTCAAAACAAAGGCAATACGAGTATGATGCTCTTGGCCGTTTGATCTCGGCCTGTGAACTTACAAACGCTGCCGGAAGCGGCACATGCGGTCAGCATGTGTCGAGAACGGGGTTTTGGACGAAATATACCTACGACGCGCTGTCTAACTTGACGGGTGTCCTACAGAACGCGCAGGCAGCGTCAGCTGCCCAACAAACTCGGACCTACGCCTATGATGGGCTGAGTAGAATGATCTCAGAAAGTAATCCAGAATCTGGCACGACCACTTATACTTATGATTCCGCCACCTTTGGAGCATGCGCCGTCACCAGCAAAGGTGACCTCATTGCCCGCACGAATGCACTCGGGATATCAACATGCAATGCGTACGATGTTATGCACCGCCTAACGAGCGTAGGGCACAATCCGGCTCAAGCGGCAAGCACACCAGACCGTTTCTACGTATATGACGCTGCTTCAGTAGGCGGCGTGACCATGTCCAATACCAAGGGGAGACTTGCCGAGGCCTATACCTGCCTTAGTCCTTGCTCCAAGATTACGGACGAAGGATTCAGCTATTCGGTGCGCGGCGAATTATCGGATATTTATCAATCAACTCCGCATTCCTCTGGCTACTACCACGTAGCTCAGCAATATTGGGAAAATTCATCGAAGAGGCAGATTTCAGGAATCCCTGGCGTCCCAACCATTACATATGGGGTCGATGGCGAGGGCCGCGCCAATCAAGTTTCTTCGGCATCTGGTCAGAATCCAGTCACAAGCATTACCTACAATGCTGCCAGTCTCCCGATTTCAGTTACCTACGGGTCTCTCGACGCTGATTCCTTTGGCTACGACCCGAGCACCAATCGCCTCACGCAATATAAGTTCACGATCAACTCGCAATCCGAAATTGGAAACCTAACGTGGAATGCAAACCACTCGCTACAGTCACTAAGCATTACCGACCCGTTTAATGCTACCGATACTCAAAATTGCGCCTTTACGTACGATGACTTGTCGCGGCTAGCCAGTGCCAATTGTGGTTCCGCATGGTCCCAAACATTTGCCTACGATGCATTTGGGAATATCTCGAAGTCAGGAACTTTCTCCTTTCTTCCCATTTATCAAGACGTCAGTGGAATCACAACCAATCGATTCGTCAGCATCCCAGGAGCGACGGTTTCTTATGACGCCAGCGGGAACGTGCTAAGTGACGGCTCTCACTTCTACACATGGGACGCAAACGCCAAACCCGCCACGGTTGACTCTATCGCTATAACATACGATGCTTTAGGTAGAGCCGTTGAGCAGAACCGCTCTGGGGCCTTTACCCAAGTCGTGTATGGACCTGCCGGAAACAAACTCGCAATCGTGAACGGATCGACCTTGGTAGAGGGCCTCGTTCCTCTGCCGGGCGGCAGTATTGCCGCATATAACGGTGCTGGATTGCTTTACTACGGTCACCCGGACCATTTGGGAAGTATTAGGCTCGGATCGAGTCCAACTCGAGCGGTCACCTTTGGCTCTGCCTACGCCCCGTTTGGGGAAGCTTATGCCGTTTCGGGTTCCACCGATCAATCATTCACAGGGCAGCGCCAGGACACTGTTGCTGGATTGTATGACTTCCCAAGCCGACAGTACGGTATCCAGGGTCGCTGGCCCAAACCGGATCCGTCGGGCCTCGCATCTGTGATTCTTAGAGACCCACAAACTTTGAATCTTTACGCCTACGTGAGAAATAGTCCGACGGCCTTAACTGACCCGACTGGTTTAAGCTCAAAGAGCGTAAACATTAGCCCTATGTTTCGAGTGGCCCCCGTGAGTCTCTATGCCGACAGCGGGCTGGTATTTGGCGGAGGCAATGACGAGTTTGATGCCATTGCAGGCGCGCCCGGAACGTTTATCTCGCACGACATGTACGGTAACGCGAGCTACGGATTTTCGGAAGATTTGTACTTTGCGACAATGAACACGATTGACGGCATAAGGAGTTGCGTCACCGATTCCAGTTGCTCAGCGGCGCGTGGCACTCATTTGCCCCATGACATAACGGATCCGGGTGTGTATCCATACTCAGGATTTCAAGTCAATATCACCAACATAGGTGTCTTTACCGATATCTCTGGTATAGTGCCTGACATTGCGATCTCCGAGTATAATCTTAATCAGGCCATGACTATTGCAATAAATGAATTCACTCAGCAATCCGTTGGACTTAGTCCCGAAGACCGTGACAAGCTTTTTAATCGCATTTTCGGCGACCCTGGTTTCATAGATCTTATTGATCAGCACGCATCTTTGATCGACACTCTCCTCAGTATCGTTCTTTCCGGTAGCCCGGCGATAAATCAATAATCCAAAGCATGAAACTGCTGAGACAAGCCGGAGTGGTTCTGCTGATAGGCCTAGCGTTTCCTAATCTTGCGCTAACAACAAGGAATGCTCGCAAGGAGTATCAGAGCGCGATACCGATGAGTTCAGAAGAAATTAAGGTTGCGAATGAATGCATCTCTCTGACAGGGTCCATGAATTCTCCTTGGTTTCAAGGCTTAGAGCGGACCGAGACAGAGTCTGGAGTATCATTTCATCGTTCAAAAATACTCGTAAGCAATTTCCCGGAGGTTTTAGCTGTTGAGATATGGGCAAAGCCCCATGTGTGTAATTCATGGAAGCCTCGGCTCAACGAGCAAATCGTGAGCCTTGTGGAATCCTTGTCCTTTGAATGTTTTTCAAAACACGGTTTGGAGTTCAAACCAATAAAGATAATTTCCATCGCGAGACAACGCTTCGCCAAAGCCAATGAGTGGTTATTCTTGGTTCAGATCCGGACTGCGGAAATTCCGCTCGACGATCATATTGTCTTCACTGTCCATGGCACGAGTACCGATGAAAACATTTTAGGTAGATTTTCTGGCCAACTCTAGGCGGGGCGGGTGGCCCGGGTTTAACGAATTTCCGAAATTGCTGCCGACCGAACGAGCGAGATTGATCCCGCACTCAAAAATCAAAACAACACGTAGGGTGCCCAAGGTTCGGTTTGGGAACCCGGGTCCTGGGGTTGACTTGGGTGCGTAAGTCCGCGACTATCCCGTTTATTTTCTGAGGTAAGCACAACCATTCGAATACTATTCAGTTAACTATTGACAGAGTTAAATATTCTGGTATAATCCTCCCACCATGCGCGCAGAGACGTCTTCTCACCCCTCCGCGCCACCCTCTCGCTCCGCCGCCTTCAAAATTCCCGCCCCTTCACTTTCAACAACATACAAACTGCCCCCGCAAAACACCCCTCCCCTAACTCCGGCAGAATCCATCACTTACAAACCCCTCCACCCGCAACCCCTTCCGAATCACACCCTTACATTTTGCCCGGGTGGGGTGGGGCAAGAAATTCGCAACTTGCACTTTTTCCGTCTTCAGACCTTCCAACCTTCAGACCTTCCAACTTTCAGACCTTCCGACGGTCCGTGCCGACCTTCCAACCTTCCGACTTTCCGACGGCCCTTGCCGACCTTCCAACTTTCAGACTTTCCGACAGTCCGCCAGGGCTTTCCCGGCCCGGCCCCGCCGACGTACACTGGACTGCGTCGCAACAAAGCTGGCCACACGCTCAGAGAGCCGGCCACCATCAAATACGACGACGTTAGGAGCATTTGTGAACAGGACCTCGATCATTTTGGGAATTATGACTCTGGCAGTGGGTGGCGCGCTTGCCGCGCAAAATCCTGCGGCCAAAAAATCCGCCGGCGGCGGAGCCGCACCTTCCGTTCCGCATGGCAAAGAAGTCTTCGAGCAAAAATGCGCGATGTGCCATTACGCCACCAGCAACGAAAAGAAAATCGGTCCCGGTCTCAAAGGACTCGGCAAACGCTCCACCTTCACCGTGAACAAAAATAAAATCACCGACGACTCGCTCCGCGCCTGGATCGAAAATGGCGACGACCTGATGCCCCCATTCAAAGACGTGATCGACGCCACCGCCATCCGCGATGTAATCGCCTATGTAAAAACTCTTTGAGCAAAAAATAAAATGTTTTTCGCGGGCGCGCCAAACGCTTCTGCATCCCGCGGTGTTCGCGGGATGAATCTCCCGATCGGCACTTTTGAACTAACGAAGTAAGAAGCAACGAAAATAAGAAGTACATTACAAAACTGAATCACGAAAAAGCGAGAAAGCGGAGAGAAAGTAGGCAGCAAAAAAGCGAGCTAAGAAACAAAGCAACCTGCAGCTTCCGCATCCGCAGTAGACGCACGCTTCTCAGACGCCAGTCGACCGCGCGTCACAAAAGCGAGGTCTTACTTTGCCGGGGCAGCGTGAGGCTTGTTTGCGGGCTCTTTTCGCCCGGCGTTCAGGTGATCAAAGTTGATGGCGGCATTCAGAACTAGCATGAAGCTGCCTTGCGTTTCCTGGCGCCACATCGGATTGTTGGCGAAGAGCACGATGTGACCGCGTCCTACCGGGACGTCAATCACTGCCGGCGCACCCGCTAATTCCGAACCGCCTGCGAGCATGCCGCTGATGTGCAGATCCTTTTCATCCGCAAACCGCAGCACCACGCGAGGATACAACGATGCCGGCGGCAACGATTCGCTGACGAACACGCGAACTTGCGGGTCGATGCGCACTTCTCTTTCCGCCCGGCTCAAATGTTCCGGCGCTTCCGGCGCCAGGTAAGGACGTCCTTGCGGCACGTCCGGATCAGTGGATGTTCCGCGCCCGCTGGGCCGCGCGCCTTCCTGATCGCCGCCTCCGCGAGTGCCGGCCAGCGAAATGCGGAACACGGGGGCCTGATTAAAGTACACGCCGAGTGAGTCGTCATATCCGTAGGCGATCGGGCTAGCCGCGTCTTCCACATTTGCGCGGACGATCGCACCGCGCACCTGTAGTTGCCGCGTCTGAGTAATGCTTACGGTGTCGACGAGTCCCAGGTCCACGGGTAAATGCGTGCTGGAAGCGACGGGAATAAATAGTCCTCCCTCGTCCACAAATTTTTTAATATTGGCCACGCCTTCAAAGCCAAGTCCTCCGCGAATGTCCGGGCTTTCGTCGATACCGCCCCAGTTCGGCGTGGTCGGCGAATTTTGCCAGGGGATCGGGCCGGCATCGGTGCCATCCGGCAAAATGCGCTTCGGCAATCCATTCAGGATTTCCGTGAGATCGGAAAATGTTGGAGGAAACAAAATCACGTCGAATTTTTCGCGCAGGTTCGGCGTCGTGCGTACTACCGTGTCCGCGATGTAGGTGTAGGGAACGCCGGTTTCTTCGAGGCCCAGCCGAAACCATCCTTCGTTTTGCGTGCTGGTCCAGGTATGCATCAGCGCGATCCGCGGAACCGCGACTTCGTGCCGCGCAACCGACACATCCACCGGAGCGCTTACCACCGAGATCCCCAAGTCTTTCGAGGCCTGTTGCAATCTAGATTCGATGTCGCCGGAATTGCCGTCTACTGGAATTAAAAACGATCCGGCGGCAAATTTTCTGTCTGCTGCATCGAAGCTCGCCTCCGCCGCAAAAATTTTCGCGTCTTTCAGCCGGAATCGCAGCGCTGCCAGATTGGGCTCCGCGTTCGCTTGAATCACGTAGCACTTCACGGCCGGAGATTTGCCTTTTACCGCGTGCGCCGCGGCCACGCCAGAATCGGGAGCGCGCGCCGGAACGTCGATCAGCGTCATGGGCACTTTCAAAATACCCATGTCCGTCACGCGAACGGTTTTCACGTTGCGCAATGGGCCGAGCGTCCAGCCAGTATCGTCATAAGGACGCGGATCGGTGGTCGAGTAATACTGCGTGTCCAGCAACATGTCCACCATGCGGCTGTACGGCTGATCCATGCGAATAATGTAGCTGCCCAGCGGCAACTTCACCGTTTTTGCGGATTCTGATTTCTTATCGGCGCCCTTGTCTTTCGCCGGTTCCGCAGTATTCCTATCATCTGCATTGGTGGGAGCGGCAGGCTTCACTTCGGATGGTGCACTGACCTTGGCTTCGTAATCCTGCTCGAGTTTCTGCACCTCGGCCCCTTGCTTCTGCAGCAAATTTGCCAGTTGCGCTGCCAGCGCCGGCCTGCGTCCGTCATTCACAATTACCCAAGCCGCCGGTCCTTCGTTCGCCGCCTTCGCTACCGAACGTTTGCTCTTCAAATAAAAATTGCTCAAGAATTCCTGTCCATGCTGCGCGGTGTAATCCAGCGCCAGCAGCAATCCGCTTTGCTGCATATTGATGTTGTTGCGCAAAGACCAATTCACCTTGGGCAGCGGAGGGTTTGGCCGGAACCACTCGCGCGAAGTTTGCGCCGGACCCAGCGTCCGTTCCCGCGTCTCCGGGTACAAATTGCCGAACGTTTCATAAAATCGTCCAATCGAGTTGTGCCCGTTCGCCGTGTAAAACATGTAATTCGGCGCCCAGCCATCGTAAAAACCGTGGGTCCACACGCCGATCACACCGCGCTCGGTCAGCTTTTCGATTTCGTTGTACGCCATCTTCTGCCATTCGCTGATCACAATCGGGTCCAGCCAGGCGTTGTAAGGACCAGTACCGGTCGAAATATAAAGATATGGAACCGATTCGTGCAGGTCGTGCAGCACTTGCGGATGCCAGTCGAAAAAATTCTTCATCATCACTTGCGAAAGCTTCAGTCCCATCGCGATCGAATCGCGATTGTTATCGTGCTGGACATAATGCCCCCAATACACCAAATCCGGTTGCGGCTTGTCGGGATTCGCTTTGCGGTAATTCGCCCAATCCACGACGCGATCGTGGCCGTCCACTTCCACGATCGGCGTGATCAAAAATATTTCGTTCTTGCGAATGTTCTGGATCATCGGAGTATCTTCCACCGCCAGCCGGTAGGCCAACTCCATCAACATCTCTGGCGATCCAGTTTCCGGCGAATGGATCGACCCCGAAGCCCAATAGAACGGCTTGCCGACCGCGATTAATTGCTGCGCTTCCGCTTCTGTAATTTTTCGTGGATCGGCCAGCTTCGCCGTAATGTCTCGAAATTTGTCGAGCTGCGCGATGTTCGCTTCGTCGCTGACCGCAATCAGCAAAAAGTCGCGCCCTTCTTCCGTCTTGCCCACGCGAAAAACTTTCACTCGCGGCGTGGCCTTGGCCAATTCGTCGTAGTAGCGATAAATGTCTTTCGAATAGGTGAGCGCGTCCGGCGCGCCAACGATGTGTCCCAGAATTTTCGCCGGCGTCGGCACCGTCGCAGACGCGGGAAGATGATCCACCATCTCTGTACTGAAAGACGATTGCGTGGTGTATTCGCGAATCTTCTTCGTGTACTCTTCGTCATTCTGTTGCGCGGTCTGGGCGCTGGCCAGCGGCGCGGCCAAAGCGGCGACGGAGGCGAAGGCAAGCGCTAGCACCGGCACAACCCATCTCAGTTTCGTTCGCTCCACCTTTTTTGCGCACATAATTTCGCGCCGAAGTCGCAGCCGCATAGTCATTTCGCCTCACCTTTTATCTAACGAGTCTGTACGAACGAGAACTGACGTCTGTTGTGTGGTGTGACGCACCGCTCGCGTCCACCGTTTCAAATCGCGCGTCCACCGCCTCGCGAGAACCGGAGTAGGATAATGCTTTCGCACTCTGGAGGGAAGAATGATTCAGCGCAACACCACACAAAAGGTGGCCCTGATTACCGGTGCGACGGATGGCTTGGGCAAAGCCGCGGCACTTCTTCTCGCCGAGCGCGGCTATTACGTTTTCGCTGCTGGCCGCTCCGCACAAAAACGCGCGGACCTGGATGCCTCCGCACGGCAAAAAAATCTCTCGCTGGAAACAGTTGAGATGGATGTCTGCAGCGATTCCAGCGTCCGGCAAGCGGTTCAGACCGCTCTCGCCAAATTCGGCGCGATCGATGTGCTCATCAACAACGCCGGCGTCGGCTACATGGCCACCGTCGAAGACCTGACCATGGAAGACTGGCGCAACCAATTCGAAACCAACTTTTTCGGAGTCATCCGCGTGACGCAAGCGGTTTTGCCGCACATGCGTGAACGCCGCAGCGGCCGCATTTTGATGATGAGCAGCGTATCCGGCTTGGTTACGCCGCCCACGCAAGGCGCGTACAGCAGCAGCAAGCATGCACTGGAGGGGCTCAGTAACGCGCTGCGGCTGGAACTCTATCTCTTCAATATTGGCGTGGTGTTGATTGAACCGGGTTACATCGTCACCGGCATGCAGCAAGCCGTGGCCGATTTGTCGAAGCCTTATCTGGAAAAGGTGAAGAGCGGTCCGTACGCTGCGCTTTACGCGCGATTTTGGAACAGCGCCAAGAGCAGCCGCGCCGCCTCCAAAACCACTCCTGAAGATTGCGCCCGCATCATTCACAAAGCTATCGAAGCCGCGCATCCCAAACCGCGCTACGGCGTTACTCCGCTCGCCACTCTGGTGAAATGGTGCAAACGCCTGCTCACCGATAACGCTCTCGACGCCATATTGCGCCGCCGCTTCGGAATCGTTCGCGAAAATTAACTTTGCCGCTGAGACCGTCTAAGGATTAGACACCTGAAACGAAAGGCTATTCTCGCGCAAATCTTCCCACTTCTTTCGCCACACATCGTGTTTCGGACTTTCCGCGTAGTCCGCGGCAGCCTCTGGATTCGCAAACTCAATCGCGTACACACCGTCGTATTCGCGAACCTGATTGCGCTGCGTCTTCAGCCAAATATTTTTGATTCCCGGAATTCGCGCCGCCAGCCCCTTGATTCCGTTTATCACCTGCGCTTTGTCGTCCTCAGAAGCCGTGTTCTTAAACTTATAGACCACCACGTGAATGACCGTCTTTGGCTGCCCAAATTTGTTTTGCGCCGCGACACTGCGAGCTTGCCACGTGCCGATCCCCACGCCGCCCAAAAATAGCGCTGCGCCAATGGCAATCGAAAACAAGCGATGCTGGATGATGTTCATGGATTCCTCCGCTGCTTCGGACCGTAACGTCCAACAGTTTATGTAAGGTTGTTCCAGCCATGCAAGAAAAGCGCGGGAGGAACGCCTGAGGCTTCACCGGTAGCAAAAACGCCGCAACCGGCGGCTCATTTCCAATCGTACAATTTCCGGTAGCCCTGCACGCTAGAGCCGCTCATCGGAGACAGCGTCCGGGTTGCCAGATCCCCAATCATCAATTGAGATGCATTGAAGTCGACGAATATCACGCTCTTCCCATCTGGAGAAAATCTCGGTTGCATCGAAGGAGCTTCCCGCGAAAGCTTGAACTGAACCTGCGCGTCGATAGAGCTCACAAAAACCGCGCCATCCCCTGGCGGATAACCACAATCCTGCGTGCCGGTGCCGATCGCCACAAAATTTCCATCCGGCGAAAGCCGAAACTCGAAAACATTGTCGATTATTTTTACAGGCTTCGCGGAACCCTTTGCCAAGATCCAAAGGTCGCTTTCCGGTCCTGCGCAGTCCGGTTCGTCATCGTCGGCGCCGGTCTCTTGGCCTAGGGCGGTCATCATGAATGCGATGTACGAGCCATCTGGCGAATACTCGGCTTGCGCGATCATTTCACTGGTCACGAATAGCTTTTCGCGTTTGCCGGTTTCCACATTAATCGTTTCCAGGCTGCCTTGCGTACCGCCGTTCGCGCTATTCATGGCTCCTTCCAGGATGAACTTTCCATTCGGAGAAAAACTGATGCCGCCATACCAATGGCCCATATTGCGCGGCGCACCGCCGGCGCCGGTAACGGAATAGGGCACCACGAAAAGATCGTGACTCTTGTTCGGCACGAGCACGGCGTAAGCCACGATTTTCTGATCGGGAGACCACTCCACCGCGTCGACGCGCCCGTCGCTGATACTGGCCAAAAAACTGGATTCTCCGCCGCACACCGGGACAACCCGGACGGAGTCTTTGTCGGCGTACGCAGCAAGTTTTCCATCTGGGGACAGCGCTGCTATGCGGGTGTTGTCCGCGAGTTTTCTGCGGTTCGCGCCATCGACGTCGATGACATACAAACTACCTTGCTCGTTGAACAGAATTTTTCCGCCCCGGACTTCAGCGTCATCCGCAGTGCCTCGAGTTGACGGCGCGAGCCCAAGGAAAAACATTAGCAGAAATATTCGCATCATTTTACAGCGCCTTGATCTAATTTTGCCTAACAGAACCGTATTCAATGATATCGCTCGTTCGAGCGGTCCGGCATTCTTGCGACGTCGGCGATTCACTGTTAATTACTAGCATTTTTTTCTGGACACCTGTCGCCGCGCCAAGCGGCAACCGTTTGACGCCGCAGCAGCGCAACGTTACGCTCGATGAAATGTTTTTCTACAACGCAGCATGAACCCGGGCGGCGCATCTGGGCCCGATGCGGCAGCTTCCTCGCTTGAGCTACCGCAGCTTCCCAAGCTATGGATTGGTTATTTGCTGGGCGTCGCCACCGTGGTCGCGGAACATGTTGCGCTCGCTTTGCATCCGGAGTTGGCGCAAGGAACGATGGGTCCGCCGCTCTATCTGTTCCTGGTCAACTTCGTCGGCAGCGTGTATTGGCTGGCCTGCATTCATCGCTATCACGCCGCGCTCGCCCGCGTCCCGGGTTGGCAACATCCGATTTCTCCCGCGAAAGCAGTCGGGTATCACTTCATTCCGGTTTATTCTTTGTATTGGATTTTCAAGTGGCCGATAGAAGTCGCAAAATTCGTTAACGCCACTTTCGCAAAACGAGTGATGAAGTCGACGCCGGTCGGTGTCGCTTTCTTCATGGCGCTGGTTCTGTGCTTCTTCGATCCTGGCATGGGACTGTTTTTCTTGTTTCTGCCGCTTTCGTATGTTTCAGAGTGTCTGCGCCGGGCTTTTGCTTTAAGACAGCAACGGCTAGGCGATGTGCCGCCGGACGATGAAAGCTCTTAGTATTTTTGGAGGAATAATGCCTCGCCAACTGATTTGGCTTTCCGTGGCCGCGCTCGCATTCCTGTTTCCAGGCGACGCGAATTCGCGGTCGCAGGATCACGGTAACGATCTCGCTCGCGGTATTTTCAAGCAGCTCGTTGAGATCAATACCACCGATTCCGTCGGCAACGTAACCACCGCAGCCGAAGCCATGGCCAAGCGTTTGCTCTCTGCCGGGTTCGATCCTAAAGACGTGATCGTCGACGGACCCAACGACCGCAAGAAAAATCTCGTGGTTCGCCTGCACGGCACCGGCCCGCGCAAACCGGTTTTGTTCCTGGCGCATCTGGACGTCGTCGAAGCGCGTCGCGAAGACTGGACCACCGATCCGTTTCAATTCATCGAGAAAGACGGCTACTTCTACGGTCGCGGCACGGTCGACATCAAGGACGGCGCCGCCATCCTGGTCGCCAACTTCATGCGCCTGAAAAAAGAAAACTGGACTCCCGATCGCGATCTTATCCTCGCCCTCACAGCCGACGAAGAAGGCGGGAACTTCAACGGAGTCGAATGGCTGCTGCGCCACCATCGCGATTGGATAGACGCCGAATACTGCGTGAACCTCGATGGCGGCGACTTCATGAGCAACAAAGGCAGAAAGATTTATGGCGCCGTCCAGGCCAGCGAAAAAGTCTACGTAGATTTTCAGCTCGAAACGAAAAATCCCGGCGGTCACAGTTCCCGGCCAACACCAGATAACGCGATTTATCAATTGTCAAAAGGCCTGGTGCGCCTTGCCGATTTCAAATTTCCTGTCGAGCAAAACGAGATCACGCGCTCCATGCTCGAAAAAAGCGCCGCCATCGAAGGCGGCAGCTACGCCGCCGACATGGCTGCTGCCGCCAAGAGTCCTCCCGACCCTGCCGCGCTCGCTCGTCTTTCCACCAACCCCTTCTACAACGCTATTCTCAGAACCACCTGCGTCGCTACGATGCTTTCCGGCGGTCATGCGCCCAACGCGCTGCCGCAAACCGCTCGCGCCAATGTGAATTGCAGAATCCTGCCAGGTCAGGACCCCAACAAAATCAAGCAAACGCTGGAAAGAGTTGTAGCCGATCCGCAAATCCGCGTCACCTTCGTCGAGCAGCGCGACGCCGATGGAAACGTGGTGCTGCCCGAGCGCGTGCCACCCTCGCCGCTGCGGCCAGACGTGATGCGCGCTGTGGAATCGGCTGCAAAAGCGCAATGGGGCGCTCTTCCAATCATGCCGGTGATGGATACCGGCGCATCAGACGGACGCTTCCTGCGCACTGCTGGCATCCCAACCTACGGCATCTCTGGCGTCTTCCTGGACCTCGACAATCGCCGCGCCCATGGACAAGACGAGCGCCTCCGCACCACCGATTTCGACGAAGGCACCGATTTCAATTACAAGCTGATCCGCGCCCTCTCGAAATAATTGGTGGCGCCGAGTCCCAAAACCTAGCCGCCGTTTTCACTTGACGTTTTTGGTTTTGCCGCGACCCCAAAAGAAATCGGCTCGATGAACTTGCGTCCATCGAGCCGAACATTTCGTGGCGTAATTTTCTTTTACTGTGGCTTGGCCGGATCGGATATTGCCGGCGGTTCCCCGCTAGCCGCCGCCGCATTAGGCGACTTTGGATCCGTCGCGCTGGCATTCACCGGTTTTGATCCGTCGCTCCCATAGCGCGTCAAATAAGGCATAAATGGCGTCACCTCAAAGGGCATCTTTTCCCGCTCGGCAACCGCCCCAATTGGCTTGCTCTTGATCAAGTCCAGCTTGTCGGACCACGGATCGAGTTTCACGCGTCCGCCGATCGGCAGCGCCGCAATCAATTGCGGATTCTGCTTCTGATCCACGGGTGTCGTCGACTTTAAGTCCGCGATCACCGGAACCCGGTTGCCCAGGTGCGGGCTGATCAAGTTCGGAATTTCTTTCTGCCGCGTTTGCAGTGCCGTCAAAAACAATCCGGCATTGCCCAGCTGATTCTTGTAAGGAGAATTGTTCAGCAGCACGATGGCTTTCTGGCTTGCTGCCGCTTCTTCATCCGGCGTGCGCGCAAAACCGAAGTGCCGGAAGGTGTCCTTATCGTCGATCAGCAACTGATCGAAAAACGCGAAGGTAGAATCCATGCGATGACCCAGCACCACGTGGCTCAACTCGTGCGCGATCACCGCGCCCAAACTGGCCTCGTCCGGCAGCACGTCGATCAATCCGCGGCTCAAAACAATCGTGTGCCCCAGCGTGAAAGATTCCAGCGTCGTCGTCATCAACACGCGGCAGCGCACGTCCGGCTCGATATCCAGATTGTTGGTCACTTCCAGGTTGTTGACCACCGTTTCCAGCACTTTGTCGACTTCACCCTTCGGCGCAATCAATCCAATTCGCTGCAAACGATCCGCAACGTTATCTTCCGCCTGGCGATCCCACGAACGCTGCGCCTGCACCGGCGTCAAATCATTCGACGTCTTCGTGTCGTCCTGCACCGGCGTTTCCACCAGGATCTTGCCCAACTCTTGTTCTTGTGCCGCGTGGCCAAGGTTATAGCCCCACAAGCGCGTCTGCGCCTTGAAGTCCAGCTTCTTCGTCATCGCATAGTGCAAATCTTTTTCTTCGCTGTAAACAAACGACGGCATCCACATTCCTGGCTGCACGTTCGTCCGCCAGCTATCGAAATGGAAATACCAGCTGGAATGTCCGTTGCCGCCGTATGCGCCGTTAAACCGCACCACGTGGTAATCCTGATCCTCCACCCAGATGCGTCCCAGAAAGCGGCCCTTGCCAGACTTATCTTTCGGCGTCACATCAAACACCAGGCAGCGCACTTCGCCCAAAAATTCGCGCTTCACATAATCAAATTTGTAATGGTCCTTGTCGAAGGCGGAAGTATCGATAAAAATCATCTGCAAAAAGCCGTCCGGCAGATACTGCATCGCGAACGAAAAAAAGTTTCCGATGCCGGTAAAAATCTTTTTGCCTTTGCCGTTGGTATCCGTCAGGGAAATCAGGTTCACGCCCTTGGAAAGATCCGCGCGTCCCAGAAAATACTTGTCACCCGCCGGAATATATCCGAGGTCCTTGTCTGGTTTCAGGTTCTGAATGTACGTCTCCACCAGCGGCGTATATTTCCGCATATCCTGATTCAGACGGTTTTCGTTGGCGATCACGCGGTCGATCACTTCTTCCATCGTGCGGGGCCCTTGCTGCGGCGGCGCTGCTGGCGCGGGAGCCGCTGCGGCGGCCATCGCTCCCAACCCGCTCAACGCAAGCGCCAGAATACTTGTTGCTAGACTTCGCATTTTCTTACTCCCCCTCAGTAGGCCATGCGGAATTCAATCCGCACGCGTGCCGGAAAATCGACGGCTTGGCCGTCGCGCTTTGCCGGTTTGAATTTTATTTGTTGGGCGGCGCGAACCGCTGCCTCATCGAGCCCATGCCCCAGCCCGCTGACAACGTGATTCACTTGCACCGCTCCGTTCGCCATAAACGTCAGCTCCAGAACGACGTCGCCCTCCAACCTTAGACTACGCCCTTCCGCCGTATATTCCGGTCGCGGCTTGTCCAGGATGTCAACAGAAGTAGTCGGCGCATCTCCCGACGCCGCTTTTTTCTTCGGAGCTTCCGCCACGGTTTGATCCGCGAATCCCGTGTTCTGCACCGTGCCACGCTTGCCGCCGCCCGGAGGAGGATTCGCCGTCCCATTTCCGAACCCGGTGCTCGCCACCGTTCCGCGCACGCCTTTATCGCCGCCCGTTCCGTTTCCGTAACCCGGGCCGCCCGGCAACGCAGGAAGTCCTTGCCGCGCCACATTCGTCGTCTTATTAGGATCGCCCTTACCCGGCAGTCCGTTCGGATCTCCAAAGCCGCCGGTCTGCACTTTCGCCACCGGCAGATTCACCGTCGCGGGAGCCGCGCTTCCGGTGTTCAAATTATTCACCTTCACATCTTCCTTAGGTCTCTTCGGCTGATTCGAGGTCGTATCTATCTTCGCCGCTTCCAAAACTGGAGTCAGCACTGGAGCCTTCGCCTCGACCTTTTCCACTTTGGGCAGCACTACTTTCGGCTGCAGAAAAATATGCGGCTGCTTCGGACTCAATTTCACCGGTTCCACAACTTCCGGTTTCGGCGGCGCGGGGGTCGGTTTCGCTCTCACCTTTGGCGGGGGAGGCGCAATCGGAATCTCCGTAACCGGTGACGCCAGCGTAATGGGCGTCATATTCAAAGCCGTCTTCAATCTCTCCGGAAAGAACAAAGGTATCGCCAGGAAGAACAGCACGATCAAGCCCTGCACCACGGCGCTTGCGCCGATCCGGCCTATCCGCGACTCGCCTTCCGGCAGCATCGCCAGCCGCGCTCCCACCTTTTTCGTGCCAATAGCCCTTTGCCACGCTTCGGCATCTCTTGGACGGCCCCGGTCGGCATCGAACCCCACACCCAGCCGGTGCGTCGTCGTTGGTGAATCTGCAAGCATCGTATTCATTTCCGCGTCCCGCCTCGAATAGGATTCTTGTCCGTAACACAGGCTGCGCAAATCCCGCTAACCCTGTGTCTGCTGGCTAAGGATCAGTACGTGCGTTCGAACCAAACTAGAGTACTGATGGGGCTGGGGCAGCCTTATAGGACTTTCGTACCAGCGTCGCCAAGTTGCCAATGCTCCTGCGAACAAAAATCCGGTTTGCCGTTAGCAACCCCGGGAAGCATTTCAAGTTGCGGGTTGGGCCTCGCAACTTCTCGTTAGCATACACGCACTTCCCGGCATCGTCTAACTCCAAACCGTCCAACTCGCAGGTCTGTTTCCACACACCTTACCCCCGGTGAGGGGTATGTTCTATGATGCCTGTGAGGGGTCATAGGGTGGCAAGGGCTATGCACCGAAATCCAGACAATAATCGCGACGGCGCCGGCAGTCCCCCTGCCTCGACAATTCTTGCCGCCCAGTCCGCACTTGTCGCGCAACTCTTTGCAGAATCACACGCTTCCGAGTGGAACCTCACCCTCCCGCAGTTCCGTTCTGCGCTCGAACGCAGCGCTGGCAAACGCTTTCCCACTGCCGCGCCTTCCCCGCCGCAACTCGAAGAATTCCTCGGCGCTCTTCATCTTCAGGATTTCGCCCTGGCCACCGCCTGCTCCCACGCTCTTCCCGCTGCCTGGGACCATTTCGTCGCCGCCTACCGCAACTACCTTCGCGCCGCTGCCGCCGCAGTCCTCCGCCGCTCCTCATCCTCCCCCGAAGCTTGCGACCTGGCCGATTCCCTCTTCGCCGACCTCTACGGCCTCCGCGACGGCGACCGCTCCTCCTCCTCTTTGTTTAGGTACTTTCATGGCCGCAGCTCTCTCAAAACCTGGCTCCGCGCCGTCCTCGCCCAGCGCCACATTGACGCCATCCGCGC
The DNA here is from genome assembly GCA_036495905.1 of Candidatus Acidiferrum sp. GTDB lineage: Bacteria > Acidobacteriota > Terriglobia > Acidiferrales > UBA7541 > Acidiferrum. The sequence goes on from DASXMB010000023.1 coordinate 24,455, forward strand.
CTCCCGCCGCTTCACCGAGCTGAACGCTGACGCCGACTCCGATTCGCCCGCCCCCCACCATTCCGCCGCGTCGCCCAGCCAGAGCTCCCAGCCCGCCCTCGACCCCCACCGCCAGCGCTATCTCTCTCTTTTCACCCGCGCCCTCGAGGCCTGCCTGGCACAGTTGCCCCCGCGCGACCGCGAACGCCTCCGCCTCTACTACGCCGCAGACCACACTCTCGCCGAAATTGGTTGCCACCTCAGCGAACACGAATCCAGCGTCTCTCGTAATCTCGATCGCACCCGCCGCGACCTCCGCCAGAATGTCGAAGCCGTCCTGCGCGCTGGCCATCCCGCCACCGACGGACTCTCCGCGCAACCCGGCCTCAGCGATGCCGAAATTTCTCTCTGCCTCGATTACGCCACTGAGGTCGCCTCCACCGACGCCACTTTCGATTTCGAAAAATTATTCCCCGGCCGCAATCCGCAAACCCCGCCAGCCGAAAGGCAGGAACCATGATTACCGCGTGCAAGACTGCCCTTCGGCAGCGTTCTAAGAAAGGAGCCCACCATGGCGTCTGACGACCGCGACCGAAACTTCGAAAAAACGCTCGCCCGCCATCTTCGCGCGCAAAATCCCTCTGCGGACTCCGCCACATCTCCAGATTGCCCGGACGCCGAAACTCTCGCCGCCTACCACGAGCGCCTGCTCTCCCCCGAAGAAATGATCTTCTGGAAGCGGCATCTCCCCGGGTGCCAACGCTGCGTGCAAATTCTCGCCGAACTCGAAGCCACCGACGATCTTCCCGTCGACATCCTCGACGAAAAAAATCTCCACGTCGTTCCCGCCGTGGCCGCGCCCGCCGCACCACAAGCGGCATCGGGATCCGCACCCAAAGCCGTTCCGCAGTCCAACGTGCAATCCAAGCCGCAAGAAATCCGCCGCCAGCCGCGTTTTCATCCCTCGCGCTGGGTCCTTCCCGCAGCCGCTCTCGCGGCTGGCCTCTTCGTTTACATCGCCCTTCACAACAAACCCTCTGCCAAATCCACAACAGCGCCCGTGGAAATAGCCGAAAATCGTCCTCCGTCTCCGCCTCCTGCGCCCACCTCTTCCTCAGAGCAATCACAGCCAAAAGTTTCCGCGCCCGACGCCACTCGCAGCGCTGCGCCACCACAAAAATCCAGCCGACCCCCTGCCGCGAATGACTCCATTAGCCGCGCCACTAATGAAAAAAGACGAGACACGCAGGCTGCCGCCGGCCTTGCCACTCACGACTTTTCAGCCGACTCAAGCGCCACCGCTCGCAAACAATTAGACGGCACAGCCGCCACCGGCCAAAAGGATCAGTTCGCCCGCGACCGGATCAATTCCCCCGCCAGCGATTTGGTGTCCGCTCCATCCCTGAAAAAAGAACAAGAAGACAAATCGAAACACGCCAGCTCTCTCGCCCTGGCCCAGCCGCAAGCCCTTCCCAAGTCTCCACGCGATACCACCGAAACCGTTGAAGTCACCGCGGAATCCGCCGGTGTTGCCAAGGCTTCCCCGGCGCCACCGCAAAATCTCGTCGTCAATGGCGCAATGGGCGGCACGATCCTGGCCAACGTTGCTTCCTCCAACACCTCACTCGTTGCAGCTCCCGGCGGCATCATCCTCTGGCGCGCAGGACCAGCCGGCATTCTCGAACGCTCCACGGACTCCGGAGCGACCTGGAAAATTCAATCCAGCGGAGTAATCACAAATCTGCTCGCCGGTTCCGCGCCCTCGGAAAAAACTTGCTGGATCGTTGGCGCAGCGGGCAGCATCCTGCTCACCACCGACGGCGGCGATCACTGGCAAAAAATCCAGCCGCCCATCGTCGCGGACTTCAATTCCGTCTTCGCCGTCGATTCCCGGCAAGCCACCATAACCTCCGCGCCGCAACGCCAAAGCTACAAAACCACCGACGGCGGCCGCACCTGGAAATTAATTGCCAACCCCTAATTTTTTAGCCGTCTTTCGGCTGCAAGAAATCGCCCGAGCTCCGTTCTAATCCAGTAAGCAAACTCATACGAGGTCCACAAAATGACTCAGCCCCACAAACTCCATCGCAAGTCTTCCTTAATCGCCACCGTCGCCGCGCTAACGCTATGCGTTGCCGCCGCAGCCATCTGTTTCGCTGCTTACGGCAAAAAAGTTTACGCCGCCGCCCGCAATCAAGAACGCGCTCAGGAAAAAGTCGCCGACCAATCCACCAGCCTCGCCGACCAAACCGACCTCTCCGTCACTGTCTACAATTCCAATATCGCCCTGATCCGCGATGTTCGCGACCTTACCATTCCCACCGGCCCCTTCCGCCTCAAATTTATGGACATCGCTGCTACCGTCAATCCCGCCACTGTTCATTTCCGCTCGCTCAATGACCCCGCCAAACTCAGCGTCCTCGAGCAAAATTACGAATACGATCTCCTCGAGCCTGCCAAGCTCCTCCACAAATACGTCGGCAAAGAAGTCACCGTCTATGGCAATTTCAGTGAAAAAGGCGGCACCTTCAACGGTCCGTTCAAAGCCACTCTTCTCGCCGACAACAGTGGCTACGTCTGGAAAGTTGGCGACGACATCGTCACCAATCTGCCGGTGCAAAGTTTCCGCTTTCCGGAAGTTCCCGCGAACCTCTACGACCGTCCCACTCTCCTAATGTCTTTGGAAAATTCCGGCGCTCGCCACCAGCAGATCGAAACCTCTTATCTCGCCAACAATCTCTCCTGGAACGCTGACTACGTTCTCACTGTCAGCCGCGAAGAAAAAGCTGCCGACCTCGATGGCTGGGTCACCATCACCAATAATAGCGGCACCGGTTTTCACAATGCCCGGCTGCAACTCGTCGCCGGCGATCTAAACCGGGTGCGTTCCGCCAACGCCGGCATGATGCTCCGCGTCGAATCGATGGCAGCAGTGGACAAAGCCGCTCCGCAATTCCAGCAGGAAAACTTTTCCGAATATCATCTCTATTCCCTCGGCCGCTGTACTTCCGTCGAAGACAAAGAAACCAAGCAAATCAGCCTGCTTCAGGGCAGTGGAGTTCCCGTCGAAAAAGTTTTCGTCGTCAACGGACAGAATTATTACTACCACACGCAAACCAGTCCCGGCTCGCCCGTAAAAGACCCCGTCATGGTCTTCTACAAATTCAAGAATGAACAAAAAGCCGGCCTCGGCATGCCTCTTCCCGCTGGAAACGTTCGCGTGTACCAGCAAGATTCCAAAGGCGGCGTCCTTTTCGTCGGCGAAGACCACATCGAACACACCCCGAAAGATGAAACCATCACCGTTCACATCGGCAACGCTTTTGATGTCGTCGAAGAACGCAAACAGACCGACTACAAACGCATCGATAATCACACTTTGGAAATGGAATTTGAAATTACCCTGCGGAACCACAAAGACCTACCCATCACCGTCGAAGTCAACGAACCCATCGGTGGCGACTGGGAAATGCTCTCATCCACCTACGAAGCCAAAAAAACCGCCGCCTTCGCCGCCCAATTCAAAGTTCCCGTAGAAAAAAACGGCACCGCCGTCCTCAAATACCGCGTCCGCGCCCGCTGGTAATTCCCTGGAAAGCCAGTTGTCTTTTCCTCCCGCGGGTTTCGCGGGAGGCCTTTCCCGGGCACGCCAAACGTTTCTGCATCCCGCGCTTTTGGAAGGATGAATCTCCCGATTGGCACTTTTAAACTGACAGCGTGCCCACAATTTCAACGTGAGGCTCCCCCGTCACCACCTCTCCAAAATCGCATCCGCCTCCATCTCCACCAGCATCTCCGGCGAAATCAACTTACTCACCTCCACCATGCTCGTAGCCGGCCGCACCGCTCCAAAAAACTCTCCATGCGCCCGCCCCACTTTTTCCCAGTCCGCGATATTCGTCACAAACATCCGCGTCCGCACCACATCCCGCAATCCCGCCCCCGCCGCATTAAGCGCCGTCTCAATATTTTTAATCACCTGCACCGTTTGCGCATACACATCGCCCACGCCGACAATCTTTCCGTCCGCCCCGGTCGCCGTCGTTCCAGACACGCTGATCGTATTCCCCACCCGCACCGCCCGCGAGTACCCCACAACCGGCTCCCACGGCGCCACACTCGAAATATTCTGACGACCCACGCTGTCTCCTTCGTCGCGCCCGGCTACGTCGCCGCGCAAGCGCATGCTAGACTGTTCAAATTATGGCACAGCGGCCGCGCGCGCTTGTCGCGCGGAAAGAACGCCAGTCGGTAGATTCATCGCGCTGAACCAGCGGGATGGGGCAGAGTTGGCGTTCCCGGGATTACTGGGCTCATCTAAGCACATGAAATGTAACAACATTCTGGAAGCGGTCGGCCGTACCCCGCTGGTGCGCCTCAATCGCATCAATCAGGGGCTGAAGCCGCAGATTTATGTCAAGGCTGACTACATCAATCCCGGCGGCTCGGTGAAAGACCGCATCGGCATCACCATGATTGATGACGCCGAGAAAAAGGGCTTGCTCAAGCCCGGCGGAACCATCATCGAAGGCACTTCCGGAAACACAGGCATGGGTCTCGCGCTCGTGGCGGCCGTGCGCGGCTACAAAATGGTTTTCACCATTACAGACAAACAGTCCAAGGAAAAAGTGGATTTGCTCAAGGCCCTCGGCGCGGAAGTGATCGTTTGCCCAACGGCTGTCGAGCCAGAAGACCCGCGCAGCTATTATTCCGTGGCGAAGAAGCTCGCGCGCGAAATTCCCAATTCCTACTATCCCAATCAGTACGCAAATCCCATGAATCCCGAGGCGCACTACCTCACCACCGGCCCGGAAATCTGGGAAGACAGCGAAGGCAAAATCACCCATTTCGTTTGCGGCATGGGCACCGGCGGCACGATCAGCGGCGTCGGAAAATATCTGAAGGAAAAAAATCCAAAAATCCAGATTATCGGCGTGGATCCCTACGGCTCGCTCTACTACGACTTCGTCAAGCGCGGCGAAACGGTGAAGGCCAAAACGTACGTAGTCGAAGGCATCGGCGAAGATTTCTTTCCGACCACCATGGACCTGAAAATTGTGGACGATGTGATCCAGGTCAATGACGAAGAGTGTTTCGTGGTCGCGCGCCGCCTCGTGAAAATGGAAGGCCTGTTCACCGGAGGCTCCGGCGGCGGCTGCATCTCCGCAACGCTGCAGGTTGCCAAAGGACTCGGCCCCGATGCGTTCGTGGTGGCGTTCTTGCCGGATACGGGAATGCGCTACCTGAGCAAGGTTTACAACGACGAATGGATGCGCGAACGGGGCTACGTGGAAGCCGCGGTGAAAATCACCGCCGGCGAAGTGGTGAACGCCAAGCACCAAAGCGGCAAGGTCCGCGAACTGGTCATCGCGCGGCCGTATCAGACCGTCTTCCACGCGCTCAAAACCATGCAGGAGCAGGACATTTCGCAAATCCCCGTCTTCGAGGAAAATATTCCTATCGGCACGATTTACGAAGACCAGATCCTCACCATGGCGCTGCAAGGCAAGGATCTTCGCAAGCTCGTCGTCCGCGAAGTGATGAGCAAACCGCTTCCGCAAGTGCCGCGCACCGCGCCAGTCGAGCGCGTCACCTATATCCTGAGCCACGAAAACCCCGCCGTCTTCGTGGAAATGGGCGACACCCGTTTCGAGATCCTAACCAAGTACGATCTAATGAGCACCGTCGCCAGTCTCATGGAAACCAAGCGCTGAAGACGCTCCGCGCATCTTCTATGAACAGGAAAATCCAGCTTTGAAGATTCAGGATTTCAATGACCGCATCAAAGACAGCATCCTCATTGCCGATGGCGCGATGGGCTCGATGCTGCACGAAGCGGTGGGCACGCAGCGCTGCTTCGACGAGCTGAATTCTACCGAACCCGAAGCTGTGTTTCGCGTCCATCAGGCTTACATCGAGGCCGGCGCGCAGATCATCGAGACCAACACATTCGGCGCCAATCGCTTCAAGCTCGAGCCGCTCGGCCTCGCTGACGAAGTGCAGAAGCTCAACGGCCGCGGCGTCAAGATCGCTCGCGAAGCGCGCGATTCCGCCACACGCGAAGTGCTGATCGCCGGCTCCATCGGCCCGCTGGGCATCGGTGTGCAAGCGCGGCACCCTGAGCCAGACGAAATCCTTGGCATCTTTCGCGAACAAGCGCTCGCGCTGGAAGAACGCGGCGTCGACCTCTATATCCTGGAAACCTTTTCTTACATCGAGGAAATCATTCTGGCCATTGACGCCATTCGCTCTTTCTCCGGCATGCCGATTGTTGCGCAGCTTACCTATTCCGAAGAAG
>DASXMB010000024.1:0-193896 GCA_036495905.1 Candidatus Acidiferrum sp.
AGTTGCCCAACACTCGCCAATTCTTGTATCGCATCGGATTTTCAGACGAGCAAGTCTCCAGCGTCACATTCGGGTAAGATTTGCCTGCAGCTATGCCGACCGAAAAACTCACCACTCACGCTGTGATTCTTGCTGGAGGCCGCGGCACCCGCTTTTGGCCGCGCAGCCGCACCCGCACTCCCAAACAGCTTCTGAATATCGTCGGCGAAAAAACCATGCTGGAGCAAACCGTTGCCCGCTTGCTTCCGCTGATTCCTGTCGACTGCATCTGGACGGTCACCAACGCCGAGCAAGCCGTCGCCGTGCGTAAACAACTTCCCGCAGCCGCGCGCAAACGCCTTTTAACCGAGCCCATTGGACGCAACACCGCAGCCGCCATAGCCCTCGCTGCGATACATGCCAGACACGCCGCGAAAGGCGATGCCCTGCTCGCCGTGCTTCCTGCCGATCATTACATCGCGGAGCCGGGCCGCTATCGCCAGATCGTCGCGGCAGCGCTCAACACTGCCAAAGAAAAAGGCCGCATGGTCGTGCTGGGCATTCCGCCCACCGGGCCGGAGACTGGGTTCGGCTATGTCGAACAAATCCGCCAGCCAAGCCCGTCCGCAAAATTTTCCGTCTATCCGGTAAGCCGCTTCGCCGAAAAGCCCACTCTCGCAATCGCCAAACAATATGTTTCCGCTGGAAACTATCTTTGGAATGCCGGCATGTTTTTCTGGCGCGTTTCCACTTTTCTGGAAAACTTGAAAACTTATCTGCCGAAAACGCACGCCGCTCTGGAATCCCTCGCCACGCTAATCGGCAAATCCGGGTACCAACGCAAACTCCGCGCCATCTATCCCAAACTAGAAAACATTTCGGTCGACTACGCGATTCTGGAACCCGCCACCAAGCCTGTAGGGGCCGGGCTTCAGCCCGGCAATAAGCTCACGCCCTCAAATGCGGGAGCTGCACCCAACGAATCAACGTCCCAAGTCTTCGTAATCCCTGCCGGAGTAGGCTGGAGCGACATCGGCTCCTGGGCCGCGGTCTACGAACTCCTTGCCAAACAATCCAACGCCAACGTGCTAACCGGCCCCGGCCACACCATCGACGCCCACGGCAATCTCCTCTACAGCCCCAAAAAATTCATCGCCGCCATCGGCATCCACGATCTGGTCGTAGTCGACACTCCAGACGCCCTACTAATCGTCCCCCGCAACCGCGCCCAAGATGTAGCCCACCTCGTAAAATATCTCGAGCAACAAAAACTAAGGTCGCTGCTCTAGGCGCTTTTTTGGCGGCAACTTTCGCTATCAAGGGCACCTCTGGGAACCACACAGCCCATTTGGTGTCTAACTCTTACTGGGCTTTTAAGACATCTGGCCGGGAACGATTACTAGAATGATCACGCGAAAACGCTACGATACTCGTCGTGCGTGACAGTCAAACTCGGTCAGCTAGCCTGCAATCGTGCCGGACATGAAACTAACGATCTCCAGCCGCCTGTGCGATTTCCTCGCCTGCCTAAGCATGGCCGCAACTTGTGGTTTCACAGTGTCTTCTTATGCCAGTCAGAACTACGACAGCAATTTGGCTTATCAAGTTCGAAAGGCTTCGGTCCGCATGGACGATTTCTTCCACATCCGAACCCCTCCCATGGTTTCTGTCGACACCATGTCTCGAAATGTCCATTCCAGTCCCGCCTACATAGGCTCGGAATTGTTGCTGTTCATTTCGGTCGTCGCGGTCGCCTTTTTTCTTTTTTCCATTCTGCAGATGCTCAATGATCAAGCCCTTCGGCGAGTCATCGCACGTTCCGCCAGCACCTTCGCAGTCATTGCATTCCCTCCAATCTGCCTTGCGATAACACACTTTGCTCCCTGGGATGGCCCCCCATCCAAATGGCAAGTTCTCCTACCGTACGTTTTCCTCGCTGAGCTTTTTCCTAGTGCTCTGCTTTTTGTGGTTCTGAGAAAACAAAACTACTGGGCACCGGTCTCTGGAATTCTCTTGCTCTTGCATTGTGTCTTTTGGAGTTATGCTCTTTGGCCGGAGTTTCGCCTTTTTCCGTTTCACATTCTCCTTGTTCCCAAGCTCTTACTCATCGCAATTGTATTCGGGCCTGTAAGCTCGTTCTTTCGCGATCACCCTTCTCAGGTGCAGAAACGTTTGAGCTATTCTTTGATCCCGGCTGCCGTCGCGGCTATCGCCTTGGTCATGATGTGGGCTCCATTTGAAAGACATTTCTCCCTGGGCAGTGCCGACTCCACGCTGGTTTCCATCCGGCTCTCCCGCGGTCCATGCTTCGGGCCATGTCAAAAGTACACGCTCTCACTCAATGGAGATGGCTCTTTGGAGTATGTCCGCCTCCGCAGTCTTCGAAATGCTGCTGAAATTAGACACCAGTCGACGCTTAGCCCAGCACAACTCCATCTGATTTTTCAGATTTTGGACGACGTTCAATTTTTCACGCTGGAGGATCGAGCTTTTAGCTGGTGCTTCGATTCGCCTTCGGTCGGTATCCAAGTGTCTGCGCCGGGAATGAGTAAGAACGTGGTCAGCGATTCTTCATGCTACGGCGATAAGTCCGGTCTTCAAGCCAACTTCGTGCAGGCCGCGTCGCGAATAGAAGACATCGCGAAGCCTCAAGACTGGGACTTCCCCCGATAGCGGAGAATCGCGCCGCAGCTTCGCGTCCGGCTATTCGCAGCCTCTGCCCCTGCACAAGCCCCCAATCCAGCCAATCTGGCCCTGCCTCGCCACTTTCCTTCGCGTATACTTTCCCCTGCTCCTATGACTGCCATCAAATTCGGTACCGACGGCTGGCGCGGCGTCATCGGCGAAGATTTCACCTTCGCGAACGCACGCATCGTAGCCCATGCCATTGCCCGCTATGCAGTACGCGGCGAAGACGCGCGCAAAGGCGTCCTAATCGGCTACGACCACCGCTTCACGTCCGACCGCATCGCCGCCACCGTTGCCGACGCCATCAGTGCCACCGGCACTCCCGTCTGGCTCACCGACAAGCCCTGCCCCACTCCTGCAATTTCTCTCCTTGTGCGCCAGCGCCAAGCAGCGGGTGGGCTGGTCATCACCGCCAGCCACAATCCCTATTCATGGAACGGCATCAAATATAAAGCCAGTTACGGCAGCAGCGCCTTGCCCTCCATCGTCGCGCAAATCGAAAAAGAACTGGTCGCCGTGCAGCGTGACGGCGTCCTTTCGCTTCCGCCACGCAATGATTTAATCCACACGTTCGACCCTCGCGCCCCGTATCTCGACACCATCGAAAAACTCGTCGACTGGCAACGTCTTCGCGACGCAAAATTTCGCTTCGTCGCCGACCCCATGCATGGCTCCGCGGCAGGCCTGCTCCGCGAACTCTTCACCCGCAATGGCGTCGCTTGCGACGAAATTCGTGGCACGCGCGACCCACGCTTCGGCGGCGCTCACCCCGAGCCCATCGAGCCGCACATCGACCCGCTCCGCCAAGCGGTCCTCGCCGGCAAATATGGCGCCGGCTTCTGCGCTGACGGCGACGGTGACCGCATCGGAGCCATCGACCGTGACGGCTCGTTCATCAATCCTCACCAAATTTTCGCCCTGCTCGTCTCTCATCTGGCCGGAACCCGCAATCTCCCCGGCGACATCGCCAAAACGTTCTCCGTCACCAAACTCATCGACAAACTCGCCACAAAATTTCATCGCAAACTCCACGAAGTTCCCATCGGCTTTAAATATATTTGCGAGCTCATGCTCGAACAAAATATCTTGATCGGCGGCGAGGAAAGCGGCGGCATCGGCACCAGCCTATATCTTCCCGAGCGCGACGCCACCGTTTCCGCTCTTTTTCTCGCTGAGCTAATGGCCTGGCATGGCAAGTCGCTCGGCGACCTGCTCCGCACCCTGCACGCAGAATTCGGCGAATTTCACTACGGCCGCGTCGACCTGGCTCTTCAGCCCGGTCAAAAAGAAAAAGCCATCACGCATTTCTCGAACCCGAAAATCAACAATCTCCTCGACTGGCCGATCTCCACTCGCGAAAATATGGATGGCATCAAACTAAACTTGACTCTGCCCTCTGCTGCCACCGGCTGGGTTCTGATCCGAGCTTCCGGTACCGAAAATCTCCTCCGCGTCTATTCCGAAACCAATTCTCCGCAAACCACGCAGCGCGTTCTGGCAGCGGTAACCCAGGCTGTGCGCCATCTCTAAATCTCTCGAGGTCCGCTCATGAACACCGTCAATCTCCGCGATAAGTTCAGCCGTTTCTCCGACCACTGGAACCCGCGCATCATCGGTGAACTCAACGACTGCCACATCAAAGCCGTAAAACTCAAAGGCGAATTCGTCTGGCATGATCACGACAATGAAGACGAACTCTTTCTCGTCGTTCATGGCACTCTGCGCATGAAATTCCGCGATCGCGAAGCTGTCATCCGCGAAGGCGAATTTCTCATCGTCCCCAAAGGCATCGAACACCTCCCCGTCGCCGACGAAGAAGTCCACATCGTGTTGATCGAGCCGAAATCCACCCTCAACACTGGTAATATCGTTAACGAAAGGACCGTCGCCCAGCTAGAGCGTCTTTGATTGCTCCGGCCCGACACTCAACCACTCATGGAACGCCGCTTCTACACTCTAGACGTCTTCACGCAAAATCGTTTCGAAGGCAATCCTCTCGCTGTCGTCACCGACGGCGACGGCCTCTCCGACGACGCCATGCAAGCCATCGCTCGCGAAATGAATCTTTCCGAAACTGTCTTCGTGCAAAAGCCTACCGAAGACAACGCCCTCGCACGGCTGCGAATTTTCACCACGCGCCAGGAGCTGAAACTCGCCGGCCATCCGGTTATCGGCACCTGGTTTCTTCTCGCCAGTCTCGGCGTGGTTCCCGCGCAAGAGGGTGGCGTGCACGTTCTTCAGCAAACCGGCGCCGGCGTGCTCCCCGTCGAAATCCGTTTCAAAGACGGCCGTCCGCAGCGCGTCACCATGACGCAAATGCCCGCCATATTCCGCCCGGCAAAGCTCAACAAAAAAGCGCTCGCCGCCGCACTCGGCCTTTCTCCCAAGGATTTCGATCCCAAGCTCGATCCTGAATACGTTTCCACCGGCATCTTCAATCTCATGGTGCCGCTGCGCAATCGTGCCGCGCTCGACAAAATCGTCATGAATATGACCGGCCTCCGCAAACTCCTCGGCAAAAACGGCACCATGGCCTACTGTTTTATTTCCAACGGCAATGGAAAAATTTCTTCGCGCGGCATGCTGCCCTGGGAAGTTTACGAAGATCCCGCTACCGGTTCCGCGGCCGGCTCGCTAGGCGCCTATCTCGTCCGCAACGGAAAACTTTCGCCCGGCCACACCCTCAGCGTCGCGCAAGGCGAGCAAATGGGCCGCCCCAGCCAAATTGAAGTGGAGGTCACGCAAGACCGTAAGAAACTCATTCCCAGAGTCAGCGGCGCCGCGGTAAAAGTTTTTGAGGGAACAATCCAATTCTGAAGTTTGACGCTTGAAGTTGCCAGCCCAACCTTGTGGCTTGAGTCTACAGCTTGAACGCCTAAACTTTTTGAGTCCGCCGCGCAAAAACACCGCGCGCCAACACGCACCCAATCAACTCGGCGCCATCGCCTTCCGAAACGCGTCCAATATCCCGTTCACAAATCCGCCAGACTCCGCCGACGAAAATTTCTTCGCCAGTTCCACCGCTTCGTTCAACACCACTTTCGGCGGCGCATCATTTCCGCGCAATTCATAAATCGCCAGCCGCAAAATCGCGCGGTCGATTGCCGCCAGCCGCTCGAACCGCCAATTTTCCGCATGCTTCACAATCTGCTCGTCCAACGACGCCACCTCGTTCGCCGTCCCTTCGAACAAGCGGTTCGCAAACTCCCGCGTCGTATCCGAAGCCTTCGCATCCCGCCAGAATTTCGCTTCCAGTTTTTTCGGATCCTGTTTGCTCATGTCCCATTGAAACAACATCTGCATCGCAAACTCGCGGGATTTCGTTCGCAAAGACACGCTATTTTCGCCGGCGCTTTCCGGCGGATTTCGCCGCGCCTGCGCGCGCCGCGGCTTTCGGAGCCGCCCCGCCTCGTAGGTTCCGCCCCAGCCTTGCCATCTCAATCGCCGCCAATCCCGCCTCGAATCCCTTGTTTCCGCCCTTCAGTCCAGCGCGGTCAATCGCCTGCTCCAGATTTTCGCAAGTCAGCACGCAAAAAATAATCGGCAATCCGCTGTCCATCTGCGCCAACTGCAAACCTCGCGCCGTCTCTGAGCAAACATAATCGTAGTGCGTCGTCTCGCCGCGAATCACGCACCCAATCGCAATCAACGCATCATATCGTCCCGTCGCCGCCATTTTTTTCGCCGCCAGCGGCAATTCAAATGCTCCCGGCACATGCACCACATCCACATCCTTATCCGCCGCGCCCGCGCGCCCCAGCGCATCCACCGCCGCCGTCAGCACTCGCTCCGTAATAAAACTGTTGAACCGGCTCACCAAAATCCCAAAGCGCAATCCGCTTCCGCTCAATTCACCTTGTATCGACGCCGGCTTGATTTTTTCCGCCATGTAGGCTTTTCAATTCTCCGCGAACGCGTAACGCATCCCAACTTACTTCCCCGTAAAATTCGCCGCGCGCTTCTCCAAAAACGCTTTCGTCCCTTCGCGCATATCTTCCGTCGCGCACGCCAGCCCAAACAGCGTTGCCTCCAAAAACAATCCTTCTTCCTGCGGCATCTCCGTGCCCCGCTCGATCGCTTCCATCGTGTACCTCACCGCCACCGGCGCGTTCGCAATAATTTTCTTCGCCATCGCTTCCGCGGCCGGCAAAAGTTCCGCAGCCTCGTAAACGTGATTCACTAAGCCAATCCGCAGCGCCTCATCCGCCGTAATCATTTCTCCAGTCAAACACAATTCCTGCGCCACGCCCTTGCCGCACAGCCGCGCCAGCCGCTGCGTCCCGCCGTAGCCCGGAATAATACCCAGCTTCACTTCCGGCTGACCCAGCTTCGCCGTTTTGCTCGCAATCCGAATCGTGCAAGACAGCGCGATTTCGCATCCGCCGCCCAGCGCAAATCCGTTAATCGCGCAAATCGAAGGCTTCCCCAAAGTTTCCAGCAAATGAAACACGCCTTGCCCAAACAGCGAAAAATCCTTCCCATCCACGGGAGTTCGCTGCGCCAATTCGCTAATGTCCGCGCCGGCCACAAACGACTTCTCGCCCGCACCCGTCAAAATCAGCACCCGCACCGCCGCATCTTCGCGCGCGTCCACCAACACCTCGCGCAGTTCTTCCACCGTCTTCCGATTCAGCGCATTCAAAACTTTTGGCCGGTTAAAGGTAATCCGCGCCACACCATCTTTTTTCTCGTACAAAATATTTTCGTAAGCCATGGTCATCACCAGACTAAAACTTCATCGCTTTCGGCTTTTGCGGATCGGTATAATCGTAAAATCCGCGCCCCGCCTTGCGCCCATTCCATCCCGCCAAAACCATTCGCTTCAGCAGCGGCGGCGAAGCGAATCGCCGCTCGTGAAATTCATCAAACATAATCTTAGAAATGTAGTACGTGGTATCCAGCCCCACAAAATCCAGCAAGGTAAACGGCCCCATCGGATACCCGCATCCCAGCTTCATCGAATTGTCGATATCTTCCACCGACCCCGCGCCTTCTTCCAGCGCTCGAATCGCGTCCAGCAAATATGGCACGAGCAATCGGTTCACGATAAATCCAGTGCTGTCTTTCGCGCGCACCGGCGTCTTCCCCAGCTTCGCGCCAAACGCCACCATCTCTTCGTACACCGCCGCGTCCGTCGCGATCGTTCCCACCACTTCCACCAATTTCATCACCGGCACCGGATTAAAAAAGTGCAACCCCACAAATCGTTCCGGCCGTTTTGTTGACGTCGCAATTTCCGTAATCGTCAGCGAAGAAGTATTGCTCGCAAAAATTGTCGACGCCGGGCAGATCGCATCCAGCGCGCCAAAAAGTTCGCGCTTCGCCGGCAACTGTTCGATGATCGCCTCGATCACCAAATCGCAATCCTTCAAATCCTCCAGCACCGTAGTGCCCTTCAGCCGCCCGCGAATTTCGCCCTTCTGCGCCTCGGTGATCGTTCCCTTCTCCACCAGTCGTCCTAAATTTTTCTCTATTCCCTTCAGCCCTTTGTCCACCACTTCCGGGCTGACTTCGCGCACCACGGTCGTGAATCCGGCCTGCGCCGCCACCTGCGCAATGCCCGAACCCATCAATCCACACCCCACAACTCCCACTTTTTGAATCGCCATTCGCATCCTCGTGAATGAATTTCCGCCTGAATTGTAACAGAAACCGACCAGCAACCGGCCCGGCGCGCCGGCCACCACCGCGCCATGCATTCTCTTTACATCGTTACTTCGCTACTTCCTTACGTCATCTTTTAAATCGCCTCAACAACCATCGCAATTCCCTGCCCGCCGCCAATACACGCCGTCGCCAATCCGTACCGCAAATTATTTCGCCGCAATTCATTCAAAATCGTAATCACCAACCGCGCTCCAGACGCCCCCAGCGGATGCCCCAGCGCAATCGCCCCGCCATTCACATTCGTCTTGTCGCGCTTCAGTCCCAAAACTTTCTCCACCGCCAAGTACTGCGCCGCAAACGCTTCATTCACTTCCACGCGATCCATCTGCTCCAGCGTAAGACCCGCCAGTTTCAGCGCCTTCTGCGAAGACGGCACCGGCCCAATCCCCATAATGCTCGGATCGACGCCCGCCACTGCCCAGGACACAATCCGTCCGATCGGCTTCAATCCCTGTTCCTTCGCGGTTTTTTCTCGCGTCACCACCACCGCCGCCGCGCCGTCCACAATTCCGCTGGCATTTCCCGCCGTAACAATTCCATCTTTCTTGAACGACGGCGGCAATTTCTCCAAAGTTTCCATGGTAGTTTCCGGCCGCCGGTGGTCGTCTTCGCTCACCGTAATCGTTTTCTTTCCTTGCTTCACTTCCACCGGAAATAATTCTTCTTTCATCCGGCCCGCTTTGTACGCCGCATCCGCCGCTTGCTGACTGCGCAAGGCATACGCGTCCGCATCCTTCCGCGAAATTCCTTCTTGCCCCGCCAATTTTTCCGCTGTCAGCGCCATCGGCAATCCGCAATAAGAATCCGTCAATCCCGCCATCAACGAATCTTCCAGCGCTCCTCCGCCCAATTTCAATCCATTGCGCGCTCCACGAATCACAAAAGGAGCTTGCGTCATATTTTCCGTGCCGCCCGCCAGCACCATCGTCGCTTCGTCCAGCAACAATCGCTGCGCCGCCTGAGAAATCGCTTCAATCCCAGACCCGCACAACCGGTTCACCGTCACCGCCGGTGTTTCGATTTTCAATCCCGCGCGCAACGCAATATGCCGTGCGCCATAAAGCGCATCCGCGCTGGTCTGCATCACGTTGCCAAAAATCGCGTGGTCGAACGCTCCCGGATCCACTCCCGATCGCCGAATCGCTTCCTTCGACGCCAGCGCCCCCAGCTCAATCGCCGACACATCCGAAAACGATCCCGTGTAACGCGCCATCGGCGTCCGCGCACCTGCCACAATCACCACATCCGTCGGAAACATGAAGTTCTCTCCTTGTAAAATCAATCTGCGCTAGAAAACATTCAAAATTGTCGTTAGCTCTCTGCAGAAACCGGTAGGGGCACGATACATCGTGCCCTCTTCGCTGCACCCATCACCGAATCAGCAACAAACGAGCCACTGGGCAAGTTCGCCCCCTAAAGTCCGAACCAAGGTCCGACACAAAGATGCCCCGCACCACAATTCCGCTACTTCTCAACCGTACGTTTTTCGAGTTTCGCTTTTCGAGTTTCGACCTTCGTTCTTTCCAATTCCGCTCCCTCAAATCTTCGGGCTCTCCAAACTCACCACAATATCCCCGCCCCGCTTCCTAGCCTCTTCCACCGAAAATTCCGCCCGGTTAATCAAATCCGTAACAATGTCCTCGCTGTCGTAATCCGGTTTCGCCACCGCTTCCACAATTCCCGCGCTCAGCGTTATCTGCGTCGCATCCCATGGCGGCCGCACTCCAGACGCCGCCCGCCGCAACTTGTCCGCCAAATTCTGCGCCCCTGCCAATGTCGTATCCGGCAAAATAAACGCCAGCGACCAAGACGTATATTTCACCGCCACATCGTTTTGCCGCACAATCGGCTGCAAAGACCGCGCCAGTTGTTCCAGGAATCTCTCCACCGACGATTCCCCCTGCTGCCGCAAAATTTCCGCGCCGCGGTCGATCTGCAAAATCGTCAGCGCCAGCGGCGTCCCTTGCGTTCTTGAGCGATCCGCCTCCGTCAGCAAACAACTCTGGTACGAACTGCGGCTCAGCAGTCCCGTGCGCTCGTCGGAAACTCCCATGCGCCGCACCAGCGACCGCAAACGCGTGTGGCTCACGCTCATCAGCATTTGGTCGCCGATCGCCTGCAAGAAATAAGCCTCGTTCGGCTTCCATTTATGCGGACGATCGTGTCCCACAATCAGCATTCCCGCCGGAACCTGCGTCTCTTTGTCCGTAATCACCACGCCCAGCGCCGTCTTCAATCCCAGTTCCGTCAAAATCGAACCTTCCGTCGCATCCACCACCAGCCCGCCCAATTCATCGGGCGTCGCCTTTTCCACCTGCGCCAGCAAGAACACCACCTGCGCGCCCGGAGCCGGCTTCACTCCTTGCGGGCAATATTCCGCCGCCATTTCCGGCGGACGCCCTTGCGCTCCCACCACCGCCAGCGCCCGCGAAGTGTGCATGTACGATCCCACTTCGTTTACCGCCGTGTTCAGCATCGCCCGCGGTGTCTGTTGCCGGAATATTTTCTGATTAATTTCGGAAATCTTCGCCAAATCCCGCAGCGTTTCCGCGGTATACACACCTGTTTTCGTCACCGCGCTGGATTCTTGCGCCTGCGCGGAAGTCATCACCGGTGCCGCTGCCACTTCGGTGGGAGCAGGCGCTTGCGCCTTTGGTTTTGCCGCTCCAGGCGGCCACCAATTCGCCTGCTGATACAGATTCTGCAAACGTGGATGCCGTTCTTCTTCGCCTGGAAACATCGCCGCAATTTTCTGCAGTCGCTCCAGAGCTTTCGATTGCAACGAATATTGCAGAAAAATTTCCGTCTGCACGATCAAATCTTCTAGCGTCTGCAAGTGCCGCGTTTCTTCGCTAACCACGTGTTCCGTGTCCACCGCTTTTCGCGGCTCCGCTTTCGGCTGAGACGTGGCGCTTCCCGTACCGGTTCCGGACTTCGCCAGCCTCCCTGCCACTCGCGTCAAAAATCCTTGATCCACGTGCCCGCGCATCCGCTCCAGTCGCTCCTGATTGCGGTGATCGTATGCGTCGATATCCACTAGCCGTTCCAGCGCATCGCCCGCCTTCGCGATATTTCCCGCCGCCAGATAAACATCGAACAATTTGATCAAAATCTCGAAATATTGCGATTCGCGGTTCAACTCATTGAAAAGTGCCGCGCAAAATTCCAGTATTCCTTGCGATTGCGGATGCTTCGTAGCCAGCGAATCCAGTTGCGCCACAAACGCGTTTTGTTGCCGGTCCGCGAACATTCGCCGCCGCAGCGTGTGCAAAATCTCCACCGACTTCGCATCCTGTCCTGCTCCAGCGTACAAATCCGCCAGCTCGAACAGCCGCGTCGCACCTTCGTTTTTTTCGCGAAGCAGCCGCTCCAAAATTTCGCGCGCGCGATCCAGTTGACCGGACCGCATCAGCGCATCGGCATACGTATCCAGCAGCGTTGCATCGCTGTCCGCGGCGCCTGCGAACGGCTCCAAAAGCGCCGCCGCTTGCACTGTGTTGCCGGCCCGCAGTTGCGCGTCCGCGTACAGCAATCCCACGCTGCGTTCGTGCGGAGCCAGCGTGTGCGCTCGTCCCAGCAAGACCAGCGCGTCCGCTTGCGATCCACTCGCGGAAGCCAATTGTCCAGCGCGCAAAAACGCCCGCGCCGCCACCGCGTTTTTCCCGATCTTTGCCGCCGCTTCCGCCACTCGCAACTGCCGCCCCTGATTTTCCGGATCGAGTTGCGCGCTGCGCTCCCAGCAGAACAGCGCGTCTTCCGCGCGTCCCGCTTCCGTGAATAATTCCGCGGCTTTGCTGTATTGTTCGATTGCTTCGTCGGAATGATTCTGTTTTTGTTGCAGAAAGGCGTAACGCGCGATGCGTTCCGGTGGCTGCGGCGCCGAGGTTGTGCGCAAAAACCGGTTGTAAATCGCCAGCGCCTTGGTTTCTTCGCGCGGCTCGATCAATAAATCGAATAAAAGTCCGTAATAAATCGCGGCCCGGTCGGGCTGATCCGTGCGCGCGTACAAATCTCCCAGCGACTGCGTCGCTTCTTGATGCTGCGGCGCGCCATCCAACACCGCCAGATACGCTTCTATCGCTTCCTCGATGCGGTTCTTCTCGAGAAATTTTTTAGCGCGCTCCAAATGCTTGCTGACGTCTGCGGCCATCCGTACAGTTTGCCTTTCGCGGTGTCTTTGAAAACCGGCGATGCTGGGGCATTCGCGGTGTGAGGTGAATCCGCACTGTAACTATATACCGCCCCACGAAGCCCCGCAAAACCCGCTAATCCAGCGGGTTGCAGTATCTGCCATTGCCAACCGTGCGCCGTTCAGGCCCGTCAGCCGTAACCACCAAGCCGCAACGACCAAATCCACAGAGACTCGCTGGCCTCCGACTCCTTTGTAGGGGCACAGCATGCTGTGCCCATCCGGTGCGCCGCGCACCGGACGTTTTTTGCAACTATCACGGCGAACTGAAATCCGCGCTATGCCGTCGCCGTTTTGCGGAAACCCCTAGTCGCCCGCACGCCCAGTAAAATCACCAGAACGAGCACCACCGTCTGCGTAATTTTAAACGGCCCATCGCTCTGCGTCGGAGCCAGCGCGTGCAATGCCGGAATTTTCCTAAACGACTGCGCCACCAGTACAAAAATATTGAAGTACTCGGCAATCACCGCGCAAATCGCGAAAGTCGTTCGCCATGCTCCATTCAAATGCTGGCTCCGCAGCGCATACAACGCCAAAGCCAGCACGACCAGCGACAATATCCCAATAATGATTCCCGGAGTGATTCCATGAAACGGAAAGAAAAATCCCGTCACGCTGGTGAGTATCGTGGTCCACAAAAAAACCGACGTTACTCCATCCATCTTTTTTCCGCTGGCCATGGCCATCAGCATTACCAGCCCGGAAATTATTCCGACTAAACTCAGGGCAACGTGAAAATAGGTGTAAGCCATCAGCATGGTTTCAACTCCTTCTTCGAGTCCAGTTTTTGTGGCTTCGAAGCCGCTAACTTACGCCCCGTTGCCATAATCATGCAATCTTTTCCTTTCGCCAGGCGCGGGCTGCGCGCACTTCTGATTTGTGGCAAACTTAACTGCTCACGAGGCGCGGTTGCGCGCGTTTGCTACGCGAGTTTCATCGCGAGACAATTCGCCGGTGTTCCTGCATTTCGCGCGAAGAGAGCGCGCCGGTCGCAAATTCGAGCGAATCACTTACGCACGGCTACTGCGCGGCGGCACGGCGAAAAACGCCAAGGCATAAATTAAAATTTCATGGACCCGAAGTTCATACGCAATTTCTGCATCATCGCTCATATCGATCACGGTAAATCCACGCTTGCCGACCGCTTGCTGGAAATGACCGGCGCGCTCTCTTCGCGCGAAATGCAGGAGCAAGTTCTGGACTCGATGGATCTGGAGCGCGAACGCGGTATCACCATCAAGGCGAAAAGTATTCGTCTGCACTACAACGCGAAAGACGGAAACAACTACCGCCTGAATTTAATCGACACGCCCGGACACGTCGATTTTTCCTACGAAGTTTCACGCGCGCTTTCTGCGTGCGAAGGCGCCCTCCTCGTGGTCGATGCCAGCCAGGGCGTCGAAGCGCAAACCGTCGCCAATACTTTTCTTGCCGCGGGACACAATCTCACTATCCTTCCGGTGATCAACAAAATTGATTTGCCGGCGGCGCAAACCGATTTCGTGAAGGAACAAATCGAAAGTGTGCTGGCCATTCCCGCGAGCGACGCGCTTTTGATCAGCGCAAAAAGCGGACTCGGAGTCGACGACGTTCTCGAAGCCATCGTCGCGCGAATTCCTCCGCCAAAAGGTAGCGCGGAAAATCCGTTGCAAGCGCTGATTTTCGATTCCTGGTTCGACATTTACCGCGGCGCCGTCGTGCTCGTTCGCGTGATGGAAGGCCGCATCACCAACGGCATGAAAGTGCGGCTGTGCCACAGCAACGAAGTTTATCTGGTCGAACAACTTGGCACGCTCACTCCGAAACCCATCGCGCTAAACGAACTCGAAGCCGGCGACGTTGGATTCGTGGTCGCCAACATCAAGGATGTTGCGGATGCGCGCATGGGCGATACGCTTACCGATGCCGCGCGTCCCGCTCCGGCGCTTCCCGGATTTGAAGCCATCAAGCCGATGGTTTTTGCCGGACTTTTTCCGGTGCTCGCCGACGAATACGAACCGTTGCGCGACGCGCTCGGAAAATTAAAATTGAACGACGCCGCATTTTTTTACGAGCCGGAAAATTCCGTCGCGCTAGGCTTCGGTTTCCGTTGTGGCTTCCTGGGCCTTTTGCACATGGAAATTGTGCAAGAACGTTTGGAGCGCGAGTTCGGCCTCAACCTGATTACCACGGCGCCGAGCGTGCGTTACCGCATCACAAAAATGAGCGGAGACGCCATCGAAGTCGATAGCCCAGCGAAATTTCCCACGCCCAGCGACATCAAAATGATCGAAGAACCGATCATCACCGCGATGATCATCACCAACGACGATTCCGTCGGCGGCATTTTGCAGCTCTGCCAGGACAAGCGCGGCACGCAAAAAGGTTTCGAGTACCTGTCGCCGACGCGGGTGATGCTCACTTACGAATTGCCGCTCAACGAAATCGTGCTGGACTTTTACGACCGGCTGAAAAGCGTTTCACGCGGCTACGCTTCGCTCGATTATCATCTGGCCGGGTATAGCGAATCGGACCTGGTGAAAATGGATGTGCTGGTCGGCGGCGAACCGGTCGATGCGCTTTCCATGATTTGCCATCGCGAACAATCCTACGAACGCGGCCGCGAACTGGTTTCGCGTTTGCGAAAACTGATTCCGCGGCAAATGTTCGAGGTGCCGATTCAAGCCGCGATTGGCAGCCGGGTGATTGCGCGAGAAACGGTTGCCGCAATCCGCAAAAACGTTTTGGCCAAATGCTACGGCGGCGATATTTCGCGTAAACGCAAACTGCTCGAAAAACAAAAAGAAGGCAAAAAGCGGATGAAGCGCGTCGGCCAAGTCGACATTCCGCAAGAAGCGTTTCTCGCCGTCCTCAAAGTCACCTCCACCTCCGACGACGACGATTGATCGCGCACCGTTAGTGGTCTCCAAAGAATTCATCGCTGATTCTTCCCTTTTACTTCGGTGGTTAGGGTGCCTTGGTGAAGGCGGACGGCTACGGTTTCGCCAACAGCAATTTGCGCGGCGTCGCGGAGGATGTTGCCGGCGGCGTCGGTGGCAATGGCGTAGCCGCGTTCGAGAACTTTGCCGGGGCTGCGCTCGGCGAGTTGCAGGCGAAGACGTTCGAGGCGTTCGCGTTTTACGCGAAGAGTGCGTTCAGCGTGGAGCGCTAGCTGGCTGGTGTTGCGATCCAGCCGAACCTGGAGCTTGCCGATTTTGGCGCGCAAATCGAACGAGGCGATACGCAGATTGGCGGCGTTGAAGCGGCGGCGAGAGTGCTCGAAGCGAAAGCGGAGCGCGGAAGAGAGTCGCGAGGAAAGTTCCTGAGTGCGGCGGCGGAATAAGCGTTCGACGCGGGAGCTCAGGTCGCGCGAGGAACGTTCGAGACGAATGTGCAGGCGGCTGATTTTGGCGCGAAAATCGAAAGCGGCAAGCTGCACATGCGAGCGAGCGAAACGCTTGCGAGATCTTTCGAGATTGGCGCGCAGACTGCGTGCGAGGCTGGAGGTGAGTTGATCGGCGCGCTGGCGTTGCTGGCGAAGCAGATCGAGCGGACGGCGGAAGCCGCGACGTCCGGCGAGTTCGTGAACGCGACGCGAAGATTCCAGAATGCGATAGCGAATCAGGCTGGCGAGGGATTCGCGAAGGTCGGCGATGTGCTTATCGAATTCGCGACGGGTTTGAACAACGAGTTCGGCGGCAGCGGACGGAGTGGAAGCGCGAACGTCGGCAACAAAATCGGCGATGGTAAAATCAGTTTCGTGGCCGACACCGGAAATAATGGGAATGGAGCAGGCGAAAATGGCACGAGCGACTTCTTCTTCGTTGAAGGACCACAAATCTTCGAGCGAGCCGCCGCCGCGAGCGAGTATCAGGACGTCGACAGATTGCGCGCGCTCGAAAAATTGCAACGCGCGAACAATTTCTTTTGCGGCGCCGTCGCCCTGCACGCGGACGGGATAGAGCGTGACGTGAACGTTGTGAAATCTGCGGCGCAAAATGCGGATAACGTCGCGAACGGCAGCTCCGGTGGGGGAAGTGATGAGACCGATGCAGCGCGGCAACATGGGCAGCGGCTTTTTATTTTCGGCGGCGAAAAGTCCCTCGGCTTCGAGACGTTTTTTTAATTGTTGAAAAGCGAGTTGCAGCGCGCCGAGCCCGACCGGCTCAATGTGCTCGACATAAATTTGGTATTCGCCGCGCTGTTCGTAAACGCTGACGGAGCCGCGCACGGTGACGTGCAGTCCATCTTCCGGACGAAATTTTATGGTGCGTACTTGCTGCTTGAAACAGACGCAGCGAATTTGCGAGCGGTCGTCTTTCAGCGTGAAATAAATGTGGCCGGAAGTGGCTTCATGGCAATTGGAAATTTCTCCCTCGACCAGAATGTCGGTGAAATTGCGAGCGAGGAGATCGCGGATTCTTCCGGTAAGCTCGCTGACGGTGAGGGCGCGGCGGCCGGGCATTAGGTTGAAGGTTAGTTGGGTCATGAGTGGTGGTTGGTGACTGGTGAGTGGTGACTGGTTCCGGAGATGTGTGCGGCATGCCGAGCGGCCGACGATGGGGTTTGTAACGTATTGAAAATGCAGGGCAAATATTGGGAGGGTGTACCACCCCCGGCAATTTGTAAGGATGTGATTGCAAAGGGGTTGCGGGAATAGGGGTTTGTAAGTGGTGATAGCGCTGGGTTTAGATTTGCGGGGGGCGTGAGAGCGAAAAGATAAAAATTATTGGAGTCCGAATACCCAGGGAATGAGTGCGCCACGTTGATCGCGATCGGGTGTGGTGCGATTTTTGAATGGTGCGGGTGGATCACGAGTGGTGGCCTTTCTTCGCTGTCGCGAATGATGAAAGATTGTGCGATTGGGTAAAATACTATTTTATCATCGAGCGCAAGAGGGGTACTAAATTCGAATGGAAGCGTAGTACTTCTCGAAGATTCGGCTTCGGATCCAGGCCAAGGACTTGGCTTGCTATAGACAAGGGGGCAGATCGAGCCAGCGCCGAAATGAGGGAAGAAGAAATATCACCCGAAAAGGTTCGTTGCCGCGGTATGGCACTGTTACGTCAACATTCCTTCTGCCACTTTCCCCGAGTACGTGGACAGTCGCGGTATTCGGAATTTCTGCAATAACAGGGATCAGAACCGCACCGTAGGTATCATTCACTAATTTTTCATAACAACAGTTAATCATATAAAAAGTAAACTCACTAAATGCACCGCCGGATTCGAGTGGGTCAATCACAAGTTTGTAATTCGACTGTATTTTCCCTCCACGAAAGAAAAAGTCGATGATAACGTTGTCCACGATTGGGTCGCCGTATTTCTTCACGGTGCATTTCATCCCAAAGAAGTTACGCACGAGCCAATCGCCGTACGTTGCTTTTAGCGGCTCCGCTTCGCGGTCCTCTGGCCATTCCCGGTCCGTAGTGACCGGAGATCGGATGTCGTAAAGGCCTGGATTTTTTTCCAAAATCTGCGGGTGCAATCTGAGCACGTGAATCACTGTGTCTCGAGGGATTTTTAACGGAAAATTGACAGTCTCGCAACTGACGAACAATGCGACGGGAGCGACCGGCTTTGAGGGAGAAAGGGGGATATGTGATTTAAGAGGGCTAGTTTTTGCGGGGACATCATGCGACAACAATTGTCTTTTCTCCGGCGCAACGAAACCCGTAGATTTCGGCTGATGTTCCACTTCGGATGCCTCGGAATTGATTTTTTGATGAGCGGCCAGAGCGGTTAAGCCCCGTTTTATAGCAAATAGATACGCAACTGAGAGAGTCCCTCCAGCCACAAAAACACACAACCAAATCATCAGGCCGCACCTCGCCGCAATCCTTTTCAATCTTGCTGTGACAAACTTCGTACTCGAGACACGCCACGTCACATACCATAGGCCTGTAAGCATCATCCACGGGACGGCTGTGTCGACTAGCTCCGGGTACTTCCACAAAAACCATCCAAGAAGCAACGTTAGGACAACCAGCTCGAATATGGCCTTTGCGACTGCTTTCATGAGTTGTGGCTAAAGATCTGAATAATATGCGCCGTGGCGTCACCTTCAGAGGCTGAGTAACTTGGCCATGCACTGAATTAGTTTTGCCATCGTGCCTGGGACAAAATGTCTTCAGATGGGTCAGGCTGGCGGATAGAGTATATTAAACGCATGTTGCTTGTCTTTCTGGGCCGGAGATTAACATGCAAACCGTAAACGTTTTTCAGTTCTATAGCCTGGGCCACTTCGTGCATGCACTGTCAGAGGTTAAGGCCACCGACAAGATAAAAGACAAGTTTTACGCCTTGTTCTCGGCCCGCGCGTGGCTTGAGTTTCTCTTGAACGGTAATCTGATCGCTTTGAATGTGTGCGGTCCAGCGTGCAGGACTCTTGTTGAATCGATTAAACAGATCCTTGATCCGACCGTGCCGGACGGTTCCCCGGCGGAGACAGAGCCTTCGCTCGACATGGAAAAGGAAATTGGACCATTTCGCTCATATTCGCTCACCAGTAGCCTTTCGACTTTTGAAACGGTTCTATCTGCCGAACTGCAATCAATCAGTACTTATTGGGTTTCGCGCAAACTTGCTTACGAAACCAAGCTTTTGATTGAGGAGGGTGACAAACTGCTCCCTGACAACATCAAGGCTGAGATTCCAGAGGTCGCGGTGCAGGAGTTAAAACAAGCCGGTAAGTGTGTGGCTTTCGATATTCCGACCGCAGCAGGATTCCACATCATTCGCGCAACTGAATCCGTTATTCGTAAGTACTATTCAGTAGTCGTGCGAAAACCTCCGAAGCCCAAGATGCGAAATTGGGGCGCTTATATTAAGAATTTGACCGCAGCCGGTGCAGATACAAAAGTAACAGGTTTTCTGGATCATATTAGGGAGAACTACCGAAATCCTGTTCTGCATCCGGAGGAAACGCTGTCTTCTGAAGACGCACAGGCATTGTTGGGTATTTGCGTCAGTGCAATCTTCACAATGGTTTAGGCAATGAGAGCAATACCTAGGCCAGACGTCGCTGCCAGACCCCTTCGAGCCAAAGCTGCCGGGAACGAATAATTTAAACCTCATTCCGTGTTGACGCCGTTCGATTCAGGGCAGCGCGTTTGCGTTTCGTCCGCAAGTCATGATGGGTAACGTCGTGAAAGTGAAGAATGGATTAGTAGAGGCCGGGCAGAAGGCGTTTGGATTCGCGGGAGTATTGGAGGTAGGCGGGGCCGAAGGCGGCAGTCAGGGCGGCCTCTTCGATGTGGATGCGATAGAGGACAGCAGCAGTGGTGGGGATCACGGCTACCGCAAAGCCGAGCCAGTTGCGGGAGTGCAGACCGGTGGCTACAAATACCAGCAACAATCCCAGGTATGACGGATGGCGGATGAAGCGATAGAGGCCAGTGCGGTTCAGGATTTGCGACGCTTGGATGGCAACATTGGAGCTGAAACTTTTGCCGAGGGTGAAGATGGCGGTCCAGCGAATGACGAGGCCGGTGATCATGACGAGCAACGCGGTGATCATCAGCCACGGCGCGTCGCCGAACATATTGTGCGGCGAGTCCCTGCCGATCCACCAGCAGACGGTGAGCGAGGCAACGATTACGATCCAGAGAAGCAGAAGAGAGCCGCGATCGCGAACATTTCCGGAGCTGCGTTTGGTGCGGGTGGCGACGCCGACGATGACTTCGGAGGTGGCCCAGGTCCAATAGAGGATTTGCCAGAGTAGCGACACGTTAGCTCCGGGTCCGATGAGCATTTGTACAACGGAAGCGAGGGTACTTGAATTGGAGGAATGCTGCCACGTGGTTATCGGTCGCCGGAGGCGAGGCGGCGAAGATTCTGGCTCAGGCCGAGGCGGTGAACGCATTCCTGCAGAGAGCGGCAGCGGCAATGAAGCAAGCCGTGCAAGAGTTTTTCCAGGCGGCGTGCGCGAGCGATATTGCGTTGCATTTCCACAATTTTCGCGCGGGCGAGTTTTTTCCAGCGAGGGCCGACCGGCGCGGCGTCGCGAAGTCCATTGAGGAAGAGTTTTATTTCGGCAAGGGTGAAGCCCATTTCTGAAGCGAAGCGGATCAGCAGGACGCGCTGGCGAGATTCACTGGAGTAGCGGCGCTGGCCGCCGCTGCGCTGCGGAGCGGCCAAGAGGCCCATTCTTTCGTAATAGCGGATGGCGGAAGCGTTAAGACCCGCCTGAGCAGCTAATTCTCCGATTTTCATATTTTCCCCCCGATGCCCCGGTGGCGTTAAATTTCGTTTGACTTAAAGTTGACTTTAAGTTCTAGCATTTTGGAGCAAGGCTGTGCCACTACTTTTTGGAGGAAAAGATGAAAAGCGAAAAGTTTCGAGGATTGAGCACCAGCGGCATCTCGGTGGCGCTGGCGGCGTTACTGTTGGGCGCTCCAGGGTTGATGGCAGCGAGAAATGGAATGGCGGTCGATGGAGCGAAGCAGCAGGCGGCGGATTCGTGGGGTGGATTATATTGCAACATCAAGGCGCTGACAGCGGGCGAGCGAGCGCGGCACAAGGCGCTTACCGACAAGCTGCTGGCGGCGAGGAATGAAGTGGTGGAAACAGATAAAGGGTATGAGTTTCAGTACAGCCCGGAACGAATGTCGGTGGCGGAAGTCGCGGAGTGGGTAGTGGCGGAAAGCAAGTGCTGCCCATTTTATGATTTTCATATCGATTTGGAGAAGGAGGGGAAATTGATTTGTTTGCGGCTTACGGGACGCGAGGGTGTGAAGGAGTTCATACGCAGGGGTAGGTGGGTACGGCGGAATGGTCAGTGATTTGGCAGACAGCAGAATCGCACGCTCGCAAGAGGCGCGGGCGTGCGATCCGCCCCTAAGTATCGCCGGCTTTCAGAGCCGGGCCTTTCGCCGCGCAATCCTCAGCCCACGAACAAACAACCCTAGCCGCGCTCCCCGCCCAAAAATCCCAAAAACTCCTGCGCCACGCGCGCTCCCAAATCCCCAACTCCTCGCTTCACCATCAAATCATGCCCCGCGCCCTCAACCTCCTGCAACGCATGCCGCGCCGGAATCAACTTCACCGCCATCTTCATTTCCTCAATCGTCCCAAACGGATCCCGCGTCCCATGCACAAAAAACGCCGGCTTCCCCACCTGCGCCAAATGACCGGTACGCAACTCCTCAGGTTTTCGCGGCGGATGCAGCGGATAAGACAGCAACAGCAAACCGTCCGCCGCATCCGGCGCCTCCGCCAGCAGCATGCTCGCCTGACGCCCGCCATAAGAATGCCCCGCCAAAAATACCGGCCGCGCCGATCGCTTTTTCATCAACGCCGCCGCAAGACGCAACCCTTCGCGATCGTGGTCAGCACTGCCGCGCATAGGAGGTCCAGTCCGTCGCTCCGCGCGAAACGGCAAGTCAAACCGAAACACCGCAAATCCCGCCGCCGCAAGCGCCTCCGCCACCTCCACCAAAAGTTTCGACTCGCAATTCCCTCCCGCGCCATGCGTAAGCACCACCGCCCCGCCGTCAGCCCGTGCACCGGTCCGAACCTGACCTCGCACACCATCGCGCTCCGCCTCGTGCAAAAATCCCTGCAGCACACCGCCGCCGCCAACCCCGCCCCCAAGTTCAATCAACTTGTACATGGCCCAATGCTACGCGCGGAACTGCGCACTCACAAAAATTTTGTCATCTTGCATCCGTAGCCTCTCGCAATCGCCAAATCTTCATATTACATTTGCATTCAAATTGTAGAGAAACGACCTCATCAAGAGGACGGTTTCCGACGTGGGTCAGTTTCGATTGTACGAATAATCAGGCAAGCGAACTACTTCCGGGTAAGCCCGTCATCCGACCGTGATCGGCGGCAAGCGCCACGAACGCAACATCCCTGCAATCTAAACGCAGGTCACGGGTAGAGACTGCAGGCCTCGAAAGGCAATACTCGGTGCCCATTCGAGTTTTTCGACTCCCAGACGCAGACTTGGAAAGCGGCGGGCAAGTTCACTGAAAGCCACCTGTGCTTCCATTCGGGCAAGCGCCGCTCCAAGGCAAGTGTGGATTCCGTGTCCGAAGGAGACTGGTCGAGCGCTAGAACGGCGCAGATCAAGCGTGTCTGGATCAGGAAAGTGTTCCGGGTCGCGATTCGCTGATCCGAGAATGACGGTTATCCGTTGCCCCTGTGCGATTGTTCGGCCTCCGAGCTGCAGGTCTTGAAGAGCCTCGCGCGATGTAAGCTGTACCGGACCGTCGTAGCGCAGCAACTCACCGACTGCAAGGGCTGCGACCGACGGATTAGCCCCGAGCAGCCGCCATTGATCACGATGACGAAAAAGCGCCAAGAGGCCGTTGCCGAGCAGATGGGTTGTCGTACCATGACCGGCTGCCAATAGCAGAATCAGATTGACGAGCAACTCTTCAGTGCTGAGGCGGTCTCCCTGCTCCTCGAATGCTGCGAGGTCGCTGATCATGTCGTCGGCGGGAATTCGACGGCGCTCGGCAATCAGGTCGCGGAAATAATCCATGAAAGCGAGAATGCTCTGCTCTGCTTCAAAGGATTCCTGTGGCGTGAGAACGCGCCCACTAATCAGCCGCCCGAAAGCGACCGACCAAGCACGCAGGCGTTCCCGGTCCGATGTCGGGACGCCAAGCATCTCCGCTATGACGGTCACGGGTAGCGGAATTGCGAAATCAACAATGAAGTCAAATTGTCTTTTCTCACATGCAGAGTCGATCAGCCTAGTAACCATTTCAAGAATGCGGGGCCGTAGGCCCTCAATCCTTTGCGGTGTGAAGGCCCTTGTGAACAGGCAGCGAAGACGCGTGTGATCAGGTGGATCAAGAAACAACATCTGGCGCGAGAGAGCCGCCCGGACTGGGTTCGCATCGTTGTTATAGCCTTGACTGGAGAGGACACGTTCCGCGGAAAAACGTCGGTCTGCAAGGACCGAAACAACATCATCGTATCGCGAAATAATCCAACCTTGTTCTCCAGCGTCCCAGTGCACAGGGTCTTCTATCCTCAGTCGGCTGAAAATTGGATAAGGATCGGCGAGGATATCGGGGCGCAGCAAATCTTGGAGCGCAAAGTCTTTCATTTCAGTGGTAGACACTATTTCTCCTTTTTCCTAAAGCAGGCTCAGAGATCCTTCTGAACTTCATGGTTGGCGTTCGTTCCGACCGCTTCTGGTTCAAGAGTTGGAATATCTTGATTGGCGTAATGGCCGAGTTTGGAATATCCGTACCGCACGCTCCACCAGACCAGGAAGATATCGGTGCCATACGTGAATACTGGCGACAGGACGAGATACTGGGTAACGGTAAGGGACAGAGCCAGAATGACGGTGACCGCGCTCTTCGCAAAAAGCACGATCGCCCACACTAACGTCATGATCCTGTACACGCGCTTCGCATCAGGGCGCATAGCTATCTGGTCGAACCTGGATCTATGAGCGGCATCGTTGCCGGTAACGAATTGTCTCGCAACGTAGAGCATGAAGGGTCGGTCCATCAGGATGGAACCAAGAAACACGCCTCCCAGGACGGCGTTTTGGAACGAGCGGCCAACGAGCGCTGAAGTGGAGCTGTGCGCGAATACGCTGGCGACGAGAGATACGGCGATGTCCTCAGCTGCGAAGAAACCGATGATGTCGATCGCTCTCTGCCGAAGAAGTCCATAGGTCATTCCCAAGATGGGTACCAATCCGGAGACGGCCAGCGGGAGCACGCTTCCGGAACGAAAACGTGCCTCGAGAAAGCGATAAACCAAGTAAGTGCAAAACACATTGACGAACATGCTCGCGGCGACACCTCGCAGCGCAGCGTACAGCTTAGATCGGTGTTTCTTGTTGTCCTGCGCACCGAATGCTGGCATTGATCGCCTCAGTTTGGCTTTCACCTTAGGCGGTCCGCCCGGCTCGCAGGCTAGCAATCAGGATTTGAAGGGCATTCGTGGTCCGCTTGCCGTCACCGGTGGCCAGAAAATCATGCAGCAGCCCGTTTATTGTTGCCAGAACGTATGTCGAGGCTGCCGAATTGCCGCCGTTTCGAACGGAAAGTTGACCAAATTCGGTTTCGAGGATCCTGAGCCATGTTTTGACTCCCGTACTCCAAAAATTAGCCGGGAATTTGGAACGCTCGTACAACGCAAGTCCATCCATTTCGTAGAGAAGACGGAAATAGCGCTGATTCGCGGGCTTTAAAGCCCAGCGCCAAAATAGAAGAAGAAATTCTTCAAGGGAGCGGGGGTTTTTCCTGACTGCCAGGTCTCGAAGCGCGTCTTGGACGCGCTCTCTGACTTGTTCCAATGCTTGCGTCAGGAGAACTTCTTTCGATCCGAAGTGATAGATCAACAGGCGTGCGCTCGTGCCAATCGCCTTCGCCAGCGGACGCAGGGACAATTCGGAGATGCCTTCCTCCAAAAGCACATCGACGACCTGTTCGAGCAACTCCTCTCGCCGATTGCCGCGTTCAAGCATGTAACAAGTGTTTCATGTAACGGTCGTTACAGTCAACAACAGTTCGTTAAGAGGGCGGCGCGAAGTGCTGCGTCCGAATGGTCGGCAATCCAGAAATTATTCTGATTCGTTAGTCAGCGACCGACCACGTCCTGGTCAAATATGCTTGTCGGAAAGCTGCCCGCTTCCCTTCCGCTTCGCTTCCTCTTCGCCCTGAAATCCGCTACCCTTGCTAAATGATGGCGATGAACACTCTCTTTGACATGGAGCCGCTCCGCGATAGCGGACTCAAGCTCAATGACGCCCAGCGGCGCGCGATTCATCATGGTTCCGGCCCGCTGCTCGTCATCGCAGGAGCGGGCACCGGCAAAACCCGCGTCATCACAGAACGCATCAAATACCTGCTTGATTCCGATCTCGCGCTTTCCGGCGAAAATATTCTCGGCCTCACCTTCACTAAAAAAGCCGCCGGCGAAATGAAATCGCGCGTCGTAAAAGCTTCCGGCGACCGCGCCAAAGACATCACTCTCACCACCTTTCACTCTTTCTGTGAATCTCTGCTCACTGACGCCGAACCCAAGCGTGTCGCGCTCGAAAACGTAGATCACTGGATTTTGCTGCGCCGCAATCTCGCTCGGCTAAAACTCGATAAATATCGCCGCCTCGCCGAGCCCGGCCAGTTCCTCACCGATTTCATCTCCTTTTTTTCCCGTTGCCAGGACGAACTTGTTTCCTGCGACGACTATCAGCAATACGCCAACCAGCTCGCCGCGCAGCTCGCATCCGAACGCGCACTCCTCGACGAAGACACTTACAAAGAACGCTCCGAGCACGTCGCTCGCGAACAGGAAATCGCCCGGGCCTACGCCGCCAGTGAAGAACTGCTGCGCGAAAAAAACGCCGTCGCTCTCAACGGACTCATCGCCGAAGCTGTGCTCCTGCTCCGCAACGACCCCGCTTTGCGCGTGCGCCTGCAGCAAAACTTTCGCCACATCCTGGTCGACGAATTTCAAGACACCAACATCGCTCAGCTAGAACTGCTGCAACTCCTTTCCGCCGAACCGCGCAACATCGTCGTGGTTGGCGACAACGATCAAGCCATTTACCGTTTTCGTGGCGCCTCCTTTGGCAGCTTCAAACTTTTTCTCGAACGCTTTGCCGGATGGAAAACCGGGCAGGACTCCACTCCTTTCCGCGTCACTCTCACCGAAAATTACCGCTCTACTCCGAATATTTTGCGGGTTGCCACTCACGTGATCGGCCAAAACGAAGTGAGCGACGACTTCCCGAAAAAAATGCTTTCTCCCACTCGCGCGGAAGGCGAACGCATCCGCATCGCGGAACTCGCCACCCCGGAAGCGGAAGCGCAGTGGGTGGCCTCCGAACTCGAACGCCTGCACAAAACCGGAAAGCCGTGGCGCGATTTTGCCGTGCTCTACCGCCAGCACGCGCATCGCGATCAGTTGGTCGAAGAATTGGCGCGCCGCAAAATTCCTTTCGTCATCACCAAACTCTCCATCCTGGAACATCCGTTGGTCCGCGATGTGCTCGCTTACCTGCGCATGATTGCCACTCCCTACGACGACATCGCTTGCGCCCGCGTCCTTGCCGCACCCGCCTGGCACATGGAGCCTTCTGACTTGGTTAGGCTCGCGGAACGCACTCGAAAAAAACGCGGCACCTCTTTGTACGACACTTTGCAATCGCCGCAATCTGAACTCCCATTTGATCCTTCCGCTTCCATGCTCAGCGAGCTTCTGGAATTTCTTTCCACGCAGCGCAAAAGTTTGCGCCGCCGCACGGCGCGAGAAATTCTTTCCGACCTTACCGACTGGCTGCAAATTGCGCAGCTCGCCGCGCCCGCCGACCGCAAATACGTCACGCAGCTAGTGCAATTTGTAAAAGATTGGGAGCCGAAAAGCGCCACGCGCGGCCTCACCGAATTTCTCGAATATCTCG
Source organism: Candidatus Acidiferrum sp. (assembly GCA_036495905.1). Classification (GTDB taxonomy): domain Bacteria; phylum Acidobacteriota; class Terriglobia; order Acidiferrales; family UBA7541; genus Acidiferrum. The sequence goes on from DASXMB010000024.1 coordinate 26,886, forward strand.
ATTACTTCGAGCAAGCGCGCGGCGTGGTTTCACTGGATGATGAAGTTTCCGCAAACGCCGTGCAACTGATGACGGTGCATGCCGCAAAGGGCCTGGAATTCCCCCACGTTTTCGTGATGCGCGTGAATTCCGGATCCTTTCCGCCACGGCAGCGGCCGGCTCTGTTTGAATTTCCGACCGAATTGATGAAAGAAGAATTGCCCGCCGGAGATTTTCACATTCAGGAAGAGCGCCGGCTTTTTTATGTGGCGCTGACCCGCGCCGAACAGAAATTAACCATCACCACGGTCACCGAAAAAAAAGGCCGCATCCCAACTTTCATCGAAGATATTTTGATGGACCCGGCGCTGAAACGCCGCGACGTTTTGCAAATCGCGCCGGCCATACGGCCGCGCGAAGAAGGGCCGGCGAAACCCACGGAAAGATTCGATCCATCGCTCTTCCCCGCCGGCGCCGAGCGCCCGCGCATATTTTCGCGCATCGCCAGGTGGGCGGAAACCTTTCACCCGCCGACTCCAGAACCTCTAAAACTGAGTCCTTCGCAAATCGATAATTACCGGAAATGTCCGCAGCAATATCTGTTCGGCTATTTGTGGTCGTTGAAAGAAGGTCCGCGCGCCACGCTAAGTTTTGGCAGCGTGATGCACACCACTATCAAACGTTTCGTCGACCAGTTGCGCAAAGGCGTGAAGCTGCCGTTTGAAGAAGTTGCGCGCATTCTGGACGCCGAATGGACTTCCGCCGGATTCGAGGACGCCTATCAGGAAGGCGAATACAAAAGGGATGGCCTCGAACAGTTGCGCATTTTTCATGCCGCCGTGCTGGAAAGTACGGCGAAGATTCGCGAACAGGAAAAACCTTTTGAGCTGCCGCTGGAAAATAACGTGATCGTCGCCGGCCGCATGGATCAAATTAATTCTCTGGGCGGCAACGACGTGGAAATCATCGACTATAAAACCGGCAAGCCGCGGAAAGATGCCGACGCTCGCAAGGATTTGCAGCTAAGCATTTACGCGCTGGCCGCGAAAGAGATTTTTGAACTCAATCCGGTGCGCCTGATTTTTCACTATCTGCAAAATGGGCAAAGTCAGGAAACCACTCGCGATGCCAAGCAACTCGACCAGGCACAAAAAGTGATCCAAGAAGCCGCCGCCGATATTCGCGCCGGACAATTTGCCGCCAAGCCTGGATTCGGCTGCCGCGGCTGCGCCTACAAACCGATTTGTCCCGCGCACGAAGAAGCCCTAAGCTCGGCAGCGATTTCCGATTAACTGCGAACTTCACGCGGCAATTCCCTGACGCTCCGGCCTTACAAGGCTACACGGCAAATTCCGGGAACGCGTGGCGCTCCGAACGCCGCAGTGTTGCGCCCAAAAGAAAAAGGGCGCGCAATGTTTGCCGCGCCCAATCAAACTTCTATAAATTCACTTCTGAAAATTTACTACTGTAAATTTATTTCTTGGCTTTCTTAGGAGCCTTCTTGGCTTTCGTTGCTTTTTTCTTCATGGAGACCTCCTTGCCTCGCTCTGGGATAAGGGCACATGGATCGCCCATGTGCATCGTGAACCAGCGGCGTTCAGGTAGCAAGGATTATTCCGACGAAAGAGAAAATACTTTGAGCGCTTGAAGCGGATCAATTCGGCGCCGCTTGGCTACGGATTCGCTCCGCCCACCGCGCCGGAATAGTATTTGTCTCGCGTTTTGATATTCAAACCTTCGCGCTTCACGCGAACTTCCACGTTGTGCGATTCCAGATTCCGATTGGTGCCGCGCGGCACGTACGCCAGCGTATATTGCGTGCGCGCTTCCTCGGTGACCTGCGAATATAGTTTCTCAAGCGAACTGCGCCGCGCCGCAAAATAAATGTCGCCGCCGGAATCGTGCGCATAATCCACCAGCCGCGAAAGTTTTCGCTCCAGAAACGCGCTGGAAACCGCGACGCTGTACACCGCGGCATTTTCGCGGAGCAATTCTTTCACCACGTTGTCGTAGGGATTGGTATTTACTTTTTTCCCGCCGTTCACGCCGTCCGAAACCAGCAAAATTATTTTGCGGCGATCTCGTCCACGATCGTGCAAAAGTTGCGCCGAATCGTACACAGCGTCATCCAGAGCTTTGGTCGGCTGCCCCTTGATCGCGATCAGTCCGCCGTTGATATTCGGTGCGTCGGAAGTTGCGGAGTGCCCGTTGATCGACGGTCCGTTCGTTACTGAAGCGCTGGTGGCGGGAGCGGAAGTTTGTTCGTCCAGATGCGTGCGCTTCAGTTCGGTTAAAAGTTTGTCCTGGTCGTTGGTGAAACCTTTGCCGGGATGAAAAAATTGATCGAATCGGCAAATAAATGCTTCGTCGTTCGCGCTCATTCCCGCGATGATGGATTTCAAACTGGATTCCACTTCGTCGGCGTCTTTCTGTTTCAAATCATTGTCGATCAGCACCACCATGGAGAGCGGAAAAGAGTCGGCGGAGAATACATCGATATTTTGCTCGACGTTATCTTCAAAAATCCGAAATTCATCTTTGTGCAAATCGGGAACCAGATTGCCCGCGCCATCTTTCACCGTGACCGGCAACACCACCAGGTTGGAATTTACGCGGATGCGAAGTTGCGCATCGCTTTGCGCCGGCGGAGGCGGTGGTTGCTGCGGCGCGGATTGCGCTCGCGAAGGCACTTGCGGAAGCGCGACGGTGAGGCTCAGAGCGAGAACTAGGATTTGCCGTAGACTTTTCATGTTCCTCGGGCCACACTTCCTTCAGTTTCCGGGTGTGGTTCTGGTTTGGTTTCCGGCTGGGTTGCCGCCGGTATCTGAATCTTTTCCCAGTGGCTTTGGCATTGCGAACCACACATCCTGCACACAGCCTTGCTGCATCTTAGATGCTTGAAGTGTTAGCGACGTTCCGCAGCAAGTGGTTTCTAGCTGGATATTCTCGTTGAGGAAAGTATACATGCCTTCCGTAAACAAATTGGTGTCGGTGTGCATCACCTGGATTCTGGCGGCGGCGATGGCGGTTCCGGCGTTGCCGCAGGAGCCGCCGGCGCAGAGCGGGACAATTAAGAGCCAGGTGAATTTGGTGAACCTGTTCGTGACGGTGCGCGACAAGAACAAGCGCATCGTGGGCGACTTGAAGAAGGAAGATTTCAAGATTTTTGAGGACGGACAAGAACAGCAGATTGCGTTTTTTTCCAAGGAAGTGAACTTGCCGATTACGCTGGCGGTTCTGCTGGATACTTCCGGCAGCGAACAGGACATGCTGGGCGCGGTGCAGGACGCCGGCGGAAGATTCTTGGATCGTGTTTTGCGCAAGGGCGACGAAGCGCTGGTGATGTCTTTCGATACCGACGTGGATTTGCTGGCCGATTTCACGGACGACCGGAAACTTTTGGATCGCGGAATTCGCAGCGCGCGAATCAATGCGCCGATGGGCGGTGGAATCATTAATACCGGTCCGATCCCGAGCAGCAATACGCGGGGCACGGCGCTCTACGATGCGATCTATCTGGCGTCGACCGAAAAATTGAGCAGCGAAGCGGGCCGCAAAGCGATCGTGATTGTGACGGATGCCGAAGATACCGGAAGCAAAGTGCGCCTGGAAGAAGCGATCGAAGCGGCGCAACGGACGGATACGGTAGTGCACATTTTATTGGTGGCGGACCCGCGCTTCGGCGGCAACGGCGGGGTGGCGCACAAAATTACGGACGAGACCGGCGGCCGGACGATCTCGGTGCGGTCTGAAAAAAACCTGGAGGATGCGTTTAACCAGATTTCCGAAGAATTGCGGAGCCAATATACCTTGGGCTACTACCCGGCGAATACGACGCATGATGGGAAATTCCGCAAGATCAAGATTGATATGTCGAATCACGATTTAAAGATTTTGGCCCGGAAAGGATACTACGCGCCCAAGGGCTGAGCTTCGATAACAACTCTTTGGCAACTTTCGCCTGGGATTTGCTTTTGCCCCGGCCACCCCGGCAAATTGTAAGGATGTGATTCTGAACGGTTTACGGGAATGGCGGTTTGTAATTTATTGATTTGCAAAGCTTATTTGCGCTGGCCCTCCTGAGAGCAAAAACCCGATAAAAGCTTAAAGCCTTCGTTATCTGGCACATAAGACTTCGGTGCGTACGCACGAGTGCGTATGTCTATGTGCGCATTGGATTTCGCTTTTTGTTGTTTATCGCTTGGCGTGGTTTGCTGAGGTCTGTTTATATCAGATATGTATATTAATTTCAAGTAATAAGTGGTGGCATATTGTTAGCACATGAAGATGTCCGGTGGTATTAGCAGGTGATTTGTCCATTTCTGGTGTCTTGCAATAAATTCTCCAGGTTGGCGGATGAGGAAGGAAACCCCGCGGGGGGTGCGGGATTTCCTTCCTGGCAAAGTACGCCATCGTTGCTGCTGCGGCAAGGTGGGCCATCTGCGGTGTAGCGGCCCAACCGGTGCGGTCCGTAGAACACGCTCCAACTACCATTGAGATGCTGGCACACCAGCACGTGACAGCGGGCCAACGTGCCGCGCCATGGGGGTTTTTCGATCTGTAAAATGCGCTTGGCGATGTGCACGGTGTTGTCCTGATTCACCACCCGTTCCTGTTGCAGCGAGAAGATGCGTTCTAAATCTTTTCCCACCACAGGAACAAAAGCGCTCTCCGGCTGTGCGGGCGGCACGGAAAATTTGCGGTTCAGCTCGGCCACGTAGTGCTGGCGCAAGAAGTGGTTGGCTTCTGGCACCGTGGTGATTGCGCGCAACCGCAACTCCTGCGGCAAACGGCCTTGCCAAGTGGCGAAGTTACGTTCGCTGCGTCCGCGCGCCTGCGGCGAATATGCCGGAATCATGGTGATGTTCAGATCGCGCATAGCCCGGCCGACCTGAGTCAAGCGCTGCCGATCCACGATCTCGCCTGCTTGCGGGGTGAGCCAGAAATGACTGCCACGATCGCTATACAGAGCGCAGAAAATGTCGTGTTTTTCGACCACCTCGCGCAGCGCGGCCAACACCGTGAGCGTGGATTCCTGTTCCACCAGTTGCGCGTAATAAATCTCGCTGCTGGCATCATCCAGCACCACGATCAGATCCTGGCACTGCAGGCCGCCCAGCCAACAATGCGTGCTGGCGTCGATGTGCAACAGCATCCCGGTCATCGGGCGACGCTCGCGTTTACGCCGGTGCGTACCGCGTTTTCGCGCGGCGGCCACTAGACCGGCCGCTTGCAGTAAGTTCTTGATGCAGGTGTAGCTGTAAAGAATGGCGTGCTGTTCGCGCAGCTTTTCGTGGAAATGCCGCACGCTGAAATCGAAATACTTTTCCCGGTACAGTTCCAGCGCTTGTGCGGCAACCGCCCAGGGCATGCGTTTTGCGCTGGGTTGGCCCTTACGCCGGTCGTAGAGCCCGTCAAAACCATAATGCTGGTAGCGCTGTACCACCCGGCGCAGATGCCGCGGCGTATAACGCAAAATCTGCGCCGCCTGCCAAAACGTAAGTCGTTTCCCGAGTACTCGCAGAATCACTTCCTCCACCTTCATCGCCCGCTCCCGGACGACTGCTGGGTACACCCTCATGGCCGGCCTCCGGCCTTGCTGTCTACCCCAGTTCGCCCTTGTCCAGCGGACATTTCACTAGCTAATACGGAGGACATTTCATGTGCTAACAACAGTAATAAATGGTGTGGCGGTGGAACCGATGTCAGCCTTGACGATTGGGAGGCGGCGTTCGTTGCTCACGGCGAGCGTGAAAGTTTGGGTGAAGTCTTCAGAAAGCAGATCCCGGGGCATGTCTGCGAACTGCGCAGGCATGCCCCGGGATGACAGGTTTGCTTGTGGTGGAAGTGTGGCTTGGCGATCAGGCGCGCAGACGATTGGAGGCGGCGTTTGCTGCTCGGGTTGAACGGGAACGTTTGGGTGGAGTCTTCAGAAAGCAGATCCCGGAGCAGGCCTGCGGAATGCGCAGGCCTGCTCCGGGATGACAAGTTGTGGGGTGGAGGTGGCCAGCATGACGAGAGAGTTTTGGAGTGAAAGCTCAGCGGCTAAGGCCGGGTTGCTTGATTGTTTTGAGGCACGGCTAACCGTGCCCTGACGGTGGGGCCGGCTGAGGCCGACCGTGCGTAAAGGGCGGCTCTTATACAGGACGTGGTGATCTTGGCGTGGACAAGATGTCCGGTGCGCGGCGCACCGGATGGGTTCAATATATTGAACCCCTACACGGAGATACGTCGACCGGTGCCCGGATGGATCGCCAAGGTTGCGGGATGAGTGCCGATCACCGATACGAAAGACCAACCCGATACCGGGGTGCGGGTATGGGTTAGAGATTGAGGGAGCTTGCGTTGTGGGGGTTAGAAGTTGGGCGGGCGCTGGGAGGAGACAGCGAAGGCTTTTTCCATCGTCAGGGCGGCTTGGGCTAGGGTGCCTTCTTCGAAGAGGCGGCCGATCAGGGTGACGCCGTGGGGGACGCGGCGCGGCGGGGAGAAATGTGGGAGGGGATGTTGCGGGTCGGGAGCCCAGTCCGAGCGGGCCTGGGAGACTTCAACGAAGCCGGCGCGGAGGGTGATCGAGGGATGGCCGGTATTGTTGCTGATGGCTAGCATTTCGTCACGGAGCGAAGGGACTAGGAGCAGGTCGACTTCGGAGAAGAGGCGAGCCATTTCTTCGGCGACTTTGCGGCGAAGGCGATCGGCTTGGACAAAATCGACGGCGGAGAGGAAACGAGCCTGGCGGAAGAGATTGGGCCAGGAGTCGTGGGTTTGCATTTTCAACTGGTCGCTGGCGTGGGAGAGGATTAGATCCTCGAAAGCGGCGGCACCTTCGGCGAAAAGAATCAGATTGAGCGAATCGTACGGCCAATTGGGAAGCTGCATTTCGACCGGGATCATGCCGACGCGTTTGACGGTTTCGAGTGCGGCGCGGTCGACATCGGTGGCGGGAGCCTGGTGCATCCAGTTGGGAAAATAGCCGACGCGAAGACCTTTGATGCTGGCAGCGGAATCGAAATCGAGTTTGCTGGGGACGCTGGCGACATCGCCGGAATCGGGACCGGAAATGGCGTGCAGGACGAGGAGAGCGTCTTCGACGCCGCGGGTCATGGGGCCAAGCTTGTCCAGCGACCAGCAGAGGGTCATCGCGCCGGTGCGCGGGACGCGGCCGTAAGTGGGGCGAAGTCCGGTGACGCCGCAGCGCATGCTGGGGCTGATGATGCTGCCGCCGGTTTTGCTGCCGATGGAGAAGCCGACGAGTCCCGCGGCGGTGGCGGCGCCGGGTCCTGCGCTCGAGCCGGAAGCGCCTTCTTCGAGCAGCCACGGGTTCATGGTTTGGCCGCCGAACCACACGTCATTGAGAGCTAGCGCGCCGAGACTGAGCTTGGCGATTAGGACGGCACCAGCGTCTTGCAGGCGCTGGACGACGGCGGCATTTTTTGCGGGGACGCGATCGCGGAATGGCTCGGCACCGTAGGTGGTGGGGATGCCGGCGGTATCGAGGAGGTCTTTGCCGCCCCAAGGGATGCCGTGGAGCGGGCCGCGATATTTTCCGGCGGCGATTTCGCGGTCGGCTTGCTGCGCTTGTTTGAGGGCGGGATCTTTGGTGAGGGTGATGATGCAGTGGAGTTTGGGGTCGAATTGCTGGATGCGGTCGAGATAGATGTGGGTGAGGCGCTCGGAGGTGAGTTTGCGGTGCTCGATCCAGCGGGATAGGTGGGTTAGCGGAGCGAAGGCGATGTCTGAATCGTTGGAAGGAAGTTCGGCGGGGGCGGAGTTGGTGCGGATGAAACGGTTCTGCTTGGGGCCGGGGTCTTGGCCGGGAAGCGTGGAGATGGTGCGGGAATAGGGCGCGACGGTGGGGTCGATGGGGACGGTGCGAGGGCCGGAGCGGCGCTCGAGGAGGGCGGCCATATTGACGCGCCAAGTGCTGGCGGCCTGAGCGCGGTCGGCGGCGGTCAGTTCAATGCGAACGAGCTTTTCGGCTTCGGCGAAGGTGGTGGAGGAAACTTCTGGGCCGACGGCGGGTCCGGTACCGAAAGCGGAGGGAGCGCCGGGCGGGAGCTGTGCAGGTTCCTGGGCGTCGGTGGTGGCGGCGAGAGCGGCGCCGAGGAGTCCGACGGTGGTGTTGGTTATGAATTTGCGGCGCGAGTTCGGCATGGGTCTCCCAAGGAAAGGAAGCATTGTAGCTGAGGAGTGGAGGAAGTTACGAGTTGGAAGGGCGGGGAGGAATTTGGAACGGAAGTAGCGGAAGAAAAAACCAAGCACGAGAAAAGAGTAACGCAGAGACGCAGAGAACAGCGGAAAGCGAAGGGGAAAGATGGAGGAACGGTTTGGGCGGCGAGACCGCCCTTATGCAAAGAGTTTTGAGTCACGATTTGCTGGCGCCGGTTGCGGGCGCTCGCGGTAGGGTCTAGGAGCGGAAAAGCACGGATTCGCGCTGGAACGTTTTGACAGCCAGGAAGATGGCGGCGGCTGCGTAAACACAGGTGGAGGCAAAGATCATGGCGATGGAGTGCCAGTGATAAGTGCCGCTGATGATTTCTTTGCAGACCAGGCTGGTGCTAAGGATGGGGACCAAGGCGAGTTTGGGAGTTAGTTCTACGCCGGGCATGACGGAAGCGACGGCGGGAATGACGATGAGAAAAGTCATGGGAGTGAGATAGCTTTGCGCTTCTTTGTAGCTCTTGGCGAAAAGGGCGATGGTCATTAGCACAGCGGAGAAAAGGACCGCGAGAGGAAGCGCCATCAGGAAAACGGCGAGAACAGACATTCCGCCAATGTGCAGCGCGAAATGCTGGGCGTCGCCAGATTTCATCTGGCTTTGGCCGAGCAAGGTGATGGAAATCCCCATGGAGATGACAGAGAGGACGGCGGTCGCTAACGATGCGGAAAATACAAGAAGGAATTTTCCGAGCACAAGATCGAGGCGGTAAATGGGACTGGAAAGAATCGTTTCCATGGTGCCGCGTTCTTTTTCGCCGGCGGTGAGATCGATGGCCGGGTACATGGCACCGGTCATGCAAAGGATGATGACCACGTAACCGATAAAGCCGCCAATGGTGGCTCCGCTGACTTTTTCGGGCGGAGCGACGTTTTCCTGTTTCACGTCGAAGGGCGTGAGAATGGTGGCGGAAAGATTTTTGGCCTGCAGACGATCTTTGACGACCGATTCGCGATAGTCCTTCAACGATTTTTCGACGTTATCGGCGCCGAAAGAAGATTTCAGGTCGCCCTCGTAATAATAAATATTTACAGTTTGCGGAGAGTTGGTGGTGAGGGAGGCGTCAAAGTCCTTTGGAATATCGACTGCGGCGCGGACCTGTTTATCTGAGATAAGGTCTTTCCAATTGGCTGCATAGGGGACGATTTCGACGTTATCGAGTTTCTGAAGACGAGCGACAAGGGCGGGCGAATTCTCCGCGCCCAACAACATGACCGTGGGAGTTTCTTTTTTCGCTCTGCCGACCATCACGGTCGCAAAGTAGACGGAGCCGACCATCAACAGCGGGAATATAAGCAGCGGGACGAGAACGGTGGAGATGAGGGTGCGACGGTCGCGAATCCATTCGGTGAATTCTTTGCGGTAAACGACGCCGATGGCATTGAGGTTCATAATTTTCAGGCCTCCACATTCTGGTGATGCGGGGTTACGACCTTGACGAAGATTTCTTCGAGGTCCTGTTCAGCGTGTTTTTCGCGGAGCTGGGCGAGAGTGCCTTCGGTGAGGAGCTTGCCGCCGTGGATGATGCCGATGACGTCACAGAGTTTTTCGACTTCGGACATGATGTGGGTGGAGAAAATGACGGTCTTACCGTTGTCGCGGCATTCGCGGATGAAGGTGGTGATGGTGCGGGCGGTCATGATGTCCAGGCCGAGAGTGGGTTCGTCGAAAATCATTACGGCGGGATCGTGAACGAGAGTGCGGGCGATGGAGGTTTTTTGCTTCATGCCGGTGGAGAGCTTGTCGCAGCGGCGGTCGCGGAAGCCATTCATATCGAGGCGGGAGAAGATGTCGTCGACGCGCTTTTTCAGGGTGGATTCGTCCAGGCCGTTAAGGCGGCCGAAATATTCGACCATTTCCTGCGAGGTGAGGCGGGGATAGAGCGCGGTGGCGGTGGAGAGAAAGCCGACGTTGGCGCGGACTTTTTCGGGATGCTCGACGACGTCGTGGCCGCAGATGATGGCGGTGCCGTCGGTAGGCTCGAGAATGGTGGCGAGCATGCGGAGCGTGGTGGTCTTGCCAGCTCCATTGGCGCCGAGGAGGCCGTAGATTTGGCCGGGCTTGCAACTGAAGCTGACATTGTCAACGGCGCGGATTTCGCCGCGTTTTTTGTCCTGGAAGCGCTTGGACAGGCTTCGGGCATCAATCATGGAAGACCTCTCGCAGGGGTAGTACGCACAGCGTGGGGGAATGTTACGCGAATTTGGGCGATGGGGAAGAATTATTTGTGCCGGCTTCTGAGAGCCGGCGGCGGTGGATAGGCAAGTTGGGCTGCATATAAGATGGAATGTGACGCGCAAGGGGTGTCGCAGAGTGCTGCGTCTAATGTAGTGGACAGCCGGTGCGCGAAGAATATGGAGAAAGCTGCGGCGCTATTGCTACAATCGAGCGCGTCTTCTGTTTCGCGAATGGTGGGCTGCCAGTCAAGAAGGCGAAAGCTGGAAATTACGAATTAGCGGGCTCCAGGCTTGCGGCGGTGTGCGGGTGAGCGCAGGCAGAACAAGGAAATATGGATCGCAGGCTGCGAAATCGGATCATTATATTTTTGCTGGCGGCGGCGTTGCTGGCGTTTGTATTGGTGCGATTGAGCGGGCGGCAGCCGGTGGTGAAGATTACCGCGGTTACGCCGGTGCGGGAGAATTTGGCGTCGTCGATTTCAAGCAATGGGAAAGTGGAGCCGATTGCGCCGGTGGTGATGCGGGCGCAACTGGATACGTTTGTGGAGAAGGTGTCGGCGGTGGAGGGACAAGCGGTCAAGAAGGGGCAAGTGCTTTTGCAGTTGGATGTGAAAGATGCGGCGGCGCAGCTGGCGGATACGCGGTCGAAACTGTTGCGGGCTGAGGACGATTTGCGGGTGGCGCGGAGCGGCGGTCGGACGGACGAGTCGGCGCGGGCGACGGGAGATTTGGCGAAGGCAATTGCGGAGCGCGACCGTTTGCAGCGAAATCATGACGCGCTGCAAAGGTTGATCGCGCGACAGGCGGCGACGAAAGAAGAATTGGCGGCGAACGATCAGAGTTTGGCAAGCGCTCAGGCGGAAGTGACGCGGCTGGCGGCGGCGAAGCAGGAGTTCAGCCACGGTGTACAACTCGATGCGAATCGGCAGGTATTGCAGGTGGAACAATTGAAGAGCGTTGTTTCCGCGCTGGAAGACAAAGTGCGGGACGGGCGAATTACGGCGGCGGTGGACGGGACACTGTATTCACTGCCGGTGCATAAAGGCGATTTTGTGAAGTTGGGCGACTTGCTGGCGGAGATGGCGGATCTGCACAAGGTGCGGGTGCGGGCGTTTATCGATGAGCCGGAGCTGGGCGGTTTGGAGCCTGGCGAGCCGGTGAAAATTACGTGGGATGCGCTGCCGAATCGTACCTGGGACGGAAAGACGGAGGGAGTTCCAAAGCAGGTGGTGGCGCGGGGGACGCGAAGCGTCGGCGAACTTTTGTGCAGCGTGAACAACGATAATTTGGAGTTGCTGCCGAATATCAATGTGAATGTGCGGATTCATTCGAAGGAACGGACGAATGCGTTGACGCTGCCGCGCGGGGCGGTGGACTCGGAAGGCGGGAAGAGATTTGTGTATGTGGTGAAGGCCAGGGGATTTGGAGTGGGCAAGGCGGTTTTGGAGCGGCGCGAAATTCGCGTGGGGATTGCAGACGCTACGAGCTACGAAATTACCAGCGGGTTGCAGGAAAGCGACCTGGTGGCTCTGCCAGGCGATGCGGAGTTGCGCGACGGGTTGGCAGTGAAGGTGACGAACACTGACGCGAGCAGCGTTCGAGGCCGGCAGGATGGGAACTAGGAAGTTGGTTGGAGCGTGGGCGCTGACGGCGGCGTGCGCGATGGGGAGTGTTGTGGCGGCGGGCGTTGGCCTAGATGGTCGCGGGCAGCAGACCGAGGGAATGGAAGCGGCGCGGCAGGCTTATGAAGCCAGCGACTATACGAAGGCGGCTGAACTTCTGCGGGCTGCAGTGGCGAAAAATCCCCAGGATGCACAAGCCCACTATCTGCTGGCGAAAACTTACTTCCAAGCGGAACAACATGATGCGGCGGTGAACAGCGCGGAGAAGGCGGTGGCACTGGAGCCGCAGAATTCAGCGTTTCACGAATTGCTGGGCCGGGCGTATGGGGAGAAGGCGGATCACAGTAGTTTTATTCATGGGCTGCCGCTGGCGCGGAAGACGGTCAGTGAGTTCGAAAAAGCGGTGAAGCTGGACGAGCGAAATTTTTCGGCTCGGCAAGCGCTGGTGGAGTTTTATTGCGCGGCTCCGGGGATTGCGGGAGGCGGAGAAGACAAAGCGCACCCGGAAATTGCGAAATTGATTGAAATGGACGCGTCCGAGGGGCATTACGCGGCGGGAAATTGCCGGCGTCAGAAAAAAGATTTTACGACGGCGGATGTGGAATTTGCGAAGGCGCTGGAGAGTCATCCGAAGTCGGCGGATTTAATTTACGACATTGGGGATTATGCGGTGAAACGCGGCGAAGCCGACAGATTGCTGGCGGTGGCGGAAATTGGGGAGAAGGCTGCGCCGGGCGATCCGCGCGGGAAATTTTACCGGGCGGTGGGGCTGATATTGAAGAATGAGCGCGGAGATGCGGCGGAGAGTTTGCTGCGCGAATATTTGCAGCGAGCGCCGATGCGGGATGGGTATCCGCGGCCGTGGACGGCGCATGACTGGCTGGGGCGTTTTTACGAGGCGCGGGGAAATACGGCGGCGGCGATTGCGGAATATGAGGCGGCCTTGAAATTGCAGTCGAAAGATAAAGTTGCGAGTGACGCGGCGAAGCGTTTGAGGAAGAGTTGAGGGGCAGCTCGGCGGCAGCGACGGATTTGGGTGCGACGCGATGATGGATTTTCGCGAGACGTTTAGCGTGGCGATCGACGCGGTGCGGTCGAACAAGATGCGCGCGATTTTGACGTCGCTGGGCGTGATTATCGGGAGCGCGTCGATCGTGCTGGTGGTGACGGTGGCGCTGACCAGCCGAAAATATGTTTTGTCGCAGATTGAAAGCACGGGATCGAATTTGATTTGGGTGGAGTTGATACACGCCGGCGACAAGGCACAGCCGTTGAGTTATGAGCTAACCATGGGCGACATGGAAGCGGTGAAATCCGACATACCAAATGTGGTGGAAGTGGCGGGCACGCGGGAGTTGCCGACGTCGGTGGTGGCGGGCGGAGTGTCGCGGTCGGCGAATTTGGTGGGAGTCACGGAAGGATTTCAGACCATTCGGCGGCTGGTGATTGTACGGGGAAGATATTTCGATTCGTCTGACATGGAGACGCGGAGCAAAGTTTGTTTGATTACGAAGGAATTGTCCGACCGGGTTTTTGGCATGGAGAACCCGGTGGGCGGAACGATTCGCATGGGGGAACTGGCGTTTACGGTGATTGGAATTTTTCGCGAGCGGGCGGCGACGTTTGGGCTGTCTGAGATCCAGGAAAATACGGTGATCATTCCACTGCCGCTGATGAAGTATTACACCGGAGATGAATATGTGCGCACGCTGTATGCGCAGGGGGAACGTCCGGAAGATGTGCCACAACTTGAGCGGCGGATAACCGGGTTGCTGAAAAGCAGGCATCCAGCGGGAGCGGAATATGATGTACAGACGCTTTCGGCGATTCTGGTGGCGGCGCGGAATATTGCGCTGGCGCTGACGCTGGTGCTGGTGATGATTGCGTTTATCGCGTTGCTGATCAGCGGGATTGGGATTATGAACATCATGCTGGTGACGGTGCGAGAGCGAACTCGGGAGATCGGGATTCGCATGGCGATTGGGGCGGCGCGGCGGGAAATTCGATATCAATTTTTGATTGAAGCGTTTTTGATCAGTGGCGGCGGCGCGGTGGTGGGAATTTTGATCGGCGTGGCGATACCGGTGGTGGTGCAACTGCTATTGCCCGGAAATTTGCGCGTGCCGATTTCGGGGATGAGCGTGGTGCTGGCGTTTGTGGTGTCTTGCTCGACGGGACTGGTGTTTGGATATTTGCCGGCGAATCAGGCGGCGAAATTGCAGCCGGTGGAAGCGCTGCGTTATGAGTAAGTGTGAGGAACCAATGAACAGCGTGAAAAGAGTTTGTCGTGGGAAGTGGTTCTGCGGGAGGCGCACGCGAATCGCTAGTTGCGCGTGCGCGGTGTTGCTGACGGGAGTTTTTGCGTTGCCAATACGAGGGCAAGAGGCGGCGGGGGGCGGGGGCAGGGTTACGTTGACGCTGAAGCGCGCGGTGGAGATGGCGCTGCAGAGTAGCAAGGATATTCAGGTGGCGAAATTGCAGGGAAGTTTGGCGGACCGTTCGGCGATGTTCACCCGATCGCAATTTTTGCCCAATGTTTATGCGGGTTCAGGCGCGGGTTACACATCGGGAATTCCTGAGACTCCGGGGGGACGGGCGCCGGCGCTTTTCGATGTGACGTACACGCAGCAAATCTTGAACGAGCCTTTGCGTGGGCAAGCGAAGGAATTAGCGGAGCAGGCGAAGTCGCAAAAAGCTTATTTGGCGGACGCGCGAGATGGCGTGATCACGCGAACGGCTGCGGCGTATCTGGAATTGGTAATGGTGCGGCACTCGCTGGAGTTGCTGCGGAAAGAGAGCGAAAGCGCGGACAAGATTGTGGGAGTGACCGAAGAGCGGGAAAAGGAAAATTTTGAGCTCCCGGTGGAAGTGACCAAGGCGCGACTGACCAAAGCGCGGGTAACGCAACGAGTTTTGGAACTGGAAGGGCGCGAGGACGATTTAGAAGTGCTACTGAGAAGCGAAACGGGAATGGCGGCGGATACGGCGTTCGACGTGGCGCCGGAAGACTTGCCGGGCGAGGCGGAGCAGGAAGGCGCGAACCTGGTGGCGATGGCGATGCAGGACAATGCATCGGTGCGCGAAGCGGAATCTGAGGTGCGGGCGAAGGAATTCCGGCTGGCGGGCGAGAAGCGCGGCTATTATCCGACGCTGCAGTTGGTGGGCATCTACAGCATGCTGGCGAGGTTCAACAACTATCTGGAGTTTTTCAAAACGTTCCAGCGGAATAATTTTAATGCGGGCATTCAGGTAGAGGTGCCAATTTTCAGCGCGCAGACGAGAGCGGCGATTGGTTTGGCGCAGGTGAATCTGGAAGTGGCGAAGGCCAATCTGGCGAACAAGAAAGTGGAAGTGAGCGCGGGCGTGCGACAGAAGACGCGGCACTTGCGGGAAAGAGACGCGGCAAAGGAAGTGGCACGGCTGGAATTGCAATTGGCGCAACAGAATGTAGCGGTGCTGCAATCGCAGTTTGGCGAAGGGAAAGTTAATTTGCGGGAAGTGGAGCAATCGCGGCTGGAAGAAAACGAGCGGTGGATGGCGTATCTGGACGCAAACTTTCAGCGGCAGCAGGCGCAACTGGATTTATTGCGGACGGCGGGACAACTCGACAAAGTGTGGCAGTAAGGCCGTCCAGCGATTGAGTGCGATGAATAGCGGAGTATTGTGCAGCTAGAGCGGCAGAGTGTAGAAGCGCTGTTGGAAGCGGCGAAAAAGTTGGATGCGTCGTTTGACGGCTTGCCAGCGCATGAGCTGAGCTCGCCGGGATTTTCGCGGATCGGCGAAGTGTTGAGCGCGACGGCTGAACGGCTTGCCGATAACTATCCGTATTTCCATCCTTTATATGCCGGGCAAATGTTGAAGCCGCCACATCCGGTAGCGCGGCTGGCGTACAGCCTGGCGATGTGGATCAATCCGAACAATCATGCGCTGGATGGAGGACGTGCGACGAGCGCGTTGGAAAAAGAAGCGGTCGCGCAGATTGCGGCGATGTTTGGATGGACGACGCATCTCGGGCATTTGTGCGGCGGCGGAACGATGGCGAATCTCGAAGCGCTCTGGGTTGCGGGGCAATTGCGGCCAGGGAAAAAGATTTTGGCGAGTTCGCAGGCGCACTATACGCACGGCAGGATTAGTGGCGTGCTGCAACTGGGATTTGAGGCGGTGCCGGTTGACGAGCGCGGCAAGATGGACGTGACTGCGCTTGCGGAGAGATTAGAACGCGGCGACGTAGGAACAGTTGTGGTGACGATGGGAACTACGGCGACGGGATCGGTGGATCCATTGCCAGCGATATTGGAGTTGCGGGAACGATTTGGGTTTCGAGTGCATGCGGATACGGCGTACGGCGGGTATTTTAGGTTAGCACGCAATCTTGGCGTCGAGGCGAATGCGGCGTTTGCGCGCATCGCGGAAGCGGATTCGATTGTGATTGATCCTCACAAACATGGCTTGCAGCCGTATGGCTGCGGATGCGTGCTGTTTCGCGATCCAGCGGTGGGCAATTTGTATAGGCATGATTCGCCATACACGTATTTCAGCTCGGAGGAATTGCATTTGGGCGAGATTAGTTTGGAGTGCTCGCGGCCGGGGGCGGCGGCGGCAGCGTTGTGGGCTACGCAAAAACTTTTGCCATTGGTGAAGAGCGGAGAATTCGCGGAGGGATTGGAGCGGGGCAGGAAAGCGGCGCTGGCACTGCATGGAAAGTTACAGACGGATAAGCGATTTTGTACGGCGTTCGAGCCGGAGTTGGATATCGTGGTATTTTTGCCACTAGCGGAAAGTGTTTCGCGGATTTCTTTGTTGTCGCGGGCGATATTTGCGGCGGCCGCTAAGGGCGGTTTGCATCTGGCGGTGGCGGAGTTGCCGGTGGAATTTTTCGCGAGTTTGCCGGGCAGCGTGAAACGGGACCGAAGCACGGTAACGGCGTTGCGGTCGGTATTGATGAAGCCGGAGCATTTAGACTGGATTGAGAGAATCTGGGAAATACTGGAAACTGCGAGGGAGGAGTGCCTGAAGGCCGGAGGAGGCCCGCGAACTCCCGTCTAATGTGCAAGTTGGGCTGCTTAATGCAAAAGAACGCCACTTAGAGAAACGTTTGAATGCATGCAACCAAGTCCGGTACACTGTTATCTAGGTTACTGGGAATTCAGGTGCGATGAAACCGCGGCGCAGTGCGGTGGATTTCGCGTAGGTCGGATTATAGAAAACTGAGGGTAAATAATGCCGGATGTTATGAAGACATTGCTGTTGAATCCGCCGAGTTTTGAGAATTTCGATGGCGGAGCGAGTTCGCGCTGGCCCGCGACGCGCGAGATCGAATCGTATTGGTACCCAGTTTGGCTGACCTATCCCGCAGGAATGATTCCGGGCAGCCGGTTGCTGGACGCTTCGCCGCACAAAGTGAATTGGCAGCAAACCATCGAAATCTGCAAGGATTACGAATTTTTGGTTTTGTTCACGTCCACGGTAGGTCTGGGTAGCGACGTGAAGCTGATCCGCAAAATTAAAGAAGCCAACCCGAGCATGAAGATCGCCTTCGTGGGGCCGACCGGGCACATCAAGCCGGATGAAACGCTGAATGCCAGCGAAGACATTGATTTTGTGACCCGCGGAGAGTTCGATCACTCCGTGGTGGAGTTTGCCAAGGGCAAACCGCTAAGCGACATTTTGGGCGTGAGCTATCGCAAAGATGGGCGCATAGTGCACAACGCGATGCCGCCGCAACTGCATACGGAAGAACTGGATGCGTTGCCGTTTGCAACGGATATTTACAAACGGGATTTGCAGATTGAACGCTATAACGTGCCGTTCTTGCTGCATCCTTACGTTTCGTTTTATACGACGCGGGGATGCCCGGCGCTTTGCACTTTTTGCATGTGGCCGCAGACGATTTCCGGTCATGCGTGGCGGACGCGTTCTACGGAAAACGTGGCGCGCGAAGTGAAGCAAGCCATCGAATATTTTCCGCAGATGAAGGAAATTTTCTTCGACGACGACACCTTTAATATTCGTAAAGATCGCGTGATGGATCTTGCCGCCAAGTTTAAACCGCTGAAGTTTCAATGGTCATCGACGGCGCGGGTGCATAGCGATTACGAAACGTTGAAGGCGATGGCAGACGGCGGAGCGCGGCTGTTTATTGTGGGCTTCGAATCCGGCGACGCGCAGATTTTGAAGAACATCAAAAAGGGCGCGACGGTCGAAATGGCGCGGACCTTCATGAAGAATTGCCGCAAGGTGGGCATTCGCGTTCACGGCGATTTTATTATCGGGTTGCCGGGCGAAACGAAAGAAACAATTCAGAAGACCATCGATTTTGCGAAGGAACTGGATTGCGAAACGATTCAGGTTTCGCTGGCGCACGCCATGCCGGGAACCGAGCTTTACGACTCGATGGCCAAAGAAGGCTTCTTGAAAGTGGAAGCTTTGGCGGACTCGGGCGGACATCAACTGCCGCACATTGAGTATCCGCATCTTTCCAAGCCGGAAATGATGGCGGGCGTGAATCGCTTTTACGACGAGTATTATTTCCGTCCGAAAGTGGTATGGCGAATTGTGCGTGAAGCGTTGTGGGATGCGCATGAACGCAAGCGTCTGTATCACGAGGCAGTGGACTTCATGAAGTTGCGCTCGGAACGGTGGAAGTGGGTCCGAGACGGTGGCGATACCCCTAAGCCGATGGTAAGCGTGCCGGGGCCGTCGTCAGCTTCTGGGAACGATTAACTCTACAAAAATGGAACATCAGGTACGGCTAAGGATCAAGACGCTGGTCATGATTCTGTCCATGGTGGTGTGCGCCAACGCCGGCGATTTGATGCTGAAGCGCGGCATGAGCCAGATCGGCGCGGTACGGTTGTCCGCGGCCGGACTGGAATACGCTTTTCGGTCGACGGTTTTCAGCGAAACAATCTGGATCGGAATTTTGTTTTTGACCGGCTTCATGATCAGTTACATGACGGTGCTGAGTTGGGCGGACTACAGCTACGTGATGCCGGCGGGCGCGTTTGGATACGCGTTACTGACGCTGCTGGCGGTGGTATTTTTGCACGAAAGCGTCTCGCCACGGCGCTGGATCGGCGTGGGATTGATTTGCGTTGGCGTGCTGCTGGTGGGGCAGACGAAGCCGCGGACGACGTCCGTGGCGGCCGAGCAGGTGGCAGCATGATTCGCGACGCTTTGCTGCTGGCGGTTTTGATTTGCTGCAGCACCGGCGGTGAAATTGCGATTACCTATGGAATGAAGGCGACGGGCGAACCAGCGCGGCTGCGTCCGAAGGAGTTGCTGATTTTTCTGGCGAGGGCGCTACGAAACGGATGGTTCTGGGCGGGAGTGCCGCTGATGGCACTGTCTTTTTATTCGCTGCTGGTTTTGCTCTCTTGGGACCCGATTAGTTTTGTGATTCCGGCGTCGGCAATGAGCTATGTGGTGGGAACGCTGGGCGCGAAATATATTTTGGGCGAGACAGTGAGCGCGGCGCGGTGGGCTGGAGTAGTATTGGTTTGCGCCGGAGTGGCGCTGGTAGCTGCGGGATAACGCATTAGGGTCTTGGCATCGCGAGACATGAACGCGAGCATCTAAGTTTGCTACCGTCAGCTAGTTGAAACCGGCGGGAATTATGTGTGACGCACTTTCCTGAAAACCGTGTATTATGCCCTCAATATTTCTTCCTTGGGATCCAGGTCGGCTCTTTCGTTGCGAATCATGGAATAGCGGGGGAGCTTCCGGCTGGGAAGGGTGGTGCTGGCA
The DNA here is from genome assembly GCA_036495905.1 of Candidatus Acidiferrum sp. Taxonomy (GTDB): domain Bacteria; phylum Acidobacteriota; class Terriglobia; order Acidiferrales; family UBA7541; genus Acidiferrum. The sequence continues at coordinate 46,625 of DASXMB010000024.1, forward strand.
CCTATGCGTTTAGTCCTGCTGATACTGGCGTGCGGCCCGTTCTTCTACTACTTATTGTGTTTTTATTCGGTCGTGGGATATTTTCGCGCGCTGCGAAAGGCTCCGAAGCCAACCGGATTTGCGATGCCTGCGGCCAGTATCTTGAAGCCGGTGCGCGGCGTGGATCGTGAAGCCTACGAAAATTTTGCCAGTTACTGCCGGCTGAGCTATCCGGAATATGAACTGATTTTCGCGGTGGCGGATTTGAACGATCCCGCGATCCCGGTGATTGAACAGTTGCAGCGGGACTATCCAGACCGGCAAGTGCGGCTGGTTACCGGCGTGGAGCGGCTGGGGAAAAACAATAAAGTAAATAATTTGTGCCGGTTGGTGAAAGAGGCGAAGTACGACTTGTTAGTGATGACCGACAGCGATGTGCGGGTCGAGGAAGATTATCTGCAGCAGGTGGCGGCGGCGTTTTCTGATACTTCGGTGGGCGCGGTTACGACATTTTATCGCTGCAACGGCGGAGGAACGCTAGCGGCGGATTTACATATGCTGGCGATGTGCACGGATTCCGTGCCGAGCGCGCTGGTAGCGAGAAATCTGGAAGGCAAAATCCAATTTGCGTTTGGCTGGACCATGGCGACGACGAAAAAACATCTAGCGGAAATTGGCGGATGGGAAGCAATGGCGGACTATCACTCGGATGATTTTGAGCTGGGCAATCGCATCGCGCGCGCGGGACATCGAGTGGAATTGATGCGCGAACCGGTGTGGGTGATTTTCTCGCGCGAGACGATGAAGGATTTTTTTAGCCATGAGTTGCGCTGGTCGATTGGATTGCGCAACGTGAGACCGACGGCATATTTCGGCATGATTTTTACGCATGGACTGCCGTGGGCATTGCTGGCAGCCGTGGTGGCGCGCTCGGCGGGATGGAACTCGGTTGCGGCAGCGTATCTGGCGAGCTATCTGATTTTGCGAATCGGTCTGGTGTGGACGACGGCGATTTGGGGAATGGGCGACAAAGTGGTGGGCACGAAATTATGGCTGGTACCGCTGCGCGATGCGGTAAATTTTTGCGTGTGGCTGGCGGCATTCTTTTCGGACAAGATTAAATGGCGCGGGCTGGAATATCGCGTAAAGAAAAGATTGCTGATTCCTATCGTCGATGGGGAGCCAGAGAATTGACGTTCGCCATGCACCCAACTAAAGTTGCAAAGTGTGGAAGCTAGCCGTCTTTAACATAATCCATCTGAATTATAGTTTCCGAATAACGCTTTTGGCGCTGGCGGGCGCGCCTTTGCTTTATTACTGCGTGGCGACGATTGCTGCACTGCGATTTTTTCGGCGTGAACGACGGCTGAAGCTTCCGAATTTCACGCCGCGGGTCAGTTTGCTGAAGCCGGTTCGCGGAGTTGACTTCGGTTCCTACGAAAATTTTGCGAGTTTTTGCCGGCAGGATTATCCCGACTACGAGATTCTTTTCGGCGTGAACACGGAAAATGATCCGGCGATTCCGTTGATCCGGCGAGTGATGGCGGAGTTTCCGGAACGGCGAATTCGTGTGTTTATCGGGGCGGAAAATAACGGGGCGAACCGCAAAGTCAGCAAGCAGATTCGTTTGTTGCAGCACGCGGAAAACGAAATTGTGGTGCTTACGGATGGGGATGTTCGCGTTGGGCCAGGATTTTTGCGAGAGGTGATTGCGCCGTTTGCGGTGGATGCCGGTGCGAATGGCGGCGTTCGCGCGAATGGCAAGGTTGGCGCGGTGACGTCATTTTATCGGAGCCTCGCGGAGCCGAATCTGGGCGCGGAACTTGAGGCGATTGGCGCTTCGGGCGACTTTTTCGCGGGCGTTCTGGTGGCGCAGTGGATGGAAGGCATGACCTTTGCGCTGGGCGCGTCGATCGTGACGACGAAAACGTGGATCGAAAAAATCGGTGGGCTGGAAGCAATCGCGGATATGCATTCCGACGATTACGAACTGGGACATCGCATCGCGAAGGCGGGCGGAACCGTGGTGCTGGCGTGCGAAGCGGTGTGGACCATGTATCCGGCGCAAACGATGCGCGGATTTTGGGAACATCAGTTGCGCTGGGCGCGGACGGTGCGGCTGTGCCGGCCGCTCTCTTTTGCAGGGCTGATCTTTACGCATGGTCTGCCGTGGGCGATTTTTGCGGCGGCGATTGCACCGGCTCGATGGATTGGCGCTGCGTATTTGTGCGGGTATCTGGCGTTGCGTTTGCTGACGGCGTGGACGGTTGGAGTTTGGGGAATTGGTGACAACGTTTTGCGGCGCAAAATGTGGCTGGTGCCGTTGCGCGACGCGATTCACTTTGTGGTGTGGCTGGCGAGCTTTGCGTCGACTCGAATTAGCTGGGGTGGCGCGGAATTCACCATGGAAAAGGGGCAGATCGTGCCGCGGCAGTCCGAGGTTCCTACGAGGGATTCGGATCGCGCGGCTGGCGTTTCAAAATAGTTGCGCAGTAAAGTATGCTTCCGGCGTTTGGTTGACGCACCCGGCTTTCCCGATTAAATTAGAAGTGCGAATCGTGGCTGCCGGAAGAGCCGGACGTGCCGCGATTCCTTTTTGTTCCGCACCCGCTGGGAGGTCGTCCAATTGGCAGGACTCCAGATTCTGAATCTGGCTATCCTGGTTCGAGTCCAGGCCTCCCAGCCAACTTTTCTCTAACCTCACATTTAAATGCTGTGGACTCCTACGAAGATAGGGCGCGAGCGGCAGCCGCGCCTGACGCCCATGCCCATTGAAAATTGAAACCACCGAGGTGGCCGGTGACGTCCACGACTTCTCCGATGAAAAACAGGCCGGGGGCTTTGCGGCTCTCCATCGTTTTGCTGGAAAGTTCGCTAGTGTCGACTCCTCCAGCGGTGACCTCCGCTTTGTCGTAGCCTTCGGTATCGGCGGGCGCCAGCCGCCAATCGTGAATTTGCTGTTCGAGTTGCGCGAGTGCTGGATTGTTCCACGTTGCGGGAGCGTGCAGGTCCAGCCAGCGAGTGGCGAGCCGCTTCGGCAAAACGCCGAGAAATGCGGAGCGCGCGTCGGAAATATTGCGGTTAGTCAGCGTGCGGATTGGCGCGGTCACGTCGCGTTCGGGAGCAAGATCCAGGTGAATCGGCGTGCCGGGCTTCCAATAGGACGAAATTTGCAAAATGGCTGGGCCGCTGAGGCCGCGATGAGTGATGAGCATTTTCTCGCGGAAGGATTGATTTTCGATGCGGACGACAACTTCAGCCGAGACGCCCGCCAAGTCGCAGTAGCCAGCTCGATCTTTGCGGGAAAGGACGAGAGGAACCAGAGCAGCTCTGGTTTCGCAAATTTTCAGGCCGAATTGGCGCGCTAACTCGTAACCGAAAGACGTTGCTCCCATTTTCGGAATGGAAAGTCCGCCGCTGGCGACGACGAGAGCTGGAGCGCGGAATTCATGAGCCTTCGTGCGCACTATGAATTCGGTGCTGCGTCGTACTTCGCGGATTTGACAGTCGAGAAATATTTTAACTTTGCCGGCCCGGCATTCGGCTTCCAGCATATTGGTGACGTCTTCGGCAGCACGATCGCAAAACAGCTGACCGAGAGTTTTTTCATGGTACCGGATGCGGTGCTTCTCGATGAGCGCGATGAAGTCCGCGGGCGTGTAACCGGCCAGTGCGGATTTGGCGAAATGAGGGTTCGCGGAGAGAAAATGTTCCGGGCGGCAATGCAAATTCGTGAAGTTGCAACGGCCGCCGCCGGAAATGAGAATTTTTTTGCCAATGCGGTCGGCGCGTTCGAGGACAGCGACCAGGCGTCCCCGCTGGCCGGCCTGCAACGCGCACATCAGGCCAGCGGCACCCGCGCCAATGATGATCACATCGAAAGTGTCTGGCATTCGCGACCAGAAGTTTGGTGCAAGGATATGACTGGTGTCAAAGGCGCGCGCTTATCGAAAATGTCCGCGCGCCTTGCGACGGTGCCCCGGGCAAGACGCACGCGCCGGTCAATCGCGACTATTAAATCGCCAATCAGTATCGGTAGATGTAATCAACCTTGCGCGGCTTTACGGGCTTCGGCGGAATCATAACTTTCGCCATAGATCGCGGGAACTTTTGCTCCCATCGGTCGAAGATAGACGGAGAGTTGCCCACGATGATGCACGGAGTGTCGAATAGTGAACGCAATGAAGGCTACTGCCGGGAACTGAAACATGCCGCGAAAATCGACCTCAGTCGAAAGTTGCGTGGGCGATAACTGAGCGACGCGATCAAAGCTCTTGCCGAAGGATTCGGCGAACCACGCGGCAATATCCGCGGAATTACGAACCGATTCGGGACGGGTAATCGGATCGAAATTAAACTTTCCGGCAGCGATGCCGTTCAAAAAACGCTGCTCCGCGGCCACGATGTGCCAGGCAAGTTCGAGAGCGGATTTTGCGACCGGATCAGGACGATAGTCGCCTTCGTCCAACGGAATAGCCTCGATCACTTTCCTGGTAGTGGCGTGTTCGAGTTTGAGTATCGGCAAATAAAATTGCAGAAGAAATGCGGCGTGGTCAGCTTGCATGTCCGGCATTAACGAATGGCCTCCTTGGCCTCGCAAGAGTAGATGCAGCGCCACCGGAATTGCAAGAGTGTTCTGGGTACCGGGAAATGCTACATGACCGCGTGATACGATTTTGATGCCATGAAAACCATACTATTGCTTATTTGTTCGAACATCTTCATGACCATCGCCTGGTATGGCCACTTGAAACATCGCCAGGCGCCGTTATTTCTGGCCATTGTGGTCAGTTGGCTGATCGCGTTCGCGGAATATTGCTTTCAAGTGCCGGCAAACCGCATCGGCTACGGCGAGTTCACCGCGTTCCAATTGAAAATCATTCAAGAAGTGATCACGCTTAGCGTTTTTGTGGTGTTTGCCTGGGCCTATTTGGGCGAAAGCCTTAAATGGAATCACGCGGTGTCATTCTTGTTCCTAGGCGGCGCCGTGGCCTTCGCGTTCTGGGGAAAGCTTTAGATCACAGGCATCATATGCTCGCGCGGTTACTGGCAGCATAGTTTTGCTAGTGCGACGGAGACGCCTTCTGCTCGTAGACATCGTAGCTCGAAGCGATGGCGCGAATTTCGTCTAGAGTTTGCTCGCGGCGCAGTTGCCCGTTTTCAAGCACAGTTTCCAGTTGGTCCCCCTCGCGTTGCGCGCTCCCAGCTGAGTCATCGATCGCCGTCACAAATTCGCCGCCTTGCTTCAACAAGAGAAACCGGCCGGCCCGGGAATCTTTGCCAGGGTCGGTCACCGGCTGCTTGTAAACGTCATGCCACCGGCCGTCGATATCAATCGCGGAGCATTTCAGCGCAAAGCGCAAGGTATCGCGATTGATCTGCTGCAACAGCGCGCCGCCCATACCGAAACTCCAGTTATCCATCGACCATCCACGGCGCGTAAGCTGAAAAATCATGTTCTGAATGGTGTGGTAATTCACTCCATCGCCCTGAATAAAGCGAACGTGCGGCGATAAAACCTTCCAGCCCTTGGCGTTCACTTCATATCCGAATTTGTCGGCGGCAATATTGAATAATTGTTCCAGTACGCTCACCGCCTCGCCGCTATCCGGGCGGATTACCAGGGTACCGTTGCGCTGCATGATCTTGTCGCGCAGTCTGCCTCCCCACAAATCGCGAACGGCGCTGTAAATGTCATATGAGTCGCTGACGCAAGCGACGATTCCTTCCGGCACGTTATCGAGAATATTTTCGTAGGCGTCCACTTCGCGTTCGCGGCCCCAGGCGGTGATAGTGGAATGCTCAGAGGCAGGAATGCTGAACCCGGCCATTTCCGCGCCATAAAATTGCTGGAGCATTTCGATTGCAGGTAAATTGTCCGTACCCAAAAAGTTAAAAAGATGGGCAGCGCCGCCAATGGCCGCCGATTCCCGGCTGCTCACACCGCGAAATCCGAAATCGTGGAGTTTGAAACCAAGTTGTGAAGGGTCGCCGGTGCGAATTAGCGCTTCGCCGATAGTCTGTTTAATGGCGCGGCTCAGAGTTGCGACCGTAATGGGATACCACACTTGCAGCAGAACGGTTTCCGCCCAATTGGTCAGCCAATAAAATTCCGGGTCGGTATTTTCAATGGTGATGATGGCATTTTGCGCCGCTGTAACCGTTCCTTCTTTTACGGCCTTGATGCGCAACGGCAAGACGCCGTGGTACTTCGCATATAAGCTTTTCCAACCGTCATAGTTGAAACATTTTGGGTTGCCCGAAAAATGTTGTAACGCGAACTTATGCGCTTCTTCGATGTCTTCCGCTGTGAACACTTTCCCGGCAAAGTTGGACTTCACAATGTATTGCAGGCCGGCCATCTCCGCATGATCAAAAAACCCTCCGCGCGAGCAAACATACGAATAGATGAAGCGAGTGTTGGGCGGATATTGCCACCAGTGAGTCAGCTTGTAGCTGTCAGTATTCAGTATCGGGTTGGATCGAAGAGGTTGGATGAGATCCTCCGCTAGTTATTAAAGCCGAGCTAAAAAATAAAAGACTTATCTACAGTGGCTGGTCCAGAGTGAACGCAACGAATAGCAACTTTTGGTCACGCTGAATCTGCAGAACCACCGGCGCACCAACCGGCAACGCTTTCAAGGCAGCGCGCAGCCGATCCAAAGTGGTCATCGGCTGCCCATTCAACGAACGGATCACATCTCCCGTAACCAGCGGTACTTCGTTGCCGGCGTCATTGGATCGCGCCGCAACGATAATGCCGTAGGGATCGCGCAATTCGGGCGCCATGGCAGCGACCTTTTTGTCGATTTCAATGCCCAGAATTCCCAGCGGCCGCACCAGATTTTTTTCCGGATCCGCTAGCGAAGTGATTTGGTCCATCTGATCCGCGCGTTCTGTAACTGGCACGTCAAACGCACGACGATCCTTGCCACGCAAGATTTCCACATGAACCTTGTCGCCGGGATTCGCGGACATCAATCGAAACGACACATAAGGAACGCTATCCGCCATTCGTCCATCGATAGACAACAGTACGTCGCCGATTTGCAAGCCAGCCGCGGCCGCCGGGCTATCCGGCTCAACATCCGAAATGATGACGCCGTAGCTGTGCGATAAATTCATTGCCGCCGCCAGAATCGGGCTGATGCTCTGGATGCCGATACCGATTTCCACCCGATGCACATGGCCGAATTTGCGCAACTGTTGATACGCCACGCCCACCACGCTGCTGGGAATCGCAAAACCCAATCCTTCATTCCCGCCCGATTGCGAAAGAATGAAGGTGTTGATGCCCACCACTTCGCCATCCGCATTTACCAGCGGTCCGCCGGAATTGCCGGGATTAATCGGAGCGTCCGTCTGGATATAAACCATCGGCGAATCGGGAGTGGTTTGCCGCGCAACGGAAGAGACCAGTCCCCACGTCACGGTATTTCGCAGTCCTTCGGGGCTGCCGAAAGCGACGACCACTTCGCCTTGCCGAACGTGTGAATAAGACGCTAGCGCCAGCGCGGGCAGTTTGATGTTGTCAACCTTAAGTAGCGCCAAGTCAATATCGCGGGTAACGCCGATCACGCGCGCCGTAACAATATTGGTACGCGAGGAAAGTATGGATTGCAGCGAACCATCGGGGTTCGCGGCAGGCAGCACTACCTGAACGCGTTGCGCTCCGGAAACGACGTGAGCGTTGGTGAGGATGTATCCGTCGGGATCAACCACGAAGCCCGACCCAATGGCGCGCTGCCGGCCAATCACCACACCGGTATTACCGCGTTCTGCTTCTTCCACCGCGCCGTAGCCGGTCACCAGAACTTGCACCACACTCGGTGACACTTTTTTGATCAGTGCGTCGATGGAAGCATTCAGGTTGCGCAACGCATCGCCCGAACGCTCTTGCGCCAAAGAAGGAACCGCCGCGAACAACGCGCACAAATATATTTTCCAAGCTCTTGATGCAATCTGAGACGCAAAGCGAAAACGAGGGCTAACTGAGGCCATGGGGTTTCTCCGCTATCGGTCGGACGCAACAAACTTCCTTCAGGTTCCTCAATAGAGTACAACGGATACCGCGCGCCCCGGCAATCCTGTCGCACGTTACGGGGCGAACACGCCCGCGCGACGCCAAAATCCGATAAACTGCTGAAGATGCGACCATAACGCGTTACCTTCTGGACGACTGAGAGTTCATGCCGCGCCTGCAAACCACCGAAGACCGCCGCCTTGAAGAAGGACGCACTCGCAAGAAATATTGGAAGCGTTGGGGACCGTATTTGTCGGAGAGACAGTGGGGCACGGTGCGAGAGGACTACAGCCCAGGCGGAACCGCGTGGGAGTATTTTCCGCACGATCATGCCAGGTCGCGTGCGTATCGCTGGGGAGAAGATGGCATCGGGGGAATCAGCGATCGCCATCAGATGATTTGTTTCGGCCTGACACTTTGGAATGGGCGCGATCCCATTTTGAAGGAACGATTGTTCGGACTGACCGGCCACGAAGGCAACCATGGTGAAGACGTAAAAGAATATTATTTTTATCTGGATTCGACTCCGACGCACAGCTATATGCGCATGCTGTACAAATATCCACACGCTGCGTTTCCTTACGATCAGTTGGTCGCGGAAAATAAAAATCGAGGAAGAAGCGCGCCGGAATACGAACTGCTAGACACCGGAGTCTTCGCGGAAAGCCGCTATTTCGATGTGTTCATCGAGTACGCGAAGGCCGATGTGGAAGACATCCTCGTCAAGATTACCGCGGTGAATCGCGGGCCAGAAACCGCAATACTGCATCTGCTCCCGTCACTCTGGTTTCGCAACACTTGGTCGTGGGGCCGGGATTCGCGGCGTCCTTCGGCGCGTAAAGCGCCTGGCGTGCCCGGCAGCGTTTGTGTGGAGCTGGAGCACTGGCAGTACGGAAAACGCTGGCTGGTATGTGACGGGCAACCGGAGCTGCTGTTCACCGAGAACGAGACCAATCAACAGAAATTGTTCGGAGTTCCCAATCGCTCCTTCGTGAAAGATGCTTTCCACTCTTACTTTGTCGAAGGCGACAAGGCTGCCGTGAATCCGCAGCAAGCCGGAACAAAATTGGCGGCGCACTATCCGGTGGAAATCGCAGCTGGGAAATCTGTCACCCTGAAGCTTCGCCTGACGGACATGGAACCGCTGGCTTCATTGGACCGGGACGCCTCGGGCGTGGGAACGATCACATCGCCGGCGCACGCGGAGCTTGGACCCGGCGTTCCCGCACTCGACAATTTTGGCTCGGCTTTCGATGAACTTTTCGCCACTCGGCAAAAAGAAGCCGACGATTTTTACGCGTCGCGCATTCCGAATGAGCTGTCCGACGATGCGAAAGCGGTGATGCGCCAATCGCTTTCTGGAATGCTGTGGTCCAAACAGTTTTACCACTACGACGTGCGCAACTGGCTTGAAGGTGATCCCGCCGGTCCGCCGCCGCCGAAGGAACGCCTGCAGGGCCGCAACAAAGATTGGACTCACCTCTATAACGACGACATTATTTCTATGCCCGATAAGTGGGAATACCCGTGGTATGCGGCATGGGATCTGGCGTTTCACTGCATTCCGCTGGCGCTCGTGGATCCGGATTTCGCCAAGGATCAATTAATTTTGCTGCTGCGCGAATGGTATATGCACCCGAATGGACAATTGCCCGCGTACGAATGGGCGTTTGGCGACGTAAATCCGCCAGTACACGCCTGGGCGGCATGGCGCGTATACAAAATTGACCGCCGTGTTCGCGGCGTTGCCGATCGCGGATTCCTGGAGAAAGTGTTCCACAAACTTTTGCTGAACTTCACCTGGTGGGTAAATCGCAAAGATCCTGAAGGCATGAACATTTTTCAGGGCGGATTTTTAGGGCTCGATAACATTGGAGTTTTTGACCGCTCCGCACCGTTGCCCACCGGCGGCCATCTGGAGCAATCCGACGGCACAAGTTGGATGGGCATGTATTGCCTCAACATGCTGGCCATTGCGCTGGAGCTGGCCAAGGAAGATCCCGCCTATGAAGATGTGGCCAGTAAATTTTTCGAGCACTTTGTAAACATCGCGCACGCCATGAACGACATGGGTATCGATCGCCAGTCGTTGTGGGACGACGAAGACGGCTTCTACTACGACGTTTTGCAACTGCCGAACGGTGAACAGCATTTTGTGAAGATTCGGTCGATGGTCGGACTGATCCCCTTATTCGCGGTGGAAACTTTAGAGCCGGAAATTGTTGATCGTTTGCCCGGCTTCAAACGGCGAATGCAGTGGTTCATCGACAATCATGCGGACGTCTCGGAACATATTGAAATGTCGGAAAGTTCTGCCAGAGGCGTACGGCGGCTGTTGTCGCTGGTCAGCCACAAGCGATTAAAGCGCGTGTTGTCGCGGATGCTGGACGAATCGGAATTTCTATCGCCCTATGGTGTTCGCGCGCTTTCTCGCTATCACAAAGATCATCCCTACGAGGTCGGCGTAAATGGCCAGGTGAGCCGCGTTAACTATGAGCACGCCGAATCGCGTACCGGCATCTTCGGTGGCAATTCCAACTGGCGCGGCCCGGTCTGGTTCCCGGTGAACTATCTGCTGATCGAGTCTCTGCAAAAATATCATCACTATTACGGTGAAGATTTTAAGGTGCAGTGTCCGTCTAATTCTGGTAAGGATTGCGATTTGTGGGAAGTCGCCGCGGAAATTTCGCGCCGTCTGATTCGCATTTTTATGCCCGGCAGCGATGGGCGACGGCCTGCATCTGGCGGCACGGAATTATTCCAAAGCGATCCGCACTGGAAAGACTTGCTCCTTTTCTACGAATATTTTAATGGCGACGATGGCGCCGGACTCGGCGCGAATCACCAAACCGGCTGGACCGGGTTGGTCGCCAAGCTCATCGAGCAGAGCGGCGAATGAAAATCCAATTCGGGAGAGAAGTTTGCGGAATTCTGGACGCTGCCGAAGCGCGCGAGTGGCTGGTAACCAATGGCATCGGCGGATTTGCCTCCGGCACCGTTGCAGGATGCGGAACGCGCCGCTACCACGGTTTGCTGATTGCGGCGCTGCAGCCTCCCGTGGGACGAATGCATTTGGTCGCAGGCGTCGATGAAATCGTTCAATATGCGGGCGAGTCCTTCAAACTTTCCGCGCATCAGTGGGCGGATGGCGCCGTCGATCCCAAAGGTTATTTGTACATTGAGAGTTTTCATCTGGAAGGCATGAAGCCGGTGTGGACCTATGCATTCGAGGATGCGCTATTGCAGAAGCGCGTCTGGATGCATCAAGGCGAAAATACCACGTATGTGCAATACACATTGGTGCGCGGCAGTGGGCCGGTGGCCATCGAGCTGAAATGCCTCGTGGACTACCGCGATTTTCATGGCTGTACTCACGCCGACGATTTGCCGATGAACGTGGAACTCATCGAAGACGGCGTGAAGATTGTAGCGAGCGACGGCGCAACGCCTTTTTACCTCAGGAGCAGCGAAGCTGCTTGCGAGCCGCGACATGAGTGGTACAAGAACTTTTTTTTGCCCGTTGAACGCGAACGCGGTCTCGCCGATCGCGAAGACTATCTCTTTGCTGCCAATTTTCAGGCAACCCTAAAAACCGCGAGCAGTGTCACGCTCGTCGCCACCACCAATCCGTCGGCGACTCTCAGTGGCGAAAACGCGCTGGCCCAGCAGGTAATGCGAGAAGCGAACCTGCTCGAAACATGGAAGCGCAACGAGCCTGAATTCTCTACCTCTGCCCCCGGTTGGGCAAAACAACTCGTCGTCGCCGCGGATCAATTCATCGTGAAACGCAGCCTGCCCGAGGAGCCAGATGGCTGCAGTGTGATCGCCGGTTACCACTGGTTTGGCGATTGGGGCCGCGACACCATGATCGCCCTTCCTGGGCTAACCTTGGCAACCGGGCGCGCCGATGTGGCCCGCCGCGTTTTGTTGGCGTTTGCCGGTTACGTGGAAGGCGGCATGCTCCCCAACAATTTTCCCGACGCTGGCGGCAAGCCCGCATACCACACGGTTGATGCCGCGTTGTGGTATTTCGAAGCCATCCGGCAATATTTTGACGAGACGCACGACGAAAAAACCCTCCGCAAATTATTTCCAATACTCGCCACGATTATTGATGCCCATGTGGCCGGCACGCGTTTTAACATCCACGTGGATGCCGCGGATGGTCTGCTATACGCGGGCGAGCCCGGCGTTCAACTCACCTGGATGGACGCAAAAGTCGGCGACTGGGTGGTCACGCCGCGAACCGGAAAGCCTGTCGAGATCAACGCCCTATGGATCAATGCGCTCGAAACTATAAGCCGCTTCGCTGGCTTGCTAAAGCTCCCCGGCAATGGTTATGAAAAACTCTCCACGAAAGCAAAACGAAATTTCCAGCGATTTTGGAACGACGACCGCGCTTGCTGCTTTGACGTGATCGACTGCCCAGACGTCGGCGACGACGAATCGCTGCGCCCCAATCAACTCCTCGCTGTTTCGCTGCCGGTAAGCCCGCTCGAGCCGCAGCAGCAAAAAAGTGTCGTCGACATTTGCGGAAAATATTTGTTGACCTCCTACGGCCTGCGCAGCCTGGCGACGTTCGAGCGCGGCTACCGCGGTCACTACAGCGGAGGCCCCAGCGATCGCGACTCCGCATATCATCAAGGAACGGTGTGGGGCTGGCTGCTCTGCCCGTTTGTATTAGCGCACCTTCGCGTGTATGGCGATCGCGTGGCAGCAATGCGCTTCTTGGAGCCGCTGGGAATTTCGCTGCAGATGTATGGTCTCGGCACGCTCGGCGAAATTTTCGAAGGTGACCCGCCCTTTACGCCGCACGGCTGCATCGCGCAGGCGTGGACAGTCGGCGAAGTACTTCGCGCCATGAAAGAAATCCAGAAAAGTTAGGCGTTCGTGGACCGCAAACGCAAAAGTCTGACGCGATGAATCTTAGTGCTCGTACAACTCAATCAGAACTTTCCCCGCGCCAGCCGACGGTACCAGAAAAAAGTTGACCAACGCCCCGTCCGCTCCCGGTCTCGCTCGGGGATAAATCGCCGCGATCCCAAATCGTTCGACAAGCATCTGCGTAGCGCGCCTCACGTCGCTGCACCGAAATTCCACTTGTTGCACGCCTTCTCCAAATTTCGCCAGGTATTTCGCAATCGCTCCCGTTCCCCCGGGTTCTCTGGAAGTAAGCACATCCAGCAAAACATCGTCCGAAAAATGGAGCTCAAACTCTTCCGCATCTTGATCCGGCGGCACATCCGCCAGTCGCGGCGAGCCATTCGCCGCTCGTACCAACGCAAAAGTTTCGCGTTGAACCGCCACGCCCACCGTGACCGTCGGCCCAGGCAGCAACAACTCCGCCAATTGGGCGTCCTTCCACCAACCCGCCACGGCAGAATCCGCGGCAGCCCGCCCACTGCGATAAATCGCCGCCGCAGCGGCCCTTCTCACCGGCGAATCCGCCGAAGACAAGTCCGCAATTGCAATCGAAAGAGAATTCGTCATGGCCGCGCAAGAATTGTAACTTGACCGCTCTAGCAAAAGAAGCCGCACCTGAGAATTGCAGCCGAACACAATAAATTCACGCCCGCATTTCCACCGCAGGTTTCGCTGGAAACAAAAGCGATGCCACCAACGCGACCAGCAGTATCCCACCCACCGCCGCCAACGAAATCAGCTCCGTGATGTGCACCCACGGCTCAACAATCATCTTTGCGCCAATGAAGAAAAGCACGGCCGACAGCCCAAACGTCAGGAAACGCAAACGATTTAGCACTCCCGCAAGAAGGAAATACATCGCCCGCAGCCCCAAAATCGCGAAAACATTCGACGTATACACGATGAAAGGATCGCGCGTAATGCCAAACACCGCCGGAATCGAGTCCACCGCCAAAGTCACGTCGGTAATCTCCACCACCAGCAACACTAAAAATAACGGAGTCGCATATAGTTTTCCGATACTGCGAATAAAAAAACGCTCCCCATGATATCCCCTCGTCACTCGCAGATGGCGGCTCGCAAACTTGAAAATCGCGTTCTGCTCCGGGTGAACTTTCTCTTTCTTCACCAACAGCATGTGGATTGCCGCGTACATCAGGAATGCACCCAGCACATACAAAATCCACGAAAACTCTTCGATCAACGCCGCCCCCGCGGCGATCATTACTCCGCGCATCAGCAGCGCGCCCAGAATGCCCCACTGCAGCATGCGATGTTGCAACCGCTCGTCAATCGCAAAAGTTCGGAAGATCAGCAAGAAGAGAAAAAGGTTGTCAACGCTGAGGGCTTTCTCGACTAAATATCCGGTGAAAAATTGCAGCCCTTGCTGATGTCCCCCGTAATGCAGCACGCCCAATCCGAAAAGTACCGACAATCCGACCCACGCGACGCTGGTCCACGCCGCCTCGCGCAAACTTACTTTGTGCAGTCGCCGGCTGATCAGTCCCAAATCGATCGCCACCGCGCACAATACGAATACGTTAAACGCTATCCACAGGAAAGTTGTGTTCATCGCGCCAGTCTCCCGCTACTTCAGGGAGTTGGTCTATGGTTGTCCGCGGCGTTCAGGTTGGTCAACTCGATTCGTGCAACTTGCCCGGCTTGGATGGTGATAGGCACGTCCCAACGCAGCCGGATATCGCCGGCGTTCGCTTCCAGGTCCAGCGTGCTGATCCAATAATTTCCGGCCGGCAAATCTGCAATCGACGCGCGGCCATCCAGGTCCGTTTCCATCTTCCCCGCCAAGTATTTTGTCTGCGCCAGCTCCGGAGTCACATGCCCGATCAACTTTTTGTGATCGGCGTCAATTCGCGCCCATTTGCTCTGTGGATTTACTCCGGTCAGCTCCAACTCCATCCCGCTGACCGTTTCCGGCCGCCCCTGAATAAACTTCTTCAGCGCCGTCAGGTATTCCGTATGCATTTTTTCGTAACGTTCCGGATGGTCGGTCTTATCGGCGTCCACATACCGCGGCTTGGGAATCCCGCTGGTCACGCCCCCGCTATTCGATCGCTGATACGCCAGCAAAAACTCAGGCACATGAATGATATCCGCTGGCGTAACCAGTTTATCCAGCTCCGGCGCGGTCAAATCGAAAACTTCGTGCGCCTTCAGCCACTCCTTTAATTCTGGCGACACTTTCAGACCATCGATAAATTTTTCTCGTATTGGCAGCGGATTGTCCGCTTCCACATCCTTGCGGATGTTTTCATAACTCTTCGTCAAAATGTAAAAAGTAAATTGCCGCATCGGTTCCGGCCGCGCCCCTGAAGGAGTAATCCGCGCCGTGATGGTCAGCCCGCCTTGTGCGTTCTGCGCGAAAATCGCACCCGGTGCGCACACACTTGCCAGCAAAAGCCCAAACAAAATAGATGACGTTCGCATGGGCCTCATCCTAGCAGAGAACCCTTTGCCGCGCGGAACAACGCACGCGCTTGTTGCCAGGTTTGCAGGAGAAAAATCGCCTTCAAAACAAAACCCGCGCGGACTGACTGCCCAGCAAAAGAAAAGGCGGCCTAAAGGCCGCCCAGAAAAAGAATTAGATTTGAAACTACGCCGGAATCAATACAACCGGAAAGTAACCTCAATCGGTACCTGCACAGGAATTGGCTTCCCGTTCGGCCCCAGCGCCGGCTTACACCGCCAAGTCTTGACCGCTTCCACCGCTTTTTCGCCCAAACCCATTCCCGGATCAGTCACCACGCTAATGTTCGACACGCGGCCATCCAGTTGCACAGTGCCCATCACCACCACGACTCCCTGATATTTTACTTTGCGCGCTTCGTCGGAATACTGCGGCGTTGGCGCGTAAAAACAAGACGGCATCCCCGCGCCATTCACTCCCGCGCGAAACGCTCCGCCTCCGGTCCCGCCACCTTCGCCTGGGCCCAATCCACCGCCCGTGCCACTGCCAACTCCGCCCGTGCTGCCGGTTCCGATCCCGCCGCCATTGCCGGAGCCGCCCGAACTGGTCACAGCCTTCGCAAACGGGTCGCCCATGGTGTTCAAGTTAGACGTAATCTTCAATTCCGGCGGACCCAGTAGAGACGGATCCATCGGCAACTTTGGCTTCGGATTCTGGATGTTTGCAACCGGCGGCGTAAACTGCGTCCACTTGAATTTCGGTGGATGCCCCTTGGTAGGCGGAATCACGGAACGATCGCCGCCGCCACCGCCACCGCCCGCTTTTTTCGCGCCAGCCGGCAGCTTCGCCATGTACGGAGAAATATCCAGCGGCGTCATATCCACTTTATTTTTCGCTTCCGTCGGCGCGGAAAAATGCGCGAACAGCGGAAACACCAACAGCGCAATCAGTGCAACGTGCAGCCCAATGGAAATGGTCTGTGTCCAGCCAAAATTTTCGTCTTTCGACCAAATGTCTTTTACTCGAATGGGTTTGCTGGTCACCTGTAAAGGTGGCAGCTTGGTGGGGAAAAACGCTTCCTTAATCCGATGTCCAAATCCGCCAAAGTTCGCGCCCCAGTTCACCGCCAGCGCGCTGTTCACCGGCCCTTTCGGCGCAGGGCTCGAACTAAAAAAATCCTTCAAGTTGTCGCCAAACCCGCCGCCATACTGCATCGGCATCAGCCGCGAAGCTGTCCGCTCGTTAACTTTAATCGGCCTCTCCGTCAAGAATTGCCGGAGGTTAGACCAAAATCCATCGGAAACCACATGGCGTGGGGGTTGAAATCTTGGTACGGCAGAGGATGGCACCGGCACCGCATCCTGACCTCGCGTCGCGGACGCTTTTGCCTTGTTCATGTCGGGCGGCATTAGGTCAATCATTTTGCCTGGCACCAGTGTCCCCCAGCGGCTCAACTAATCGGCGCAAAAAGCGATAAGCGCAAAAAACCGCAAAACGACCCACCTATCGCACGTACCCCAGTACGATGTGCCACCCCGCAAGAGAGGTTGCACGCAATCCCACTGACACAGTACTCCCAGATATTATAACATACGTGATTACACTGCTTTCCGATGTTCCCGCCGCGCGCGTCCTAGGGGAATGACGGCACAGAAGGGGATCACGCTCATCGACCAATGGCCGAGCCACTCGAACTAAAAAAAACCCTCAACCTGCCCAAAACTGACTTTTCCATGAAGGCTGGCCTGCCACAAAACGAACCCAAGCAGCTAGCCGCCTGGCAGGATGCCAATCTTTATGAGCGTATTCTGGAAGTCCGCAAAGGCATGCCCCTCTTCGTCCTGCACGATGGACCGCCGTATCCCACTGGCGAAATCCACCTCGGCACTGGCCTGAACAAAATCGCCAAAGACATGATCGTCAAGTCCAAGAGCATGGCCGGACATTACGCTCCCTACGTTCCCGGCTGGGATTGTCATGGCCTCCCGATCGAAACCAAGGTGGAAAAAGAACTCGGTGGCAAGGCCAAAGTCTCCCCCGCGGAATTTCGCGCCATGTGCCGTGAATTCGCTCTCCGCTTCGTGGAAAATCACAAACGAGACTTCAAGCGTCTCGGCGTTTTCGGCCGCTGGAACGATCCTTACCTCACCATGAGCCATGAATACGAGGCCGCTGTCGCTGGCGCGTTCCTCGATTTCATGGAAAAGGGTTACGTCTATCGTGGACGCAAGCCCGTCTACTGGTGCTTGCACGATCGTACCGCGCTCGCCGAAGCCGAAGTGGAATACCACGACCACGTCAGCCCGTCCATCTGGGTGAAATTTGCCGTCGTGGGCGGCGGCAAGGGCGAAGCCGCGAAAATTGGCAAAGAAACCAGCGCCGTTATCTGGACCACCACTCCGTGGACCATTCCAGCCAATCGTGCGCTAGCTTTTCATCCCAACTTTGAATACGCGCTCGTCGACACCGAAAAAGGTTCCTTGCTGCTCGCCGCCGACCGCGTTGCCGCTCTTCAGGCGGAATGCGGAATCGCCGAAGCCACCGTGCGCGCAACATTTAAGGGCAGCGATTTCGAAGGCATGTTATTCCAGCATCCATTTCTGCCCAATCAAGTTCCCGGCGTTCTCGCCAATTACGTCACGCTCGACCAAGGCACCGGCATCGTGCACACCGCCCCCGGCCATGGAGCGGACGACTTCAACACCGGCCAGCGCTACAACCTGGAAACTTATGCGCCGCTCGACGATCACGGTCGCTACACCGAGGGTTTGCCGGAATACCAAGGTAAAGACGTTTTCACCGCGAACCCCATCATCGTAAAACTTCTCGCCGAACGCGGCGCGCTTCTCGGCCACCAGCAATATAAACACAGCTATCCGCACTGCTGGCGTTGCCACAATCCCGTCATCTTTCGCGCCACCGAGCAATGGTTCATCAAAATGGATCAGGCCGCGCACGGCCGCACGCAAACTCTGCGACAAGAGGGCCTCGCGGAAATCCGCAAAGTGAAATGGATTCCCGCCTGGGGCGAAGACCGCATGTACGAAATGCTCGAACAGCGCCCGGACTGGTGCGTCTCTCGCCAGCGTTTCTGGGGCGTGCCCATCATCGTTTTTTATTGCGATGCCTGCGGCAAACGATTGGAAAATTTCAGCGCACTCCGCAACGTCGTGAAATGGTTTGAAAAAGAAGGCGCAGACGCCTGGTACACGCACGAAGCCGAGGAGTTGCTGCCCGCTGGAACCGCTTGCTCGTGCGGCGGCTCAAAATTCCGTAAAGAAAACGATATTCTCGACGTCTGGTTCGATTCCGGCACTTCCAATCTCGCCGTTTTGAAGGGCGATGAATGGCCCGCTGACGTTTACATCGAAGGCCCCGATCAGTATCGCGGCTGGTTTCACAGTTCTCTTCTCGTCGCCACTGGCGTAAAGAACGCCGCTCCCTACCGCTCCGTCGTCACTCACGGCTGGACCCTCGACGAAAAAGGCCAACCTATGTCGAAATCCCTGGGAAACACTTTATATCCGGAAGAAATCTGCGCTCGCTGGGGTGCGGACTTGCTCCGCCTCTGGGTCGCCAGCGTCGAATACCAGGCCGACGTAAAAATGAGCGAGCGCGTAATGACCCAACTCAGCGAAGCCTATCGCAAAATCCGCAACACCTTTCGCTTCGCTCTCGGCAACCTCAGCGATTTCGATCCGTCACGCGATGTGTTGCCCAATGATCAGCTCGAAGAAATCGATCGTTGGATGCTGGAGCGCACCGCCGACTTGGTCAAAAAATCCCGCGAATGGTACGCCGCGTACGATTTCCATCGCGTCTACCACGCCGTACACGATTTCTGCGTTGTCGATCTCAGCTCTTTCTATTTCGACGTGCTGAAGGACCGCCTGTACACGCAAGCGCCGAAAAACAAATTGCGCCGCTCCGCGCAAACCGCCGTCTGGAAAATCGCCAGCGCTCTGGTTCGCCTCGCCACGCCTGTCCTGGTTTTCACCACAGAAGAAATCTGGAAATATCTGCCGAAAGCTCCAGGCGACCCGGAAAGCGTGCACATGACGATTTTTTCCGCGGACGAATCTCTGCAAACTCATTTGCCCGCGGAGAAAACCGAGCTTTGGGAAGACCTCGCCAAAGTTCGCGCCGCGGTTTTACTCAAACTCGAAGAAGCGCGCAACGCCAAATCCATCGGCGGCGCGTTGGAAGCGAAGGTCGTGCTCTCTTCTCCACTTCCTAAACGCCAGGCCGCGCTCAAGGCGTATGCCGCGCAATTACCTGCTCTCTTCATCGTCTCGCAAGTGGAAGTCGCTGACGCTGCTCCGTCGCCCGCCGCCGCCGATCAAAATTCTTCGGGCGTCACCATCGAAATCAAAAAAGCCGATGGCGCAAAATGCGAACGCTGCTGGAATTATTCCGTCCACGTCGGCGAAAATTCCCGCTACCCTACAATTTGCGAGCGCTGCTCCAAAGCCCTCGCTGAAATCGAAGGTACCTCCGCTTGATAATTCCGCGTCGCTTGCGCTGGTTGTGGCTCACGCTCGGGATAGTGCTGCTCGACCGCGCCAGCAAAGCCTGGTTCGAAACGCAAACTTTCGAAGGCTGGCGCCACGAAATTTTTCATAATTTTATTTATCTCGTCCACAGCCGCAATCCCGGCATCGCGTTCGGCGTTCTCTCTGATTCCCCTTCGCCGTGGACCCGTGCAATTCTCGTTGTTGGCTCGCTGATCGTGATTTCAGCGTTGGCCTGGATTTTTGTCGCCGGCCACAGCGGCGGTGCCGTCACCGCTGCCGGACTAGCCCTCCTCCTCGGCGGCGCCACCGGCAATCTCACCGACCGCCTCCTCCACGGCGCGGTCACCGACTTCTTCGAAGTCTGGCTCGGCTCCTACCGCTGGCCCGCCTTCAACGTCGCCGACTCCGCCATCGCCATCGGAGCTGCGCTCATCATTCTCGACGTCCTCTTCGGAGCCAAACATCCCGCGCTCCCCGAATCTTCCGAAAACGCCGTTTGACTCGCAAGCTGCTAGAATCTTCGCGTGCCCTCCGGCAATAATTCATCTCGACAGGAATTCGTCGTCCCGCCAAGCGACGCCGGCCATCGCCTCGACTCTGTCGTCGCGGCCCACTGCACCGATCTCAGCCGCACTCGCGCGCAAGAACTAATCGACGCCGGCCTCATCCTCGTAAATGGTCGCTCCGCCAAAGGCGCACATCGCCTTCATGGCGGCGAACTCATCACCGTCGACGCTCCCCAGCGCCCTCCCATCCTCGCCGAAGCCGAATCCATCCCGCTCGACATCCTCTACGAAGACGATGACGTCATCGCCGTCAACAAATCCGCCGGAATGATCGTCCACGCCGGAGCCGGAAATCTTCGCGGCACTCTCGTCAACGCGCTGCTCGGCCGCGGTCAATCGCTCTCGCAAGGTGGCGACCCGCTCCGCCCCGGCATCGTTCATCGCCTCGACAAAGACACTTCCGGCGTAATCCTCGTCGCCAAAAATGACGCCGCCCACGCCAAACTCGGCGACGCCTTCCGCCTCCGCACCGTAAAAAAAGTTTACGTCGCGCTCGTCGAAGGCATTCTCCCGGAACCGCGCGGCAGCATTGACTCCGCCATCGGCCGCGATCCCAAAAATCGCCTCCGCATGACCGCCCGTCGCAGCCTCGTTTTCGCCAAAGCTCGCGAAGCCCGCACGGACTGGCGCGTCCTCGCCCGCATCGGTCCCACCACACTCGCCGAAGTCCAGTTGCACACTGGCCGCACTCACCAAATCCGCGTGCATTTTTCCGCCATCGGCCATCCGGTCGTTGGAGACAAACTCTACGGCGCATCGCCTCAGCTTCAAGTCGGCGAGGCCACTCTCCCGCCGCTAGACCGCAATTTTCTGCACGCCGTCAGACTCGAATTCGCCCAGCCGCGCACCGCGGAAAAAATCACCGTAATCGCTCCATTGCCCGAAACTCTCCGCAATTTCCTCGGCGCTCTCGCTTCCGCCGCGAAAGACGACCCGCGTCGAATTGACGCTACCCTCGCACCCTACCTATAATCATCGCCATGCGACGGACCGTAATTTCCAGTTTCATCATTACCGTGCTTCTCGCCATCGCGGTTAGCGACCGCGCCCAGCAACCTCCGCCACCGCCGCCGCAGCAACCCTCCGCTCAGCCGCAAGACCAAAATAAAATCACCCAAGTCGTCAACCTGGTCGACGTCCTCTTCACCGTCCTCAATCGCCGCAACAAACTCGTCCCCGATCTCGCCAAGGAAGACTTCCAAATTTTTGACGACAAGACTCCGCAAACCATTCGCTACTTCACTCGCCAAACCGATCTCCCTCTCCGCATCGGCATGCTCATGGACACTTCCAACAGCATCCGCGACCGCCTGAAATTTGAGCAGGAAGCCGCCACCTCTTTTCTCTTCAGTGTAATTCGCCGCAATCGCGATCAAGGTTTCGTCATGACTTTCGACGACCAGCCCAGCATTCTCCAGGGTTTCACCGACGACGCCGGCCGCCTCCGCGACGAAATCGTAAAAACTCGCGCCGGTGGCGGCACTGCCGTTTACGACGCGATCTATGTCGCTTGCGAAAAAGAACTCAGCCATCCGCCGCGTCCCGCCGGTGATGCTCCAGATGTCGTCCGCCGCGTAATGATTCTCATTAGCGACGGCGACGACAATCTCTCCACCCACACTCGCGCCGAAGCCATCGAAATGGCGCAGCGCACCAGCGTCGTCATCTACACCATCAGCACCAGCACGCAATGGATTCAGCTATCGCAAACCGATCCATCCAAGCTCGCCGATCGCAAAACCCATCTCACCGAAGGCGATAAAATTTTGCAGGATTTAGCCGCGGAAACCGGCGGCCGCGCTTTCTTCCCTTATCACGTCGACGATCTCGATCAATCTTTTCAAGACATCGGCGACGAACTCCGCAATCAATATTCCATCGCCTACAATCCCAGCAACTACGTCCTCGATGGCCGCTATCACAAAATCCGCATCGAAATTCCCGATCACAAGGGCTACCAGGTCCGCGCCCGCCGCGGCTACTACGCCAAAGCCAACCCTAACATCCCGCAAAACTCCACGCCAAGTTCACACTAATCCAGGCCCGCTTCGCACGTCTGGCATTTAAGCTTCTGGCATTCTAAGTTTGAGCATGTAAGCTTTGCGGCATATGAGCCTGTAGCATTTAGGCTTCTGGAATTGAGCTGTCATCCTGAGCGGCGCCTTTCGCCGCGAAGGATCTCAACGCCAATCCATTCACACCACCGCATTTTCCCCTGCCCTAACTCCCGCCCAAATAAATTACTTCTCACTATCGCGCAACAAAACCGCATCAGACTCGCTGTGCCCCCGCTCGATCGCCACATTCGCGCCGTCCCTCGAGTACCGAAACTGCGCAATCCTTTCCGTCGTAAAACGCGTCAATTGCCTCGCCGTACCGCCATCCAGCGGCTGTTCCCAAAGATTGTCCACGCCATTTTCTCGCACCACGTACGCCACCCCTTTTCCATCCGGAGTAAACGCGACAGGCGCCCGCGCTTTCTCATCCACGCTGTGATAGCTCGCTTTTTTATCTGCAATCGAATACAGTGCCAGGGCCAGCGTGTGCTGATTGTCTCGAATGTCTAGATACGCAATCGTCGTCCCATCCCGCGAAAGGCACCATCCGCCCACCGCCGCGTTCACCACTACTTCCGCCGTACCGCCCTCAATCGCTATCCGCTTGATAAAATGATCTCCGCCATAATCCTTGTAATAGACAAACTTCCCGTCCGGCGAACACGTCGGATCCGCTTCATTCGCTCCAAATGTAAGTTGCGTGGTGTTCCCGCCGGAAAAATCCATCCGCCACAGATTAAAACTGGTTTTTCCCGCGCGCCCGCCTGACCGGAAAACCACGTACTGCCCGCAAGCCGCCGTCTGGTCCACCAGATGTACTGCGTCAGACAGCAGCGTCGTCCCTCCTCCGCCCACCTTCACCACTCGAACGTCCGGCGGCTGCGGCAGTATCAACCGGCCATCGCCAGTCCAATCCCACTGATAAATCATCGCGTGCGACTCCAGCGGTACCGCTCGTATCTCCGTCGGTGTTTTTGCCGGCGCTACATCCATCTCATATTTGAACTGTGTTTGATCGGCCACCAATGTCCGCCCGTCGGCAGCCACGCTCGGTCCCAAATAATCGTTTGTGTCGGAAGTGATCGCCCGGAATTCGCCTCCCGGCAAGTTCACTACACCCAGCTGCTGGTTCAATATCGTGATTTGCGAGACCACCATCTTCCGCGAATCCGGCAGCCATGCATTGCTCGAGTAAAATCGTTCCGCCGTCAGCGCCAGCCATTCCTGTTTTCCGCTTTCCACATTCACGGACAAAAACGCGCCCTTCGCTCCCCGCTCCAATTGCGCTACCGCCACCGCGATCGTCTTTCCGTCCGGTGACCACGCCGGCGAATAGCTTCCGTTATTGCCGGACAGCCGAAGTCTCTCCGCTAGCTTCCGATCCGTTGTGCCATCGCTGCGCGCGATCACCAGGTCATACACCGGTGCGTCGTGATCCTCGCGCAAAAACGCGAATCGCGTCCCGTCCGGCGAAAATGTCACCGCGCTATCCACATCTTTGATCAGCAGTCGCAGCGATCCGCCCAGCACCGGCGCTGTATACAGCGACGCAATCGTCGGATCCGATTCATCCCGCCGCACCACGTAGATGTAGTTCGCGTCCGGAGAGAATGTCAGCCCCGAATACCGTGTCGCTGCCGGAGCCACAATCTGCGTGTTGCTTCCGGTCACAATGTGCCGCAGCCACAAAGACTGCAACCCGTCGTCATCGCGCGCGTGTAATAGATATTTTCCGTCCGGAGAAATCGTCGCCAGAAAAACATTCCCGTTTTTCGTCAAGTTCTCCATCGTAAAATGTTCAAACGGTTTGTGATGATTTCGCTCCACCAGCGAATACACTCCAAACGCCGCTGCCGCCAATACAACCGCCACAATCGCGCTGACCACGCCCGTGCTAATCTTGTGCTCCGCTGCCGCTGCCACCAGCGCCGATCCACTCGATTTCGTAACCGCCGGAGAAGTCGGCGACGATCCGGCAGCAATTGTCGCCGAACCCGATCCGGCCGCCAATGCTGCGGCTCCAGAATCTTGTCTCGCATCCACGACTCCCGAAGAAGTCACCGCAGCCGCCCGTCCCGAATCCGAATCTCGCTGCAGCCTCTTCAAATCCCCGCGCAGCTCCGCCGCTACCTGATACCGAAAATCCCGGTCCTTCTCCAATAATTTATTTAGTATTCGCTCCAACTCCACCGGCACCGCGGGATTCACCGCCGTCGCCGGCGTCGCTGCATTGCGCAAAATGTTGTCGAAAATTACCGCGCTCGTCGATCCCGGAAACGGGTGCTTCCCCGTCGCCATCTGATACAGCACCGCTCCCAGCGAAAATAAATCGCTCCGTCCATCCAGCTCTTCTCCGCGCGCCTGCTCGGGAGACATATACGCAATCGTCCCCACTGCCGTCCCCGGACTCGTCAGCATCGCCGCGGAAATTCCCAGCGTCTCGCCGCCGGCATCCGCGCCCTCATCCGCCAGCAGTTTCGCCAAACCAAAATCCAAAATCTTCGCCGCGCCGCGTTCCGTCACAAAAATATTTGCCGGCTTGATGTCTCGATGCACGATATTTTTCTTGTGCGCGGCGTCCAGCGCATCCGCCAACTGGATTCCGATTTCCACCGCCCGCGCGATCGGCATCGCTCCCGCCGCCAAAATTCGGTCCAGCGCCTGACCGTCCAGCAATTCCATCGCGATGAACGTCTGCCCATCGTGTTCTTCAATCGCGTAAATCGTGCAAATTCCCGGATGATTCAGCGCCGATGCCGCCCGCGCCTCGCGCAAAAACCTTTCCAGCGCCTCGCGATCCCGGTGCGTGGCCTCCGGCAAAAATTTCAGCGCCACCCGCCTTTCCAGCTTGGTGTCCGCAGCCTCATACACCACACCCATCCCGCCTCCGCCCAATTTGCGGATCACCCGGTAATGCGCGATGGTTTGCCCGTCCATAAATATTCAGAAGTCCCTAGCAAATACTCCAAGCGATCGGACGCGACGCAAGCGGCCAGCCCGCTCAAAGCTTCAACGAAGTCACGATACTAGACGCTACCCCGATTACCGTCAATTCGCGCCCCACTCCCTCCTGTCCGCTTCCACAACACCTCATCCCGAAACTGAACACCCCTGCCCATCCCTCACCACCCGCAAACTCCCACGCCCCATACACTTAAACCAAGCCCCTCCTGGCCCCAAACCTGCCACACTCACTCCGAGGTCTCTCCACCCATGCACACTTTCCGCAAAAACCTCCAATTCGCTTTCCGCATGCTCCTCAAGTCCCCCGGCTTCACCATCGTCGCCGTCCTCATGCTGGCCCTCGGCATAGGAGCCAACACCGCCATCTTCTCCATCCTCAACTCCGTTCTCCTTCGCCCTCTCCCATATAAAGATCCCTCGCAGCTCATCATCATGATGGAAAGCTCGCAGCGCCTAAAAGAAATCTCCGTCCCCTATCCGGATTTCTTCGACTGGCGCAATCAATCCCACGCCTTCCAGCAAATGGCCGCCGCTCAAAACAAAGGCTTCAACCTGGCTGGCATTGACCAGCCCGAGCGCATCGCCGGTTACGCCGCTTCTTCCAATTTTCTCGCAACCCTCGGCGTCCATCCCGTCATGGGCCGCGATTTCTTGCCTTCCGAAGACCAGCCCGGCACAGCACCCGTAGTCCTCATCAGCCACAAACTTTGGCAATCGCATTTTGCCGCCGACCCCAACGTCCTCGGCAAAACTCTCACTCTGAACGGCCGCAGCTTCGCCATCGTCGGCGTTCTTCCTCCAGACTTCCGCTTCCTCGAAAGTTCCGATGTCATCGCCCCAGTTGGCGTTTGGCCGCAGGGCTTGACTGAGCGCGGCTCTCACGATGACCTGATCGTCGTCGGACGCCTGGCCGCATCCGCCACTCTGCCGCAGGCCGGCGCGGAAATGGACACCATCGCCAACCGCCTCGCCGCTCAGTATCCCGAAACCAATCAAGGTGAATCCATCAGCCTCATTCCCATTCGCGATCAATTCTTCGGAGACACTAGCCAATCGGTCCTGATCCTTTTCGGCGCGGTCGTTTTCGTTCTTCTAATTGCCTGCGTAAACGTCGCCAATCTTTTCCTGATGCGTGGCGCTGCCCGCTCCAAAGAGATCGCCGTTCGCCTCGCTTTCGGAGCCAGCCGCGGCCAAATCGTCGCCCAACTCCTTACGGAAAGCGCGCTCCTCGCCGTTATTGGCGGCGCGCTCGGCCTCATGATCGGCGTTTGGGGCGTCACTGGACTCGGCCATCTCATCGACATGGACACCTTCGCCTATCTCAACATTCAAGTTGATCGCAACGTGCTCCTCTTCACTGCGGCCATGGTCGCCTTTGTAGCTCTCGCTTTCGGGCTAGCTCCCGCATGGCACGCCTCCCGCCCAGACGTTCACGAAACACTGAAAGAAACCAGCCGTGGCTCATCCGGTGGCGGCGCACAACATCGCCTACGCAGCTCGCTCGCTACCGCGGAAATGGCGCTCGCTCTCGTCCTCTTGGTCGGCGCCGGCCTGATGGTAAAAAGTTTAGTCCGCCTGCTCGAAGTCAATCCCGGCTTCCAGCCAGACCGCGTTCTCTCCATGGAAATCGATCTGCGCTCCGCGCAATATTCCACTCCGCAGCCGGTTCTGAATTTTTGGCAGCAGGTTCTCGATCGTGTGCGCGTGCTTCCCGGAGTCGAAGCCGTCGCCACCGGGACCGTCGTGCCTCTCACCTTCGACCACAGCCGCGCCGATTTCACCATCGACGGCCAGCCGCTTCCCGCTCCCGCCGATTTCCCCCATCCAGACTTTCACAACATCAGCCCAGACTACGTCAGTGTAATGCGTATTCCTCTGATCCGTGGCCGCGAATTCACCGAAGCCGACAACGAAACCACTCCACCCGTCGCCCTGGTCAATCAATCCATGGCCCGCCGCTATTGGCCCCATGAAGACGCCGTCGGCAAACGCATCCTTTACGGCCATCCTTCAGACACCAATCACAGCTGGATCACCATCGTCGGCATTGTTGGCGACACCAAGCTCTACGGCCTCGCCAATCCTTCTCGCTTTGAAGTTTATTTGCCCTTCCGCCAAAACTATTCCAATGACGTCCACTTGCTCGTCCGCTCCGCCGCCGATCCCACCGCCCTCGCCAACGCTATTCGCGGAGCCGTCGCCGCCGTCGACAAAGACCAACCCATCTTCTCCGTAAAAACCATGCGTGAATTGGTCGACGACTCCGTGTCCACCCGTCGCCTCACCCTCATTCTTCTCGCCCTCTTCAGCGGGCTGGCTCTCATCCTCGCCGCCATCGGCATCTACGGAGTCATCGCCTACAGCGTCGAGCAACGCACCCGCGAAGTTGGCATCCGCGTGGCCATGGGCGCCCAAAAAACCGACGTCCTCCGCCTGGTGCTCGCCCAAGGCGCCCGCCTGGTCACCCTCGGCATTATCATCGGCATGGTCGTGGCCGCTGCCCTTACCCGCCTGATGTCCACGCTCCTCTTCGGCGTTACTGCCACAGACCCCGCCACCTTCGCCGCCGTAGCCACCCTCCTTGCTGCCGTAGCTCTCGCCGCCACCTACATCCCCGCCCACCGCGCCACCCGCACCGACCCCATCCAGGCCCTCCGCCACGAATGAGCTCTGACCCTAACGACCAGCCATAGCCAAGCGCAGTACCCGCGGGGCGTAACCTGGGCCGCAGGCTGATTCCTGTACCCCCACCCCCATCAAAGAGCAAAAGAGTGCGGAAGTTATTGAAAACATGCGGAGCGATTTGCGCGTAGTGCAAAAGAGCGATAGGAGAGCGGGCGGAAGAACGTCTGAAAGTCTGAAGGTTGGAAGGTCGAGGGGGATCCCCACCCGGCAATTTGCAAGGGCGTGATTGGAAAAGGTTTGCGGGTACAGCGTTTTGTAATTTGCTGATTCTAAAAGGCGTGACCAGGCGGACGCCTGGTGATTGCGTGGGTGGCGAGCTCGGAAACGAGTCACGTTAGAGTTCACGCTTTATGATAGCTTAGTTATAACGTTCTGTCAATATATTACTTTGTGGTACTAGTTTCGAATACCTGGCGGTAGTACTCGACGATGGCAGGCCCACTGAGACGACGTTGTGTTTCGCTGTCATGCTGTTTCGCCCTAGGAAAGGGCGAAACAGGGGGTGGCAAACTCTCAGAACTCGGAACATTACCTGAAACATCGCCCAGGCCGGGCACGTACCTTCTTAAGGAAAACCAAATGCGCCGCCTGGCCCGCATTCTGCTGATTTTATTGCTCCTCATGCCCTTGCTCGCCGCAATTCTGGGCTGGCTCGCAGGACCAACTTTCCTTCACCCGATCCGCCGCGAGCTGACCCAAGCCGACATCCGCGAAGCGGATGCCGCTTTCTCTCAAATTCGCGCACAGCGCGAGGAGTTCGACGTCACCGCTCCGGATGGCGTGCAACTGCGCGGCTGGAAAGTCCGCCCCGCCTCGAGCAACGGAAACTGGGTGCTGCTTTTTCACGGTGTCGCCGACAATCGCATGGGGGCCGTCGGACAGGCGCAACTGCTGCTTACGGCGGGCTACTCCATAGTGATGATGGACTCGCGCGCGCACGGCGCCAGCGGCGGACCGATGGCCACCTATGGCTGGCTTGAGCGCAACGACACCCGCGCCGTAATCGACGCGCTGGAACGCACCGAGCATCCCAGCCATCTGTTCGCGCTGGGCGAATCCATGGGCGCGGGCATCGCGCTGCAATCCGCATCAGTTGATCCGCGCATCGAAGCGGTGGTCGCCGAATCGTCCTTCGCGAATTTGCGTGAAGCTTCTTACGATTACGCGGGACTGCAAAAATATCCGTGGCTCGGCAAAACACTTTTCGCTCCGGGTGCCTGGACCATGATTTACCGCGGAGAATCGCTCGCCGGCTTTTCCGCCGCGCAAGTTTCGCCGGAAAAAGCGGTCGCCGATCGCTCGTTCCCGGTGCTGCTGATTTGCGATGCCGCCGACGTCGTGCTGCCGTGCCGTCACACCGAAAAAATTTACGCCGCCGCGTGGGGACCGAAACAACTGTGGATCGTGCCGAAAGCGTTTCACGCCAGCGCCATTGGCTTCGAGCCGCTAGAATTCCAGCGCCGCATCCTCGCTTTTTTCGCGGCTGTTCAGAATCCTGCAAGCAACCACTCGCTCGCCGCGAACTGAATCGCTTTTCGCTTTTCAAGTTTCGTTTTTCGGGTTTCGAGGACTACGCCGTCTTGTCTACCGGGCAGTGCTGCGCTTCCCAATCCTGGCTTAAGCGCCGCACGGTTTCGCGCAGCCGCACCGCGAGCGCCGCGATGGTTTCGAGGCGCTGCTGTCCGCCCTGCGGCAAGCAGCCATCATTTTTGCGGCGTACTTCCGCCAGCAAGAGTTCGGCGTTGCCCAGAATTCCGGTCAGTGGATTGTTCAGTTCATGGCGCAGAATTTCGCCAAACGCCGGCTCGCCATTCGTTTCGGCGCGCGGCAGCGCCGCGGGAGTCGCGCCGGCGGATTGCTCCGCCCGTCGCAATCGCTGCTCCACCATTTCCAGCGCCAGCGGCACGCAGTTTTCCGCGCGCACCACAAAATCCGCCACGCCCGCCGAGATCAAATTCGCCAGTCCCGATTTCTGCTCGGAGTGGCCGATGACCACCACCGGCGCATACATGGCCAGCGAAGACGCCATCAATTCCAGCCGCACCGGTGGCATCGCGTCCTCCGAGACTTCGCAAGCCGCGGAAGAAAACTCCAGCAGAATCACCGCCGGCGCCGCGTGGGAAACCGCCTGCCGCGCCGCCGCCATGCTGCTGACCGTGGCAATGCGCAACCCTTCTTCCCGGGCTTCAAACTCCCGGCGAGCCGCCGCGTACAATCCGGCGTCGTCACTCACTAGCAAAATTGTTTTCTCCTGGCTTGCAATCATCTCGCTCACTTCCTCGCCACATTCGTTTTCGCCGCCGCTATGGTCTTCCTTGGTTCCATACCGGTCAGCACATGCTGTATTTTTTCCGTCAATTCCTCGACGAGAAACGGTTTGGCCAGATGCGCCACGCCGTTCCGGTCCAAAAATTGCTGGGTATGCGCGGCCAGCACATCCCCGGTGACAAAAAGAAATCGCTGCACCAACGGATTTTGGGTGCGCACCAGTGCCTTGTAAAAAGCCTGGCCGTCGAAGCCGGGCATTTTCATGTCGCAAATCACCAAGTCGTACGTTTGCGTCGCCGCGCGAGTCAGCGCTTCGCGTCCGTCCAGGGTGACGTCTACCTTGAGGCCGGCGTCTTCCAGAACATCCGCGATCAGCCGCGCTACGGTCGGTTCGTCTTCCACAATCAAAACGCGAATGCCGTTCCAGTTGCGTAGTTTCGTTGCTGCTCGCAGCGCTGTGGATTCGCCGGGCGCTGAAGAGTTTCGCGCTTGCATCGCAGATCTGCGTGGCGCCGGCGAAGCAATTTGCACCGTTTGTAACTCGGATTTTCGGACGGAATGAAGCGCCGGCAAATGCAGTTTTTCCGCGGGTGCCGCGGGAAATTCCAGCGAAAAGGTCGCGCCGCCGTTGGGAGGAGAAGACACGTGCACTTGCCCGCCGTGTTCGCGCACAATGCCCAGCACGATGGCCAGTCCGAGTCCGGTGCCCACGCCCGCCGGCTTGGTGGTAAAAAACGGATCGAAAATTCTGGCGAGGATTGTCGGCGGGATTCCCGGTCCGTCGTCGCTGACTTCCAGCAGCACGGTTTCTTCCGCCACGCGCCGGGTGCGAATGCGCACCGTTCCGCCGCGGCCTTCCTGTTCCAGAGCTTGCCGCGCATTGCCCACCAGATTCATCAGCACTTGCTGCAACTGCGCAGCGTCGCCTTGCACAAACGGCAGCACCGGATCGAGATCCAGTTCGATGCGCACCTTTTCCGCGGACATATTGAAACGCTGCAGCTCGATGGTTTTTGCGACCACTTGGTTTAGTGCGACGCGACGGCGTTCTGCGCGAGTTTCTCGCGCGGTGGTCAGCAGTTGCCGGACAATGGTGGTGGCGCGTTCCGCTTCCTGAAAAATTCGGTGCGCTTCCTCGGAGCGCCCCGCAGCGGTGTCTCGCAGCAGCAATCGCTGCGCGTAACCCAAAATACTGGTGAGCGGATTGCTCAATTCGTGCGCGACTCCGCCGATCAGTTGGCCGAGCGCGGCAAGTTTTTCCGTTTGCAATAACTTGGATTGAAAAACGCGGTGCGCGGTAAGGTCGCGGTAAATTTCCACGCGGCCCAGCAATTGCCCGGACGGATCCAGCACCGGACGCGCGGCGCGTTCCAGCACGCGGGGCACGGGCCGCGAAAAGTGCAATTCTTCGCGAATGCCGCCATCGAGATTTCGCGCCAGATTGCGCCAGCGCTCGGCGAAATTTTCCGGTTCGGCGGCCTGCCGCTGTAGACTGGCGATCAAACTTTCCAGAGTATGGATCGCGCCAATGTCCGCGGGATTTAATCCGGTCATTTGCGCGAAGCGCGTATTCATCATGCGAATCGCGCCATGCGCGTCAAAAAGCAGAACGCCTTCTTCCAGCCACTCCAGCACATTGAACAATTCGGTTTCCGCGCGCTGCTTCTGTGCGTCTGCATCGCGGCGGTGGACAGCTTCGATATCGATCGCGACAACTTCGCGATTGCCGGGCGTGGCGTTGCGCAAAATTACGCGGGCGCCGTTGCCCAGCTCCGCTTCCAAACTTTCGCTGGCGTCATTTTTTGCGCTGGAGGTTTCGCGCAGATCGCGAAGCCACACGGCGATGCGCGGCTGCTCTTCCATGCGAAAAATTTTGGCGAACGATTGGCCGATTGACGGCACCACGGGGCGACGCGTTGGACCGGCGACTGCTCGCGTCAACAATTCTTCGGCAGCGGTGCTTAGCTCCGCGATTTTGCCGGTTTGGTCCAGCAAAATTGTGGAGATAGACGGGGCGCGCAGCAAAGCCCGTTGCCACGCAGCGGATTGCTCCGCTTTTTCGCTGCTGTTGCGCGCGCGAAGCGCGGAAGCGGCCAGTGCCGCGTGCAGTTCCAGACGGTCGAGGGTCAGCAAAGATTCGCGCCCAGCACGCAAACCGGCGACCAGCACGCCTAAGATTTCACCCGCGGCTTGGAGCGGAATGGCGACGATAGTTTGGACGTCTTCCCGGGAACCTGCCGCGCCGGCGTCGACTCCCACGAGTTGGCGGTCAGCGAGCGCGCGATGGCAGATGTCGGAGACGGGTTCGCGATCCAGCGCGTGAGTCCATGCGAAGTCTCCGCTGTGCCAGGAAAAAACAATTTTTGCAGGCGATGTGGTGTCGCGGATCTGACCAATCGCGGCAAAAGCCACATCCCCGGTGTCGCTGGCCGTGAAACGATGCGGATGGACTCCGCAGCAACTGTCCGCCAAATTTTTCAAGATGGCATCGGAGGCGCCGGGCACGGCAATAGCGGCGAGCGCAGTTCGCGTGACGGCGGCATCGGATTGCCAAATGCGGGCCGAGTTTTGCTGGTCGTGCAATGTGAAAGCCAGCGCTAATTCCGCGGCCACGGATTCCAGCAGCGCCCGCGGCACAACGGCATGTTTTTTCCGGAAGCCGACGAAGAGGACGCCGCGCAACTCGCCTTGCGCTTCCATGGGCAGCCAAACGGCGCGGCGCATTTCAAACAGCGCGCCGATAATCGGATTACTGGAAGAGCTATCGATCTCTTGATCGATAATGTCGTGACCGGCGAGCAATTCTTCGGACAAGGTTGCGCCCGGCGAGAGCCGGCTCCATTCCGCGGCGGTTTGTCCGGTGCGATCCAGCACCACGCCGCGAAATTCCAAGAGGCCGTGAGCATCGTCCCGGCTTGTCGCGGTGGGCGCGAGCCACACGCCGGCACGGTCCGCTTCGGGATTTTCCAGCAGTGCCGCGGCGGCTTCGCGAAGCAGTTCTTCGTGGGAGCAACCTTCGACGGCGGCGCGCGCAACGCCGCGCCCGGCTAATCGAACTTCTTCACGTTTTCCCCAACCCTTCATCCATCCGCCTCGTGTTCGTTTCGCGGTACAAGCAGAGCCATGGGCGCACTGCTGGAACCGAGCGAAACGCGTTCGCCAGCATTCCGCTGGAGTGGAGCAATGCACCGCTAGGCCCAAAGCAGGGAGGGGTATGTCGCTAAGAAATAAGCGTTTAGCACGAAGTTTTTGCAGTTGTGGAAAACGCAAAAATTCCATGTCGAGACAGCGGGCAAGGATGGTTCCGAAGTGGGCTGAAAAGGGATGAATTGTGAAAACGGCGGAAATTGCAAATGTGTCACGCGTCCTCGGAAAAATCGGAGCGAAACTCTTATGCACACCGCTTGGCTTGCGCGAGTTTTATGAGCGATGAATCGGTGATTAAAAAAGTCCGCCAGTGGAAGATCGCAGAGGAACGGACAGCTCGGCACTTACGCCGCAATCGAATGTGATTGGAAGTTTCATCTGGCTGCTGACGACTTCGTGAAAGTGTTCCGGCGCAGAGCTGCCCAAGCGCGCACCGGGCTTAGGTGGCGGCGGCTTGTTCCAAGTGATATTGCTTGAGCTTGCGGTAGAGCGTGGTTTTGCCGATGCCGAGCATGCGGGCGGCGGCGAGTTTGTCGTTATTGGTTTCGCGCAGGGTGCGGAGAATGGCGCGGCGCTCCAATTCTTCGAGCGGCAACAATTCATCTTTTTCGGGAACGCGGTCGCTGGCGGGATATTGCAAATTCGAGGGCAAATCGCCCACGTGGACGATGGGGCCGGAGCCCAGCGCGACGGCCCGCTCGATCGCATTTTCCAGTTCGCGCACATTCCCCGGCCAGTCGTAAGCAATCAGGCGACGCATCGCGTCTTCGGAAATGGTGCGCGCGGATCTTTGCGGATCGGAAAATTTGTCCAGAAACGCGGTGACCAGCAGCGGGATGTCGCTTTTGCGTTCGCGCAGCGGCGGCAATTTCAGTTGCACGACGTTCAAGCGAAAATATAAATCCTGCCGGAAGCCGCCGGTGCGGATGGCGGTTTCCAGATCGCGGTGGGTGGCGGCGATGATGCGAACGTTGATGCGGCGGCGCTCGTTGGAGCCGACCGGTTTCACTTCGCGTTCCTGCAAGGCGCGCAGCAGCTTGGCTTGCAGGTCGATGGGCATTTCGCCAATTTCGTCGAGAAAGAGCGTGCCGCCCTCTGCCGCTTCCAGCAGCCCCTGCTTGCCGTGTTGCGCGCCGGTGAACGCGCCTTTTACGTGGCCGAAGAGTTCGGATTCGATCAGCGTGGGGACGAGCGAGGAACAATCCACCGGGGCAAACGGACGATCGCGGCGCGGCCCGGAAAAATGCACGCTCCGCGCGACCAGCTCCTTGCCAGTGCCGCTCTCGCCGAGAATTAAGACCGGATATTCGTGCTGGCTAACTTTCTGGATGGTTTTGTACACGCGCTGCATGCGTTCGGAAACGCCGATAAGCCCGCCAAAGCCGGGGCGAGTGCGCAACTGTTCGCGCAACAACTGATTTTCCTGCTGCAACTCGACGGCATGGCTCACGCGCTCGAGCCGCGCGCGCAGCTCTTCGATGCGAAACGGCTTGGTGACGTAGTCCATCGCGCCCAGGCGGACGGCTTCGACGGCCGAATCGATGGTGCCGTATTGGGTGAGCACAATGACCGGAATCAGCGGGTGCGTGTCGTGCACGCGCTTGAGCAGATCGAGGCCACTGGTCTGCGGCAGCTTCAGGTCGGTAAGAAGAATGTCCACCGCGGAGTGCTCCAGCACTTCCAGCGCTTCTTCCGCGGTGGCCACGGTGGTGGGCTTCATTCCGCAGTGGGCGGCAACATCCGCGCAGGTATCCCGGATCGAAGGTTCATCATCGACAATCAGGATGTTCATGGTTACAGTTTCGCGCAAGACTGCGGTTTGTTCGCTCATGGGATGACTGGGAGACCTCCCTGAAAAACAGCTCGTGCTATTCGTGCTCGTTCTATTCCTGTGCACCCACAGTGCCATTTCAGGAAAAGCACGCTGGCGTACATAAGCCAATATATTACTTATTCATATAAATAAGCAATATGCCATTTTGGAAAGTCGTTAACCGTACAGAGCGTTCTGAGAGGAGGTAAACGGCGCGGAGTCAGAAGCTTGCCGAAACGGGACGGCAGAAATTCCACTTTGGAACCAAACGCCGCTTCTTGGGGTCAAAAATTACGCCTAAAAGTGAAACTGGCTCTTCGAGGTTTCCCGCGAAGAGCCAGCTTAGTCCAACTGTGTAAATTGTCGCCAGCCTGAGCCAGATTGCCCGGCTCAGGCCGCAGCGATTTAGTAGGTTGCGCCGTCCGGAACGAACACTATCTCGATCCGGCGGTTATCTTTCTCGGCGGCCTTATCTTTCGAGGCTTCGCCGGTGCGGGTGGAGACACGCGAAGCGTCGATGCCCTTTTCGCCCATGTAGGCCTTGCCCAGTTCGGCGCGTTTTGCCGCCAGACTCGCGGCTTTGGGTTCGCGAGCATCCGCGAAGCCGACGATCACCAGCTTGGCGTTGGGTTCGTTCTTGAGGCGCAGGGCCGCGTCATCGAGAACGCGCTTGCAGACGTTGTCGACGCGAGAACTGCCCGCGGTGCGATAGCCGCAATCGCCAATCTTGGTGGCTTGCGGAGGAGGAGGCGGCTGTTGGACATCCACGTTGGCGTTGCTGTCCGCTTTGTCGCCATTGGGGTCGGTCGCCGTGCAGGTTATCTTGTAACTGCCGGGCTGAGCGCCGGTGGAGTCGAACTGAACTTCCGCTCCGGTGCCGGTGACTTGTCCGCCAGATGCGGTGTAGCTATAGGTGAGCGGCAGGTTGTCCGGGCTGTTGCCGGTGGAAGTAATCGTGGAGCGCTCGCCGGGCATAATCGTGGACGGATTGGCCGAGCAGGAAATGGTCGGAGGATGATGAGGCTTGGGCTGGACGCTGATGTCCGCGGCGCAGGTGGCGGTGCCGCCCTTGCCGTCATCCACTTTGGCGTTCACGGTGTAGGTTCCAGCAGCGGTTCCCGAGGGATTCCAGCGCGCATCCGGGCCGGTACCTTCGACGGCGCCGCCGGTGGCGGTGTAGCTGTAAGTGAGCGGCAAATTATCCGGGCTGCTGGCATTGACGTGGACCGCAACGGCATCGTTCGCGCCAACAAAAACTGAACTGGGGCTCGCGGAGCAAGCGGCGACCGGAGGTCCCTTGGGCGCAGGCGGGGGAGGAGGATTCGGCAATCCCCAGCGGTAGACGACGCCGGTTCCGATGCGGAAGCTGTTTTCCCAATTGTCTGGAGCGAGACGCGGGCCGCTGAAATTCGAGCGCACAAAATCCAACTGCGCGAAGCGCCACGCCAAATGCCGGGTGATTACCACGTCGACGCCAGCGCCAGCCATGCCGACAAACGCATTCTGCCGGGTGTCTCCGGTGAACCCGACGCCAACGCTGCCGCCGCCAACCAATATTTCCGCGAAAGGAACGAAGTAGTCAAAGTGGCGGAGATTGAAGCGCGGGCCAAACATGTAGGTGGTCCAATTTCCGTGGATACCGGTGTCGGGTTGCTTAAAGGTGTATTCACCGAGTTCGGCGGTGAGCCCCAGCCAGCGGTTGGCGTTATAGGTGAACGAACCGGTCGCGCCATGATTATTGAAATTATCGATGCCGCCGCCGGGGCTGAAATCGATGTAGCTGTATCCGCCGGCTATTTCGTAGCGGGGCAAAAGCCTGCCGGGGGCTTCGTCGGAAGAATCGGCGGCCGCCGGAAATGGCGTGGAGCGCGGGACGGCCGGAACCGCAAAAACATTGTGGTACGGAACCACATTGTTGGTTTCCGTGGCCGGCGCGGTCTTGCTCGCGGAATCGTCCGCGGCATTGGCACCGTCATTTTTTGCCTGCTGTTGCCGGGCGCACACCGGCAAGGCCAACAGCGCGCCCATAGCTATCGATAAACACAACCTGTTGCTCATAGGACATCCTCCATAAATTCTGTGAATGAAATTTGTAATGAAACTTGATCGATGAAGTTCGCACATGTAGTGGTCGCTGGCTTGGAGGACGGCGTCGCACGAACTGCTGCCTGCATTGGTTCGACAGCCGCTTTTCGAAGGCACTCCGCGTCACAATCCCCCATACCAAATGGAAGTTTGGGGGCCGGGAAGACACGCCCAACTAAAGTCACTAGCGCGGTGGATATAGCCTAATCTACACGTCGCAGATTCTGCAAGCTTTTCCTGCCAGGGATTCGATGCTCGGGCGGGGGGAATCGCTTCGCTAAAAGGCGTCAAAATCCAACCATCAGGGGTGCAGACGGGAACGAAAATCGGGCGATGGCTAGCGGGAATTCCGCAGCAGCTTCTGGAGCATGTCGTTGCCTTCAGCGTCGGTGAGCACGTGTTTGCGCATGAGGGCGATGATCAATTCGTTCAAGACGTAATTGCTTTCCGCCGCCGATGCCGTCGGAGATAGTGTCCCCCCGCCACCCGCTCCCGAGCCGTTCTTGGCGTTGTACTCGAGGGAAAGGCGTTCCGGCAGCGGGGAGCCGCTGAGTTCGGCCAGCCAACTATCCAGAACCCAGAGGTGCTCGGGAGCGATGGCGGCGAACATCAGGCCCATGCCCATGCCGACCGCGGAATAGACGACTTTGCCTTCGCAGGCGAGGATTTTTTGGTCGCGGGTGATGCGAATGCGCACTTCAGTGTCCACGGCGAAGGGGCTCATGGTGTCGACATAGCAGCCGCCACGGCCGAGGTCGCTGATGCGGCCCTGGATGCGGGTGTTGGAGCGAGCGTCGACGACGTCACCGGTAGCGGTGAAGGAATAGCGCGCATGGTTGCGGCGCTCCGTCGACGCCGAAGCGGCGGCGAAGGCTGCACTGTCCGATTTGCGACTCTCGAGCATCGTGAAATAGCCGTTCATGCCCAAGACAGTCTAGAGGGAAGGTTTGGCGGAAAGGAGGGAGCCAAGCCGACTGTTGCACCGCGACCAGCTAAGGCCAGCGTACGTCTGCTGCGGGTGTTAGACAAGCGCCGGATGTAATGAATATGCTCAACTTGCAAGCAAAGAGCTGGCGGTGCTGCCTTACAAAAAGCTCACGCCAGGAGGTTGATTTCCCGGCGTGAGAGCTACATCTGTTGTTCTTCCGATGAATGGTGTTAGCGGGAAGCTCCGCCGGTGCTCTGGCCCTGCGCGGCGGCGCCATCGGCGCTGAAAATGGTTACTTCCACGCGGCGATTGGCTTTGCGGTCATCGCGAGTCTTTTCGTCGTTCAGCGGCTTGTCTTTGCCGAGCCCGACGATCTGGACGCGATACACGGGAACGTCGTGCTGCGCGACGAGGTAGGTCTGCACGGCTTGGGCGCGGCGGCGGCTCAGATCCAGATTGTGCTCCGGCGTTCCGGTCTTGTCCGTATAGCCCTGAATGGCGATGAAGTAGCGCTTCAGGCTGGACATTTGGCCGGTGGTGAGCTGATCGAGCTGCTGCTTGGCGTCGTCAGACAGCTTGTCGGAATCGAGCTTAAACAGAACGGTTACATTCGCGGCGGACTTGTAGTCGTCGAGATTCGCGATGCGGTCGTTCAGCTCGCCGTGCAGGTCATCACGAACTTTTTGACCGACATCATCGGCCTTTTTGGAAGCAGCGTCGGCGCGTCCGATGGCATCCGTAGCGCGCGCATCGGCGGAAGAGGCCTTCTCGTCAGCGGCGCTGATCTTGGGCTCGTCGCCTTCCAACTGCTTTTGCGTGCCCTGCTGATTCTTGTCTACTTGGTTGACTTTATCGTTGACCGGATCGATTTGCCTGGCAACGTATTTATGAGTCGCACAACCACCGAGCGTCAGAGCGCCGGCGACGAACAATGCTGCTATCCCGAACTTCATGGGTGTTCCTCCAATCAGATTTAGCTTTAGCTGGGCTTGGGCTACCCTGGGCTCTGGTCGACTCTTCTCGGTCAACAACGCTCGTCCGTCGACCTGTTGCCGATGCAACGAGCAATGCGGCGAAAGCACCGTTGGCGTCGCTTCACGGCAGCTTCGCGCGGAGACATTCGCTGGCTAACCTGGAAGCACCCGGGAAAGATAGTCCCCGAAAAGCGGTTTTTTTGGCAGCAGGCGTTTACCGTACATTGATAGGGGAAAAACCTTAGGATTGTGGACAACGTTTTTGAGGGCTGCGGCGTCCTTGCGATGATTTTTGACGGTATTCGCGGCAGTGAATCGCGGTAGAAGGCGGAGATGGAAAGTCTGCCCAACCGACCCAAGCATCGAAAATGGTGTTAGAGGGGCGCAAGCAGCCCGCGCCAACTATTACACGCTGACCGTAGCCCCGGCGTGACCAAGACAGGAGAGAAAAATGAGAGTCACCCTTGGGTGCGCAGTGATTTTGCTGTTGCTGGGAAGCCCGGCCTATTCGCAAGATCCGGATAAAGACAAACCTCCTAAGCAGGATGAACCGAAGAAAGAGCCGGAGAAGAAACCGGCGGAAAAGCGGCCCAGCGACGAAAAGCGTCCGCCGGAACAGCCCAAAGGGCAACAGCAAGACGAAAAGAAACAGCAACAAGATGAGAAGAAGCAGCAGCAGGACCGGGCTCAGCAGGACAAGCAGCAAGGAGAAAAAGAACAACGGGACAAGGCCAAACAAGAAGATAAACGGCAGAACGACAAACAGCCGCCGGCGCAGCAGCAGGATCGGACTCGTCAGCAACAGCAAGAGCAACAGCGGACGCAGCAGGGTCAGCAGCCGCAGGCTCGGCAAAATGAACAGCAGTCACGCGGGAACGGCGGGAATCGGGGCGGACGACGAATTCCCGAGGAAAAATTCCACGCCAGTTTTGGACAATCGCACCATTTTCATGTGCAGCGGCGAGACGATCGTCGATTCGAGTTTGGAGGGTTTGCGTTTACGTACACTGATTGGCCTTCCGACTGGGATTACAACGACGACTTTTATGTGGATGAAGTAGACGACGTCTATTATTTGTACGATTTGCGCCATCCGGGCGTGCGGATTGTTGTAATTGTCGAATAGATTGCGATTTGGTTTGGAATTGCATGCGGGCCGGGAGGAATCCTGGCCCGTTTTTATTTTTTTGGGATGACCGATGCTTGGTTTTTCGTTTTAGCTGGTGTTAGCTACGGCGCTGACGGGTGCCCGCTAAGCATCCGGTGCGTTACACTACGGCGTTATGACTTCCACGACGATTATCGATGCGAATTGGATGGGGCAGCCGCTGGCGATTGCTACGGCATTGCTGGAGTCGAACGGTCATCATGCGCTGATCGATCCAGGACCGGGATCAACGCTAGCGAATTTGCGCGAGCGACTGGCAGCGAACGGGCTTTCCGTCTCTCAACTGGACGCAATTTTGCTGACGCACATCCATCTGGACCATGCCGGAGCGACCGGCGCGTTGGTGCGAGAGAATCCGCGGCTCACGGTTTATGTGCATCGCAATGGCGCGCCACACATGATGGATCCTTCGAAATTGCTGCACAGCGCCGGGCGCTTGTGGGGAGATGCTTTGCCGCGATTATTTGGGGAGACGCTGCCGGTACCCGCGGAAAACTTGCGAATTTTGGATGGCGGTGAAATGCTGACGCTCGGCGGGCGGAAGATGGATGTGGCCGATACGCCTGGCCACGCTTCGCATCATGTGAGTTATTTTGATGGCGCGGAGGGCGTTGGATTTATCGGAGACACGGCGGGAATTCGCATCCAGAACGGACCATATATTTTGCCGGCTACGCCGCCTCCGGATATTGATTTGGAATTGTGGGATGAATCGTTCGCGGCGATTTTGCAACGCAAGCCGACGCGGCTTTTCTTGACGCACTATGGATTTTCCGAGCAGCCGGACGCACACCTCGCGGAATTTCGCGAACGGTTGCATCGCTGGGCGGGCATGGCGGCGGAAACAATTCGCAACTCTGCGGACGAAAACGCCGCGCGGGATGCGTTTGTGGCGCAGTCGCGAATCGAAATGGTGCGTGAATTAGGCGAGGCCGGAGCGGAACACCATGCGTTCACCGCGGGACTGGATTTATCTTTTTTGGGGCTGGCGCGATATTTGAAGAAGCAGCAGAAAATGGCGGCGGAGAAAAATAGCGCCAGCGGATAGGCGCACGATATTCCCCGCGAGTTTTGAAATCAGCTGGCGGAACGCGCGGAGGCTTCGTCAGAATTTTCCGGCGCTGCGGCCGGTTCTGGCGCAGGCGCGGTCAACGACTTGAGGCGCGCGGTCAGCGCGTCCACTAGCATATCGACGAGTTTCTTGGCGGCGCTGCCATCGGGATCTTTGTCCGGGTTGTACTGCGCGACGTCTAGCGCCAGCAAATTTTTGCTGGCGAGAAAAGTGGTCATTGCGGCGCGAACGTCGTCGAGGCGCATGCCGCCACTGTCCGGAACATTCACCGCCGGAAAATCTTCTTGCGCGATCGCGTCGGTATCGAGGTGCAAAACGAATTCGCGCGCGTCGGCATGCAGGTGCGTGAGTGCGGCATTCGCGGCCTCGGCAGGGCCTTGCAGCAAAATGTCCGCGGCATAGACGTGTCGTAACGGCGAACGCGTCAGAAAGTCCTGCTCGGGCGGGTCCACTCGCACCAAACCAAAAAGAGTTACATCGGGTTCGCGTACCAGCGGAGTGTCGCCCCAAAAGCGCACCAACTCCGGAGCGCCCAAGCCAATAATGTGCGCGACCACCATGCCATCAATGCGCCCGGAAGGCGTAGTGGCCGGCGTGTTCAAATCAGCGTCGCGATCGAACCACAACAAATTGACGTGCTTGTAGTAACGGCGTGCGCCGGTGAGCAGTCCAATGATTTGCGCGCAATCTCCGCCGAGAACCAAAACCAAAGCTCCGCTCTTAACGGCGATTTCGGCGCGGGCTTTCAGGTCGTTCAAACCGGCGACAATTTCCGGAAGATTTCGCGCGCGACGGTGTTCGTCGTCTTCGGCGAAGAGGCGCGGTGCGCAGTCGCCGTAGTCAGTCACTTCGTATCCGGCGTTTTGCAGGCGCTCGACGAGTCCGGCGGCGCGCAACGCTGCCGGCGCCTTCTCGCTGCCGGCGGAAAACGCCGCGGCGCTGGAGGGCGCGCCAATCAGAGCGATTTTCTTCGGCTGACGGACAATTTTGACCGCCAAGGTAGGCTCCTTAAATTTTGTTTCTTGCCGTGCCGGGCTGCGGTTGCTTCCCGCGAATCGCCGAGCCCGCCCCTGCTACCGCGACTGGTTCGTGGCGGTGCCTGTTGCTCGCTGCTTGTTGCCACGGCGAATGCGTCCTGCCGTGTTTCAAACTTTTTAGCGCCGCGCCGCGGCGATGGTTGCCAGCTCCGGCGGCAGCGTGAAGCGCACATCTTCGCGAATCAAATCCAGATCGCGCTGATCGGTGAAACCAAATTGCGCCAGCCGTTCGCTCACCTGCTCGACCAGCACTTCTGGAGCCGACGCGCCCGCGGTCAATCCCACGCGCTTGACGCCTTCCAGCCAATTGACGTCGATGTCGCCGGCGGCATCGATCAACTGCGCCTTCACTCCGCGCCGCTGCGCGACCTCCACCAAACGGTTGGAGTTGGAACTATTTTGCGAGCCGACCACCAGAATCAGATCGACATCGTTGGCCATCTGCTCGACCGCTTCCTGGCGATTTTGCGTGGCGTAACAGATGTCGTCGCTTTTCGGACCGACAATTTGCGGAAATTTTTGGCGCAGCCGGGCGACAATTTCTTGCGTGTCATAAAGGCTGAGCGTGGTTTGCGTCAGAAAGGCCAATCGTTCCGGGTTCGGGACTTCCAGTTTGTCGACCGCTTCCACGGAATCGACCACGATGGTGCTGTCCGGAGCTTCGCCGGAGGTGCCGACAATTTCCTGATGGTCGCGATGACCAATCAAAATGATGGTGCGCTTTTCGCGGGCAAACTTCAGCGCTTCCAAGTGGACTTTGGTCACCAGCGGACAAGTGGCGTCGATCACCCTAAGCGAGCGATCTTTGGCTTCCTGCCGCACCGTGGGTGGCACTCCATGCGCGCTGAATACCAGTACTCCACCGTGCGGAACGTCTTCGATGGATTCCACAAAAATCGCGCCCCGACGGCGTAACTGCTCTACCACGTAGGTGTTATGAACGATTTCGTGATGCACGTAGACGGGCGCGCCGTAGGCTTCAAGCGCCAGTTCCACGATATCCACAGCGCGTACAACGCCGGCGCAGAATCCGCGGGGCCTTACGCGCAACAGCACTTTTCCATTTGTTTCCGTCAGCATCGTCACCCTAATCCCGGAATGTATAAGCCTCTACTATACCTT
Organism: Candidatus Acidiferrum sp.; assembly: GCA_036495905.1. Taxonomy (GTDB): domain Bacteria; phylum Acidobacteriota; class Terriglobia; order Acidiferrales; family UBA7541; genus Acidiferrum. The sequence continues at coordinate 90,375 of DASXMB010000024.1, forward strand.
ACGGGCGGCGCATCTCGCACCCGGTTTCCTGAATCGCCGAAGATGTTGCACGATCGGGCGGAATTAACTAAAGTGCGCTGCTGCCTTCGACCCTGGCTGCGTCTGTTATTCTTTCGCGGTCCTGGGTTACAGGGTCGGATGCGCACAGGCTGCTCAGAAACTTCGTTAAGGGAACTTTTTCGGCATAATTCTCGTTGCAAAGGGGACAAGCCAAGGCCTGGGGGCGCTGTGGATACATCTAGTGCCCACTTCAAGAGTTGCGGTATCGGGGACTAATGACATGAGCGAAAGCGCGACACAGGACAACCAACTTCGGCCGTCGCTGCAGGTCGCCAGCATCGTGGCGGCAATTTATTTTCTGATGCACATGCTGACCGCGACGCACTACGGATATTTTCGTGATGCGTTGTATTACCTGGCGTGCTCCGAGCATCTCGCCTGGGGATATGTGGACCAGCCTCCCTTGATCGCGTTGCTCGGCTGGATCACACGCCACACCATTGGAACTTCGCTGCCCGCGCTGCTTTTCTGGCCGGCGCTGGCCGGGGCGGGGCGCATCGTGCTGACCGCGGCGTTCGCTCGCGAACTGGGCGCGCGAAAATTTGGCATGGCGCTGGCCGCGGTGCTGGCCGCGACTCCGGGAATATGGTTCGCCATCGATCATGAGTTTGCGATGAACGCGCTGGAGGTGCTGTTCTGGACGGGATGCGCCTTTGTGGTGGTGCGCATGATCAACACCGGAAATTTGAGGCTGTGGCTGGCGTTCGGCGCAATCGCCGGACTGGGCCTGGAAAACAAATATTCCATCGCGGTTTTCGCAATGGCGCTGGTCGCGGGTCTGCTACTCACGGCGCAGCGGAAATTGCTGTTCACTCCGTGGCTGCTGGCGGGCGGCGGAATCGCGCTACTAATTTTTCTGCCGAATCTGCTGTGGAACATTCACCATCACTGGCCTTTTCTGGAGCTGATGCACAACATCCGCGTTTCCGGCAGAGACGTGGTCGTTCCGCCGCTGGCGTTTATCGGGCAGCAAATTTTGCTGATGAGCCCCGCGAATTTTCCGTTCTGGTTCGGCGGGCTGGTGTATTACTTCGTGGCCCGCGATGCCAAGCCATACCGCGTTTTTGGCTGGACGTTCCTTATCACCATAGGATTTTTTATGGCGGCGCACGGCAAGAATTATTATTCGGCGCCCGCTTATTCCATCGTGCTGGCAGCAGGCGCGGTAGCGGCACAAAAACTTTTGTACGCGAAAAAACTCGCGGCGGGCTCGCTGATCCCGGCGGTGCTAAGGCCCGGAGTTTTTGTATGGATCATTGCGGGGATGTTGCCACTGCTGCCGCTGGTGCTTCCGGTTTTGCCGATCGACACATTTTTGAAGTATCAAGAGCGCTTGCCCATTGGGGTTCCCCACACGGAACATAGCCATGAGGGTGCGGCGCTTCCCCAGCATTACGCCGACGAATTCGGCTGGCCGGAAATGGTGGCGACGGTTGCCAGCGTCTACAATTCGCTTTCGCCTGAAGAGCGCGCCAAGACCGCCATTTATACGGAAAATTACGGCCAGGCCGCGGCGATTGATTTCTTTGGAGGGCAATACGGTTTGCCCAAAGCGATTTGCCCGCACCAAAATTATTTTCTGTGGGGGCCGCGCCAATATACCGGCGAAATCATGATCCTGGTGGGCGCCGGAAGCTCGGAAACTGCCGCGGAATCCTTTGCCTCGGTCCGCACCGCAGCGTTACTGAATAATCCGCACGGGCTATTCTATGAAAGACGCCCCATTCTGCTGTGCCGGGGATTGAAGCAAAATCTGCAAACGCTTTGGCCGTCCTTAAAGAGGTGGGATTAGGGCGTTTAACCGTCCCTTGGACGAAGTCCTCGCGCCGCAACTATCTCCCCGCTTTGGGGTTATAGCGAATGTAGCTAATGGAGGATATTCATGGGGGTTCGTCAGTTTTCCATTCTTAAAACGGGAATGTTGGCCGCGACCGCGGTATTGTGCGGCGTTGCTTTGGCTGGGTGCGACGACCACGTGATCGTGGACCGCAACCCGGAAGTGCGAATTCAGAGGCATGCTACCTGGGCGTGGCGTCCGGTGGAGGCAGCTCCAGCTCCAGCTCCCGGGCCCGCCGCCAACGCGGAAACGCGCGATGGACGCCGCGTGATTTCTCGCGATGAGATTACGCGCAATGATCGCTATAACGATCGCAACGGCAGCGTGACGCGTGACCCTGGCGCCGATAACGAGTTTGTACGCGGACAAATTCGCGTGGCCGTCGAACGCAACCTGGCCGAAAGGGGTTTCGTGCAAGGCGATCCGCAGACCGCGGATTTCCTGGTGGATTACCACGTAGCGGTGCAACAGCATAACGCCACCGTGCCGGTCGCTTATGGCGGCGGATACCCGGGACTGGTTTGCGGCCCGTGGCGCTGCTGGGAATCGTGGGGCTGGGGCCCCGTGGGTTATGGCTACCAGAATATTCGCTTCCGCGAAGGCATGATCGTGTTTGACTTCGTGCAGCACAGCTCAAATAAAGTGGCATATCGCGCCACGGGCTATAAGCCGATCGAGCGGCGTACCTTCACGCAAGGCGAAGTCAACGACCTGGTCCACCATCTGATCAAGGATTTGAAACCAGGCAAGTAAATTGGGTCGGTCGTAAAAAAGAGACGCGATGCAATTCGCGCCTCTTTTTTGTTTTGTGTGCAAATTTTTCGAGCGACTTGCGATTGCCGCGATTTACGGGAGCAATCCAAACACTGCGACGCTACTTGGCGTGCCCACATAAACCTTGCCATTGACAATCATCGGGGTGATGAATTTATTGCCCAAGAAGGAATCGCGCCCGTTCGCCGCCTGATTGGAGTTGTAAAGCTCCGTGGTCAGTTTATTCGCGTCGTACGCGTGCAGTATCGCGTTGCCGCCATTCTGGACTACCCACACGATGCCGTTGGTCGCGCCACTCGCGGAAATCGTCGGTGTCGCCCCGGGAAAACCAAAAATTGCCAGGCTTGCTGAGGACGGAGTGCCCGCCAGTTTTCCGTTGGTAATCGGAAAAGCCTTGAGGAAGTCGCCGGACGCGCAATAGTACACGGTGTTATCGAAGAAGCTGGGCTTCGAGAAAACGCCGTTCGCGCCAAGCTGCCCGGTGATCAGCTGATAGATATTATCGTGCGCGGCGTTGAACTTCCCCATGTTGCCGTTGTCGCGATCCATCACGTAAATATTGGAATCTTTACCGGAGCCTACCGCCAAGTGGTGAATGGTCCCGGCGGTGTCGGTAATATCCGGCAGCAGCAAAGGTCCGCCGGAGCCGAAGTCGGTGTCCGCGTCGGATTCCGCCTGGGTATTCAGCGGCGTAAAATAATCGAGCAACTTCAGCGGCGCCGTCGATGAAATTTTCGCGTAACAGTTGCCACAGTCTCCGGCTGTTGGCAACCCATTGACATCAAGCGTGGTATCAAATGTTCCGTTGCCCACGATGAAGTAAATGTTTCCGGCAGCGTCCGCAGCCGGCGCCGCGCCAGACATCCAGATTCCGCCGTGGTCGCCGTTGACATCCAAATTCAGCACGCTGGACTGCGAAAGGTCCGCCGCGCTGTATGACATGATCCAAGCCGTGTACGGAACAAAATCGCAGTGTGACGCCCAGGTGGTGTAAATCGTGCCGCCGACCTCCAGTAGGCCGGGGCGCTCCTTATATTGTTTGGGATCGAAGGTGACGGTAGTTGTGCCGCGGGTGAAGGTGGCGGTGATGGTTTTCGGTCCGCCAAAAAGCTCGTGGCCATTGGTCAAATCGAGCGCGTGCAATCGCTGGATGTAGGTGTTGGTTGCCGTATTTTTGGACATGGCGACAACGTAGATGGCATTGCGCGCGCGGTTGATTACCGGAGTAGAGGTGATGCCGATTTCCGGCGTGACTTGTCCGCAGCCGCGATCGTCGCTGGTGACTTCGCCGACGGGGAGCGTCGATGTGCTCCAAAGAAATGTGGAACTGTTGCCGCTCACGCTGTCGGCATCGAAGGCGTAAACTATCCCATGCTCGGTGACCACATACAGAACGTTTTTCGTTCCTCCCGGCAAGATTAAATTCGCCAGATACAACGGTTGCGCATCGACTCTGCCCTGCACAGCGAAGGAGCCGAGCTTGCCGAATTTCGCGGAGGTCACATTCGCGGGCGTTAGCGTCAGCTCCTGCGTGTTCTGGCCGGTGCGCAAATTGTCATAGTGATAGGTGACCACGTCGCGATTCGAAGACGCGGAAGTCGCCGGGTTCACCGTCAAAGTCGCGGCGGTGCTAGTGACGCTGCCCTGCACATTGCTCACCATCACGCGAAATTGCTCGCCGCTATTGGCGGTAGTGAGCACGCCGGTGGTAAACGTGGCTGCCGTCGCCATGGAAATGTTCGCGCCATTCATCTGCCACTGAAAACTGAGCGGCGGCGTGCCGGTGGCAGTCACGGAAAAGGTCGCCATCTGCCCGGCAGTGACCGTCTGATTTGTGGGCTGCGCGGTGATGGCCGCAGCGGTCGGCGGCGTGGGAGTAGTATTTGACACTCCATTCATCCCGCCGCAACCGCTGACAAAGTGAACGGCGGCGATAAACACGGCTCCAGCTAAAAACGCAAAACTTCCGCGACCCATCGAGGCACCCCTGACTCTGTTAGATGCGGATATCCGCTTGATAGCACGCAGAATAAGCCATTTTCAGGCGCAATTACTAGCTGGGCGGTCGGCCAGTCAGCGCCAGTCCGCTTGCCTGCGCTGGCGATTGCTTCTATCCTCTCTAATTCTATGCTGCTGAAAAATAAAGTTGCCTTGATCACCGGCTCGGGCCGTGGAATTGGCCGCGCCATGGCGCATCTTTTTGCAAACGAGGGCGCATCCGTTTTTTTGACCGCGCGCACCGAAACCGAGTTGTCGTCCGCCGTGGCGGAGATTTCGCAAACTGGAGCAGCCGCTTACAAGGTCGCCGATCTCTCCCGTGAAAATGATTGCCAAAGCGTGGTCTCCGCCGCCTACGAAAAATTTGGCAGAATCGATATTTTGGTGAACAATGCCGGGCACTACGGCCCGGTCTTGCCGGTGGAAGAGTATCCGCTCGCCGAATTCGACAAAGTGATTTCCGTGCATTTGCGCGCCGCATTTCTGATGAGCAAACTGGCGCTGCCGGAAATGTACGCGCGCGGTTCCGGCGTGATTTTGAATATTTCCAGCTTGTCGGCAAAAAGCGCGTTCGCCTGGGGCTCTGCCTACGCCGCCGCCAAAGCCGGAATGCTGGGCCTGACTCGCGTGACCGCCGCCGAGGCCGGCCGCAAGGGCGTACGCGTGAACGCGCTGTGTCCCGGTCCGGTGACGGAAACCGAAATGTCCAAGGAGCTGGGCGCGGAGCTGGCGAAAAAACTCGGCGTCAGCGCGGAAAAACAATTGGCGGGATTCCTCGGCACGCTGCTGCAGGGCCGCGGACAAACCGCCGCGGAAATTGCGCGCGCGGCATTATTCTTGTGCTCGGATCAATCGAGCGCCATCACCGGACAATCCATTAATGTCGATGGCGGCGCTGCATTTTTCTGAAATGCCGCAACCACGCGATCATGCAAATCGGCGCTCGCAAAGTTCGCAGTCGCCGCTCAGTGAATCTCGTTCTTATAAACGGTGCCGCTCTTCATCACAAATTTCACGTGCTCCAATTCCGTGATATCTTTCAGCGGATCGCCGCTCACCGCCACAATGTCCGCCCACTTCCCGGCCTGAATCGTTCCCACTTTGTCGCTCCAACCCAGTAATTCTGCCGGGACCACGGTTCCAGATCGGATGGCCTGCATCGGCGTCATTCCATAGTTCACGTAATACCCAAACTCTTTCGCTTGATTCAATTCTTTCCAATCGAATCCGCCGGCGTCTGTGCCTAGAGCGATTTTCACATTTTTCTTCAGCGCTTTTTGAAAAGCCGCCTTCTCCGTGTCCACCATCTTCACCCAGTTTCCACCGCGCCCCGGCGCCACGTACGCGCCCACCATAATTGTCGGCACCCAATACGTGCCCTTGCGCACCATTTCGTCGAGCAGCGCGTCCGTCAAACCGTCGCCGTGCTCCACGGTGTCCACGCCCGCGCGCAACGCGGCAGCAATTCCGTCGCTGCCGATGCAATGCGCCGCGACCTTTTTCCCCAGCCGATGCGCTTCGTCGACGATCGCTTTCGCTTCTTCGTCCGTGAAATTCACCATGCTGTGCAGCACGCCGTCCGCTTCAAAATGATATTTGCGGTCGGAGTAATATTTGATCCAATCCGCGCCATACATCACCTGTTCGCGCACGGCTTTTCGCACGCCATCTACGCCATCCGCGTACTGCACACCGGTCGGTACCTTCAACTCCCACGAATATCCCAGCAACGGATACATCCCCGTCGGCGTCAACGCTCGCGTGGCCACTTGCATGCGCGGCCCAGGCACTTCGCCATTGGCAATCGCCGTCTTCACATCGACGTCCGCGTACATCGCGCCTTCCGTTTCCAAATCGCGAATCGACGTGAAACCATGCTCCAGCGCGATATGCGCATTGCGTGCTGCTAAAATCGCGCGGTACGGAATCGACTCCTTCAGTAGCTGTACGTCATAGTCTTCCGCCGTGATATCGCCCTGCAACAAAACGTGCGTGTGCGTATCCACAAGTCCTGGCAGCACGGTAGCGTTAGAAAGATCGATCAATTCCACTCCTGCGGGAGCGCTTCCGCCCGGCGTTACCGAGACGATTGTGTCTTCCTCAATCACTATCATGGCGTTTGCGATGGGAGTATCGCTCTTGCCGTCGATCAACCGCCCGGCGCGAATCGCAATTTTCTTAGCGGGGGCTGGCTTTTCGCGCCTCTGTGCCATCGCACCAGCCGAAAAAAATCCCGCCACGGCTAAAACCGCTGCCATCTTCCTTGCCACGCGCCGCATATTCATCTTTGCCTCCTCATCGGGGGCAAAGAGTAGCACACGGTCGCGCCGCTCGGCGACAACCGCTGCATCGGCGACCAGGCTGGAAAGCTGCAGCTCGCTGCCGAAATCTCCAACCGGCGCTGAAGATCTAAATTTAGAATTGAAATTTGCCGCCAAGAAAAGAAAGAAGGCCAGCCGGTTCAAGGGCCGGCTGGCCTTCTTACTTTGTAGTGCCCGCAGAGGTTAACTCTGCGTGTGCTCTGGCAAAAGCCAGAAAATCAAACTTTACCGTGCGGCTGCGGAGCCAGGCCGGCGCAAAGGACGCCGCACCATATCTTCCACCGCTTCCGCTCCACGACGCGCCAGATTGATCGCCGGATGCTCGCTGGCTGCCGCTCGCGCCACCGCCACTTCCCAAGTCTTCTGCAGCATGTACAGGGTGGTGATGACCAGCGCAATGGCCGCGAACGCCACTACGAACAGCGCAAATATCGCCAACAGCTCACGCACGAAATACAATTGCAAGGCCGCTACAATTCCCAGAAACCACCACATCCATTTCCGGCCATTGTCCTTGGTTTCCATGATCGCTTGGCTCCCTGGTGCTACCCTACTTCTGGCTGCCTACTTGGATGCGCGGCCCTGTCCTTTGGGTCTATCAACCTCCGCACCTGTACCATTTGACACCATATGCAAGCAAAAAGCGATGGTACTCGAGTCACATTTTGCGTCTTAAACCAAGCTCCTAGTACTCCATTTTGAGACGATTGTTTGTCCCTATCACGCTGATTTAATTGTACTTGGGATAAATACAGGGTTTCCTGTATCCATTCGCCTGGCTTTCACCTGGCCCACCTGTGGAAAACCTGCCCCTTCGGACAGGCCGACGGACTGTCCTTCGGCGATTTTTCAGCTGGAAGGGACACTCAAAAAAACACCGCCTTGCCGCCTACGACACCCCTCCTGTTGCTGACTTGTTCTATTGTTGTCCATCTGAAATGGGTATGTTCTAATCTCCCCACTCGAGTAATCGGTCGCGCAAACCATGGAACCGTTTGTCGTCTTGCTTGTCTTGGTTTTGATGGCCACGCCAATTCTGGCGATAGCCGCCTACGTCCGCGTGCGCAAGCTCGCCGGACAGATGCCGGTGTCGGCCGGACAGCCCGAACTGACTGCCAGAATTTATGCGCTCGAGCAGCGCCTCGCCCACATGGACAAAGCTCTCGCTCGACTCTCCGCCGTGCCCCCTCAACCCGAAGGCCCGGCCGCTGCGCAAGCCCCGACTCCCGCACCGCGGCCCATGGATCCGGCAGCGATAGAGCCCCACCCGCCGGCGACCACGATGTTCCTCAAAGTGCCCGCTCCACCGCCTTCTGCAGCAACGCCTCACCCGCAACCACCGTCTAGCCCCATCGCTCACACCGGTTCAGCCGCTCCACCACCTAGCCTGCGGCTGCCAGCGTCCGCTTCCAGCAAATCGTCCAGTCCCCTAGACATGGAAAATTTAATTGCCGGGCGCTGGCTAAATCGCATCGGCATCACCGCCGTCCTGGTCTCCGTCTCTTACTTTTTGAAATACGCTTTCGACAACAATTGGATTGGCCCTGGGGGGGGCGCGTCTCCATCGGCGTTTTGCTGGGCGCCGCCATGCTGCCCTGGAGCCACTGGCTGCTGAAGAAAGGTTACTCCTATTTTTCAGAAGGCATCGCCGGACTCGGCCAGGCCACCTTGCTGCTTTCCATCTGGGCGGGCTGCCAGTATTACACTCTGTTCAGCAAACAGGTCGGCTTCGTCGCCATGGTCATCGTCACCGCCGCCATGGCCGGAATCGCTCTCGGCCGAAACTCCGAACGCATCGCGCTCCTCTCGCTCCTCGGCGGATTCCTCACCCCCATACTCGTCAGTTCCGGCAAAGACGAGCAAGTCATCCTCTTCACATATTTATTGATCCTGGGCGCGGGCCTGCTGGTTATCGCCGCGCGGCGAGACTGGCAATCGCTCGCTCCGGTCTCTTTCGCCCTCACCATCGCCTATTTCTGGGCTTGGTACGGCCAGTTTTACCGGCCAGACAAACTCGAACGCACTATCGTCTTCGCCACGCTTTTCTTTATTCTGTACGCCGCGCTTCCATTCATCAAAGCGATCCGCGTTGCCGGACTCGATTCCCTCGGCGTGCTTCTTGTGCTGGCGAATTCTTTCGCTTATCTCGGCGCTCTCTACGTGATGCTCTGGCCCGACGATCGCTGGCCGCTCACTCTCTTGGCTTTAGCGCTCTCCGCGGCCCACGTCTGCATCGCGCGCCTGATTCCGCCTCCCAAAGACGACGAAGCCCCCATGGCCAGAATGCTCTTCGCGGGCCTCGCCCTGACCTTCGCCACCCTCATCATTCCCATCCGCCTTGAAGGCAAGTGGATGACCCTGGCCTTCGCCGTCGAAGGCGCCGTCCTGGTCTGGAGCGGATTCCGCAGTCTCACCCGTCTTTTGCGCGCCGCCGGATATTTTCTTTTGACGCTCGCCGCGTGCCGCCTTTTGTTTTTCCCCATCCCGGCGCCAACCTTTATCTTCAACGCCCGCTTCGCCACCTACTTAGTCATCATCGCTTGCCTCGCCGCCGCATTATTCTTCGCGCGCGACCACCGCGACGATCTCGACGATACCGAACAATCCGTCCTCGGCATTTTCGCGGTAGCCACCAACGGCTATGCGCTGGTCGCGCTGTCCCTCGAACTTTGGGACCTCTTCGGCCACACTCCATCCCTGGGAATCGATCGCGGACTCGCGCAGCATCTTGCTCTTTCCGTTCTTTGGACCGTCTACGCCTGCGTCCTGATTCTCACCGGCGTCAAACGCGACTCCGCGCTGCTCCGCTGGCAGGCCCTGGTCCTCTTCGGCTTGGTGGTGATAAAAGTTTTTCTGTACGACAGCTCTTATCTCGAACGTTTCTATCGCATCGTCTCGTTCCTGATTCTCGGCCTGGTCCTTCTCGTCGTCTCTTTTCTGTATCAGCGCAAAATGGCGCAAGAGCGGACCACTGCGTGAAGTTCTCACGGGCCAGCAGTACCTTCGCATTCGCAATTTTCGCAGTAGTCCTTTCCTCGGCAGTCGCGGCCTTTGCCACCGACCTTCCCGCGCCCTGGCGCTCTTGGCAATATTCGCGCCCAGTGTTGCAAACCGCTCCCGTCGATCAACGCGTCCCCTCTGAAATTATTTTGCCCTGGGACACTTTCGCGCATTGCCAGCCCGGCTGCCGCGACCTCCGCCTGATCGACGACCGCGCCCAGGAAACTCCCTTCGAGCAACTCATCGACCGCGGCGTCTCCAGCACCGCCGTCCATTCCGCAAGACTCCTCGAAAATAGTTTTGTCGCCACGCAATACACCCAAGTCATCGCCGACCTCGGCGACACTCCTCCCGCCTACAATCAAGTTCGCGTCCTCACTGATCAGCCGGACTTCATCGTCTGGGCGGAACTCGCGCTCAGCGACGACGCTCACACCTGGCGCGTCGTCGAGCCTCGCGCTCCCATTTCCAGGTTTCGCGCTCGTGCCGTCGAAGGCACGCAATCCATCGCTTTCCAGGGCCTGAACGCTCGCTATCTGCGCATTCGCATTTTCGATCCCGCCACGCAATTTCCCGTTACCGGTGTCGACGCCCTGAATTGCGTCTCGCGCGAACCGGAAAGGGTCACGCTGCCCGTTCCGCTCGTTCCGGAATCTTCGCCAGACAACTCGCAAACCCGCTGGCGCGCCGATCTCGATTCCGCCAACTTGCCCATCAGCGCCGCCGTTTTCTCCACCGACCAGCCGGAGTTCTATCGCGCCGTCCTCATCGAATCCAGCGTCGACGGCAAGGAATGGTATCCGCACACTTCCGGCGAAATTTATCGCTACCAGCACGCCGGCAAACTTCGCGAATCGTTGCGTTTGGATTTTTCAGAAGCAGTCGGCCCGCGCTTCTGGCGAGTGGAAATCCTCAATGGAAACGATCAGCCTATCTCCAATAGTCGCGTCGCATTCCAAGGAGTAGTTCGCAAGATCGCGTTCCGCGCCGAGCCCGGCCGCGCGTATCGCCTGATCTACGGCAACGATCGCGCCGCCGCGCCGAGTTACGATTTGTCGCACTATCTGAATGTGGGCGCAGACCAGCCCACCCTGCGCGTGCTCACCGTCGGAAACGAAGAACCCAATTCCAATTACGCCGATCCTCGTCCCTTCACCGAGCAACATCCCAACTTGCTTTGGCTCGCTCTGGCGCTGGCCGTTATCGCCCTCATGTACACCGCCCTCCGCGCTCTCCGCACGCCAAAGCAACCTGTGCCATGAACAGCGCGCTAGCGCTCGGCCAAAAATTTCTTTGCATCGCGAATTTCGCTGCGTTCGGAATCTGCCTGCGCGCAGTTGGCAACTAACTCGCCATAATATTTTTTCGCTTTCTGCGTATCTCCGGCAAGCTCCGCGGCGCGCCCAGCGCCATATAATGAATTGAACCGCCCCGGGGCCGCCTGCAACGCCGCTTCGAAAGCCTCTAGCGCTCCAGCCGCCTGCTTCGATTCCATCAACATCTCGCCCAGCAGTTCTCGCGCCGGCAAAATGGCGCCCGGCGTCACCGGAAGTTTTTCCGTCGCGTCTTCATGATCCGCGGCCGCCCGCATCTGCCGAAGAGCATCTTCCCGTCGTCCTTGCGCCAGCGACATCCACGCGCCGACCACCTCCCCCTCCGTCGCCACCTGATCCGCCGCATACATGTTCTTGTCCTTCAGCAGTTGATCGTGGAGCGCCGTCAATTGCTCATTGGCTCCACGCGCCGCCACCGCATCGTCCGTCCGCGCCGCGCCAAGCGCACGCGCGTAGTAAAGGTCCGCCTCCGTCCCCAGATATCTGCCGCCAGGAAAAATACCGGCAGGCAACGTCAACTCCGCAGCCTCTGTCCAGCGGTGCCGTTCGACGGCCAAGCGCGCCGGCATGCTCGCCGTCGCATACAGTCCCGCAAAGTAAGCCGCATCGTCGGGCATCGCCTTCGGCATTGCATCCAGCACCTTTTTTGCCGCCGCGTCCTGTCCCATTTGCAAATACGCATAAACCAAATAATCCTTGGCGTGCAGTTCGTCTCCGGCAAGTCCATGCCGTTTCGCCGCCGCCGCCGAAGCCAAATTCGAATCGATGGACTCCTGCCACAAGCCGAGCCTGGTGAAAATGTGTGAAGGCATGTGCAGCGCGTGCGGAGCGTCCGGCGCAAGCTTCGCATAATGTCGCGCGGCAGTAAGAGCCTGCGGAGCCAGCGTCGGATAGTCGTCGCAGTGAATAATGTAATGCGCGAGCCCCGGATGGTCCGGCTCCTCGATAAGAACCTGCTCCAAAATTGCGCTCGCTTTTTTCTGATTCGCGTACGTTTTGTCCGTCACCGGAGCATTCGCGCGCACCGCCAGCGCATAAAAAATCTTGGCCTCGCGATCTTGGGGATAGCGCGCTTGCAATTGCTGCATGGATTCTTCATAGGCAAGCGCTCGCGTATGGTGGTCCGTTTTCGCCGCATCCCCATAAAACACTTCCATCGCGCCGATGTAATCGCGTTCGCGTCGCGTCTTCGCGCCGGCCGACTTCGCCCACTGCACCGCCTCCCAGCCCGCTTTCAAATCCGCTGGCGTAGGCGGATCCCATAGCTGACGGTAATGACTCATGGCCACGCCCCATCCCGCCATCCCACACGAGGGATCTTGCTTCTCTACCGTCGCAAAAGTTTCCGCAGCCTTCTGATACCAGAACGAGTGCAGCATCGCCACCGCGCGATTGAAATCCGGCTGCACTGCCGCCGCGCAAGAGGTAAGAAATTCCACGTTGCCGACTCTTTCCCCTTCGTCACTAGAATGCTGATGCTGCAACGTGGCATTTGCCGCCGGCACGCAGCATCCTGACCACGCCGTCAGAAAAATAAGCGCAAGTGCTCTCATTGGTCCTCCTCCAAAAGGCGGGAAAGTCGCGACCGCACCACCGTGCGGCCATCTTAGGTTCCATATTCGCGATAAGTCAATCAACCAAACGTGGCAAATAGGCAAGGCACATGAACGCCAATGAACTGAGTTTTGCGATGAAATTAAATCTGAAAAAACGCGAGGTAAATTTTCTGCCGCCCAACCGCTGCCCCTCAGCGCGTTCGGCAACTACCTTTCAATCGACGCCGCCTCAATTTCCCTTCAGCGCATAACCCACATCAAACGGCAACTTCCCATCCAGCCGCAAAACTTTCACCGAACTGTTAATCGCGTAAACGTCCACCAATCCCACCGCTCCCGGCGTGGACTCCACCGCCCGCAACAATTCGTCGTCGCTATCCACCACTTTGATCACCTTGCGCGACTCATTCAATTTCGCCACCGCCGCTTTCAAATCCGCTGGCGGCAACCCAAAAAGTTTTTGCACCGCAATCCGCATCTCCGGCGCTTCCGGATCGCGAATCACCAAAGTAAACGGTCGCCCGTCCGGCCAAGCCTTCTGCGTTCCCTTGCACAATTTCGACAAATCCGTCAGCGGCAAATCCTGCAGCTTGTTTCCCGCCGCCACCACCACCGCCATATTCTTCAACGCGGAAAGCGCCGGCACCGCCAGCAGCACCATCGTGCAGCCCACTACCATCGCGAAACACAACCCAATGCGCCGCGCGCGGCTCCATTTATTCACGCTCATAATTCACATACCTTTCGAGTAGCTTAGCCGCAGTATTGGCACGATTCGCGCTCCACACAAGTACCTCTTACCGCTACTGTGTCCAACCGTGCCTCTCCTTTGTACGCAATCCGTCACCTTAACCAACGCGCACAACCTGCCCTTCGGACCAGTATCTCCTCCTCCTTCCTTCACGTTAATTTGTCTGCATACTCATTTAGTTTTCTTGAGACAGGGAGTCTTCGATGAATCGATTCGCGGCACGTTGCCTATTTGTATTCGTTCCTTCGTTGCTGGCCGCCTCTGCCTGGGCGCAAGCGCCGGCGCATATTCAGCCGGCCACCGATCGCACCAAAGACGTTGCTCCCGCCGCCGCACCCATGACCGGGCAACCGCTCTTCGGCGCTCTGCCGCTCGCTACCCATTCCGAAGAAGCGCGCAAACTCATTGAGACTTCCATCGAGCAGTATGAAAACGTGCTCCTCGATAACTCCGTCTCCAACGCTCGCAAGGCCGCCGCCAAAGACCCGCACTCCGCGCTCGCCTTCGCCGTCTGGTCTTACGCCGCGCGCCGCGACCGTCCGTCCACCGAAGCGCTGCATCGCGCCGAAGCGCTCGCCGCTCACGCCACGCCGCAAGAAAAGCTTCTCGTCCGCTGGATGATCAACGTTCAGCAGGGCAACACTATTTCCGCCATCAGCACCATGAACGACCTGCTTGCCCAATATCCCGAGAACAAACACATTCTCTATCTCACTTCCGAATGGCTCTATTTCCAGCAGGACTACGACCGCGCCCGCACCATGATGGAGAAAATGCTCAAGCTGGACCCGGACTTTCCTCCCGCGCTCAACATGCTGGGCTACGCTTACATCGAAACCGGCAATCCCAATCCCACCAAAGCCATCGCGTATCTGAAACGCTACGCCGCTCTCCAGCCCAATCAGCCCAACCCGGAAGATTCTCTCGGCGAAATTTATCGCTTCGCGGGTGACGACCAAAGTTCCCTGCAGCATTATGCCGCCGCGCTAAAAATCACTCCGACCTTCATCACCTCGCAAGTCGGTCTCGGCGACACCGCCACTCTTATGGGTAATTTCGCACAGGCCCGCGCGGAATACGACAAAGCCATTCCCATGGCCACCAGCTCACGCGATCGCCTGCACGCCCAATATCAAAAAGCTCTCGCTTATTTTTGGGAAGGCCAGCCGGTGGAAGGCCGCAAAGCTCTCGATGAGCTATCCATTCAGGCTCGCAAGCAGAAAGATGGCTTCGCGCAATTTGAAATCAGCTATGGTCGCGCGCTCCTGAATCCCAATATCGCCAGCGAAATCGACGAACTCCACGCTCTCGAAGTTTTCCTGCAAACGCCGCAACCTGGCATGAGCGAATCCGAACGCAACACTTCTCTCGCCTCCGTTCTGCGCGAAGAAGTCCGCACCAATGGCCTGAATCGCCGCGCCGAAGCCGCCCAGAACGCCGCCGGCAAACTGGAACACCTGGCCTCCACCACCCGCGATTCCATCATTCAAGACAATTACGATTCCGCGCGCGGCTACCAACTTTTCGCCAAAGGAAACTTTGCCGCCGCCGCCGATGACCTCGGCACCGATTCTCACTCCCCGATGGTGCTGCAGGAACTCGCCCTGGCTTACGATCAGGTAGGCAACGCCCAGGCCGCTGCATCCGTTCGCACGCGCCTGAAATATCTGCGCGCTTCCACGGTTGAGTGGTACCTCGCCGCCCATTCCGGCAGCTCCGCCAACTAACTCTTAACCTCTATCAAAGAACTGTAATCCCCGGCACGTATTGCCGTTCGTCAGGGCACGACTTCAGTTCACCCTGAGGTACGAAGGGTCGTGCCACACAGACGCAAAACGAGCCGGCTTTAGCCGCTGAGGTCAGCACAAACATCACCCAAAAACTGTCATCCCGGGAGTGTCTGCGCCTTTCGCAGGCACTCCCGGGATCTGCTTTCTGAAGCCCTATCGAGAATTGCCCTTTTCCCTTCCGCGAACTTCGCCCGCACTAAGGCGTAGTCTTCCCCAAGTTCAACCTCAACCCCGTCGCCAAGATCAAATCGTTCTTCTTCAATCCCGTAAGCGGATCGCTCAAATACCGGTCGCTGTACGTCACCTGCCAGGCCAGCCACGCTTTCAATTTCGTCGCCGCCGTCGCATCAAACTGAAACCGGTAAACTCCCAAATTGCTTGCATTCGGATACAAAGACAATTTCTCGTCGAACGTCGTCCGCCCATTCAGCCTCTTGCTGTAACTTTCTCCCAAAACAATTTCCGCCGTCTTCCGCGTCACGTTGTCGAGTACCGTCGGCGGATTCGGCGAAAAATATTCCTGCTCGAAGTCCGCGCCGAAGAACCCGTCGAACACCGTTTCCTTCGTCTTGATAAAATGATATCCACCGCCGCCGCCAATCACATTCCGCAAATCCAGGTGTTGAAATTCGTCATACTCAAAATCCGTGAACGCAAACACAAAGGCCTTCGCGTTTACATTGAAATCTCCGCGCACTCCTCCACGAATCGCTTTCGCCGTCGTCCGTCCTGGCGGGGTGGTGTCGTCCGACGCATATATCGCCGTTGAATCAATCGTAATCGTCTCGCGCGGCGCGGTCCGCACCGCTTTTGCCGCCAGGTTATACGCCAGCGTCGCCGAATTTCCCCGCGTCAGGCTCAGCCCGGTATCCACCAATCCGCTCCAAAAATCCGTTATCCGCGGATGCAGCCGCTTCTCTTCCTGGACGTCAAACGTTTTCTGCTCCGCATCGTCTCGCACTGCCGTCACGGTTTCCTTCGCCGCCGGCTTTTCTCCGGCGTTCGTCGTCACCACTTGAATCACGCCATCTTTGGTGGTCACTTGCCCCACCAAAACCGTTCCGTCCTTCAACGTCAAATGCAGCGGCTGCGAAGATTCGATCCCGGTAATCGCATCCCACTGCACATTCACATCTCCAGCCAATTCCGTTTTGATCAGCAAAGTCTTCGCGTCAGACTTTACAATCGTCCCCGTCAGCCGGTCCCCATTCTTCAAAGTAATCTGGTCCGCCCGCACCGCCGCCGCAAACCCACACAACACCAAAATAAAGAATGCCAACGAACGCAACAATCCGCTCCTCATAGGACCAACTTTCCGTGAAATTATTTGCTGTCCAACTGGCCGGGACGCCGCGAAGAATCAAACCACTAAAAACCAAACACCCAAATCAACAAAACTAAACCCACCAAGAATAACCAAACTTCCCCAACCAATACAGCGACAAATCACTCAGACCAATCGCCGCTGTGCGGAAGGTCCGACGCCGCCAGCGTCGGCGTCACCGCGCTCGTCCGCGCGCTCCAAAACACGTCAGGGCACGGCTTCAGTTCACCCTGAGGCACGAAGGGCCGTGCCCAAAAACCCCGCGACAAGACCGGCTTTAGCCGCTGAGGCGCGTCTCTTAAACACCGCTCATCTGCGACAGAAAACTTCGAGCCCCGCTCTCTTCTTTCGAAGCACTGCAATCGGCGCACTTCACGGTCATCGGCACACTTCACGGTCACCTCACGCGTCATCCGCACGCCCCACCGCGTCGGCACCCCCGACCCCGCCGCCACAACCCGCGCCCCGCCCAAAAACTGTCATCCCGGGACTGCCTGCGTCTTCGCAGGCAGTCCCGGGATCTGCTGTCTGAAGCCCCACCACAACATCACAAACGTAGGAAACGATTTTCGATTTTCGCCCCTTCACACCAACCGCAACTGCCCGCTCTCCATCTCCAGCAACTTCGCCTTAGTCGGCAATCCGCCCCCAAATCCCGTCAAACTCCCATTCCTCCCGATCACTCGATGACACGGAATAATAATCGGTATCGGATTCGCTCCATTCGCCGCCCCTACCGCGCGCACCGCCTGTGGTTTTCCGATCCGCTCCGCCAACTCGCCATACGAAACCGTCTCGCCATAAGGAATTTTCTGCAAACCTCTCCACACGCTCAACTGAAACTCCGTCCCTTCCAGCGCCAGCGGCACGGCAAACTCCTTCAACTCCCCGCCAAAATACGCCCGCAATTGCCGTATCACTTCGCGAAACATCGCCGAGTCCTTCTTCCACTCCTTCTCCACCGGCACCGCTCGCTTTCCCCCGCCAAAACTCACCAAACGCAATGCCACCTCATCCCCAGCCAGCAACAATTCCCCCACCGGACTCTCCATCCGCGTATAAAAAATCATCGCCGCCTTCCCACGCTACCCAACTCCCCCAGCCGCGAAAAAAAACATTTGCGCGCCTACTTCCCTGGCTACACAATTGCCCCGGAGCTCCAACATGACCAGTGTAAGAGTTTTGGTGGGCACCCGCAAAGGCGCCTTCGTCCTCACTTCCGACGCCAAACGCCAGCAGTGGGACGTTGCCGGCCCGCACTTTGCCGGCTGGGAAATCTACCATCTCAAAGGTTCTCCCGCCGACCCCAATCGCCTCTACGCTTCCCAATCCAGCGGATGGTTCGGCCAGGTCATTCAGCGTTCCAGCGACGCCGGAAAAACTTGGGAAACCGTCGGCAACAAATTTGTTTACGACGGCACTCCCGGCACGCACAAGTGGTACGACGGCACCCAGCACCCCTGGGAATTCAAGCGCGTCTGGCATCTCGAGCCGTCACTCACCGATCCCGACGCCGTCTATGCCGGAGTTGAAGACGCTGCCCTTTTCCAAACCACCGACGGCGGACAAAATTGGCAAGAGCTCCCCGAACTCCGCAAAGCCAAAGGCGACCTCTGGCAACCGGGTGCTGGCGGAATGTGCCTGCACACCATCGTCCTCGATCCCAAAAATCCTAATCGAATTTATATCGCGATCTCCGCCGCAGGCGCCTTTCGCACCGACGACGCTGGCAAAACCTGGCGTCCCATCAATCAAGGCCTCAAGTCTCCTTACGAACTTCCCGATCCCACCGCCGAGGTCGGCCATTGCGTTCATCGCATCGCTCTTCACAAATCGCGTCCAGACACTCTCTTCATGCAAAAACATTGGGACGTCATGCGCAGCGATAATTCCGGCGACTCTTGGCAAGAGGTCAGCGGCAATCTTCCCACCGATTTCGGCTTCGCCATCGACGTCCACGCTCACGAACCCGAAACCATCTACGTCGTTCCCATCAAAAGCGATTCTGAACACTTTCCTCCCGATGGAAAACTTCGCGTCTATCGCAGCAAAACCGGCGGCAACGAATGGGAGCCGCTCACCAAAGGCCTCCCGCAAAGCAATTGCTACGTCAACGTCTTGCGCGACGCCATGGCCGTCGATTCGCTCGACTCTTGCGGCATTTATTTCGGCACTACCGGCGGCCAGGTCTATGCCTCCCCCGATTCCGGAGACAATTGGGCCCCCATCGTCCGCGATCTCCCCGCCGTTCTCTCCGTCGAGGTCCAAACGCTCTCATGACCAAATCGCCATTTTCGTTGCCGCTCGGCCGAATCGCGCACGATATTTTTTCGTCGCCAGTTATTCCCGCGGCGCCCAGCGACCTTTCGGCGGAGGTCCGAACTCTGCCATGATTCGCGTCGTACTTCCCGCCCACCTCCGCACCCTCGCCCGCGTCACCGGAGAAGTCACCCTCGACGTCCCCGGCCAACCCACCCTGCTTTCCGTCCTCGACGCCCTCGAAGCCCGCTATCCCATGCTTCGCGGCACCATTCGCGATCAGGTCACCCAAGAGCGCCGCCCCTTCGTTCGCTTCTTCGCCTGCGCAGAAGACTATTCCCTCGAGCCGCCCAACACCCCGCTACCCCCGCGCGTCGCCCAATCCGAAGAACCGTTCCTGATAATAGGCGCCATGGCCGGCGGCTAACTCCTCTACGAATCACCGGCAGCCCCGCTCTGAGACGCCAGCCACCCCGCCTACTCAACCAATGTCGTCCTGAGCGGGCGCGAAGGATCTCAACGTAACCGTCTGCGCAGGTTGAATGTAGTCGGGTGGCGCATCCCTTTGCGGTTTTTGGTCTTAGCAAGAGGTGCGGGTGTCTATTTAGCAAGAGCAGTCACTTCACCGCCCCGTATCCATCTCAATCCAAACCACTTATCAGTAACCACTTGACGATGTATATTTTTATGATAACATAGCGTATGCTCTCCGCCCGTTTTCCAACCAATCCCGCTTTCTTCCGGGCCCCACGCACCACCAATCCTCGCGCCCCTATCGCCCCCACATCGAAAATAACCTCCTTGGAATCAGTAAATTACAAACTGCTTTTCTCGCAACCCTTTCAGAATCACATCCTTACAAACTGCCGGGGTGGGGTGGGGCAAAAATTTTCCCCTCTCCCGTTGATCAGGCTCAAGTCGGCACCGGCTTGCCTTTTTCCACGCCCAGCCCAACAATTGGAGCCGGCCCCGCGCAAGCGCAAGCCACTCTCGTCCGCCTTTGGAGTTCACCATGCCTGAAGCCGTAATCGTCTCCGCCGTCCGCACCCCCGTAGGACGCGCCTATAAAGGTTCGCTGCGCTCCACTCGCCCGGACGATCTCGCCGCGCTGGCCATTAAAGCTGCGCTCGCCCGCGTTCCCGGTCTAGATCCTAAAGACATCGACGACGTAATTCTCGGCTGCGCCATGCCCGAAGGCGAGCAAGGCATGAACGTAGCCCGCATCGCCGCCCTCCGCGCCGGTCTTCCCGTGGAAACTTCCGCGATGACCATCAACCGTTTTTGTTCCTCCGGTTTGCAAGCCATCGCGCTAGCCGCCGAACGCATTCGCGCGGGAGGCGCGGAAATCATCGTCGCGGGCGGCACGGAATCCATGTCTCTCGTTCCCATGGGCGGCAACAAAGTTTCTCCAAATCCCTGGCTGGTCGACAATCATCCGGACACTTACATCAACATGGGTCTCGGCACGGAAAATATCGCGCGCAAAATCGGCGTCACTCGCGAACAGGCCGACACTTTTTCCGCCGAGTCGCACCGCAAAGCCATCGCCGCCATCGCCGCCGGCGCATTCAAGGACGAAATCGTTCCCGTCGAAGTAAAAATCACCGCGCTGGCCGCCGCTAATGGCAACGGCTCTTCCGCAAAAACATCTGCCGCGCAAAAACCTTCTACGCAAACTTTTATATTCGACACTGACGAACTTCCCCGCGCCGACACTTCCTTTGACGTCCTCGCCAAACTGAAACCCGCGTTCCACGCCAAAGGCACCGTCACCGCCGGCAACAGTTCTCCTATGAGCGACGGCGCCGCCGCCACCGTAATCATGAGCGACGCTCGCGCAAAATCTCTCGGGCTAAAACCGCTCGCTCGCTTTGTCGCCTATTCCACTGCCGGATGTCCTCCGGAAGAATTCGGTCTCGGTCCCGTTTTCGCCATTCCCAAAGCCCTTAAACTCGCCGGCCTTTCCCTCACCGACATCGCCGTAATCGAATTGAACGAAGCCTTCGCCGCGCAATCGCTCTGCGTAATTCAACAAGCTGGACTCGACGCCTCTCGCGTAAATCCCAATGGCGGCGCCATCGCTCTCGGCCATCCGCTTGGCTGCACCGGAGCAAAACTCACCGCCACCATCATTCGCGACCTGCAACGCAAAAATGCACGCTACGGCATGGTCACCATGTGCATCGGCGGCGGCATGGGCGCCGCCGGAATTTTCGAGCGCCTCTAACTCTCCAACATGCGCCCAACTTTCGTCCCAACTAATCACGCAAGCCCGAACTCTGTTCTTTCTCCGTCACATTCTGCTAATCAGAATTTTCGCGCGCACTCTGTTTCTCAGAATTTCTCTGCCCACCCCGAGCGCCACAATTTTTCCACACACTCTGCGAATCAGAATTTCCGGACCCGCTCTGTTTCTCGGAATTTCTCTGCGCCCTCTGCGTCTCGGCGTTTAGGCCTTTTCTTTTCTCTCTTTTGCACTTCCAATTTTCGCGCCCTATTGTCTTATTTGCAGGAGCAGACTAGGATTTCGTCCCTATGACGCCAGCCCAAAACGCAGTCGCATCCATCTTCCTGAAAACACTTCTGTCCACGATTTTCGCGCTGTTTCTTTGCGGCGCAGCCCACGCGCAAACCACGCAATCTCCCGTCGGCACCACTCCGCCGATGACCGCTCCGATCGACACCCAATACCCGGTACTGCCTGCCAATGCCGTCTCGCTCAAAGACGAACCGCACCATCGCCTGGTGCTCTCCAACGAATTTGTGAAAGCCTATCTGGTTTCCGTGCAGCCGAACGACACCACCCTTTTGCATCAGCACGATTTGCCGTATTTGTACGTCGATCTGGGCAACGCGGATTTTATCAACGCGGTACAGGGCAAACCGGAAGCGCACGTAACGCAAGCCGATGGCGATTCGCATTTTTCGCCTGGAAAATTCGCGCATCTGGTGCGCACCGACGCCGGACTTCCCTTCAAAAATGTCACCATGGAATTGCTGCACCCGCAAAATAATTTGCGCAATCTATGCCGCCAAGTGGCCCCGGCTGGCGCCACCGCGGGCGCGTGCCCGATTCCGGATGCCGCAAACAAATCATTGGATCAGATTTCCAGCGACAGGATTCCGTATTTTGAATCCGATGAAGTCTTGGTCGAAGTGATGAAAGTTTCCGGCGAACACGAGTTTTCCGAAGCCGAACCAAGAACCGGAGCGCTGCTGGTGGCGCTGAGCAATTCCAATTTGAATGTCAGTCTGGCTGGCGAACATATTACATTCCTGCACGAAGGCGACGTCGTCTGGCTGCCCGCCGGAAAATCGCGAAAAGTTGTCGACTTTTTGGGTACTCGTTCCAACTTCATGTTGGTTTCGTTTAAAGACGCCACCGCCGCCGCAAAATAAATTCCGGCACTGCGACGGCGGGCGGAAGCGGAAACAAAAGCGCAAAGTAAAGGTGCAGAAACAAAAAAATAGAAGCTCAGAAAAAAGCACAAGCAGAAAAAGCAAAAGCGTAGAACAAGAAAAAACGCAAAGCAGAACAGAAAGTTTTCGTTGAACACCGTTGAATTCACGTTGCTGATTTGGCTGGGCTCGCTGCTCGCCGGATTTCTCGGCGCGCTCACCGGGCTCGGCGGCGGCGTGGTGATTGTTCCATTGCTCACCATTGTTTTCGGCGTGGACATTCGTTACGCCATCGGCGCCGCGCTGGTTTCGGTAATCGCCACTTCCAGCGGCTCCGCCGCCGCGTACGTGAAAGAAGGTTACTCCAACATTCGCGTGGGAATGTTTTTGGAAGTGGCGACCACGGTGGGAGCAATTGCGGGAGCAGCGCTGGCTTTGCACCTGAAAGTTTCGGTGATTGCGATTGTTTTTGGAGTGGTGCTTTTGTATTCGGCGTATTCGTCGCTGCGCGAGCATCCGCCATCCACAAAAAATCCGGGACCGGATCGCATTGCCACCTGGATGAAAATGGACAGCAGCTATCCCACGCGCAACGGAATGGAAAAATATTACGTGCGCGGAGTTCCGGCCGGATTTTCGCTTATGTTTGTGGCCGGAGTACTCTCCGGATTGCTGGGCATTGGATCTGGCGCGGTAAAAGTTTTGGCGATGGATAAAGCGATGAAGTTGCCGTTCAAGGTTTCCACCACCACTTCTAATTTCATGATTGGCGTGACGGCGGCGGCCAGCGCTGGAATTTATTTGAGCCGCGGATATATCGATCCGGGCGTGGCCATGCCGGTGATGCTGGGAGTTCTAATGGGATCTTTGGCGGGAGCGCGGGTGCTGGCCGGCGCGGCAGTACGGCCGTTGCGCATGGTGTTCGGCGTGGTGGTGGCATTTTTGGCGATTGAAATGATGTACAGCGGATTTACCGGAAAATTGTGAAGATGGATTCGACTAATTTACAGAATGCAGAAATTATCGCGGACCGCCGCATGGACAATGTGATGGCGGCGCTGCTGCGGACTGGCGTGGCGCTGGCAGCGGCATTTGTTTTCGGTGGCGGCATTATTTTTTTGGTGCGGCATCGCGTTCCGGTTACGAATTACAAAGTATTTCAGGGCGAGCCGACGGAATTGCGCACCGTGCCGGGGATTTTTCGGGAAGCTCTGGCACTGCACGGACGCGGACTGATTCAGCTTGGATTGTTGCTGCTGATTGCGACTCCGGTGGCGCGGGTGGTTTTTTCCGTGGTGGCTTTTTCATATGAGCGCGACTGGAAATATGTTTTCGTCACGTTAATTGTGCTGGGACTTTTGTTCTATAGCTTGTCGGGCGGCCATTTGTGAGGATGCACAAGAGTGGCGCGAAGCGCGTACGCCGGTTGCCCGCAGCGCGCCGTCCCTGACAGAGGCGGCTACGGCGGCGAGTTGGGCGAAAGATGAGTGCCGCATAAAAGTGATTGTCACTATCATATTTTGGCGTAGTATAATTCCCTGCCCGTTGCCGCAAAGCGAAAACCGCTTAGAAGGCTGACCGGACCGCAGGGGTGATACACGCAACACAAAGGAGAACTATCGTGGCTACCGCAACCGTGACCAAGACCGCAGCGAAAGGCGGCAGTTTTCTCCTGGAATCTCCGCAACCGCAGGATGTTTTCACTCCGGCGGATTTGACGGACGATCAGAAATTGATTGGGCAAACGGCGGAAGAGTTCGTGCTGAAAGAAGTGCTGCCGCTCGCGAAAGAGCTGGAAGCGAAAAAGCCCGGGCTGATGCCGTCGCTGGTGAAAAAAGCGGGAGAACTGGGTTTGCTGGGCGGAGGAATTCCGGAACAGTTTGGCGGCGCGGGACTCGATAAAATCGCGACCACGGTGCTGACCGAAAAACTTTCCATTTATGGCGGGTTTGCGGTGACACACGGAGCGCATTCCGGGATCGGCACACTGCCCATCGTCTATTTTGGAACGGAAGAACAAAAACAAAAGTACTTGCCGAAGCTGGCGACGGGCGAATGGATTGGCGCGTATTGCCTTTCCGAGCCGCAAGCGGGTTCGGATGCGCAGGCTTCGCTGACGCGGGCGCAGCTTTCCGCCGACGGTTCGCACTACGTTTTGAATGGGCAAAAGATGTGGATTACCAATGGCGGTTTCGGGGACATTTATGTGGTTTTCGCGAAGGTGGACGGAGAAAAGTTCACGGCATTTATCGTGGAGCGAACTTTTCCTGGATTCAAGCCGGGCAACGAAGAACACAAAATGGGAATTCACGGCAGTTCGACAACGCCGATCTTTTTGGAAAACTGCAAAGTTCCCATTGAAAATGTGCTGCATGAAATCGGGCGCGGGCACATTGTGGCTTTCAACATTTTGAATGCGGGACGATTTACGCTGGGGGCATCCGCTGTGGGTGGCGCAAAACACACGCTGATGACCTCCGCGAAATATGCGAAGGAACGCAAGGCGTTTGGAAAACAGATCGGGCAATTCGGATTGATTCGCGAAAAACTGGCGGAAATGGCCATTCAGATTTTTGCGGTGGAATCGATGGTGTATCGCTCGGCTGGAAACATTGATTTGGCGATGGCGGCGGCTTCCGGCAGCGGCGACAAAATCAAAAATACCATGCAGGTGCTGGAAGAATATGCGATTGAAAGTTCGATCGCGAAGGTGTACGGCAGCGAGATGCTGGATTATGTGGTGGATGAAGGCGTGCAGATTTTCGGTGGTTATGGGTTTCACGAAGAGTATCCGGTGTGCCGCGCGTATCGCGATTCGCGCATCAATCGCATTTTTGAGGGCACCAACGAAATCAACCGCATGCTGATCGTGCAAATGCTGATGAAGCGAGCGCTGGGCGGACAACTGGCGCTGATTCCGGCGGCGATGAAACTCGCGGAAGAGATTTTGGCGGGACCATCGTTTGAGGATGCGCCGGAGGGAGTGCTGGCGGAAGATGCAAGAGTGGTGGGGAATGCGAAGAAGATGTTTCTGCAGGCGGCGGGCGGCGCAATGCAGAAATTCCGCGAGAAACTGGCGGACGAGCAGGAATTAATCGCAGCGCTGGCTAATGTGGTGATGGAAGTCTACGCGATGGAGTCTTGTTTGTTGCGCACGCAGAAAGCCGCTGCGGCACGAGGCGAGGCTGCGACACAGACGATGATCGACGCCACGCGCGTGTTCATTGCAGATGCGGCGGAACGCGTAGAGCATGAAGCGAAACGCGCCATCGCGGCAGTGCATGAAGGCGACATGCTGACCACGCAGATGGCGGTGCTGAAGCGGTTTGGCAAACGCGCCCCAGTGGATACGATTGCGCTTCGGCGCAATGTGGCCGCAGCGGTGCAGACCCAGGATCGCTATCCGTTCGAGGGGCGATAGTTAGCGGCACGGACGAAACGTTGGAATGCGTGAAGTTCGGAACGGGTTCGGCGGGTGGATGGTAACGGGAAGAACCGCGGCGAAATTGGTCAACTTTTTGAAAGTGACCCCCAGCGGCTAAAGCCGGTCTTGTTGCACGCTCTTACGGCACGGCTAAAAGCCGTGCCCTGACGTAGCAGGCGCGACGAACACGTGCCATGACGCAAGGAAAAGCAGATCCCTCGCGCTGCCTGCCAACGACGCAAGCGGACTCGGGATGACAATTTCAGACGTTCCGCGCCTCGCGCGGTCCTTGCTACACTATCCGTTCTTTGGAGGAGACCCGATGCCGACGCGCGATGACGCCTGGAAACTTTTGTGCGAGTACACGCAATCGGAAAGCCTGCGCAAGCACATGCTCGCGGTGGAAACTTGCGTTCGCGCTTACGCTCGCAAAAATGGCGCGGACGAAGATCTGTGGAGCCTCACTGCCCTGCTCCACGATTTCGATTACGAGCGCTGGCCCAATGCCGAGCACGCCGCGGATCGCGAGCATCCTGCCGAGGGCGCGAAAATTCTGCGCGAACAGGGTTACTCCGAGGAATTGGTTCGCGCCATTCTTTCTCACGCGAACTACACCAACGTGCCGCGGCAAACTCCGCTGGAGCACACTCTCTTCGCGTGCGATGAGCTCGCCGGATTTCTTACCGCGTGCACGTACGTTCGCCCATCCAAAAGTATTCTTGATCTCGAAACCAGCTCCGTAAAAAAACGGCTGAAGGATAAAGCGTTTGCGCGCGGCGTTTCGCGCGAAGACGTTATCAAGGGTGCCGAAGAACTTGGTGTTGCGCTGGACGAACACATTACGTTTTGCATTGCCGCGATGCGAGAAAACGCGGACGCGCTGGGTCTGCGCGGCGGCGATTCCGCACAAGCTGCCGGAAGCTGAACGATTTGGTTTGCAACGAATTGGTTCACAACGATTTGGTTCACAACGATTTGGTTTACAATGTCGCCGCCCAGATTGGTGCGGGGCCCCTGTGGGAGCAATTGGAGATTTACAGCGTGTTCTCCGGTTGCTCGGCGTAATTGGAATGCGGCGACGCGTCGCTGCCCGTGTCAGTCGTTGAATTTTATGCGAGGTCTCGAATGAGTGGTCACAGAAACTTTTTGCGCTGTAACTTTGTTTTTGCTTGCTGCGCGTGCGCAATTCTGTTTTCGATTTTTGCCGCGCTGGCGGTGCCAGCGGGCGCGCAGGAACGTCGCGAGCGCGAACCGAATAGCGTGTACGCCGCGCGGCGCGCCAAACTTGCCGCGCAAATCGACGGCCCGATTGTGCTGTGGGGTCTCACTGGCCGCGAAGAATCTTCCCAGGATTATATTTTTGAGCAGGAAGATAATTTTTATTATCTCACCGGCCACAACGAAGAAGGCGCCGGGTCAGTGATTTTGCCTCGCGCAAAATCCGGAGACTCCGGCAGCGGTCCCACGGAAATTTTGTTTTTGCCTCCGAAAAACGCGGCCAAGGAAAAGTGGAATGGCATTCGCATGTCGCCATCCGATCCGGGAATCGAGGCGCGCACCGGGTTTGCCGCGGTGAAACCTTTTGGCGAGCTGCGCGCCACCGTGGAGCGATTGGCGAAGACTTTTGCTAATTTTTACACGGTGGTTCCCTACGAAAAAGAAAACGGCGGCTACCCACACGAAAAGCAAGTAGTGGACTGGCTGCAAGAAAGCGCGCCACAAGTAAAAATCCACGATGTGCGCGGCGCCATCAACAGCATGCGCGAGGTTAAATCGCCGGGCGAGATTGCTTTTCTTACCAAAGCGATCGACCTTTCGCTCGATGCGCATCTTGCCGCGATGCGCATGATGCATCCGAATTTATTCGAGTATCAGGTGGCCGCGAAAATGGTGGAAGTGCATGCGATGGGTGGATCGGAGGCGGAAGGCTACGCACCGATCGTGGGCGCGGGTCCCAATTCCACGGCACTGCACTACGATAAGCTTTCGCGCAAAATTGAAAATGGCGACATTGTCGTGCTCGATGTGGGCGCGCAATTTTCTGGATATTCCGCGGACATTACGCGCACGCTGCCGGCAAACGGCAAATTCACCGCGCGGCAGCGGGAAATTTACGAGATTGTCTTGGGCGCGCAAAATGCTGCACTGGCCGCAATTAAGCCCGGCATGAACTTGTGCCGGCAGGGCGAGAAAAGTCTTTTCACCATTGCGTTCAATTACATCAACACGCACGGAAAAGATCTCAACGGCAAACCACTCGGACCGTATTTCATTCACGGGCTGGGCCACAATATCGGACTGGACGTGCACGACCCCGGCGATTACTGCAAGCCGCTGGAACCCGGTATGGTGGTCACCGTGGAACCGGGCATTTACATTCCAGACGAAAATCTCGGCGTGCGGATTGAAGACGATGTGCTCATCACGGAAACCGGATACAAATTGCTGAGCGAGCGATTGCCGCGGGACCCCAGCGAAATCGAGAAGATCATGGCGGAAGCGGCCACGCAACGCGCCAAATCCGAAAAGCGGGGCGACGATTAGTAAAGAGGCTTGCACTCAAAATGACGTGGTATTCGCGGGGTAGTCGACACAGTTTCAGGGCGGGACGCGCTCCGAAAAATTGACCACGCCGATTGCGGGCCTCTATACTGTTGGTTCGCGTTGGGCGCAAAACTTCGTCCCGCGCGCCTCGAGTGATTCTGGATGCGGCTTGGTTCCAGCCTGCCGGAATTTCCGAATTCATACTTTCAGGGAGCGGTTGGCCGCACGCGCGGCTACGACAAATTATGAGCACTGTTAAGGCTACGCAACTTCGCCCCGGCATGGTGATCCAGCACGAAGGGCAACTGTTCACGGTTTTCAGCGTCGATCATCGCACGCCGGGAAACAAACGCGGCTCCATGCAGACGAAACTGAAAAATTTGAAAACCGGAATCATGATCGATTACCGGTTCCGCGCGGAAGAGTTTGTGGATCGCGCGATTCTGGATGAAATTGAATTTGAATATTTGTACGCGCAGGGCGACGATTATTTTTTTATGAACACGCAGACTTACGAACAAATGCAGATGACCAAGGATGAGCTGGGCGAAAGCGTCTACTACATCATTCCCAACACCATCGTAAAAATTGAATTTTTCGATGAGAAGCCGATTGGCGTCGATTTGCCGGACACCATGGATCTGCGCGTGGTGCAAACCGAGCCCACGCTGCAAAAAGCCACAGCCAGCGCGGTGATGAAGCCGGCGACACTGGAAACCGGATTAGTGGTGAACGTGCCGCCCTTCGTGAATGAAGGCGACAAGATCAAAGTGGATACGTCGGAAGCGCGCTACGTGCAGCGCGTTGAATCGTAAACGCATCGCCCACTCGCGGCCTGCGGAGTGCGTAAAGACAGCGTATTTCACCGGAAATGCCAAGGGCAAATTTCATACCGACGCGAAGAAAATCGCGCCGTCCTTAGGATTCCTTCTCGCTGAAGACGCGGGCGAAAATCGCGTCGACATAACGAAGCTGGCGATGCAGATCGAAAGTGTGGTGCAGCGCTTTGGCGTCCAGATATTTTGTGATGCGCGAATCGGCGGCGACGCGTTCGCGAAAACTGGATTCGCTTTCCCAGGCAGCCATGGCGTTTTCTTGCACGGCTTTGTAGGCTTCGTCTCGAGGCATGCCTTTTTCCACGACGTCTTGCAGCAACTGGCCCGAAAAAACCAGGCCGTGCGTGGATTCGAGGTTGCGCAGCATGCGCTCCGGAAAAACGCGCATGTCGCGAATAATCGCGATCATTTTAGCGAGCATGTAATCCACTAAAATCGTGGAGTCCGGAAGAATAATCCGCTCCACGGAACTGTGCGAAATATCGCGCTCGTGCCACAACGCGACATTTTCGTAAGCAGCCAGCATGTTGGATCGCACCAGGCGAGCGAGTCCACAAATTTGTTCGCAGGTCACCGGATTTCTTTTGTGCGGCATCGCGGAACTGCCGCGCTGCTCACCGCCGAAAGGCTCTTCGGCTTCGCGCACTTCGGTGCGCTGCAAGTGGCGAATTTCCAGGGCGATTTTTTCAAGTGTCGCGGAAATCAGCGCCAGCGTGCTGAGGTAGTGCGCGTGGCGGTCGCGCTGAATCACTTGCGAGGCGACTGGAGCGACCTGCAAACCGAGGCGCTGGCAAATTCTTTCTTCCATTTCCGGACCGAGATGAGAAGCGTTGCCCACCGCACCGGAAATTTTTCCGATGGCCATTTGCGCGGCCGCATCGCGAAAGCGTTCCTGGTTGCGCTGAATTTCCGCATACCAATTGGCGATTTTTAATCCGAAAGTAATCGGTTCCGCGTGCACGCCGTGGGTACGGCCAATTTGCGGAGTGTGACGAAATTCTTGCGCGCGTTTCGCGAGCACATCGGCAAATTGCGCTAGGGCGGATTCAATGAGCCGGGAAGCGTCGCGCGCCATCAGGGATTGCGCGGTGTCCACGACATCATTGGAAGTCATTCCATAGTGCAGCCAGCGCGCGATGGCGGGATCGCCGATGGATTCGCCGACGGACATGGTGAAGGCGATGACGTCGTGTTTTACGCGAGCTTCGAATTCGTGAATTTGCGCGACATTCACTTTGGCGCGAGCGCGAATGGTGGCGGCGGCATCCTTGGGAACGAGGCCAGCTTCGGCAAGAGTTTCGGTGGCGGCCAACTCGACTTCCAGCCATTTGGCGAAGCGATTGGCATCGCTCCAGACGCGGCCCATTTCTTCGCGGGTATAACGTGGAATCAAAAAAGTCTCCGGGAAAATCCAGTTTTAACGAACCGACAAATTTTATCGAAGCAAGATTACCGAGATAACGTTTCCAGTTACAAGGTTGACTTTTTCAGGATTAGCGAACTTTTGGGTCATTGGAGCGATTCCATGATACCGCAGTTCCAGGCTGCGGCGAGGGCAAGCGTGACCGGTTATGGGACGAGTTGTCCCGGAAAACGCGTGGGTTGACCGGGGTTGTGCGGCGGCGTTTCTCGCTAAGGCCTTGCGGGGCAAGGCGATAGCGCGTGGTGGGCGGCGGCAATTCGCTTGCAACCTAACGGGGAGTAGAGTATCTACGTCCATGGTAGTAGAGAGTCTACAGGCTGGGTCTCGTGATGGAAACTAATGGGCGCGCTAAACGTAGTAACGGGATGGGGCGCGACGAGGCCAGCGTAACAAGACCGGGAGTACCGAGGGGAAATGAAGAAGCGATATCAGAACCGGATTGAACTTTTGCAGGGGACGCTGGATCTGCTGATTTTGCAGACGTTGCAATGGGGCGCCCAGCATGGGTACGGGATCAGCCTGGCGATCCGCACGCGGTCTGGCGAGATTCTGCAGGTGGATACCGGGTCTTTGTATCCGGCACTGCACCGACTGGAACGACAACGGTGGATTCGGTCGGAATGGAAGACGTCTGAAAACAAGCAGCGCGCGAAATATTACCGGCTGACGGCGACAGGAAAAAAACAATTGGCGGTGGAGCAATCGCGGTGGGAGCAATTGAAAGATGCGATCGGCGGAGTGCTGAGTCCGGCGGAGAGGGAGAGCGAATCGTGAGTTTCTCTTTTTGGCGGCGGCAAAAACGCGAACGTGAGTTGGATGAAGAACTACAGAGCCATTTGCAGATGGCAGCAAGCGATCGCACGGACCGTGGCGAAGGTCAGGAGCAAGCGCACAGCGCGGCGCGGAGAGAAATGGGCAATGTCGGATTGATTAAAGAAGTGACGCGAGAGGCGTGGGGCTGGACGTTTCTGGATCGACTTTTGAACGATGTGCGTTACGGGGCGCGAATGCTGCTGAAATCGCCGGGATTTACGGCGATGGCGATTCTGACGCTGGCACTGGGAATTGGAGCGAACACGGCGTTGTTTTCCGTGGTGAATGGCGTGTTGCTGAAGCCGCTGCCGTATCCCCATCCGGAGCAACTGGTGTGGCTGGCGGAGAGCAAACCGAATTTTGCGACCGGGTCGATTTCTTTTGCGAATTTTCGCGACTGGCAAAAGGACAGTACTACTTTTTCCGGGATGGGTTTGTACCGGGCGTACAACTTTAATCTGTCTGGACAGGGCACGGCCGAGCAGTTGCAGGGGCGATTGATCACGGCGGATTTTTTTCAAGTGCTGGGAGTAAGTCCGATGATTGGGCGGGCGTTCGCGCCGGGCGAGGACGATATTGGCGCAGCTCCGCTGGCGCTGATCAGCGAACAGTTGTGGAAGCGAAAATTTAACGGGTCACTGGATGTGTTGGGGAAAAGCATCGACCTGGATGGCAGGAGTTACGCGGTAGTTGGAGTGACTCCGGCGGACTTCGATCTTTCGGGGAGTTTTCGCGGCGTCGAGGTCTATGTACCGGTGGGGCAATGGAGCAATCCGTTTTTGCCGAAGCGCGATGCGGGGCTGGGATTTCACGGCGTTGGGAGAATGAAGGCTGGAATTACGCTTGAGCAGGCGCGATCGGATTTGGCGCGAGTGTCGAACAATTTGTCGGCGGCTTATCCGGATACGAACACGGGAATCGGAGCGACGATTCGACCGCTGAAAGAGACGCTGGTGGGAGGGGTGCAAACGCTGCTGCTGGTGTTGCTGGCGGCGGTCGGATTTGTGCTGCTGATTGCGTGCGTGAACGTGGCGAATTTGATGCTGGCGCGAGCGTCGGCAAGGTCGCGGGAATTTGCAATTAGGTCGGCGCTGGGAGCGGGACAAGGACGGCTGGTGCGGCAATTGCTGACGGAAAGTTTGCTACTGGCGTTGATTGGCGGCGCGCTGGGTTTGATTTTGGCGGCGTGGGGCACGCACGCGGCGCTGCGCGTGCTGGCGGTGGGATTGCCAAGGGCGAGCGAAGTGGGTCTTGATGGGCGGGCAGTGTTCTTTACCTTGTTGATAACGCTGGGTTGCGGAATTTTCTTTGGGCTGGCGCCGGCGCTGAAGACAAAGACGCGCAGGCTGCACGACACGCTGAAAGAAGGAGGACGAGGGGAGAGCGGAACGCGGCATCGGGCGCAGGGAGTTCTGGTGGTGGTGGAAATGGCGATGGCGCTGGTGCTGCTGGTATGCGCGGGATTGATGGTACGAAGTTTGGGCGCACTGTGGAAGGTCGATCCGGGATTTAATTCGCAAAATGTATTGACGTTTGGCATAGCGTTGCCGCCGGCGATGCACAACGCGAATGGAGAAAGCATTCGGGCGGCGTTGCGGAATGTGGATCGCCAGATAAGCGGCGTGCCGGGAGTACAAGGTGTGTCGCTTTCGTGGGGCGCGGTACCGCTGGGCAGCGACGATGAAGATTTGTTCTGGATCGAAGGCAAGCCGAAGCCCGAAACCGACAATGACATGAGCTGGGCCATCAGCTACGTGGTGGAAGAAGACTATTTGAAGCTGATGGGTATCGGGCTGAAGCGGGGAAGATTTTTTACGGCGCAAGATAATGAAAAGGCGGCGCACGTGGTGGTGGTGGATGAAGTGTTCGCGCACAAATATTTTGGAGAGCAGGACCCGGTTGGGCAGCACATTTTTCTAAAAATCAAAGGCGGGCGAGCAGAAATTATTGGCGTGGTGGGGCACGTGATGCAATGGGGGCTGGATTCAGACGATAAGCAGACGTTACGGGCGGAACTTTATTTTCCGTACATGCAACTCCCCGATGAAGCGTTGATGCAGTCGTCGGGCGGGACGGGTGTGGTCCTGCGATTCGATCCGAAAGCGGCGGGAATTGCGGAACCTGTGCGCGCGGCGATCAAGGGCATCAGCGATGAGAACGTGATGGCCAGAGCGCAAACCATGGAGAGCATTATTTCCGAGTCGCTGGCATCGCAACGATTTTCGATGACGGTGCTGGGAATTTTCGCGGCGCTGGCGTTGCTGCTGGCATCGGTGGGAATTTATGGCGTGATTTCGTATCTGGTGGGACAGCGGACGCAGGAGATTGGGATTCGCGTGGCGCTAGGCGCGAATCGCGGAGATGTGCTGCGGATGGTGCTGGGCGACGGAATGAAGATGACGCTGATCGGCGTGGTGCTGGGAATCGCGGCGGCAGTCGGGTTGACGCGGGTGATGGCGAGCCTGTTGTTTGGGGTAAGCGCGCGAGATCCGCTGACATTTGGTTGCGTAGCGGTGCTGCTGTCGATGGTGGCACTGGCGGCTTGCTACATTCCGGCGCGGCGGGCGACGCGAGTGGATCCGATGGTGGCGCTGCGGTATGAGTAGGGATTAAGGCGGCAACGATTTGAGAATTTGCTGGCGGAGGACGACACGATGAGCTTTTCGTGGTGGCGCAAGAGCAAACGGGAAGAAGAGCTGCGCGAGGAAGTACGGGAGCATTTGGAGATGGCGAAACAGGATCGTGTGGAGCGCGGGGAATCCGCGAAAGAGGCGGAGCGCGCGGTGCGGCGGGAATTCGGCAACGTGGAGCTGGTGAAGGAGACAGCGAGGGATCAGTGGAGGTGGAAGTGGGCGACGGAGATTGCGGAGGATGTTCGGTTTGGATTGCGCATGATGCGCAAGAATCCGGGCTTTACGTCAGTTGCCGTACTGACATTGGCGCTGGGAATTGGGGCGAATACCGCTATTTTCAGTTTGATTGATGCGGCGTTTCTGCGTGGCATACCAGTGCGCGATGGAAACCGGCTGGTGCTTTTCCAATGGAAGGCGCAGAAGTCGCCAGGGTTTGAGCAATACATGGGGTCTGGATATTGCATATCGAAAGTGCGCGGCGCGGATGCACACGGCTGTTCATTTTCCGTGCCATTTTTCAACGAACTGCAAAAGCAAGGGGGCAGCGGTTTTTCCGGGCTAGCGGCATTCACGAATGCAGGGGTCATCGATTTGGCTTTCGACAAATCGGCGACGATTGTGAACGAAGGAACACAAGCGGTTTCTGGAGATTACTTCGAGACACTAGGCATCAAGCCGGAGTTGGGCCGGTTGCTGAACGCAGCGGACGATACGCCAGACGGCGCGAACGTGGTGGTGTTGAGCTACAAGCTGTGGCGGACGAATTTCGCGAGCAACCCCTCGATTGTTGGGCAGACGGTGCGAATCAACAAAGTGCCGTGCGTGGTAGTGGGCGTAACGGAAAAAGAATTCACAAGTCTTAATCCGGGCGAGGAATTGGAGATGTGGGTCCCGCTGTCTTTACGGCCGCGGCTCAGCGAGCACTGGGACAGCCGCGAACGCGACTCGAGAGCCTGGTGGGTGGCCGTGGTTGGAAAATTGCAGGGTGGAGCTTCGCAATCACAAGCCGAAGCAGAAACCAGCATGCTGTTTTACAACGCAATGCTTCACGGCGACAAACCGATGTCGAAAGCCGCGGACAAACCGGCGATGGTGCTGGCGGGATTGCAAGAGGGCTTCGCCGGCAACCGTCGAGATTACGGCACACCACTACAGGTGATGATGCTGGCGGTGGGGATCGTGCTGTTGATTGCTTGCGCGAACGTTGCAGGATTGATGCTGTCGCGGGCAGCCGCCCGGCAAAGAGAGATCGCGGTGCGCTTCGCACTGGGAGCGACGCGGGGAAGAATCCTGCGGCAATTGTTAACGGAGAGCTTGCTGCTTTCCATTGCAGGCGGCACGGCGGGTGTGGTGCTGGCTTCGTGGTGCCTGGTGCTGATCGGCTCGTTTGCAAGAGCGGTTACGGACGACGGATTGCCGTTTCATCCGGCGATCAATCTGAAGGTCTTGCTGTTTACGGGAGCGGTGTCGATTGTTGCGGGAATGATATTTGGCATGGTTCCGACGCTAATGCGGATGAAGCTGAACCTGGTTCCTGCGCTGAAAGAGGGCGTGGGAGGAAGTGCGCAGACGAGGCGCCCGGGCAGAGAATGGCTGAATGCCGGGAACGGATTAGTGGTCGCGCAAATTGCGTTAAGCATAGTGGTTTTGGCGGGAGCGGGCCTGCTGGTGAGGACGCTGCAAAATCTGCGCCATCTGAGCCCGGGATTCGACACGCGGAACGTGCTGACGTTTTCCGTTGATCCCACACTGATCGGTTACAAGAGGGCGGATATCGACAATCTGTATCGAGAGCTGAATAGCCAGCTGGCGGGAATGCCGGGAGTGGTTTCGGCGAGCTATTCGTGGCAGGCGCTGCTTGGCGGCGGCTGGTTCCAAACGGGTTTTCATGCAGATGGAACGCCGAAGGAACAACAATCGACGGCGGATTTTTTGCCGATTGGCCCGAACTTTTTTCATGCGATGCGGATACCACTGCTAGGCGGGCGGGAGTTTCTTCCCGAGGATTTTGCGCAAGCTGAGATAGCCGCACAAGCTGATATCGAGCGGTTCGAGAGGGCAGCAGCGAAACTCAAAGGAGGAGCTTCCGCAGAGACGAAGGCAGAGGCTTCTGTGGAGGTTCCTCCGATACCGGCGCTGGTAAACCGGACATTTGTGCGACGCTACTTTCCAAATGGGGACTTGCTCGGGCGGGTGGTGGGAAAGCGAGCCGCAATACCTGAAAAGAGCATTTCCGAGCAGCCGGGCTGGCGGATCGTCGGGATCGTGGGTGACGCGAAGTACGACAGCCTGCGGAGAGAAATTGAGCCGACGGTTTACATTCCGAATTCGGCCGGCAGCGTTTCTTTCGTGTTACGCACGGAAACGGATCCGGAGAAATTCGTTCCGCAAGTGCGCGCGGCAGTAAACCGTCTGGACAGTAATCTGCCAATTTTCGAAGTGCATACGGAAAGCCAGCAAATCGACCAGCAACTGGCGAAGGAAGAATTGGTGGCGCGATTGTCCAGCGTCTTTGGAGGCTTGGCACTAGTGCTGGCGTGCGTTGGGCTGTATGGATTGGTGTCTTACGAAGTGGCGCGGCAGACGCGAGAGATAGGAATCCGAGCGGCGCTGGGAGCAGCAAGGGGCGATGTGTTGCGACTGGTGCTGACGCAGGGAATGCGGCTGGCGTTGGTGGGAACGGTTTTCGGTGTTGGACTGGGATTGATGCTGATGCGGTATTTGAAGGATTTACTTTACGGTGTGAAAACGGCGGACCCGACAACGTTTGTGGTGGCGGCGGTGCTGTTGCTGACGGTGACGCTGCTGGCGTCATATGTGCCGGCGCAGCGAGCGATGAAGGTTGATCCGGTGGTGGCGCTGCGGTACGAGTAAATCTTTTTGGCGGCTCGAGATGGGCTGCGAGGAGTTTTGCGATGAAATCTCCGTTCGACGATGGCAAGAAGCACGAAGAAGATTTGCACGATGAAGTGCGGGAGCATTTGGAAATGGCGAAACGGGATCGGATGGAGCGCGGGGAATCCGAGGAAGACGCGGAGCGCGCGGTGCGGCGGGAGTTTGGAAATGTGGAGCTGGTGAAGGAGACGGCGCGGGATCAGTGGCGCTGGCGATGGCTAGCGGAGCTTGCGGTGGATGCGCGGTTTGGATTGCGAATGCTGACGAAGAATCCGGGATTCACTTTAGTGGCGGTATTGACGCTGGCATTGGGAATTGGCGCGAACACGG
The DNA here is from genome assembly GCA_036495905.1 of Candidatus Acidiferrum sp. Lineage (GTDB taxonomy): Bacteria > Acidobacteriota > Terriglobia > Acidiferrales > UBA7541 > Acidiferrum. Next base: position 127,676 of record DASXMB010000024.1, read on the forward strand.
CGATTTTCAGCGTGGTCGATTCGGTTTTGCTGCGGCCGCTTCCGTTCCATGAGCCGCAGCGATTGCTGTGGCTGAATGGGAATTTTACGCAAAGCGACCAGGCCGCGGTATCGACGCCGGATTTTGTGGACTACCGGCGCGAGAACCGCACTTTCGAGCAACTGGTGGCCATGGGATATATGACGAACCCATCGAATCTTTCGACGGAAAAACCGGAACAAGTGATGGAGGGGTTTGCGTCGGCGAATTTTTTCGACGGTTTGGGAGTGCATCCGAAATTTGGGCGAGATTTTGTGGCCGCGGATGAACAGGTGCGCGATCCGCAGGTGGTTATTTTGGGCTATGGATTGTGGCGAGGGAATTTTGGCGGGAATCCGGACATTGTGGGGAAAACGGTGCGGTTGGATGGGCAGGATCTTACGGTGGTGGGCGTGCTGCCGCACGATTTGCCGCTGCTGACGGATGCGCAGCTTTGGGTGCCGATGCCGCTGCAAAATCCGGGAATGCAGGTTCGGGTGGCGCACTTTTTGAAAGTGATCGGGCGGATGAAAGCGGGCACGACTCCGCAACAGACGCAGGCAGATACCGACGCGATTGCGCTGGGGCTGGCGCGCGAATATCCGACGACGAATCAAGGATGGTCGCTGCGGCAGCGACCGTTGCAAGACGTGTTGATTGGGCCAGTGCGGCCGGCGCTGCTGGTGATTCTGGCGGCGGTGGCGGTGCTGTTGCTAATAGTGTGCGTGAATGTGGCGAATTTACTTTTGGCGCGCTCGCTTTCGCGGCGAAAAGAGTTTGGCATGCGGGCGGCGCTGGGCGCGACGCGCGGGCGGTTGATCCGGCAAACTTTGACGGAGAGTGTGATGCTGTCGACGCTTGGCGCGGGACTGGGAGTATTGCTGGCGATTTTCGGAATTGGTGCGCTGCGGGTGTTTGGTCCGGCGAGTTTGCCGCGATTGAATGAGGTGCATATCAATGGAGGGGTGCTGGCGTTTACGGCTGGGCTGGCACTGACGACGGGACTATTTTTCGGGCTGATTCCGGCGCTGCAGGTTTCGCAGAAGAATTTTGCGAGTGTACAAAAAGAGTTTGGGAGAGGCTCGACGCCGGGAAAACACAAACGGGTGAGCAGCATTTTGGTGGTGGCGGAAATTGCGTTTTCGATGGCGCTGGTGGTTTCCGCGGGACTGCTGCTGAAAAGTTTTTGGCGGCTAGTGCATGTGGATCCGGGATTTCGGGCGGAGCATGTGCTGACGGCACGACTGAGCTTGGGTGGAGATCAATATAAGGATGATGCGCACAAGGCGGCTTTCTTCGAGCAACTGGAGCAACGGGTTGCGGAGTTGCCAGGAGTGCAGGGTTTTGGGGCGACTTCAGAATTGCCGCTCGCGGGGGAGCACAACGATAGTCCTTTTTATATTGAGGGGCGCTCGTATGCCGCGAGCGAATTCGACGATGCGAATTTTCATCAGGTTACGGCAGGCTACCTGGCGGCGATGCGGATTCCGTTGCTGGAAGGGCGCATGCTGGATGCGCATGACAAGGCGGGGGCGGCGGGAGCAATCGTGGTGAACGCCGCATTCGCGAAGAAGTTTTTTCCGAATGCGGATGCGCTGCACAAAAGGGTGCAAGCCTTTGGCGACCCGCAGAAGACGCGGGAAATAGTGGGGATCGTTGGAAATACCAGCGACAATGCGCTGGCGGATTCGCAAGGACCGGAAATGTATGTGCCGATCGCGCAATTTCCCGGGTCGACGGTGGAAATTGTGGTGCGAACGTCTGGGAACCCGGAAAGCACGGGAGGAGCTTTGCGACGAGCGGTTACGGCGATCGACAAGGATGAAACGCTGTCGAATGTGAGATCGATGGACGAGGTGCTGGAGACGTCGGTGGCGCAGCCGCGATTTTCTTCGCAATTGCTGGGATTTTTTGCGCTGGTGGCGCTGTTTCTGTCGGCAATTGGATTGTATGGCTTGCTGGCGTATTCGGTGACGCAGCGCACGAGTGAAATTGGAGTACGGCTGGCGCTGGGGGCGTCGCGCGGAGATATATGCCGAATGACCATTTTCCACGGATTGCGGCTGGCGGGGATTGGAGTGGCGCTGGGATTGTTGGGAGCGTTTGGCGCGACACGGTTTCTGCAGAACATGTTGTACGGGATTAGCGCGGCGGATGTCCCTACGTTTGTTAGCGTGGCGTTGGTGTTGCTGGTCGTGAGTTTGCTGGCCACTTACCTTCCGGCGCGGCGGGCGATGCGGGTCGATCCGATCGTAGCGCTGCGGTATGAGTAGCAATCGGGTGTGTTTGGCGCGATATTGCGAGTCACCGAGTCGCAGAGAAAATTACGAGAGTTTTAGATCGATCAGATCGTCCGGAGCAGGCGCATTTGTGGCCGGAGGCGAAGCGTCGTAGTCCTTCGGTAAGGTTTCCAAATATTTCATGCGCCGGTGCACGAGGGTATGAGCGGCGAGAGAAAATATAAGGAAGCCGAACAAGATGAAAATTTTATCCCAGCGGTAGATGAGCCAGATTGATTCGCCGACAATCTTGATTCTCGGGCCGGCGGGATCGTGAAGAACGCGAATGCGGGAATTCTGCGAATAGCCGTGATTGAGCCAATCGTAGACGGCGGCGGGCGAGCGGGTGCTGCGGGTTCGGACGATGCCTTGGCACGGCATGGGATCTGGCGGGTCGGCAAGCGAGACGGTGCCGGTGTTGCATTGATCCGGAGGAACCGCGAATCTGATTTGATATTCAACCCAATAGCGTGTGTAGCGTGCCGGGTCCGATCCGCGATATAGCGGTTCTTGGTTTGAATCTTTCTGAACGGCAGCGATAACTTCGCCATCGGCAACCGGCCAGGTGCGGCGGGCGTGCAAGTCCGCGAAGATTTCCCATCCGGAGGTGAGTGCTCCGAGCAGGGCGACAGCGAGAAAAACGCGGACGACAATGAGTAAGAGCAGTGTTGTCGCGCGGTTGGGCATTACGCGAGCAGTTAGGCTGGCGTCATACGCGGGTTTGGGCGCTGAGGCGTTAGGTGCACTCATAAATCTTTTCATCGTACCGGCGGCAAAGAGTTGTCGCTCTCGGGTGTTCGCGTCACGTGGCGGCGCGGAACCAGCCGACCCGGCCGTCCAGCAGGCGAATCTGGCGCCATTGCTCGAAGCGGCCGGCCTTGGTCACTTTGCCGCTACAATTCTTTGAGCAGCCGTTGTTGCCCTCGAGTTCGGTGATGAAGCTTCCGTCCAGCATCGGGTACCAGCGGCCTTTGATCCAGAAATCGGCGAAGCCTTCACCGTAATAGGTGTAACGGAAAATGCTGTCGCCCGCGTTGAGAGAGAAGGCGGGCATGGGAGCAGTGATGGTGACTACGTCGGGATCGTAAGTGACGTGAAGTTTATCCAGGCCGCTCACCACTTCGCCGCGGGGTAGATCGGCGATTTTTTTTCGTTCGGCGGTCCAGTTGTCGTAAACGGGAGTGGGGCGGCTGAATTTGAATTGTTTCACTTTCCAATTTTCGTGCGCGGTTGCCGGGAGGGCGGGTTGCTGGGGCATGGGCGCGCTCTGATCCTGGGCAATGGCAGCCACCAGAAATATGACAATCAGACAAGGCAGCACGCAAGAGACGGTCATTCTGGCCGGGAGTTTCATACATAAAATGCTAGCACGCGGAATCCACAGGCCATCCGTGGTTGTATTCGGCTTGTGACCTTGGGTTCACTGCGGCCCGTGCCGCCGCCCGTTGCGGGATGAGCGATCCTTCTTGCCATTATGGTGTTCGCGGGTGCTGGCAGGGTGGTAAAAGAGGCCATACCCTGACCTAACCGGCGAGGGGAAAACCTGTCTAATGATGCAGATGAGTGCGAGCGTCGAGAGCTTGGCGGAAAGCGACGCGATTGCTGTCGAGCGGACGCTTGGCGGGGATCGGGATGCGTTTCGCGTGCTGGTGACGCGGCATAGCCAGAAAGTGTTTCGGCTGGCATACCGGATGACGGGGAATCAGCAGGACGCAGAGGAAGTGGTGCAGGAGGCGTTTTTGCGGGCGTATCAAAAATTGGGTCAATTTGCGGCGCGAGCGAATTTTGGCACTTGGGTGTATCGCATCGCGGCAAATTACGCGATTGACCGGATGCGACAGCGGCGCAGCGAAGATGCTCAGCGGGAACTGCCTCACCGCGATGATTTTGAGGACACGGAACAGAATCCGATGAATCGCGTGGCGGATGCGGCGCCATCGCCGGAGCGGCTGGCGCAGAGCGGCCAGTTGGCGACAAAAATGCGCCAGGCATTGGCGGACTTGACTCCCGCAGAGCGCACAGCGTTTGTGATGCGGCACTGGAATGGGGCCGGGATTGAAGAGATAGCGGCGGCGCTGAAATCGAACACGGGAGCGGCGAAGAACACGGTATTTCGATCGGTGCAGAAATTGCGGCGCGCGCTTGAACCGTTTGTGGGACCGCGCGGGCAGGTGAAACCAGTGAGGACGGAAGTATGAAACATCCGAAGGAAGAAGATTTGATCGCGTTTCACGATGGAGATGCAGTGCAGCGAGAAATGCTGAGCGGACACGTGAAGGAGTGCGCGGAATGCCAGGCGGAACTGGAGCGCATCGATGCATTGCTGGCGGCGATGGATGCGATTCCGGTGCCGGACCCGGGCGAGGATTATGGCGAACGGGTTTGGAAGCGGATTGAGCCGCAGCTTGAGACCAAACGAGAGCGATGGTGGGAATTTTTTGCGGGCAAGCGGCGCGGTGGTGAGTTTAGCGGCCTTCATGAAGGCGCGCGGGATTGGTTTGGCGGACGGCGTCTGGTGGCGGTGGGCTCCATCGCGGCGCTGGTTCTGGCGGCTTTCCTGGTTGGGCGATACACCAGCCCAAAGCATGGAGCGCCGGAAAACGTGGCGGACGCCGGCAAGATTCGCGAGCGGATTTTGGTGGTGGCTGTCGGCGAACATTTAGGGCGCTCGGAAATGATGCTGGTGGAGTTGGCGAACGCGGAGCCGCCCGCAGCCGGAGCGAAGCAAGTGAATATTTCGGCGGAGCAACGGAGAGCGGCGAGCTTGCTGGAGGAAAACCGGCTGTACCGCGAAACGGCAGTCCATGACGGCAATACGGGTTTGGCGGATGTGCTGGACGATTTGGAGCGGGTGCTTTTGGATGTGGCACACAGTCCGCAAGAGGTGACGCCCGCGCAGTTGGACGGTATCCGGCAGCGCATTGAGGCGGGGGGAATTTTGTTTAAGGTTCGAGTGGTCGGCAAGGAACTGCAGCAGCGAGAAACGGCGCCTGCGCAGAATAGTTCGAAAAAAGCAGAGAGGAACAAGGCATGACCATGAGGAAGTTTCTGAACAAAGTTGAAGATGGAGTTGTTGCGGGCCGGACGCTGACAGGCGGTTGCTATGTTTGGATCGCGGTGGCGGCGCTGCTGCTGGTTCCGGCAGGCGCGGCGGCGCGAAGTGCTTATGCAGCTGCGCTGCCAGCAATGGCGGCGACCGAGCAGGATCCTGAAGGTGTGAGTGCGCGAGCGCAGGAAAAAAGGGAGCGAGAACAAGAGGAGCGGGACCGCGCACAAGAAAAGCGAGATCGCGCAGAGGAAGCGCGGGACCGCGAACAGGAAAAAGCGGATCGGCTTACGGAGCTTTACGACGAAGGGCGCGAAGCGCTGGACGAAGACCACTATGAAGCGGCGGAGGGAAAATTTGCGCGGCTGGCGGATCTAAATGGTCCGCAGACGGATGCGGCGCTGTATTGGAAAGCGTACGCGGAAAACCGGCAAGGCAAGCGCGATGCGGCGCTAACCACGATTGCGGATTTGAAGCACCGCTTTCCGCAAAGCCGCTGGCAAAAAGATGCCGGCGCACTGGAAATCGAAGTGCGGCAATCCTCGGGACAGCCGCAGCATCCGGAGGCGCAAGGTGATGATGAACTGAAAATGCTGGCCATTCAGGGGTTGATGAACAGCGATCCGAAGCGGGCCTTGCCGTTGCTGGAAAAACTGATCGGGGGACCGGCTACGCCGAGAGAGAAATCGCGTGCGCTGTTTGTGATCGCGCAAAGCGGCACGCCCGAAGCAAGGGAGATTTTGGGCCGCATCGCGCGTGGGCAAAGCAATCCCGACCTGCAGAGCAAGGCGGTGCAATACCTGGGAATATTTGGCGGTTCGCAAGCGAGGGAAACGCTGGCACAAGTCTATGCGAGCACCAGCGATCCGTCGGTTAAGCGTTCGATTCTGCGAAGCTATATGGTTTCCGGCGACAAGGAACATCTTTTCGCGGCGGCTAAAGACGAAAAAGATCCTTCGTTGCGGCGAGATGCCGTGCAGCAATTGGGGTTGGTTCATGGCACCGCCGAACTGGAACAACTGTATGCCTCGGAGAATTCCGTGGAGGTCCGCAGAAACATTTTGCAGGCATTTTTTCTAGCAGGCGATTCGAAAAGGATAGCCCAAGCAGCGCTGCAGGAAAAAGATCCGGAGGTGCGGCGCTCAGCGATTCGCAACCTCGGCTTGATGCATTCGGGCGATGGCGACAAAACGCTGGCCGACATTTATGCCAAGGAAACGGATCGCGAGCTGCGCGCGGAAGTGTTGAATGCCTACTTCCTGCAAAACAATGTGACGGGATTGGTGAGCATTGCGCGAACGGAAAAAGATCCGGAGCTGAGGAAGATCGCGGTTTCTAAACTGTCTTTGATGCACTCCAAAGAAGCCACCGACTATTTGATGGAGCTTTTGCAAAAGTGACTGGGGGGCGATGATGCGCGGAATATTCTTGTTGGGCGCAGGAATCGTGGCGGCGGGCATGCTGGCAGGCGCAGCATCGCGCGGGCAGGCGCAAGAGCGCGAATCCGCTGTGCCACGCGTGAATAGCGTACAGATGGAAACTCGGGCGCTGAACGGTTCGCTGGGCGATGAAGTGAAAAAATGGGAGGAGCAAGCTGCGCAGGCGCAATGGCTCGGCTACTCGATCCCGGCGGTTGCGGAAAGCCGCGTTGGGTGCTGCGGTGACTACGACAACGGACGAAACGGGGCGGGTGGACATTGCGGAAACTATCGTCTGGAAGGTCGCGGGGACGGCTCGAGCATCAACACCGGCGACGGAACCGTGAAGCTGGAAGCTCCACGTAATTTGCGAATTCTGCTACGCGCGGAAAACAGGCAAATTGGAAAAGTTCGCGTGGTGGACGAAGATTGCGCGCTTGATTCCGGCGGGTTGCGTTTTGTGTGGCTGACTGGCGTGAAACCGCCAGAAAGTGTGGCCTTGCTGGAAGGCTTTGTGCTGAGCAGCGATTTCGAACAACGCAAGACCGATCGATTTGGCAACGGAGCGCTGACCGCGATCGCGCTGCACGCGGATAGTTCCGCGGACCGGGCGCTGGAATCGTTCACGTCGCCAGATCGACCCGCGGCACTGCGCAGACAGACAACGTTTTGGCTGGGCGCGGCACGCGGTGGGGCGGGGTTTGCCGTGCTGAAAAAACTGGAAAAGAGCGAGACCAGTCAAGAGGTGCGACCACAGTTGCCGTTTGCGTTTTCCGTCAGCCACGAGCCTGAAGCCGTGACGGAAATGATCCGCATGGCCAAAAATGACGAAAGCGCTCACACACGCGGGCAGGCGCTTTTTTGGCTGGCGCAAAAAGCCGGTCAGAAGGCGGCCGGTGCAATCACCGATGCGATTGAAAATGATCCGGACACGAGCGTAAAAAAACAGGCGGTATTCGCGCTGAGTCAATTGCCAAAGGATGAAGGCGTGCCGAAATTGATCGAGGTGGCGCAGAACAATCACAATCTCGCGGTGCGGAAGCAGGCGATGTTCTGGCTAGGGCAATCGAATGATCCACGGGCGCTACAATTTTTCGAGAAGGTCTTGACGCAGTAGAAACGCACGGTCGCGCGTGCATTGTGCAGGACGTATTGAGAATAAATTCGATACAGCGGAATCCTCAGCGGCTAAAGCGGAAGAACTCGTCACATTGAATGGCATGGCTGAAGCCATGCCCTGACGAAACGTCCAGGGAGCGCTAGCTTACAAATCGAGCGGGCGGAGCGGGACGTGCTGCGAGGCAATGAGCAGTTCGCCGGCGAAGGCGCATTCCGCGGGACGACGGCCCAAGGCTTCTTGCGCGGAAATTTCCGCGACATCGGGATTATTGTTTTGCTCGGAAATGTGTGCCAGCACCAGAAATCGCGCGCGAGCGTCAAAGCCATCGGGATCGGAAAGATATTCGCTGACCGCGTGATTCGAAAGATGCCCGGTGCGGCTTAGCACCCGCTGCTTGACCACCCACGGATACGGTCCCACTTTCAGCATGTCTAAATCGTGATTGGATTCCAGCACCAAACAATCGGTATCGCGAAGATGCACCTTCACCAATTCCGGCATGTAGCCGAGATCAGTGACGATAGCGACTTTCACTCCCTCGGCGCGAAACGTGAAGCCAATGGGATCGGCAGCGTCATGCGGAATGGCGAAGGCGTGCACTTCGATGTCGCCGATAGTGAAGCATTGCCCGGGCTGAATGGTTTCCACGCCGCGAAGCCGCTTGCCAAAAGTTTCAGGCAAAGTGCGATGCAGCGCGTCCATGGTGGGCCCAGTGGCATAGAGCGGAGCCTTCCATAGGCCAAGAACCTGCGGCAAGCCGTTACAATGGTCGGAATGTTCGTGAGAAATCAGGACGCCATCAAGGTGGTCGATTTCTTTTTCGATGGCTGCCAGGCGGGCAAGGGTTTCGCGTTTGCCGAGGCCGGCATCAATAAGGAGTCGGGTATTCTGGGTCTCGAGTAAGGTGATGTTCCCCGAGCTGCCGGACGCCAGAATGGATACCCGCAAGCCGATCGCTTACTCCCCTCAAAAAAACGCGCCAACCGTGTAAAATCGCGGGCCGCACTACGCAGGCCCAAGCAATTTTCAGCATCATGGCAGAGCCGCAGTTCACGCGTCAACTGCAATCGAGCGATGGCGAAATTTTCTGTCGAATTTCTGCTAGAGTGCTGGCGGATGGTAGCGTGCCCGAGTAGGCGAGACCTCGGCCGGCGGGCATGGGTGGTTGCGATTGTCTTCGCGGACATTTTTGGATGTTGCGAGGTATGGGATTTCTGCCCGCATAGACACTTTGCAATGTGTAATTTTTTCGGGTCCTGCTGCGTACTAACCTATGGATGCGCCGAAACGAGACCGGATGAACGCGCCTGCCAAACCGGAGGCGGTTGACCAGGTGGCAGTTAGCCTGGTTTCTCACCCGGCAGTGGCGCGGGCCCGGGCAGGCGATGCCGATGCCTGGGGCCAGCTATACGGGGAGTATGCCCCGGCGATTTTCCGGTTCTGCCGCCGGGCGTTGCCGACTCGCGAAGATGCCGAAGATGCGACGATGGAAATCTTCATGAAGCTGAAAGACAAGCTGATCCAGTACGACGAGAGCCGGTCGTTTTCCGCCTGGCTCTACAAGGTGGCTGCCAACCACTGCTGGGATGTGCTGCGCCGCCGCAAAATCCGGCAAGACAAGGAAACGGGCGACCTGGAAAACGTGCCCCTCGCGCACCCCGATCCCGACCAACTGCAAAAATTAATCGAAGAACGTAGCAGCGAAGAAGTGCGCAGCGCACTCGGCAAGCTGGGCGGCCGCGCGCGCATGGCTCTTGTGATGCGCTATTACTCGGATATGAGCTACGACGAAATTGCCGATGCGCTTGGCGTGCGCCGCGCCTTTGTGGGCGTGGTGCTGCTGCGTGCGCGGCACGAACTGCGGCAAGCAATGGGCGAAACCAGCTTGGCCGCGGGAGGTGCGTCTTGAACGAACCACCCAATCCATCGCGGGATGGAACGGTGCAGCATTTGGATGAAATGAGCTGCATGCTCTACATCGAGCGGCAGCTGGACCGGGCTCGAGCGCTAGAGGTGTCCGCCCACGCCCAAGAGTGCGCCGCCTGCCAAGGGTTGCTGCGCGTCCTGGAGCGCGAATCGCGGCTGCTGACGCGGGCCATGCTGGAAGAGGAAGAGCCTTTACCTTCGAGATTGGCGCAATTTCAGGAGCGCGCCCGGCGATCTATGCAATGGATTTGGGGAGCGGCGCTGGCCTTGGCCGCGACGGGCGTCTATGCACTTTACACCGGGTATATCGAACCCTGGCAAGCACGGCTGGAACAAGCCGGCTTTGGCGGCACAAATCTAATGAGCCTGTTGATCTTTCAAGGCGCCTTCTGGAAAGGATGGCAATCCATGGTCACGACATTTGAGGTATTGGCGATGCTCACGGTAGTGGGCTTGGGCGTGTTGTTCGGTCGGCGGCGAGTGCGCGGCACATCGGCGTGGGCCGTGGTGATGCTCGGCTTCTGCACCGCTTTGGCGATGCCGTCGGTAAGCTCGGCCACAGAATTCCGCAAAGGTGACTCCGCGACCGTGGGCAGGGATGAAAACATCAAGGGAGACATCTACCTGTTCGGCAATCGCTCGAAGGTCGAAGGAACAGTGGACGGAGACGTGGTCATCCTTGGTCACGACGCGGTGGTGAGTGGGCACGTCACTGGAGACGTGATCTCGTTTTCTCAGGTGCTGCAGATTACCGGGCAAGTGGACGGCAACGTTCGTTCGTTTGTGAATACGTTGACCGTGACGGGAACTGTAGGCAAGAGCGTGTCCGTATTCGGTGATTCGATCAATCTGGACTCCAACGGCAAGATTGGTGGCAGCCTGACCACCTTTGCCGGAAGCTTGAGCCTCGAAGGGCAGCTAACCCGCGACTTGCTGGTTTTTTCCAAGCACACGGAAATATCCGGGCCCATCGGCGGTGGTATTCACGATAAGGGCGAAACCTTGAGCATTACCGGACGCGCGAGTGTTGGCGGACCGATTTGGTATGAGGGCAAGAAAGAGGCGGAGGTTTCTTCGACGGCCAAGCTGGCCTTTCCGGTGGAGTACCACAAACCGGAAACAACAACCAACGCCTCGCGCGGCGCGTACTTCATCTGGCAAATTATTTGGGCGGCGGCCTTTGTGGTCTTTGGGCTGGTGCTATTCACCCTAACGCCACAGTTTTCGGGCGAGGCGGTGGACAGCGCGGAACGCTATGGTGCTTCATTAGGGCTTGGCGTTCTGGTGTGTTTCGGAGTCCCCATAGCCGCCTTGATCGCGTGCATAACCGTTGTTGGACTATTCGTAGGGATCTCAACAATGTTCGTGTGGTATGTCGCGCTGTACTACTCCCAATTGATCGTTGGCGGGCTCGTCGGCCAATGGCTGCTGGGAAGGTCGCGGGAACTTTGGCCGTTTATCGGCCGGGCAATTCTTGGCGTGCTGATTGTGCGCTTGTGCACCACGATTCCCAGGGCAGGCGGCTGGATAAAATTTGCCGTGATTGTTTGGGGCATGGGCGCAATTTCGCTGGCGCTGTATCGGAGGTTTGAGCCCAGAGTGCCCCCGGTGGCGACGGCGCCAGTGCCACCCAGTCCGATGGTCACTCCACAACCGGCGTAAAGCGATTTCTGGTACGCAAAAGAAAAAGGCTGGTCCGAACGGGACCAGCCTTTTTCTTTGTAGAAACGGGAGGGTTTAGGGAACTCGTACTTTCGCAGCGCTGAGCGGAGTGGCTACCGTAGGCCCAAAGAAAATGCCGCGTACCGACACCGTTTGGCTGGCGGTAAGCCCGCTAGTGATATTCACTCCATCAAAATTTGTGGCCACTGGCGCCGATGACAACTGCACGACTTGCGGTGTAGTAACACCGAAGAAGGGCGGCAGGTTGGTCATGGCGAAGGTTAGCGGCAGGCTGGCCGAAGAAACCGTTCCGGGAACGCTGGTAAAGCGCAAAGTTAGCATATCCGCGTTCAAGCTCGCCGGTACGGACCCAGAAGCGGCAGTGAAACTGGTTACGCGCACCGCAACGGTTTGCCCGGGTACCAGAATTGAGGCATCAGTTCCGCCAAAGGAATTGGCCGGAACCGTCAGACCTTTGCTGTCGACCGTAAAGGCGCTAACTCCAGAAACATTTACGGTAGCCAGCGAACCTAGCGGCAAATTCGACGCTATCAGAGAGCCAGTGGTCAGCCGAACCAAATCGTTGGTGACCAACTGGAACTGCGTCGTTGATCCGGGTGCGGCAATCACCACCCCCTCTACCCAATCGTGCGTAGTGGTGCTGGTGTCCAAGGGATCGAATTCGAGCATAGTGAGCGAACCATCGGCATTCAAAGCAGCATCGATGCTGGCCACTTCGCCGGCAACCGCGCAGGCAATGGTAAGTGAAGAACAATTGGGAGAGAAGTCAGTCGAGGAATTGGCCGTGACCGTCAGCGTGCCACGGCTGGCAGTTTGCAACGTCACGATTTGGCCGTTCACCGTGCTGACCACTCCGGAAACGTTCTCAATGAAGTCGAGCTGCCCGGTTGACAAGCTGGTGGAGGTCGCAGGCAGCGCGGAGGCAGAAATGGCGTTTGTGGCGTTCACATTGACCGCAGTCACCGCCTGGGTCGTAGCGTTGACCGTAAGCGCTTGGGCAAGATTGACGTTGAAAGCGAAGCCCGTCTCCTGCGCCGAGGCTAGGCTTACCGGCGAGGTAAAAGTGGCCGAAGGAGCGACACTGGTACCGGCGACTTGTTTCACGCTACCCGCCACACAACCCGGCGTGCCGGAAACGACCGTGCAATAAGTCACAACCAGATTTTGGAAACTCACGGAAATACCGGTGTACGACCCGACCGGTACGTTGATGGCGCTGGCCAGGAGCGCGGAGTCCGTTTGCAGCTTCGTTAAATCGACGGTAATGCTGCTGGCGACGAGCGGGATGTTAACCGCGGTGCCGGACGCCGGCGTAAGAGAGATCCCGGCGACCGTCGCGCTAAACGAAAGCAGCGAAGTAGCTGGAGGAGGAGTGAGGGGTGTCGCAGTCAAGCTGATGCTCACTGTGGCGCTGCCAGGCGTACCGGGCGATCCACCGCTGCCACCACTTGCGAAAATGCTGGGGCCGCTGCACGACGTCAAAGCGACACTCAAAAGGCCCAGAGCTAACGAGAAAAGTTTACGATCCATAAGGCATCCCCCACGGCAAGGTCGTTTGCGGCTGCAAAATCCAAGCGTTCTCAGTGATAGTGATTCGATTCTTACTATAAGGCGCAGAGGTACGGTTCGCGGCGAAAAATGGCGCAAAAGTGTTCAACTGTTAAATCAAGCCGGGTAACAAACAGAACAAAACGAAAAAGGGCGGGGAGCGAATCCACGGCCCTTCTCTACTCTGTAGCGTCCCCTCGGCGCGAAGAAACCGTCTCGCCGATTCAAGCTGCACCGGCAACCGCCGGCGAGCAAGTTTGCGCTGTGTTATCGTTGCATGTTCTACATTCCACACTTTCCGGAGCGATTCGCCCGTTGAAGTCTGCCGCGAAAAAACCGAAAAGGCCCGGCGAAGCTGCTGACGATAGTGCCGCAACGCGGTCGCTCGTGAACATCTCCCGGCGCGATCGCGGCAACGATCCCGACGAGGATTTCTCCGAGGACCACCCACGTGCCTCCGAGCCTGAACGCCCGTCGATGCAGGATATTTTCGGTCCCGGCGGTTTGCTGGAACGCTGCATGTATTCCGGGTATGAGCATCGCCGCGGTCAATTGGACATGGCGGAAATGGTGCACGATGCCTTCGAGAGTCACCATCACGCCATCGTCGAAGCTGGCACCGGCACGGGAAAAACTCTCGCATACTTATTGCCGGCAATTTGCAGTGGCCGCCGCGTCGTAATTTCCACGGCGACCAAGTCGCTGCAGGAGCAGCTCTACCAAAAAGATGTCCCATTTCTGCAAAAACATTTTGCGCCAGAGTTGAAAGTCGCGGTAATGAAGGGCCGTTCCAACTTTGCCTGCCGCGTGAAACTCCACCAAATGGCCGACCAGCCGATGCTCAAAGGCCTGGAAGAAATTGACGCCTTCCGGCAAATTCAGGAATGGGCCAAGCTTACCGAAACCGGTGACCGCTCTGAACTCACCTTTCTTCCGGACGATTCAGACCTGTGGACCCGGCTCGACGCGCGCCGCGACACTTGCACCGGACAAAAATGTCCCGAGTTCAACGAATGCTTCGTAACCGCCATGCACCAGCGCGCGAAAGATGCTGACCTGATCATCGTTAACCATCATCTGTTTTTCGCGGACCTGGCGCTAAAGCAAGACGATTTCGGCAGCATCTTGCCGGAATATTCCGCGGTAATTTTTGATGAAGCGCATGAGATGGAAGACGTGGCCAGCGACTACTTTGGCCGGCAAATTTCCAATTTCCGTTTTGAAGAGCTGGCTCGCGACGCTGACCACGGTCTACGCCTGCTGCATTTGGGCACTGCCGCCCTGCTTCGCCGCACGCAAAGAATCCGCGAACGCAGCCGCGCATTCTTCGACGCCTTCCCTTCCCGCGATGGCCGCTTCCCTTTCACCCGCGGCGAACGCGAAGCTTTTCTGGAGCAAAATCGCGAAGGCTACGATTCACTCACCACCGCGCTGAAGGGTCTGGAGACGGAATTCGCTGCCCTTCCGCAGAAGCCGGAAGAATTGCAACGCATTGCACGCCGCAGTTTTGAACTCCGTCAGGAACTCGCTTTCTTATTCGAGTCGAACGAGAAAAATTTTGTGTATTGGTACGAGCGCCGCAACAAAGGCGTCTTCCTCGCCGCCACGCCCATTGATGTAAGTCAAATTTTGCGCGAGCGCCTGTTCGAGCAATTCGACACCGTCGTCCTGACTTCCGCCACTCTCACCGTCGGTGGACGCTTTGAATATATTCGCCAGCGCCTCGGCCTCGATCATGTGAAAGAACGCGGCTTGCCGCCGGAATTCGACTATCCGAAACAAGCTCTGCTTTATCTTCCGCCGACCATGCCGGACGTTCGCAATCCCGGATTCGCTTCCGCGGCTGCCGATGAAATTGTGCGGCTGCTCGAGCTAAGCCAGGGCCGCGCCTTCTGCCTGTTCACCAGTTATTCGCAGATGAACGATCTCTTCGAGCGGGTCCGCACGCGAGTTTCGTTCCCGCTGATCTTGCAAGGAACCGCTCCGCGCTCCGCCTTGCTCGAACGTTTCAAAAATACGCCCTCCGCGGTTTTGTTTGCCACTGCCAGCTTTTGGCAAGGCGTCGACGTCCCCGGTGACCAGCTCTCTTGCGTAATTGTCGACCGGCTGCCTTTCGCGGTGCCGAGCGATCCGATTGTCGCGGCCCGCGTCCGAGCACTGCAGGACGACGGCCGCAATCCCTTTGCAGAATTTCAGGTGCCGCAA
Source organism: Candidatus Acidiferrum sp. (assembly GCA_036495905.1). Lineage (GTDB taxonomy): Bacteria > Acidobacteriota > Terriglobia > Acidiferrales > UBA7541 > Acidiferrum. The sequence goes on from DASXMB010000024.1 coordinate 142,919, forward strand.
GCCGTCCTCGCATTGAAGCAAGGCTTCGGCCGCCTGATTCGCGCAAAAACCGACCGCGGTGTCCTGGCATTGCTCGACACCCGCATCCAAAGGATGGCCTATGGTAAAATTTTCCTCGAGTCTCTGCCGCACTATCGGACCACTTCTGACTTGCGCGAAGTTGGCAGATTTTTCAAAGAGGGCGCCGAGCGCAAGCCGTCGGCGGCGCGGGGAAAATAGAAGCCATCGGTGGCGGCGAGAATGCGCCCCGGTGATTTCGCCAAACTAATTTATGTTTCGAGTCAGCGTAGAAGAAACATTTTCGGCCGGGCATGCCCTGCGAGGCTACCGGGGCAAGTGCGAAAATCCGCATGGCCACAATTACCGCGTACAGGTCACGCTTGATGGCCCCAAACTGGATTCCGTCGGCTTACTGGTCGATTTCACGCAACTGAAACACGTCATCCGGGAAATTGTCGCCGGGCTCGATCATCAATTCATGAACGATCTGGAAGCTTTTCGCACCGTAAATCCTTCCGCGGAAAATTTGGCGAAGTATTTTTACGATCAAGTGACCTCGCGCGTGAAAGACTTGCCCCCGGGCGCGCATATTACGGACGTCATCGTGTGGGAAACGGACACTACCAGCGCGCAGTATCGTCCCGAAGCGTAACATCGACGAGCTAAGCGCGGCGCTGGGCGCAAAACGGGATTCGAGATACCGGGATTAAGCCATGTTCATCACGGAAATATTTAGATCCATCCAAGGTGAAGGCACTCGCGCCGGCGTCCCGTGCATTTTCGTGCGGCTAACCGGCTGCAATCTGCGCTGCACCTGGTGCGACACCGCATACGCCTTTCATGGCGGCAAAAAGATGACCGTCGACGAAATCCTCTCACGCGTCGACGAATTGAGTGGGCGCGCCGCTGAAATGAACGGCGCTGACGCTGCCACCCCTCTGGTGGAACTAACCGGCGGCGAGCCGCTGCTGCAAGAAGAAATTTACGCGCTATCCGAAAAACTTCTGGCCGCTGGCTACACCGTAATGATCGAAACCAGCGGCGAACGACCCATTAGCCGCCTCGCCAAAGACGTCATCAAAATTGTGGATGTAAAATGTCCCGATTCCGGCGAGCCCGATACCTTCGACATGAAAAATCTCGATGCGCTTACACCGCAAGACGAAATCAAGTTCGTCCTCTCCAGCCGCCGGGACTATGACTTTGCACTCGAGTTCGTACTGCGCCATCAGCTAGGCGACCGTGTTCGCGCCGTTCTTTTCTCACCGGTGTTCGAAGATCCCAACGGAAAATGGCCGGGCCTCGAGCCGCGCACTCTGGTCGAATGGATGCTCGCCGACGGCGTCCCCGCGCGCCTGGGCCTGCAGTTGCACAAATTCGTCTGGGACCCCGCGATGAAGGGCGTATGACCGGCTCCAACACCACCCGCGCCAAACACGAAGTGACCACCAACTCCAAAGCCGTTGTGCTGCTCAGCGGAGGCATGGACTCCTGCGTCTCCACCGCCATCGCCATCGCGCAACACGGCGCGACAAATGTCGCGTTACTCCACGCAAGCTACGGCCAGCTCACCGAGCAGCGCGAGTTACGCGCATTCACAGAAATTGCCGATTTCTACAGCGTGCATCGGCGCTTGACGGTGAACCTCGGCTACTTCCGAGCAATCGGTGGCTCCGCGCTAACCGACACAAAAATCGCCGTCCCGGAAAACGAACTCCACCCTGCGGGATCACCCGCGAACAAAATCCCCGTCACCTATGTCCCGTTCCGCAACGCGCACTTTCTTTCCATCGCGGTCAGTTGGGCGGAAGTAGTCGGCGCCAGCGCCATCTATATCGGCGCGGTGGAGCAAGACAGTTCCGGCTATCCTGATTGCCGCCCGGAGTTCTACCGCATATTCGAGAAACTGATTTGCGTGGGCACTCGTCCTGAAACACAAATCGGCATCGCCACTCCCGTGATCGGCCTGAAGAAACACGAAATTATCCGCCGCGGAGTTGAACTCGGCGCTCCGTTACACCTGACGTGGTCGTGCTATCAAAGCGAAGACGCCGCCTGTGGCGTATGCGACAGTTGCCAATTGCGCCTGAAAGCGTTCGAAGCTGCGGGCGTCGCCGACCCGATCACTTATCGGCAACCCATTTCAGCGTCGCGATAAGCTTGGAATTCCCCCAAGATTAGAGATAATGGTCGCAGGCGGTCCGAGCGTCCGAAAGCCGCCGGTGCGCAAAGGAGAATCGAGCATGACAGGGCTAATGAATGGACCGGCCAACCTCAAACCGTCCGTACTGAAATTGTGGACACTTTCCGTTCCTCTAATACTCCTCGTGCTTGCGCAAATCGTTGTGCCGGGCGTGGCCGCTCAGCTTGAAGGGTCCATTACCGGACAGATTTTAGATGTCACCGCGAAACCGTGGATCGGGATTGGAATTCAGGCCGTTAGTGAACAGGGCCAAAAGTCTGAAACAAAAACAGATAAGGATGGAAAGTTTACCCTCGCCCATCTGCGTTCGGGAATTTACACCGTATATATTCAACTCCCGGCGCCGAACAAACCGTGGGAAGAGAAAGTTAGGGTTCAGGGAGAAGGTGAGGGAGAAGCTGCAAAGCTCAACTTGAACTTTAAAGAGATCGCCTCAAAAGCGGGTGGGCCTACTCCAGAACAAGCTCAGAAACAGGAGGAAGAAAAGCAAAAATTTCAAGGCATGAAGCAACACTTTGACAATGGAATCGCCCTGCTGGGACAAATGAACGAAGCCAAAGCGAGCCTTGCCAAAGCCCCAGCGGATCAACGCGACACCTACAAACAACAGGTCACTGACCTTTCCGGAAAAGCCGTGACCGAACTGGAAGCGGCAAAAGCTGCAGCTCCGGAGAAAGACACCAATCTAAATTTGATTTACGCCCGGCTCGGCGACGCCTACGAAGCCGCTGGCCGCAGCGACGATGCCGCCAATGCCTATAAGCAGGCCATCGCCGTAAAACCAGTGCCAGGTTACTACAACAATCTGGGCAGTATCCTCGGTCGCGCTGGGAAGATTGACGAAGCGAAAGAAGCTTACGCGAAAAGTGCCGAACTCGATCCCACGAATGCGGCGCAAGCCTGGCGAAATTTTGGCATCACCCTGTATAACGCCAATCGCCTCGGCGACGCCGTCGAGCCGCTCCAAAAATCCGCCGAACTCGATCCCAAAAATCCGCAGACCTGGTATCTTCTCGGCGCTTCTCTCGTCTATAAAATGACCACCAAGAAAGTTGGCGACCGCGAAGAAGTCGAATTCGCCCCCGGCACCATCGAAGCCTACCAAAAAGCCATTGAGCTTGATCCCAGCGGCCCTTGGGGCCAGCAAGCCAAAGAAGGTCTGGAACAATTGAAGCAAATCGCTCCAGGCATCGACATTCGCACCACGAAAAAGAAAAAGAGTTGACTTGTCGTTCCCGGCCCTGCCCGACGAAGTGAAGAAGTGAATTTGTATGCTGGCAAATGCAGCTGTCGCCCCCAGGAAATCGCCACGTATGGTCTCATTCGCGGATCGCGTCGTCGTTCCACCACACGTGCTCTTCAGGCTGCTCGACAAAGAATCCGTCCTGCTTAATCTGGAAACAGAGCGCTATTTCGGTTTGGACGAAACCGGCACCCGTATGTGGGAGTTGCTCACCAATTCTGCAAACATCGAGTCCGCTTATCGGCAGCTTCTCGCTGAATTCGACGTCGAGCCGGAATTGTTGCGCGCTAATTTGACCGAACTTCTCGGCCGTTTAATGGAAGGCGGCTTACTTCAAGTCACTCCCGCAAATCTGGAAACCGCGCCTGCGGGTTGAAGCCAAAACCCAGCCTCACAATCCCCCCACTAGCGCATAAACACTCATCCGTGTAGGCTGCACCCCAGCAGCGCGGAGCACACTCTGCCAGAAAAAAATCCATCAACCCACCCGGCTTCGATCGAATGGCGACTCCTCGTCGAATGCGCCAGTCCCTTGCCCAGCGGTACCCGTTTGCGCGAACTGCTCTGCCATCCTGTAAATTGGATTGACTTGCCCTCACTGGCTGACGATCACGGCGTATTACCCCTTGTCGCCACGCGACTCCGCGCCCCAGACGCAGCCTCGCATGTCCCCGCCTCTATTCGTCAAAAGTTAGCCGACCGGCAGCGCACCCAAATCCTCTTCACCCTGAGCATGGTCGCGGAAATGTTTCGCGTCCTCGGTCGCTTCGCTTCGGCTTCCATCCCGGTATTGGCTATCAAAGGCCCGGCGCTCGCCGCGCGCTGTTACAACGATCCCGCGCTGCGCCAATACGGCGACCTGGATCTCGTCGTCCGAGACCGAGACATTCGTCGCTCGACCGAACTAATGATTGCCCTCGGCTACGAACCGAACGTCCCACTAGCTGCCATTTCCGCGGCGAAAATCCCTGGCGAGTATGTCTTCGTTCGCTCTAACCTCAGATTGCTCGTCGAGTTCCACACCGAGCGCACCTTCCGCTACCATCCCAAACCTCTTCCATTGGAATCCGTTTTCGGCCGCCAAATCGACATCCAGGTGGATGCTCGCAGGGTCCCAGCCTTCTCAACCGAAGACGAACTCATTCTAATTTCGATTCATGCCGCAAAACATTTCTGGGAGCGATTGATGTGGGTTGCCGACGTCGCCGCCTTGGTTTCGCGCCAGCCTCTCGACTGGCCGCGCGTCGCCGCAGCCTCGCAAGAAGTGGGAGCAGAACGAATGCTGCGCGTGGCCTTACAGCTTGCGAAAAATATTTTTGGAATTGAGCTGCCTGCCGAGGTGTTGCGAGACATTGACTCCGACCCCGCGGCCGCCAGCATCTGCCGCCGAATCGAACAGCGTCTACCCGCAGGAGAATCTTCGCCACTCAGCCTTTTTCAGCGTGCCACCTTTCGCATGAGAATGCGTGGTGGCCTGCTCGCCGGCGCGGCCTACCTCACCAGACTCTCGCTATCGCCAACCGAAGAAGACTGGGCTTCCAGGTCCGATGCAAAACGATCGTGGTTGCTGGATGCCGCAAGCCGTCCGTTCCGCCTCGCGCGAAAATATCGCCGTGATGGCAAGCCGTAAAAAACTTGCGTACACAAAAAAAGGCCCGGATGCTCGCGCACCCAGGCCTCACTTTTGCATCAATGTGATTTAGATTGCTTAAAGAACGGAGCGTGTCATTCCGAGGGTGGGGTTGGCCCGAGGAATCTGCTTTTTTAGCGGTTCAGTACCCGTCAGATGTTCGTGCCGAGTGTGATTTTGTGAATCGTCTTCTTCGGCGCCGCGGGCAGTTCCACAGTCACGCTCGTCTCGCTGTGATTGCGCACCACCCCAAGCTTCACCGTTTTACCTTCATCTTTCTTCGCCAACTTCTCATGCAGGTCGCCTACCGAACGAATGCGCTCTCCATCCACGCTGGTGATTACATCGCCCGCTTTCAGTCCGGCCTTTTCTGCTGGTGATCCGGAATTCACAGCGCTCACCAAAACGCCTTCACCGTCTGGCGCGCCAAAGAATTTTCCCAACTGGCCTTCAATTTCTTCGACGTCGACACCTAGCCGCGGCCGCATGTTATTCATAATTCCCCAGCCGAATCCCGCTCCGTTTCCTGCGCCAAAATTCATCTCCGGCATTTCCATAACCTTCGGCAAATCCCTTAGGTTCATGGCATACGATCCCGACGGCATCACGGTTGAAAATTTATGCCGATTTTGTTCTTCGGCCCCGAGCGTCACGCTGATCGCCTGCGTCCGCCCATCTCGCCATACCGTCAGTTGCACCGTGCGCCCCGCCGGAACTTCACGAATCATCCGCCGGAATTGCGCCGCGCCTTCTACCCGCTGCCCGTCAAATTCCGTCACTACATCGTTATCCTTCAAGCCTGCTTTCGACGCCGGGCTATCCGCAATAACGCGCCCCAAAACCACGCCGCGCTCGGCCGGCAATTTCAAATCTTTAACCGTATCCGCCGTCACTTCGTGCGTTTCCACGCCAAGCCAGCTAGCCCCTTCATCGCCCAGCACGAAGGAATAGTTGTTCGACTCTCCTGACTTGCCTTCCTGTGTTTTCGCGATCACTTCTTGCAGCACTCTCGCTTGCCGGGCGCTTTGCAGTGCCACCACTCGCGCCGCCTCATCTTGCTGCGAAGCAGACGACCGGCTCGGAACCACCACCACCGCCAGACCCAGCGCCGCAACTCCGCCGGCAATCACCATCATGGATTTTTTCATTTTGTGTTTCTCCTCTTTCCGGTTAGACGCAGCAGATCTCAAACCGTCGACTGCAACACAACAATTCGGATGGCACCGTTAACGGTATTTAGACGAATAGTCGCCCCACCATGCCCAAACTTTCCGTGCGTCTCGCGCGGGTGCAATGAACTTTCCAGGGCCACCGGCAACTCCGAAGAAAAATTCCCGTTCAAGCACCGCGCCTCCAAGTCGGCCTGCGTATCCGCAGGCACCGCCAGCAGCACAGAACCGTTCGTGGTCTCAGCCGTTGGCCCGTTGCGCTTTTCCAGATGTGCCAATTCCAGTCGTACATTGCCATTCGTAGTGTGTGCGTGGACGTTCCCGCCGCCCTCATACACTTCAATGTTGCCGTTCACCGTGTGCAAATCGTCCACCGCGTCAATTCCGGCCACGCGCAAAGTCCCGTTGATGGTCGCCAAATGCTCCACGTGCGCTCCGTACGGCACACGCACCGTATATTCCACTGCTACTTCCACGCCTTCGTTTTGCGGATAGCGCGTCACCACGGAAACTCCGCTCGGTTTGGCATCCACGTCAATCGAAACCAGCGCGAGATCCGATTCCTGATTTTTTGCCGTCTTCACCGCGTGAATTTCGATCTCATCGCGGTTCCATCCACGCACTTCCACCGTGCCGTTCACATTCTGCAAATCAAACGTTCCGCCCGGCTGCAACGGATACGTCTGATTGAATTCCTTGCTGATCGCGAAACCAGGAACCGCGGCAACCGCCGCGAAAACCAACAACACCAATGCGCCGCGCAAAAAGCTTCGCACCATAACTGTTACCTCCTTCGAGGACGTATTCATCTACGGGACCCGGAACCCGAACAAAAATCGCGCCGAACCGAACAAACACCCAGCGCTCCTCAGCACACTACCCCTAGTGCAACTGAAAATTAAATGTCACCGTCGAAATCACGCCTACCGGCTGCCCGTTCACGGTAACCGGTTTTATGCGCCACTGCTTTACCGACGCAATCGCCGCATCCGCCAGCGCCGGCTCGCCTTCGATTAATTTTTCGACGGTCACACGTCCATCTTTCGTCGCGCGAATCTGCAGCTTCACCATGCCTTGCACGCCCGCTTTCCGCGCAATCACTGGATACACTGGCCGCGGCGAATTGATCAGTTGCTTTTGAAAAGTTTCCCAGTCTTCGCGTATGCCGCCATAAAACAGAATGTCAAATTTGTCCACCCAGCCGTCGACCCAATCCGCCTTCGCTTCCGGAGTTCTCGCCTCTTCTGCCGCTGCCGGTTTCTCTGCCGACGCAAACGTCGCATTAATCACCGGAATTCCGTTGAGCCGCTCGGTCAGGCGCTGTTGCTGGTCGCGAATCAACGCCTCGCGCAAGCCGGTTTCCGAATCCAAAAATTGCAGCTTAATCGTTCCGCCGGTCGTCCGTATTTTCAGTGGCGCGCCGCCGCCATTCAAGGTAGCCATTGCGTGCAGCGCTCCATCGCCCACCATCGTCTTGTAGTTCAGCTCCAGCGCCGGATCCGCCTGAATGCGTTTCGCCCCGCCGGACTCCACGATCGCATCGATGTCCGCCGCCAGATTCCGCGGCAGAAAAACAATAATGTCGCCATTGGCGGAGGTGAACTGCGACGCTCCAGCCAAATGCACCGCCCCATTTGACGAAGGGCCATCGGGGCTAATCCACGCTCGTATGCTCCCGCCCACTGTCGCCGCCTGCACCGTTCCCGCCACTCGCGTCAAACAAATACTTCCCGCGCTCGACTGCACTTGCATCGGCCCGGAAACGTACATGATGCGAATTCCGCCGCCGCCCGTCTGTGCCCGCACCGATCCGCGCACTTCGCCAAAATCAATCTGCCCGCCGCCGGTATGCACCGCCACAAAATTGCTGGCCTTGCCGACCGTAATATTTCCGCCATCCGTCTGCAGGTCCGCGCGCCCATCGATGCTTCCCGCGCGAATGTGCCCGCCGCCACTGTGCAGCGAAGCATCGCCGCCGATATTTCCAACCACGATGTGCCCGCCCGCCGTGAACGCATTCAAATCGCCGGACACGTCCTGCACTTGAATGTGTCCGCCTTCCGTCAAAAGTTTCGCGGTCAGATGCCCCATCACCACCGCGTGCAATCCGCCTCTGCTCGCCGCCCCGCCGCCAATGCTGCCCGTCCGGATGTTTCCACCCTGCGTCGAAAGCATCGCCGTGCCGCCGATATCTTTCGTTTCAATGTCGCCTGCTTGCGTATCCACCACCACGCTGTAACTCTGCGGCACCGCAATCTCGAATTGAATCCAGAATTGCGCTCCGGCCGCTTCCGAGTGCCCGGAAATTTTTGGCAACGCGCCATTAATTTCCACGCCGTTCGCGCCGGCTTTTGTTTTTAAGCTGTATTGCTCCAGCAAATGCTGCGCGATCGCCGCCGGCGCATCCGTTTCCAGATGCACTTTGTAGCGCACTTCTGGAGCACTTCCCGGCGCCAGCGCCACAATCTTTACCGACCCCAAGTCCGCCACCAATCGCAGCGTCAATCCTTCGCCAGTGCTCAGAGTTCCCGCCCGCTCCGCGGACACCCGCGGCACCGTCGGATCGCCCGGCGTCACCGGCTCCACAACAACCGTGGGCTCGTGCTCCGTCGCCGCCGTCAACGACGCGCTCAGCAACGCAAACGCGCCCACTACGGCAGCCGCAATCATCCGAATTTTATTTCGCCCGTTCATTTCAATATTCGTCGAACATCTCTGTTTGAACCCGCTCCGCTGAACGCCGCATCCGCGCAGCTCGCTACTGAAGTTCGCGCGGCCCAATCTGCCGCAAAGCCGCCGCACTCCGCAAACGCACATAGCGGCTGGGATCGCGCCGCTGCAATTCTTCCAGCACCCGCACCACGCGCTCCATTGACCCGCCGCTCGCCAATTCCACCGCATCCCCGCCAGCAGCCGCCGGCGTCGCCATGCGCCATCCGCTCGCGCCGTTTGAATCGCTTGCGCTTTGCGCATCCGGCGCGTCCACTGTCTCGCCTTCCAGCGACCGCACCAGCAAATTCACCGCTTCCACTCGCACTCCGGGATTCGTATCCCGTTGCAACGATTCCAGCAAAGCTTCTCGCACCGATTCTTCGGCCGCGTAATCGCGCAGCGATTCCAGCGCCTTGATCCGCACTGCCGCATTCGCATCCTTGCGCGCCGCCGCCAGCAGCGCTCCGCGAACTTCCGCGTCTCCCGCCCGGCTCTTCAGCGCGTCCAAACAATCCAGCCGCACTCCCGGATCGAACCTCTCCCCATTCGCCACCACATACACCAGCACTCGCCGCACATCCATGTCATCCAGGTTGCCGCGCAAATCCACCGGCTGCTCCGTGCGCACTTGCAACTGCAGTGTTCCCGGCGCGGAGTCCGCATCCGGCGCAAAATTCACGCCCGCCACCTGCATCTTCGCCAAATCTTCATCCGACAATCGCGATGCCGCCATCACATTCAGCGGCTGACCATCTTTCGTCGCATCGTCATTTCCGCCGCCGCCCAGCGCCAGCCACGGCAGCGCCTGCGTTCCCACCAGCAGTCCCAGCAAAATCAAAGCCGCCGCGCTCCACGCCGGACGCAGCGCCATCCACTGCCGCATCCATCCAAATGGCGACCAATGCTCCCGCGTCGCCGGTGCCGCCAAGTCGTCCAGCGTTTCAGACAACTCGCTCCGGCATTGCGCCAGCAACACGCCCGCCGGATCGATCTTTTCCGCGCTCTGTAATCCGCCCGTCAGCGTGCTTTGCAGCTCGATTTCATCGCTCAGTTGCCGCATGCAATCCGCGCACCCGCTCAGGTGCGCATCGATCTGTTCGCGTTCTTCCCCGCTCACTTCGTCGCAAACGTAAAACACCAGCAGCGGAGCGACCTCCGCGCAGCGCCGCAATTTTTCCCCGGCGCTCATCGCAATTCTCCCAGCTCGATCCGCAATTTCCGTGTCGCGCGAAACAAGGAATTTTTCACCGTTTCTTCCGTAGTCCCCAGCGCATCGCCAATCGCCCGCAATTTCAATCCCTGATAATGTTTCATCTCAAAAACAATTCGCTCCCGCGGCGAAAGCCGTTCCATCGCCGTCGCAATCCGCGCCTGTATCTCCAGTCCAAATAGTTGTCGCTCCGGATCGAGTGTAGGCCGATGTTCGCGCTGCCGCTCAAAAAAATCCGTCATCCCGTCTTCGTAATTCGCGGAATTTGTTTCGGGAGCTTGGTCTTCAGGACGCGCCTGGCGCCGCCGCAATTGATCCAGGCAAACGTTCGTCACAATCCGGTATAGCCACGTATAAAAACTGCACTCAAACCGGAATCGATGCAAATTTCGATAAACTTTCAGAAACGCTTCCTGATATACGTCCCGCGCATCTTCCGGCCGCTTCATCAAATTCAGCGCCAGCCGCAGCACGTCCCGGTCGTACCGGCACACCAACTCCTCAAACGCAGCCCGGCTGCCACCCTGCGCCTCCACCACTAAGGCCCGGTCATCGAGTTGACCCAAAGGGATCACCGTTGCCAGCGCCGCGGTACTACCGGCCGCCCGACCGACGTTGCTGGCTAATGCCCATTCAGGAAGTGGCATATTCGCTTTCTGTTCGTCTTGGCCGTCACTTTGCATTGAACCAACTCATCTTAACGCAAAATTTCGGCACACCAACAAACAAGCCTCTCTGCGAGGACCACTCATTTGGACGCACTCCGCCCAACTGGGTAAGCAGCCATTCCCTACTCTTAAAACGATCAGAACAGCCTGTTTGTTTCGAGATTCCCTGCAAAATCAAAAGGTTGCATCGCCCTAATCCCGTTCACGCCAAATTCGTCGCCGCAGACTCGCCCGTCGTGCTCGCCCTACCCGAATCCCCTGCGAAATCTCCGCTCGCTCCGTCGGCTTTTCCACCGGTCAGCCATGCAATTAGCGGCCATCCCAGCAAGAAAATCATCGCCACCAACACCGCGATCCCATTTTCAAAATAAACTGGATACGGCTGCGTCACCAAATCACTCGCCCCGCGCAACAGCGACAAGCACATCGCCACCAAGAAACACCCCAACATATTAAATCGCATCACGTACCGCACTCCCACCACGACCACCGCCAGCCACAACCCCTCGCCCAAAAATTGTTTCGCAAAATCCGCCGCATTCCCCCAATCGCCGCCCATTCCCGCAATCGCCATCACGCCGCAAATAAACAGCAACGCTCGCAGCCAGGTCTGACGAATCTGCGCCGCCACAAACGCCGCAATCAGCACAATCACTCCCGTCCGCAGCAAACTCCCAGAGAGCGCTCCGCCCACAATCGACCCCGTCGGCAATATCGCATCGAAATTCTGTCCAAACGAAGTCTCCACTGCGCGATGCATCGTCGGCCAATGTTCAAACGCCATTCCCATCAGTTGCCGGATTCCCAAAATTCCCGCCGTGCCTCCCAGCCCAATCCAAAATGCATCCCGATAATATTTCGCCGGCATTCGCGTCCAACCTGGCAACCGCTCTTCTCCAAATGCCCGCCGCCCGTAAAACCACGCCATCCCAAAAATCGCCGCCACCGCGCTCACGTAAAACGCGCCCATGATCAATATCCCCACCCCCAGCGCGCCATACGTAAATTTCAGCGGATTCGTCGTGTCGTACAAATTCAGCGCCGCCGGAAGTCGATTGCCAAAGACAAATACCATCGCAAATCCCGCCAGTCCCCACAGCGACCACACCGTCGTCCGCTTCCACGGAATCGACCGCGCATCCTCGGACCGCATGTTCTTCAAATAAATCACCAGCGCCGCCAATCCCAGCGCCAGAAAAAATAATGCCGGGAATCCGTAACCCAACACTGTCCTTCCCAGCGTCAGTTCCGTATGTTTCAGCCGCCAATCTTCCGGCACCTTGATAAACGTCCGATAGTTGACCACTTCATCGCCCAGCACCACCACGCTCATTCGCGCATATGCATGTTCGCCCGCGGCGCTCGCCCCGTCCCCTCCCGCATCCAGCGCATTTTTCAGTTGCCACACCAGCGCATGATCTGTTCGGTGCGGCTTTTTATCGGACGTCGATTCCACCAGCGTCCACTCTCCCAAATCCACTCGCTGTTCATCCCGCAAATATTTTTCCGCCAGCGCAACCGCATCCTCTTTACTCAGCGAAGCTCCCGCGGCCGCTTCCGCCAACACGTGATGCACCGAATGCAGCGCTCCATTCGGCCGCAAAATCACCACATACTCTTCCGGCTGCCCGTCGCGAAAATACCGTATGCTCCACAATCCTCCGGGCACTACGTGCGCATAAATCTCATTTACCCCGCCAATGCCCACCCGCTCGCGCAGAAATTCGTTGTTCACCGCGTCCGTAACATCCACAAAAACCACTGCATGCCGAAACGAATTCGGATCCAGATGCCGCTTCCGCATAACCTCATCCGCCAGCGACAACGCTCTCTTCGAATCCGCTCCCATCTTCAAATAACTTCCAATCGCCGGAGTCTGCAGCCGGAACGCCAGCGCCCCACCCGCCACCACGCACACCGCCAAAAAGCCCAGCACCGCCGGCGACAGCGCGTCATACCGCCGCTTCACCCCCGCACTTTCACCGACCAGCGCAATTTCCTCCAAACGCGCCGCCGGCGCCGCCGCATTCCGATTCAGCAAATCCTCATCCGCTTCAAATCGTCCGCGAGAAATATAAGAAACCGCCGAAAACAAAAGCGGGGCAACCGCCGCCGCTCCCACAATCACTCCGGAAATCTTGAAGTACATGCTGTTCGATCGCACCAGCACCAGCCCCACCAGCGACGCATCCACCGTGTAGTGCCAGATCAGCGTGGTCACAATTCCCCATCGCAGCATCACCAATCCCGCCACAATTCCAATCAAGCCAATTTCGATTCCGCGAATGTACGGCGGCTCTTGCGGATACGCGCTGTGCAAAAAACTCCAGCAAAACGCCGGAATCACCACCGCCAGAATTCGCGATCGCGTAATCCGCAGCAAAAATGGTATCGCGAACAATCGGAACAAAAATTCTTCGCTTGTCGCCGCCAGCAACCCGATCGCTACCCCAGAAATCCACGGAAACGCCGTGTTCACCGAATCCTGATAACTCAAGTCCTGCGGCGCCCACGCTCCAAAATGTCCCGCCACAATGTAAAACATCACGATGAATCCGATGTGCGCCGCCGCCATCGAGAGCCCCACCACCGATGACGAGAAAAACTCTTTCGACCGCAAACCGCGCAGCGTAAACACTTCGCTCAATCGCAATTTATTCGGCTGCAACGCTCGGTACAGCGGCTCCGCTCCCGGCAGCACCAGCGAAATCATCAGCGCCGAGCCCAACCCAAACGCCAGCGCCGACACAATCTGCTGGAACACAAAGCTTTGGTAAGACGTGTTCGTTTTATATCCCCAGCGATCCAGCGGCCAGCCGTTCAACTGCATAAAGAACAGCAGCACTGCCACCACCGCTCCCAGCTTCAGCGCCGCTCCCCAACTGGTCTCGCCGCGTTTCGTCAGCGTGATTCCTACCCACAGCGCCGCTCCAAACAGCAGCAGGTACGGAATAATCGCCACGGTATTCAAAAACAAATTCGCCGAACGCAGCCGTTTGTATCCATCCGTCCACGCTTCCGGCACCCGCAAATACTGTTGCGCGCCGTCCACTCGCGCGCCGTCCACCGTCACTCCCAGCCGGTACGGCGCATCCTTCGCGCGAAATCCCCGCTTCTCCCAGGTGAAAGTCCAATCCAGCCGGTTTGGCCGCTGCGTGGAGTTCGCTTCCTCCGGCAAATATTCCCAAGCATTCAAATCCACGCCTAGGTCGTGAGTCAGAAAATTTTGCGCTTTCGCTTGCGCCGTTTCCCGATCCAGCGTCGCCCCTGCACTCGCCTCCGTAACAATGTGCTGGTAACCCACCACCTCTCCCGCCGGATTTACCCGCACGTGAAATTCTTCCTTTTGCTCCGCTTTGAAAAATCGCACATCCCAGTACCAGATGTTCAGTTGCGAAGCCATCATCTGATTCGCTTGTTGCAAACCAATCTCTCGCTCCAGATAAGTCTTCGCGTCGTCATCCACGCTGAAAATAATCGCGGACTCATACCCGCTGATGTTTTCTCCCACCGAACCCGCAAACGCTTCCGCTCGCTTTAGCGCTTCACTCCGCGATACTCGAAAATCCACCGACGCTTCCGGGAACGCACGGAAAAAATACTTCTGCGCAAACAACACGCCCACAATCCCCAGCACCACCCAAAGCAAAAGCGCGCGCTTCTCTGCGCCCGTCAAACGCTCCGAACCGCCAAGCTGTTCGCTAGACAAAACACCCTCCCCGCCTCATACATCCACTTGCTCAAAATCGCATCGTGCAGAGCCTTCACTCTATCGGCACCCACCCAAGCCACGCAAGCACCGTCCAACGCCTCCACCGTGACAATGATATAAAAGAACATCAATGCCCCTCACCCTCTCCACCGAAGTCCGCATGATCAAGGGAGTCGGCCCGCAACGTGCCGAACTTCTCGCAAAACGCGGCCTTTACACTCTCGAAGATCTCCTCACCTATCTCCCTTTCCGCTACGAAGACCGCATTCACTTCTCAAAAATAAAAGACATCCAGCCCAACAACGTTTACACCATCAAAGCTCGCGTGATGAGTGGCCAGGCCATTCGCAGCATGCGCGGACGCGACGCCATCTACCATCTTCTCGTGCAGGACGAACACGGCGGCCTGCTCCCTTGCAAATTTTTTCACGGCGGTTATCTGGAAGGTCGCTTGAAACCCGGCCAACTTCTGGTCCTTCACGGAAAAGTGGAAGTGGACAAACTCCGCCCTGCGCGCCTCGAAATGGTCAATCCGCAAATCGAAATGCTGGGCAGCGCCGCTAAATCAAAAAATGAATCGCCCGCCGATTTATCCGCGCCCGCCAGCGAAGAGATCGATTCCACCGAGGTCGGCCGCATCGTTCCTATCTACGAAGCCATCGGCACTTTCGGCTCGCGCGCGATTCGTCGCGCCATTTTCACCGCGCTGCAGCTTCTCGATCCTCGCATGCCGGATATTCTTCCCGCGCAGCTCCGCGCTAAGCTTGGCTACCCTTCCCGCGCGGAAGCGCTCCGTCACACGCATTTTCCGGAGCCGGAAGAATCCATCGATGCGCTCAACACTTTCCGCTCGCCCGCGCAGCAGCGCCTCATTTTTGAAGAATTTTTCATGTACCAGCTCAGCCTGGCGCTGGACCGCAAAGCCACTCGCAAAGAAAACGCTATCGCTTTCCGCCTGCGCGAAGACAATATTCGCGAAGCGCTGAAGCGTATTCTTCCCTTCAAGCCCACCGCTCCGCAAAAACGCGTTCTCGCGGAAATCGCCGCAGACCTCGAAAAACCTTTTCCCATGAATCGCCTCCTGCAAGGCGATGTCGGCAGCGGAAAAACCATCGTTGCGTTGCAAGCCGCCGTTATCGCCATCGAAAACGGCTGCCAGGCTGCCCTGATGGCGCCCACGGAGATTCTCGCCGTGCAGCATTTCCTCTCCGCAAAACGAATTCTCGAACCCGCCGGCTATCGCGTGGAGCTGCTCATCAGCGGCTTAAAATTTGCCGAAAAAAGAGAAGCGCTCGAACGCATCCGCTCCGGGCAAGCGCAACTGGTGATTGGCACGCACGCGCTCATCGAAGACAAAGTGGAATTCGCGCGTCTCGGCTTCGTCGCCATCGATGAACAACATCGCTTCGGCGTCATGCAGCGCAAACGTCTGATGGACAAAGCCATCATCCACGGCCACGTTCCGCACGTTCTCGTCCTTACCGCCACTCCGATTCCGCGCACTCTTTCGCTCACTCTTTACGGCGATCTCGACGTTTCCATCATCGACGAACTTCCGCCCGGCCGCACTCCCATCGAAACTCACATGACTTCCGAACCGCATCTTCCCGGCGTGTGGGGCAGCGTCCGTCGCGAAGTGGAAGCCGGGCACCAGGCCTACATTATTTATCCGGTCATCGAAGAATCGAAACTCGAACTAAAAGCCGCGATCGACGAATTTCAGCGGCTCTCGAAAGAGGTTTTTCCCAAACTGCGCCTCGGACTTTTGCACGGCCGTCTTTCCAGTGAAGAAAAAGAAGCGGTGATGCTGCAATTCCGCAACAACGAAGTGCAAATTCTCGTCGCCACCACTGTCGTCGAAGTTGGCGTCGATGTTCCCAATGCCACCGTCATGGTCATCGAGCACGCGGAACGTTTCGGCCTTTCGCAACTTCATCAATTGCGTGGACGCATTGGTCGCGGTCCGGCAAAATCCCATTGCGTACTCGTCGCTCCGGTGCGCATGTCCGAAGAAGCTCGCGCGCGAATCGAAACCCTGGTGCGCACCGCCAACGGTTTTGAAGTTGCCGAAACCGATTTGCTGATTCGCGGACCCGGCGAATTTTTCGGCACTCGCCAGTCCGGCGACCTGGGATTTCATATTGCCAATCCCCTGCGCGATCGCGAACTTTTGGAACTCGCGCGCCGCGAAGCCTTCGCCATGGTCGACGATCCCACTCAGCAAGAAATCCTGACCCGCATCCTGCGCGGACTTCCCGCCGAATGGCAGCGCCGCTATCACCTGGCAAAAATCGGATGAAGGCTTGCGCACCTGTCTGCTCCTCCGATTCGCGCGACGGTGCCCGCTGCGCTCGCCATCGCCGCCGAACGGTTCGCCGCTCGGCATCCGAAATCATTGCGACTGGTGCAACAATAAAGTGCAACTTGCTCTTGCAACAACGTAGTGCAACAAAGCACTGCACTATATTAGTGCAGTATAAATTTGAGGCCGCATGCGCGTAATTGCCGGAGTCTATCGCAGCCGCATTCTGAAAAGTCTCGCAGGCAATGCCCTGCGGCCCACCAGCGATCGCTTGCGAGAAACTCTTTTCAACGTTCTCGGCGACGCCGTGAATGGCAGCCGTTTTCTCGACGTATTCGCTGGAACCGGGGCCATCGGTATCGAAGCACTCAGCCGCGGAGCCAGCGAAGTCGTCTTCATAGAAAATCACGGGCCCGCAGCGAAATTGATAAAACGCAATCTCGAATCGCTCGGCATAAAATCCGCCGCAGCGATTCTTCCGCTAGACGCCGTGCGCGCGCTGGAAAAACTTGACGCGAAAATAAAATCGTCCAGTCACGGCTTCGACTTTATTTTCGTCGACCCGCCATACGCCGCTTCCGACGATTATTCTCGCGTGCTGCGTTTTCTCGGCGCATCCTCTCTGCTCGCGGAAAACTGCACGGTCATCGCGGAACATCGCCGCGATTTTGCGCTGCCAGAAAAAGTCGGAAGCCTGTACCGCACGCGCATCCTGAAACAAGGCGACGCCGCGCTGAGTTTTTATCACGGCTCAAATTTTCCGCCGAACTCTTAGGGCTGGCGCGGGGTCGCTCTCCCGCGCTCGCATCGAAAATCCCGCGAGCGAAAACATCTCGTAATATATTTCCGAACCATAAAACCCCATCCGCCGCCGCGACATCTATCTGAGTTGCATTTATCTTTACCATCGAGCCGAGCCCGCCCGGCACGGTATAATTATTGCTTCCATGTCCATCGGTCAAAATGCCTTCGATCTCTTGGGACAGGCCATTGCGCCCGTAGCCAGCACGCATTTGCCCGGAAAAGTTGTTCCGCAGCTGAAAATCAGCTGGGGAGAATTCCGGCGAAACGGCGGAAGCAGCGTGCGCGCGCTGTTGCTAGGACCGCGGGCCTCGAAAAAAGCATTTGCCTCCGCGCGATTTTTCAAAGACTCCTGGGTGGAAGGGCGCATTCCCAAGGCCGCGATTCTTGCCGCCGCGCTGTGGCACATCGTCTTTTTGGTACTGCCCACGCCGCGCATTTTCAGTCCCGCGAAAATAAATCCCGCATTGCAAAATGCCGAGCTTACCTGGTCCGGCCCAATCGCGGATCTGCCACTGCTGGAAATTCCGCGCACGGAACCGAAGGCTGCAACGCCCAGCGAACCGGAACCTCCCGCTCCCGTTGGCGCAGACGCATTCCATCCGCGCCAAAGAATTTTTACGGACCCGGTGCATCCCACGCATCCGCGGCAAACGTTGATTAATCCAAAGGCGCCGCTGGCTCCGCCGGCAATTCTTCCAGCGTTGCCGAACATTGTGCAATTTCAGCAAGCGCCCGGGCCGGCGCGTCCGCAATTGCAAGTGAGCGAAGAATTCTTGAAAAAACTTCATCCTCGCGAAACGCGCGCAGCCACGGTGACCGCGGCTCCGCTGCCGGATTTGCCAAATGCGGAGCAGCGCCCCGCGGAAATAAATTTAGCGCTTTCACCGAACGCTCCGGCGCGGCCAAAACTGGAAATTAATGCTGGCGCCGCGCCGCGCATCGCGCAACGCAACCAAACCGGTGATCCCGGGCCCGCACCAGAAGTTGGCTCAACGCAAATTACCGCGGCAAACGGCGGGGCGACTTCGCTGATCGCGCTTTCCGCCGCGCCCGCTCCGCCGGCTCCGGTGGCGCCGCCCGCGGGAAATACCGCGGCGCGAATTTCCATTTCGCCGGAAGGCAAACAGCCGGGCGTGCCGGGCGGCTCAGCAGCGCCAACCGCGAATTCGACGGCACCGGCGAGCAATGCGAACGCCGCGAACGGAGCAAATTCCGGCGCAGCCGGAAAAAATCCCGTTGGCATCAGCATCAGCGGCGGCAATCCGCCGACAAATGCTAATTCCAGCGGACTCAGCGCGCCTGCCGCGAAAATTTCCGCGCCACGTCCCGCGATCGCTCGCCCGGAACCGAAAAAAGCTGACGACGACCAGGAGAAAACCGAGCCGCCGAATTTTTCCGCGCTGCCCCCTGGCGCGAAGCCGGAACAAATTTTTGCGTCGAAGCGGGTTTACACGCTAAACGCGAACATGCCGAACCTGAATACTTCCACCGGCAGCTGGGTGTTGAATTTTTCCGAGCTGCGCGAAAATCAAGACTTCGGCCCGCATGTCGCGACTGCTGCAAATGAGCTGACCGGGCCCGCTCCGATTAAGAAAGTGGATCCGAAATATCCGCCGACATTAATTAATGAACGCGTCGAAGGCGAAGTGATTTTGTACGCGGTGATTCGCCGCGACGGTTCGGTCGACGGAATCCAGCTGGTGCGCAGCGTCGATCCGCAGTTGGATGCGAACGCCATCAGCGCGATGGGCCAGTGGAAATTCCGTCCGGCGCTGAAGCAGGGCGCGCCGGTGGAAGTTGAAGCGATTGTGCACATTCCGTTTCGTTTACCTCCCGATCGATAAAAAGTTTCGCGACAATTTTGTGCGTCCCTCAGCGGCTGAAGCCGCACCTCCTCTGCAATGATTGCGGCACGGCTGAAGCCGTGCCCTGACGTTAAGCCGCGCGTCGATGTCGCAACAATTTGTGCGTCCCGCAGCGACTGAAAAGCCGTGCCCTGGCGAAATGCCGATCCGGAGATCGGCGTGCCCGGGTCCCCTCGGCCCTACGTTCCTCTGGGTAACCTGAAGCCGCACCTCCTTGGCGGCTCTTACGGCTCGGCCCTGCGTTCCTATGGGTAAAGTCAAGCCGTGCCCTGACGAAATCTTGGGGATCATTGGCGGCCCTCGGCTAGTTTGACTAGGGTGTAGAGGGCGTGATTTACGGGAGTGGGGACGCCTAATTCGGCGCCGCGGCGGGCGACGTAGCCATTTAGGGAATCGATTTCGGTGCGTTTGTTGCGCATCATGTCTTGCGCGGTGGAAGAAAATGCGCCGGCCATTTGTGTGGCAATTTTCATGGCGCCAGCGAGAGCGGCTTGTGGGTCTTCGAGTCCGGGCGGTTGAATGTGCGCGGCGCGGGCGACGGCAAGAACTTCATTTACGGCGGATTCGATGACTTTGCATGCGTCGGCGCTTTCCGCCAGCACTCCGTATTTTGCGCGGCCTAGAGCGGAAACGGCATTGAGCGCGCAGTTCCAGATTAGTTTGGTCCAAAGCTCGCCTTCGATATTGTCTGAAATGCGGCACGGAATTTTTGCGAATTCAAAAACGGCGGCAAGATTTTCTGTGCGCGGATCGCGCGGACCGATTACCAAATCGCCGCGGCCCACGTGTTTGATCTGGCCGGGTTCGGGGACGGACACGCCGACGTAGACGACGGCACCGAGCGCGTCGAAGCCAGCAGCTTCGCGAATTTGCTGAGCGTTATCGACGCCGTTTTGCAGGCTGACGACGATGGTTCGCGGCGAAAGAATGGAAGCGAGCGCCTTCGCGGTGGAAACAGTGTCCGTGGTTTTTACGCAGAAAAGAACAACTTCCGCATCGCGCGCGGCGGTGAGTTCAGTGGAAACTTTCACGCGGACGGTTTCCTGAAAATTAACGGTGTCCATTCGCAGGCCATTTTTTTCGACGGCTTCCGCGAAGGCGGGCCGGCCGATCATCACTACCTGCGCGCCGGCGCGGGCGAGCATCCCGCCGAAATATCCGCCGACGGCTCCGGCGCCGATTACGGCAATGCGTGGCCATTGGCTTTGCTGGCTCATACGGTGATCACCGCGACCAGGCGATCGATATCGCGTTCGGTGTTGTACATGTGCGGGGAGACGCGAATATTCCCTTCCCGCAAACTGACGATGACATTTTCTTTTTGCAAGTGTTCGTAGAGAGCGGCAGTTTTTTCGCGATTGCGCGCGACAAAGCAACCGTAATTACCGCGCTGCGCGGGGTCGAGCGGGCTGGCGGGAACGCAGCGGTCTTTGGGAAGGCGATCGAACATGAGATCGGTGAGTCGGCGAGTGTGCGCGAGAACATTTTCCGGTCCGAGGCGGAGAACGAATTCGAGAGAAGCATCCATCGCGGCGAGATGGATGAAGCTGCTGGTTTCCGCCATGTCGAAGCGGCGCGCGCCGTTGGCGGGCTTGGGATTATCGAGCGCGAGCGCGGAGAAAGTTTCCGCGCCTTCGGCGGCCATCCAGTAGAACGGGCCGGGACGCATTTTTGCGATGTGCTCACTTTTTGCCCAGAAAAATCCGGTGCCGAAAGGACTGAGCAGCCATTTGTATCCGGCACAAACGAGAAAATCGACGCCGAGATCGGTAACGTCGAGCGGAACGCCGCCACAGCACTGACTGACGTCCAGAAGCAAGAGCGCTCCCTGGGCGTGGCAGGCGGCGGAGAGGCGTTTCGCGTCGATGAGCGAGCCGTCATCGAAACGGACCATGCTGACACTGACGATGCGCGTTTTTGGAGTGATGGCAGCGATTAAATCTTCCGCAGTGATGAAACGATCTTGCGGCTTTACGATTTTGAGGACGAGGCCTTCGCGCTGCTCCATCGGTTTCCAGGTGGTGTATTGCATTGGGAATTCGGCGGCGGCAGTGACGATTTCATCGCCGGGCTTCCAGGAGAGACCGTAGGCGACGGCGTTCATGCCAGTACTGGCTCCGGTGGTGAGCGCGATTTCTTCGGCGTGGGCACCGATTAGTTTTGCGATCGAGGCGCGAATGCGATTGGGAACTTCAAAGTGAGCGGAACCGGGCATGTGGTGGGGGAATTTTTTCCAGTCGAGCGCGGTTTGCGCGGCGCGCAGGGAGACTTTGGGCATGGGAGCGGTGCCAGCGGCGTTGAGGTAATTGGCGTCTTCGATTTCAAACCATTCCTGGCGCCAGTTGGTGGTGGGCGTGGTAGCGGCGGTGGCCATCGGTATCTCCTCTGATGCGTGGGCCATCATTCCGTTGTCGGGGGCGTGATGCAACGGCCAATTTGTTTGTTGGAGGATGGATTTGGACCGTTTTGGGACTTGGGAGGGCGTGGGGACCCACCCACCCCCGGCAATTTGTAAGGATGTGAAAGAAAAGGGGTTGCGGGAAAAGGGGTTTGTAACGTGTTGAAACGAAAGGGATGGGGGAAAGGGAGGGGCGGAGTTGTGGCAGGAGGAAGAGATGTGGTGGGCGATGGTCATGGCTCAGGATAGCATGGGATGGTTACAATGTCAATAGATTACTTTGTGGTACTAGTTTCGAATAGTTTGGGGTAGTACGAGGATGAGGCGCGGGGAATGCCTGGCCTTGGCGGCGGAAATTATTGCAAAAACCTTGCAAGAAAGCAGATCCCGGGGCTTGACTGCCAAAGACGGGCAGTCAAGCCCCGGGATGACAATTTTGGAGTTATGGGTGAAACGAGGGCGATGCTGACGCCCCTACAAGATGAGGTTGTGAGATTGGAGCGAAAACCCCCACGTGCAGAGGCGGCCCGTGGGGCACCCAAAACCGAGAGAGAGGCAGATTTAAAAACGTAAAGTCAAAAATGCAAAGTCAAAAACGCCGACCTGAAGGTCGGCCCCTACAAATGCGGGATACAAATGCGGAACAATACAAACAAATGCGGGATTTAGAAGTGGGTGCGGAGTTCGCGGAAGGCTGGGAGGATTACCAGTTTGCCGGAGCCGGCGATTACCGGTTCGTGTTCGAGCTGCCAGGTGTGCTGGTGGGGGATGTAGACGGCGTTGAGGCCGATTTTCATGGCGGGGTTGATATCGCTGCGAGGGCTGTTGCCGATCATCCAGCCATGAGCTTTTACGATTTTGTGTTTGCGGACGAGAGTGCCGTAAGTGTCGTGATCTTTTTCGTTGACGATTTCGATGAACTCGAAAAAACCTTGCAGGCCGGAACGTTCGACTTTGGCAGCTTGCTCGGCGGGCTCGCCTTTGGTGAAAAGGATCAGGCGGTGGCGCTGGGTGAGGTAAGCGAGAGTTTCCGGGACGCCGTCGAGAATTTTGGGCGGAGTGCGTTCGAGGTCAACGACGCGGTCGTGGATTTGCGCGAGGATTTCGCGGCGGACCATTTGCTCAGCGAGTTTGAGGTAGGTTTCTTCGAGAGAACGGCCGAAGCTGCGGACTCCGTAACCGTATTGGCGGATATTTTTGCGCTCGGTTTCGTTGAGAATGTGGCGAACGTAAGCGCGGGTGTAACCGCAAGACTCGACGAGGGTGATGAAGTCTTCAATTAATTTTTCGAAGAAAACGTTATTTTCCCAAAGGGTGTCGTCGGCGTCGATCAGCAGTGTGTTTCTTCGCATCGATGGCAGGCGCTGGGCCTGGAGAGAGACGGGGACAGTCTACCAGTGTTGAGGAAATTCGGGAAAACGCGGGGATGGGCGAAAACTAGGTGCTTTTGGATTTGGGTTTGTTTTGAGTTAGCTGCTGGAGGATGCCGGTGGCGATTTTTTGCAGTTCGCCGAAGCGAGTGAGGTAGTCCTGAAATTCGTGATTGATGGCTTGGGCTTGGTTGGGAGCTAGCTGGATGCGGAGGATCATGTCGCGAAGTTTTACGGGATGAGGGAGGAGGGCGTCTTCGTGGAGTTCTTCCAGGGCGGTTTGTGGGTTGTAGTGATACATGGGGTGAGCCTCCTGGGATGATTATAGCGCGCGTGATGTAAGGGCGCGCGTGCGGGCCGCGGTGGTCGGGGATATTTAGGGTTGAGGTCCTTCGCGGGACTCAGGATGACAACGCTCGGCGAGGATGTCGACTGCGACGACGGACGATTATTGCTCGCGGTTGAAAAGGGCGCAGGAATCCTGCGCCCCTACAAATGGTTCGGCACTGCGCGCATAAAGGCGCGCTGCGATGGTGCGTGACTGCTGGGCGAGGATTTTGCGCGAGGGAGATTTGTGGTCGAGAGATTGCGCTTGCCGTGCTCAGGCGGCGGCGGTGGCGGCGGGGAGGAATTCGTAGCGGTCGATTTTGGCGGCGACGCCAACGTGACCGTTGGAGGTGGACTCGACGCGGACAATCTGGCCGTGGCAGCGAATATCGACTTCGCCGGACTGCGGGACTTGCGGAGGAAGAGTGATCACGAAATCGATTTCGCCGCCGACTTCAAAATTGGCTTCAGAATTGAAAAACAAACCGCGATAACTGACATCGCGAGTTTGCGCGCGCAATTCTTCACGATGCGCGCCGTTTGGGACTACACGCATCGGCAGCGTCATTGTGAACCGCCGGGCTTCCCGGCGATCCGCTCCATCAGCCATCGTGCCCCCTGAAGTGTAATTCGACTTGACGCTAACACCCGCTTGGGCAAACTGCAATCTTAAAAATGTCCTAGTACGAGGTGTTGGCATATTTATATCGCACCGGCATATACTCGAAAATACCGCTTGTTATTGTGAGCAACGCGGCCCGCTTATGGACAGACGCGAACACCGCCGTGTCCAGCTACACCTGCCGGTACGACTCCGCTGGAGCACGCCAATCGGCCAAAAGACAGAAACTTGCGAGACGCTGGATGTGTCTCGAAGCGGATTGCTGGTGCCTTCGCGAGAGGCACATGCGGCGGGCGTGGCGCTGTGGGTGACGTTCCCTTATGACGCGGAAGTGCGCGACGGGCAGCCGGAAATTTCGGCGCGGGTGGCGCGGTCGTCGAATGGGAATCGCGAGCGCGTGGTGGGATTGCAGTTTGAAGTTGCGTCTGACGCGAGTGCGGAGAGCAATGGGCACTCCGGAGAGAAAGAGCGGAGGAGCAATCCGCGGCGGCGAGTGGCGCTGCCGATACGAGTGCGTCCGGACTATATTCCGTGGTTCGAAGAGGCGATGACGATTGATGTGTCCGCGGACGGATTGCGATTTTTGAGCAGCCGGGAATATGAGGCGGGGCAACATTTGTTGTTTTGTTTCGTGGCGGCGGCGCCGGTGGCGTGGATGGCGGAAACGGAATGCAGGTCGCTGGTGGTGCGGGTGAATGCGGTGCGCGGCAGCTCGAATCTGGAAGTGAGCGTATGTCGGTTGGAGTAGCCGGGCGGAAGCAGGGAGAAAAATAATTTTTGATGAGCGCTACGCACGAATCGCGGAACATTTTTATCGAGGGTCCGGCGGGACGCCTAGAGGCGATTTTTTGGAAGCCGGTGGCTACGCGCGAGCCGGCGGTGGCCGCGGGCAAGCCGGCGCTGGCGGCGGTGGTGTGTCATCCGCATCCGCTATTTGGCGGGACGATGCACAACAAGGTGATTTATCAAGTGGCGAAAACGCTGGATGCGCTGGGCGTGCCGGTATTGAGATTTAATTTTCGCGGGACGGGATTGAGCGAAGGACATCACGATCGCGGGCGGGGAGAGCGCGGTGACGTTACGGCGGCGATTGATTTTGTAGCGGGAGAGTTTCCGGGAACGCCGGTTTTGGTGGCGGGATTCAGTTTTGGGAGTGTGGTGGGACTGCGCGTGGGTTGCGAAGATGAGCGGGTGATTGAACTGGTGGGGCTTGGAGTGCCGGTGAATGATTCGGATTTTTCGTTTTTGGCGGAGTGCGGGAAACCGAAATTATTCGTGCATGGAGAGAAGGATGAGCATGGAGCGGTTGGGAAGGTTAAGGAGTTAGTGGAGTCGCTGCCGGGGGAGAATCGTTTGGTGGTGGTGGCCGGGGCGGAACATTTTTTTGCGGGGAAATTGGACGAGGTGGATCGGGCGATTCGGGAGTGGGTGGTGGGGCGGCATGCGGAGTTGAGCGGCTAGGCGGATTCGCCGCGGCTGAAGAGTTTGCTGAATTGGTCGATGGTGGCCGGGGGGACGGAGATAATGCGGGCGTTGGCGACGACGTGGTCGGCGTGGGACATGCCTACGAGAGCGGTGGTGATGCCGGGAGACGAGCGGACGAATTGGAGGGCGCGCTCGGCGTCATTTTCGAGGCCGAAGGATTCGGCGATGAATGCCGGAAGATTTCTGGCGACCTGGCCTTGCAGGAGCGAGGCGCTGGCGATCAGGGTGATGCCAAGATCGCTGGCGGCCTCCATGATGGTTTTTTCTTTGCCGGCGATGGATTGATTGCCGAGGGTGAGCGCTTCCGTCATACCGAGGTTGAAAGGGATCTGGACGAAGCGGAAATGATGTTTGTCGCCGGCGATGTCTTGGGCTAGTTCTTCCATTTCGGCGAGTTGCAGAGAGTCCAGAGCTTTGGCTTCCTGGCGGAAGCCGTTCCAAGTGGCCATTCCGTAGAAGTGAATTTTTCCAGCGGCGACGGCGGATTCAAGATAGATGAAGGCGTCGCGAACGCGTTCGAGAAAATCTGGGCGCGAGGATTCGTTCAGTTGCGTTTCTGGATTGTGGAGATAGTAGACGTCGATGGAATCGACGCCGAGATTCCGCAGACTACGAGAGATTTGATTTTCGAGGAAGCGCGGGGTCATGCAGTGGCTGCCGGCGACGATGTCTTTGGGCTCGAAAATGCCGGGCTGAATATATTGCTGGAAGAAATATTCGTTGGCGTCTTCTGGCATGTGGCCGTCTGGCGTGAGGTAGCCGCCTTTGGTGCAGAGGACGAGTTCGTCTCGGGAGAAACCTTTTTGCGCGAGGCGCTTGAGCGCGGTGCCGACGGCGCGTTCGCTGCGCTGGAAGCGGTAGTTGATGGCGGCGTCGATCACGTTGATGCCGTTTTCGACTGCGGCGACGATGGCGGAAGTGTAGGACTCGTCGGTTTTGTCGTCAGGCTGGCCGAGATAGGTGCCGATGCCGAGAGAGGAGAGGACAAGCCCGTGGACTTCGCGGAAGTGGCCATCGGCGGCGCGGTCTGCGAATTTTTTTGCGTAACGAGTGGTGGATTCCTTGGTGGCGCCTGTGGTCATGATGCTCCCGTATTCGGAATTGCGGATCCCGGATTTTTGGCTTGCACCGGTGCGACGACTTTTGGATTCAGGAGCCGCGAACAGGCGCGAAGTATTTTGCGGTACGGCCAGTCGTTCTGGCGAAAGAAGATTTCGCCGTCGCGAGGATTACTGTAATACCAAGCGGCCAGCAGAGACAAATGTTCGGAGAGGTCGGCGGGATTTGCGGAAGCTGCGGGGGTGGGCTGCGAGTCGGGCTGAGCTTCGAGATATTCGCGGAAGATTTGTTCGGCGGAGCGCGGCTGGCCGGCGATTTCCGCGAAGCGAATGAACATAGGCTCGGCGAAGCGTCCGGCGCGAATGGCAAACGTGGCGACGGCTTGATTTTCCGCGGCTCGTTGGAGGATTACGGCGTCGAGATCCTGAATGCGGCGAGTGAGTTCGGGCTGGCCGCGCAAGGATTCGTCGAGTTTCTCGACGCGTTTGTGGGCAGCGGCGGCGCGTTCGAAATCGAGATCCTGGCTGGCGCGTTCGCGTTCTTCTTCAAAGACGGCGCGGAGGGAGTTGCCGCCGGTGTCGAGAAATTGGACGAGGCGGCCGACTTCGACGTCGTATTCTTCCTTGGTGCAGCCAGCAAAGCATGGGGCGAGGCACATTTTCATTTCTGAATACATGCATCCGGGAAAGCTGGGATCGCGGCGAATTTTAATTTGGCAGCGGCGAACTTTGAAGAAATCCTGGGCGCGCTCGGCGAAGGCTTGAGCGTAACGGCGAGAGGCGAATGGTCCGTAGTAGGCGCCAGCGGTGGGAAGGCCGACGTGATCGACCGCGATGCGGCGAGTGACGTAGCAGCGCGGGTAGGCGTTGCGGAGACTAACTTTCAGGACGGCGGGAGGGCGGAGCTTCATCATGGCACGGTAGCGTTGGGGGAAGATTTGTTTTGCGTGCTGATAGTAGGCGACGGTTTGTTCGAGCTTTGAGGCGGTGGTGCGATAGCGGATGGAACGGGCGAGATTGCGGAGATTGAGGCGTTTGCTGCCGGGATCGGGCGGGCCTAGGAGGCGTTGCAAGCGGCGCTGGAGATTTTGCGTACGGATTAGAAGTGGCTCGGCGGTGGAATCGAGGAATTCGATTGCGCAGACGGCGGGGCGCGAAGGGAGAGCCGCGAAGAAATCTTTATCACGAGAAGGGTCGAAGTCCTGTCCGCAGTCGAGTTCCAGCACCAGTACAGAATACACGGCAGTTTGCTGCATGTTGAGATCTTAGGCTCGTTTGCTTGCTCGATCTGCTGAGATAGTAAAGTCGGTGACGTGCTCGGCGGTTCTTGTCTCAGGTAATGACTACAAAAATGGATTGATTGCGGTTGAGGTGGTCCTCCAGATGTTCGTGGAGCGAAGGTGAGCAGGCGTCGATGCGGGCGTCTAGGTCAGAATACTCACGCTCCTGGGCCTGAGCCACAAATTCGGAGAGCGATCGAGCATTTTCACGCGGGCGCCCAAAGAACCGATCCGCTGCTTCACGAAGAACGGTGTGCTGGCAGACTGCTCCAAGCTGGGTTAACGCGGTCAGAGTCTCACTCAGATGCTTTACGCCGCGGTTGTGAAAGTACTGGTCATGACCGCCATTGTAAACTTCGACGTCATACTTAAACACAAGGTGAGCGGGACGCTGGTCTTCAGACAGGTCTTCATATTTCTCCATTCCGATTAAATCGATGAACGCATTCCACACGACTGGCGGGAATTTTTCCACCTCAGAACGCACAACGGATCTTGGCTTCACGCTTTGGACCTTCTTTTGGCGCTACGATTTCAGAACCCAGGCAGAGATAACCAAGCGCTGGATTTCGCTGGTACCTTCGTAGATTTCGGTGATGCGGGCGTCGCGGTAGTTGCGCTCGACGGGATATTCGCGGCTGTAGCCGTTTCCGCCGTGGACCTGGATGGCTTTGTGAGTGACGCGAGTGGCCATCTCGCTGGCGAAGAGTTTGGCGATGGCGGCGTCCATGCTGAAGCGTGCGCCAGTGTCTTGCTTCCAGGCAGCTTTGCGGATTAGCAGGCGAGCGGCGTCAATTTCCGTGGCCATATCGGCAAGCATGAACTGGATAGCTTGAAATTGAGCGATGGGATGGCCGAAAGCCATGCGCTCTTGCGAATAGGCGAGAGCGGCCTCAAAGGCGCCCTGAGCGATGCCGGTGGCTTGCGCGGCGATGCCGATGCGTCCGCCATCGAGAGTGGAGAGAGCGACTTTGTAGCCTTCGCCTTCGTTGCCGATGCGATTGGCGGCGGGAACCTGGCAATCGGTGAAAACCAGTTCGCAACACGCAGTGGCGCTGATGCCGAGTTTTTTTTCTTCCTTGCCGACTTTAAAACCGGGCGTGCCCTTTTCGACGACCAGCGCGGTGATGCCCTTCTCACCTTTGGCGGGGTCGGTATTGGCGTAGACGATGGCGGCGTCGGCGGCGCCACCGTTGGTAATCCAGGCTTTGGTGCCGTTAAGGACGTAGGTGTCTCCCTTTTTTACGGCTTTGGTTTGCAGGGCGGCAGCGTTGGAGCCGGCTTGCGGCTCGGTGAGCGCGTAGCAGCCGATTTTTTCGCCGCGAGCGAAGGGGAGCAGGAATTTTTGCTTTTGTTCAGGCGTGCCGAAACGGTGGATGGGATCGCAGTAGAGAGAATTCTGGACGGAGAGGATGACTCCGGTGGAGGCGCAGCAGCGGGAGACCTCTTCGATGACGATGCTGTAAGCGATGTGGTCGAAGCCGGCTCCGCCTTCATCTTCAGGGAGAGCGACACCGGTGAGGCCCAGTTCAGCGGCTTTCTTGAAGGTGGCGCGAGGAAAGTGGCCGGTTTCGTCGAGTTCCTTGGCGAGAGGCTTTACTTCCGCTTCCGCAAATTCGCGGACGGTTTTTTGCAGGAGTTTTTGTTCTTCGGAAAGTTCGAGGTTCAACGCGCGCTCACTTTGCTGATGAAGAATTTTGTGACGATTGAATTCTATCCTGCCGGGCGGCGGTTGTCATAGTCCGCGATGGAATGCGCTGCTGCGCGCTTTGCAAGCGGCGGGATTGCTGATATAAGTGCGGCAATTCTGTTTGGAGGACCTGTGGCTTCCAATAGTTCTTTGCGATTTGCAGGATGGTTTTGCGTTGGATTAGTGAGCGCCGGATTTGGTGCCGCGGCGTTGAATTACTCAAGACATGGAACGGTGGATTGGATTCTGGTGGGCGTGGGATGCGTGGTGCTGGTGATTGCGATCCTTACGTTATCGAAAAGCAAGAAGCCGGGCTGATGTTTTTACGGAGTGATGCCTGCTATTCGCAAAGCGCCTGGTGCAGGCGCTTGTAGGTGGTCTGTAAATCTTCCGGATGGACGCGGGTTTCACCGACTACGGTCATGAAATTGGAGTCGCCAAACCAGCGCGGCAAGGCGTGGAGGTGGACGTGTCCCACGACGCCGGCACCGGCGGCGCGTCCGACGTTCATGCCGAGATTCATTCCGTCTGGCTTGTAGCTGGCGTTGTAAATCCCCTCGATACGCTGGGCCAAAAGCATCATTTCGCTGAGGGCGTCTGGATCGCAGCCGGTGAGTTCGGCAGTGTGTTTATAGGGAACGATCATGACGTGGCCGGAAGTATAGGGATAGCGATTGAGAATGACGAAGGCGTTTTTGCCACGATAGGCGACGAGGGTAACGTCATCATCGGTTCTGGCGATGGCGTCGCAGAAGATGCAGTCTGGCTGTTTGCCGCCGGTTACTTGCGCCATGTATTGGTAGCGCCAGGGTGTCCAAAGATAGTCCATTACAAATTTAGGAGGCGGCTGGAGAGATCTGTTCGCCTGTGCCGTCGGAACTGTTCTCTCCGGCGGTGTTGACGTAGTCTTTCAGTTCTTTGCTGGGCTTGAAGAATGGAATTTTCTTGGCTGGGACTTCGACCTTGGCGCCGGTCTTGGGATTGCGGCCGACGCGACCGCGACGCTGGCGAGTGCGGAAACTGCCGAAGCCGCGTATTTCGATTTTGTCGCCCTTCTGCAGCGCACCGATAATACTTTCGAAAATGGTCTCGACAATAGTTTCCGACTCTTTGCGGGGGAGTTCCGTCGCGCGGAGCACCTCTTCAATGAGGTCGGCCTTGGTGAGTGTGGGTTGCTTGGTCATCGTAACTTTGCCTCTTCGCGCGCCGAAAGAAATAGACCGCAACAGCAGAATAGTCGCCAGGCGGTCTCCGTAAGTGGAGACGCTGAAACGGTTTAGCGGAGCATACTGCGATTCCGCCCCCTCTTCCTATCACTAAATTGACCCGCAGGTAAACGAAAATATGCCGCCGGTTACCTGAGCCCTGAAAGGTTACTGCGCCGACAGTTTGGACTTAATGGCATCGCCGATGGTCGCGGTTGAAGAAGTCTTCGACGTCGAGCGATATTGTTGAATTTCCTGGCGTTCTTGCTGCTTGACGGCAGCGCGATAGCTGAGACCGATGCGGCGCGTTTCTGGGCTGATCTTGACGATTTTGAAATCGTACTCTTTGCCGGGTTCGAGCGGGCCAGCGCTCTTGAGCGGTCCAGTGGAAGTGCGGTGCATGGACGAAGGCCCCTCGTCGCGGCGCTTGCGCTCTTCGATTTCGGTATTGTGACAGAGCGCTTCGATATTTTCGCCAAGCTCGACGAACGCGCCGAAAGTGGCGATGCGGGAGACGGTACCCTTGACGAGCTGACCGACCTTGTGATTTTTGAACCACTCGCCCCAAATGTCGTTGACTTGTTTTATGCCGAGAGAGACGCGACGATTTTCTGGGTCAACTTTAAGAACTTTGGCGGTGATGGGCTCGCCCTTCTTGAAAACTTCGTGAGGGTTTTTGACGCGGCCGGTCCAACTGACGTCGCCGACGTGGACGAGGCCGTCGAAACCATCTTCGATTTCAATGAAGGCGCCGAATTCCGCGATGTTGCGAACTTTTCCGGTGACCACGGTGCCGACAGGATATTTTTCGGCGGTCTGCATCCAGGGATCGGGCAGAGCTTGCTTGAGGCCGAGGGAAACGCGGCGGTCACTGGGCTTGATGTCGAGAACTACTACTTCGACTTCTTCGCCGACTTTGACCACTTTGGACGGATGCGTCACTTTTTTGTTCCAGCTCATTTCGGAAACATGGACGAGGCCTTCGATGCCTTGTTCGAGCTCCACGAAAGCGCCGTAGTCGACGACGCCGACAACTTTGCCTTTTACTTTGCCGCCAGCGGGATATTTTTCCGAGGCGTTGACCCAGGGGTCGGGAATGAGTTGCTTCAGGCCGAGAGAGACGCGCTGCTTTTCTTTGTCAAACTTGAGAATGATGACGTCGAGTTCCTGGTCGGGCTTGACGATGTCTGACGGATGCTTGACGCGGCCCCAACTGAGATCGGTGAGGTGCAGGAGGCCGTCGATGCCGCCGAGGTCGACGAACGCGCCGTACTCGGTGACGTTCTTTACGTGGCCGTGAACGATTTGGCCTTCATGGAGCGTTTCCATCAGCGCTGCGCGCTTGGATTGCTGGTCTTCTTCGAGCAGCGCGCGGCGGCTGACGACTACGTTGCCACGGCGGCGATTAAGTTTGGTGATACGGACTTGCAATTCCTGACCGAGAAGATTGTCCAGATTTTGGGCGGGACGAAGGTCATATTGCGAGCCGGGGAGGAAGGCGCGGACGCCGATGTCGACAACCAAGCCGCCTTTGATGCGATCGACCACTTTGCCGGTGATGGTTTCTTTGGCCTTGAAAACGGTGTCCAGCTTTTCCCACATGCGACGGCGCAGGACTTTTTGATAGGAGAGGATGACGTAGCCGTCTTTGTGCTCTCCGGTGCGCTGCACTTCGATGGTGGCGTTGGGTTCCGGGCGCGGGATTTCCGTTTCGGAAAATTCGGCGGCGGGAATGAGGCCTTCGGATTTCTGGCCGATGTCGACCACGACGCCGTGCTCGGTGTATGCGACAACTTTTACTTCGATAATTTCGTTTTGCGATTCGGCGGCTTGCGGCTCGCCGTACTGCTCCATCAACTTGCTCATCTCTTCGGAGCCAGCGGCTTCTTCAGCGGCAGCGGCGGCTTCGGCGTCGACTGGGTGCTCAGCGGCGGGAACGGGCGCGGAGGCCTGCTCCGGACGCGGGTCGCCGTCAGCCTGAGGCACAGGAGCGGCTTTGGCCTCGGCCGTGGCTGCGTTTATGGTTTCGGCGATTTCTGTGTTGCTGATGACGGGAGCGGTAGCGGAATCGCTCGGGTGTTCGGCGGGAGTTTCCTGGGGAGTGCCGGGATGCGAAGTGCGGGCGTTGGCGTCGTTTTCTTGAGCGGGACTGGCTGCAGATGCGGATGCGGATGCGGGATTATCGTGGTCGGAAAACATGGTTGATGGCCTCCAGAAGATAACTTCTTCGCGCTGGCCGCTTTACGGTCAGCTTTTCGTCGTGACCGCTAAGCGGTCAACTTCCTGCCGTGGCCGCTAAGCGGCCAACGCACTGCATTCAAATCCTTGCGAATTCCCAACCGGGTTGTGCAAGGAGGTTAACCGCCGAAGCGGTCGACCGAGGACAAGATGCTGCGGGCGTGCGAAACGCTGCAACAGTGGAAATGATACGCGCGGGGTTGAGGGTGTGTCAATGCGGGGCGCTTGGAAGCTCGTTTAGCACCAGCGTCTGTGTGCAGAAGCGAAGAAGCGATCAACTACGTGAATGCTTCAAGAGTTTGCGGGCGCGGGCTCTCATGGCTGGGGTACCGGAGCGGATAGCTTTTTCCAGGAGTTCGATTACTTCCTGGCGGAGGTCAGCGTCGTTTTGCGCGAGATCGGCGAGGGCTTGGAGAGCGAAAGTTTTTACTATGGAGCTGCGATCTTCGAGATAGCGCCGCAAGATTTTTGTGGCTTGCTGTTTTTCGTTGGCGGTCAGTGGCAAGCGAGGAATCATTGCGGCCAGGTGCCAGCGGAGCTCGATCTGGGTGGTTTCGGAGGATAGTCCGAGGAGTTCTTTTTTGTGATGGCGCAGGAGTGCGGGATGAGTTGCGGAGATTTTTTCGGCGGCGTCCGCAGCACGCATACGGACCGCCGGGTGGTCGCTCCAGAGGCAGGCGAGGAGTTGAGGGAAGCTCCGCGGTTGGTTGAGGACTAGTTTGACCAGTTCGGTGGAGCGCCCGATGGTGCGACGGTCTCCGTCTCTGAGCATGTCGACTATCGTAGCTAGGCTCAATTTTGTGGAAGGCCGTTGGCGCGGAGCGGACACGGTCAGGCTCTGGGGCGAGCGGTTTGGCCGACTTCGCGGCGAAAATCGGGGGCGACCACTTCTACGGTGCGGCACATTTCGTAGAGGCGGGAGCGCATACGGGTGCCGATGCGCTGCTCGAGAGCGTCCTCGCGAGTGGGCGGGACGAGGCGTCCACCGGGGAGACGCGCGGGTTCGGCTTCCGTTGTGGGATTGTCGAAATAATTGGTGGTGATGAGCGTGGTGCGACTTTCATTGTAGCGGGCGTTGAGGACGATGCCGACAATGTCGCGGACCCAGTCGGAAGGTTTGCTGGCGCCGAGATCGTCAAGGACGAGAATTTCAATGTTGCGGATGGGCTCGAGAATAGCCATCTCCGTGGATTCGCTGGCGGGATTGTAGCTGGCCTGAATTTCCTTGAGGAGTTCGCGATAGTCGCAGAAGAGGCCAGCGTGGCCACGCTTGATTAATTCCTTGAGAGCGGCGACGGCGAGATGGGTTTTGCCGACCCCAGAAGGGCCCATGAGCAGAAGACCTTTTTCGGCGGAGCCGGGATAATCGCGAACGAAACTTTGCGTCAGTAACTTGGCTTGTTTCAGCGATTGCGAGTGCTGGGCGGTCCAGGTTTTGCCGTCGACGAGATCGGTGACGTAGCTTTCGAAGTCACAGTGCTCGTAACGCTTGGGGACGCGGGCGCGCTCCATGACGCGAGAGGCGCGGTCTTGCATGCCGCAATTGCAGGCTACGGCCATGGAGTTTTTGGCGCCGTCGGGACGGGCGACCAGCTTCCAGCCGGTACCGCGACAGAGTGGGCAATTTTCCAGGGGCATAGTTTTCGCGCGAAGGACAGCATAAGGGGGCGGTGGATTGACTGCAAGTGAGGAGTGATTTGTTTAGTTGTGCGTGCGCGACGGCGAAACAACAGAAACTACGAGTCGCGGCGAGGGAGACGGGGAGTGTGGCGGACTATGGCGTTGCGAGGGACTTCGGTTTGAGCGCGCGAGGCTACGCGGGATAGTTCTTGCTGAACTACCGTGGCGAACTCGGTCATCTGGCGTTCCATCTCGACCATTTTTTCACGCATGTTCAGAATGATTTCGATGCCGGCTAGATTAACCCCCATGTCTCGAGCGAGCGTGAGGATAACGTCGAGGCGTTCGAGGTCGCCGTCGGTATAGAGGCGAGTGTTGCCTTGGGAGCGCGAGGGTTTGAGGAGGCCGACGCGTTCGTAGAGACGTAAAGTTTGCGGATGCAATTTGTAAAGCTCCGCGACGGCGCTGATCATGTAACCGGCTTTGGCTCGAGTTTTTCTTCGCGGTGACATAAAAATTTCGGCTAACGAATCGATGCTCCTTAAAGATTCGCTTTCGCGAATAGATCTTTTCGCGGATCGCTGGGTTCGAGTGTTTCCAATTCTTTCATCAGATTGCGGACGCGCTCGTCGGTGGGCTTGGGAACGATAACCTGAATTTCGACGTATTGGTCGCCGCGTGCGCCGTTGCGAGCGCTGGGGACACCTTTTTCGCGCAAGCGAAGAGTGCTGCCGCTGTTGGTGCCGGGCGGAATGCGCACGAGCGAGCGCCCGTCGATGGTGGGGACTTCGACTTTTGCGCCGAGCGAAGCTTCCGTGACGGTGACCGGAACTTTAGTGTGCAGGTCGTTGCCTTGGCGTTCGAAAAATGGATGAGGCTTTACTTTGACCAAGAGATAGAGGTCGCCCGCGGGAGCGCCCATGGTTCCGGCATTGCCTTTGCCAGGGACGCGAACGCGGGAACCGGTGGCGACACCAACGGGAATTCGGACGTCGATGGTTTCGGTTTGACGGACGCGACCCTCTCCGCCGCAGGTACGGCAGGCGGTGCGGATTTTTCCGGTGCCGCCGCAGCGTGTGCACGGAACATTGAAACGCATTTTCCCGGCGGCTTGCTGAATCGTGCCGGTGCCGCCACAGGCAGTGCAGGTTTGCGGCGAACCGGTGGCGCCGGTGCCGTGACAGGTTTGGCAGGCATCCATGCGAGTGACAGAGATTTTCTTGACGGCGCCGTGAACCGCGTCGGCGAAATCAATTTCGATTTGATATTCGAGATCGCCGCCGGCTTCCTGCTCAGCTTCCATTGGGCCGCCGCGACCGCCGCCTTTGAAAAATTGACTGAAGAGATCGCGAAAACTTGCTCCGCCGCCTGCGCCGGATGCTCCGGAGCCGCCGCCAAAATCGAATCCGCCGAAATCGAAATTCACGCGGGCGTCGTCTGGATCATCGCCGCCAGAACTTTGCGGTGCGCCGCCCTGCATATTTTCACTGTAGAAGCCGTGCTGATCGTACATCTGGCGCTTCTTGGCGTCGGAGAGGACGTCGTAGGCTTCCTGCAATTGCTTGAATTTGTCTTCTGAGGACTTGTCTCCGGGATTCAGATCGGGATGATATTTGCGCGCGAGTTTGCGGAAAGCAGTGCGAATGTCCTTGGCGGTGGCTTTGCGCGAGACGCCGAGGAGCTCGTAGTAATCGGTTTTGGTCGTTGAAGGCATAGTTCGTTAAGCAAAAAAAATTTCAGTCAGTAGTTACCGGCGCGACTGATGCCGTTGGCCAGCAACCACTGACTGTTTAACACGCTTGGTTAGTTCGGACGTTTGTTATCGTCAACGTCCACATATTCGGCGTCAATCACGTCGCCAGGCTTCTTGGCTCCGGGATTGTCGCCAGTTGCGCTGCCAGTTCCTGCCGCGCCTGCTCCTGCGGCGTTGGCTTGCTGCGCTTCACCAGCCGCGGCTTGATTGGCCTTGTAAAGAACCTCGGCGATTTTGTGCAGCGCGCCCTCGATATTTTCCGTCGCGGAGCGCAACCGCGCAGTGCCGCCTTCGGTCATTGCTTTCTTCGCGTCTTCGATCGCTTCCTCGGCATTCTTGAGATCGGCTTCGGCGATCTTGTCGCGATTTTCGCGGACCATCTTTTCGGCTTGGTAGAGGATGCCGTCCAGACGATTGCGAGCTTCGACCTCTTCCATGCGACGGCGATCGTCTTCGGAATGCGATTCCGCCTCGACGCGCATTTTTTCGGCTTCTTCCTTAGTCAAACCGGTGGAAGACTGAATGGTGATCTTCTGCTCCTTGTTGGTGGCCTTATCTTTCGCGGTCACATTGAGGATGCCGTTGGCATCGATGTCAAAGGTGACTTCGATTTGCGGCACGCCGCGCGGAGCGGGCGGAATTCCATCCAGTTTGAAAGTGCCCAGCGAACGATTGTCTTTCGCAAACTTGCGTTCGCCCTGCATGACGTGAATTTCCACGCCGGGTTGATTGTCCGAAGCGGTGGAGTAGGTTTCCACTTTGCGCGTCGGGATAGTGGTGTTGCGGGGAATTTGCACCGTCATCACACCGCCGAGAGTTTCGACACCGAGCGAGAGCGGAGTGACGTCCAGCAGCAGGATGTCCTTTACTTCGCCACCGAGTACCGCGCCCTGAATGGCCGCCCCGACTGCGACAACTTCATCGGGATTGACGCCCTTGTGAGGCTCTTTGCCGCCGAAGAAATTGCGGACCAGCGAAACCACTTTGGGGATACGCGTTGAACCGCCGACGAGGACGACTTCTTGAATATCGTTCGGCGACATTTTGGCGTCTTCGAGCGCCTGCTTGACCGGCTTCATGGAGCGTTCCAACAAATCGTTCATCAATTGCTCGAGGCGGGTGCGGGTCAGTTTTTGCTGCATGTGAATCGGACCAGACGCGCCAGCAGTGATGAAGGGGAGATTGATCTCGGTCTCCATCATTTGCGAGAGCTCGACTTTGGCCTTTTCCGCAGCCTCCTTCAGGCGTTGCAAAGCCATGCGGTCTTTGCTGAGGTCGATATTGTTTTCTTTCTTGAACTCATCGATCAGCCAGTCGACGATGCGTTGGTCGATGTCGTCGCCGCCGAGGTGAGTATCGCCGTTGGTGGATTTCACTTCGACTACGCCGGCGCCGACTTCGAGAACGGAGATATCGAAAGTGCCGCCGCCGAGGTCGTAAACCGCGATGGTTTCGTCGCTCTTTTTGTCGAGGCCGTAGGCGAGCGCCGCGGCAGTAGGTTCATTAATGATGCGGACGACTTCGAGGCCGGCAATTTCTCCGGCTTGCTTGGTGGCCTGGCGCTGTGCGTCATTAAAATAAGCGGGCACGGTGATGACGGCTTTGGTTACTTTTTCGCCGAGAAAGTCTTCCGCGGCGGACTTCAGCTTGCCAAGAATCATGGCCGAAATTTCCGGCGGGCTGTAGACTTTGCCAGAAACATCGATACGCGCATCGTCGTGCGAACCTTTTACAACGTGATAGGGGACGCGCTTCATTTCTTCGCCTACTTCGTCGAAGCGACGGCCCATAAAACGCTTGATCGAATAAACTGTGTTTTCGGGATTGGTGACCGCTTGCCGTTTGGCCACTTGTCCTACGAGGCGTTCGCCACCTTTGGTGATAGCGACCACGGAAGGAGTGGTACGCGCCCCTTCCTGGTTGGGGATCACGACTGGTTCGCCACCTTGCATAACCGCGACTACTGAGTTCGTTGTGCCGAGGTCGATTCCAATAATCTTGCTCATAACTTGGTATTCCTCCTGAAACTGGCCGGTGTTGGCGGCCTAGGTCGAGACTTAAATTTTTGCCGAAGCGGAAGCAAATCGGGCGTAGGGAGATGCCAAAGTTCAGCTCGGAGGAGGATTTTACAAGTTGAGTGCGACTTTGTCAAGTATTTTGAGTGCCTAAATAACCGCCTTATATCCAGTTGTTTACGGGCGGTATATTTGAGATGTGAGGTGTTCGACAAATGACCGCTGTGAGGATGATAACGAGCGAGTTTTCGGCGGACGGAAGCCGCTTTGCGACATTCTTAACAACAAGGCAAAGCGCTCGACACCATCGGCAAGAAATTCGGGTTAGAATCTGTAGATTCGGGCGGTGGAGTGACGAGCGGCATCTGACTGCTTAGAATATCGAGGGAGGGCGCGTGATCGGTCGGCGAGTTTTGGCGTGGACTATGACGGTGGCTTTGGCAGGAGTTTGCGTCGTGTTGTTGGCACCGACGATGGGGGCAAAGGCGGGCGCACAACTTGCGTCCGGAGTGATCGACGTCGATCCCCACGAGGCATTTGGCTCGAAGAGCGCTCCGATTACGATGGAAGTGTTCAGCGACTTTCAATGCCCGGCGTGCAAGGCGCTGTACATGGGCACGAACCGGCAGCTGATGGATCAGTACGTGAGCAGCGGCAAAGTGTATTTGATCCACCGCGATTTTCCGCTGCCGATGCATGCACATTCGAAGGTGGCGGCGCAGTATGCGCGAGCGGCAGCGCAGTTGGGCAAGTTCGAGCCGGTGGAACAGGCGCTGTTTCAAAATCAGGAGAGCTGGGAGCAGAGTGGGGATGTGGACGGGACGGTGGCCAAAGCGCTGACGACAGCGGAAATGGCCAAGCTGCGAGCGTTGATGAAGACCGATGCAATCAATGCCGCAATTGAAAAAGATGTGGCGCTCGGCAAGACGTACAACGTGAATCAGACGCCGACGACAATTTTTCATGCCAAGGGACAGACCTATCCGTTTGGCGGCGGAATGAGCTTCGATATTTTGCGCGGGTTCCTGGACCAACTGTTGGCGCAGAAATAGCTTGCGGACCGAAAGTAAATGATGCAATCCAGCCCATTGAATTTTCGACGCGTGGTGATTTGGCTGGGACGATTGGTGCTTGGCGGAATTTTTCTTTACGCCGGATACGCGAAGATTGTTTTGCCGACAATGTCGCCGCGTCCCCCAATGGGGGTTGCGCTGGCGATGTTTGCGCTGCAGGTGGATTCCTATCAATTGCTGGCTCCGTGGGCGGTGAAATTTGTGGCGCATACTTTGCCGTTCGCGGAGATCGGGCTGGGATTGCTGTTGCTGATCGGCTGGCAATTGCGGGCGTGGGCCACGCTGGCGAGTCTGCTGATTCTTGGATTTTTTGCGGTGGTGGTGCGCAGCTACGCCGTTGGGCTGCAGATTAATTGTGGCTGCTTTGCGAATCCGGAGCCGCTGACGATAGTTACGGTGATTCGCGATGGCGTGCTGGCGGTACTCGGGGTGGCGATGACGGTGTTTGTGTTTATGGAGGCGCGACGACCGCATCCCTGGGCTAAAACCGAACCCACGCAGAGCTAGACCTTAATTCCGGCAAGTTGCGGAAACTGCGCTACGGTGACGACGATGAAATCTCTAAGTGAATATTTGGAGTTGGCGGCACAAGCGCATGGACACTTGTGCGCGGGACAAGTTTTGGGCGTGCGGCTGGCGATGTTGGGGCTACAAGAACTAGGGATTGACGACCCGATCGCGGAGCGAAAACGGATCGTCACTTACGTGGAGATCGATCGCTGTGTTACGGACGCGGTGGCGCTGGTGTCCAACTGCCGGCTGGGAAAACGAGCGCTGAAATTTCGCGATTGGGGCAAAGTGGCGGCGACGTTTATCGATTTGAAGACAGGACGCGCAATTCGTGTTGCCGCCAAGGAGTCGAGCAAGCAGGCGGCGCGAGAAATGTTTCCAGAATTGCCAAAAGATATCGGACAGCAGAAGGCTTACGCAGAGCTTGCGGATGACATTTTGTTCGACTGTAAATGGGTGAAGGTAGAAGTTAAGCCGGAGGATATGCCGGGATTCAAGGGGCCGCGGGTGGTGTGCGCGGAATGCGGCGAAGGCATTAATTTTTCGCGTGAAGTGATGAA
This sequence comes from Candidatus Acidiferrum sp., assembly GCA_036495905.1. GTDB lineage: Bacteria > Acidobacteriota > Terriglobia > Acidiferrales > UBA7541 > Acidiferrum. The sequence goes on from DASXMB010000024.1 coordinate 183,641, forward strand.
GGATGGCCGGACGCTGTGCCGTGGTTGCGCCGGAGAAAAGTATTACCTGCCCGCATAGCGATTTAGCGTTCATTCGCTTTCGCCAGCTTCCAATCGTGGAAACTCGGAGATGCTTCGGGTCTGCGCGAGGCTTTTCATGTGCGTTAGAATCATGTTTCGATGCTGAGCTTGCCACCGATTACGTTGCGATTGCGCGGATGGAAGTTGATCGACCGCGTGGCGCTGGCGTTTCTGCTGTTGTGCGCGATCGTACTGGGCGCGGCGTGTGGATTGCTATTTGTGTATGCCAGCGATTTGCCGGAAATCCGCGCGCTGGAAACTTACCGGCCGACGGTGGTGACGGAGGTTTACGCCGACGATGGTCAGCTAGTGGGCAGTTTCGCATTACAGCGCCGCATCTTGATGACCTACGAACAATGCCCGAAAGTTTTGTACAACGCGGTGACTTCGATTGAGGACCAGCACTTCGAGGAGCACTGGGGCATCGATTTTCCGCGGACATTTATGGCGGCGTTGCGCCACCTGACCAAAGGGCGACGGGCAGGCGGCGCCAGCACCATCACCATGCAACTGGCCGGCAATCTTTTTCTGGATCGCAGCGACATCAGTTTCCGGCGGAAAGCGCAGGAGACGCTGCTGGCGCTGCAGATCGAGCGCCGTTACACGAAGCCACAGATTTTCACGATGTACTCGAATCAAGTGTATTTGGCGCATGGCAATTATGGATTCGCGGCGGCGGCGGAATTTTATTTTGGCAAGACGATTACGGACTTGAAACTGCCCGAGGCGGCATTGCTGGCCGGGATGGTGAATGGACCGAAGTTTTCTCCGCTACTGAATCCTGAAGGAGCGCTGGCCCGTCGCGATCTGGTGATTCATCGCATGGAGGAAGAGGGAAAAATTACTCCCGCGGAAGAACTGGCGGCGCTGAAAACTCCACTAGGTTTGCATGTGCAATATCCGCGCAACGATCTGGCGCCTTATTTTTTCGAAGAGGTGCGCAAATATTTGGAGTCGACGTATGGGACGGAGGCGGTGCACGAGCGCGGGTTGCGGGTTTACACCACGCTGAGTGTCAAGATGCAGCGCGCGGCGAATCAATCAATTCGCGATGGTTTGCATAGCTACGACCGGCGGCACGGCTGGCGCGGCGGGCTGGCGAACATTCTGCGCGATAATTTAGGCAAGCTAGACGTTTACGAAGATGAGGATTGGCGACACCCGATCGAAAAAGGCAGTTATGTTACGGGATTGGTGCTTTCGATCGATGAAAGAAACGCGGTCATAAAAATTGGTCCGTATCGAGGAATTCTTTCGCCGTCTGAGTTTGCGTGGACCGGGCGGAAGAAGCCGGCGGAATTGCTGAAGGTCGGAGACCTGGCGCAATTTTCGATTTTGGAATTGCATGACAACACGGTACGCGTGCAACTGGAGCAGCAACCTGGTCCGCAGGGCGCGATGATCGCAATCGACAACTCCACCGGAGAGATTAAGGCGATGGTGGGCGGCTACAGTTTTGAAGACTCGAAATTCAATCGAGCGACGCAGGCGTACCGGCAGGTGGGCAGTTCGTTCAAAGTTTATGTGTATGCGGACGCGTTGGAGAAAGGCTCGACGCCGTTCGACACGGTGCTGGATGCGCCATTTACGGTGATGAGCGGCGGGCAACCATATTCACCGCGGAACTACGACGAGAAATTCGAAGGAAATATTACCCTGCGAAGGGCGCTGGCCGGATCGCGAAACGTGCCGGCCGTGAAGCTGGCGGAAAAGGTCGGGATTTCGTCGGTAGTGGATGTGACGAAGCGATTTGGAATTACGACGCCGCTGCCGCCATATCTGCCGCTGGCGCTGGGTTCAGCGGACATGAAGCTGATTGAACATGTGTCAGCGTTCACGGTTTTTCCGAACGATGGGATTCGCATCGATGCGCACATGATTCGCCGCGTGACCAGCTATGACGGCGCTTTGCTGGAAGAGGCGCATCCGGAAATTCATGACGTGGTGTCACCGGAAGTGGCGCGCACCATGACGGCGATGCTGGAAGAAGTGATTCAGTTCGGCACGGGGATTCAGGCGAAGGCGCTGGGGCGCCCCGCGGGAGGAAAAACCGGAACGACGCAGGATTATACGGATGCCTGGTTCATCGGATACACGCCGCAGATTACTGCAGGGGTGTGGGTAGGCTTTGACGACAAACAAATTTCCCTGGGGAAGAAAGAAACAGGGGCGCGCGCGGCTTTGCCGATTTGGCTGGAGTTTATGCAAGGTGCGCTGGCAGGATTGCCGGTGCTGGATTTCGCGAACGTTGTTCCACTGGAGCAGCAGGCCGTGGAGCATAAAGTGAACGTCGATACGCCGGACACCGCGCCGACAGAAGATGAGCCAGCAGCGCCAAAGGAAAAGCCGCCACCCGCAAGTCCGCCACCCAAGCCGACCGCGACCGGCACTGTTGCGCCCAGTTGATTCTGTGCGCGAACTGGGTGTCTTACATTTTTTGCACGGTTACGCTGAGCGCGGAATTCAAGACCGCGGCGAGATTCACGTCGGCCGGATTCATGCCGACGTTCAATTCCCATAGCGTGCGCCCGGCGGTATCTTTCAAACTTAACTTGACCTGAAATTGTGCGCTGATTCCAAGGGCGCTTGGCGATGCGAAGAGCGCGGCGGATACTTGTCCGTTGGTGAGCGGTTCGCTGCCTTGAAAAGTTAGGAGAGTTGATGTGACGGTGTAGGCGAGCGTGCCCGCGACGGGAGTACCATCGGGATATTTGAAGTTCAGGCTGAGCTGCGGGCCCGAGGACGCGGTGGGAAGAATTTCGATCGCGTTGATTTCAGCGTTTTGAACTTCATCATCGAATTCGATGGTTAATCTGCCGTTGGCGACATTGGCGGTCGCGGTTTTTTCGAGAGCTTTGTTGGCACCGACTGCCGCGAAAACGTCCAAATTGGTGAATGCGGGTTCACCCTGAATTTTTACGTTGAAGACGCGCGCGCCGGGGTGTTGCGTGGAGGCAAACGTTTCCGCGAAATACAGATTTACCTGATATGAGCCGTCGGCGACGGGGAAGCTGTAAATGAGCGCGGTGGTTCGCGATGCGTTCCAACGTTGCGTTCGGTAGAGGGCGGGATCTGTAGTGCCAGTTACGTTCGCCGCGAGGGTAAATTCGCTGCCGGCATTGAAGCCAGTGTCGGCCTGCCAGAGATGACCCTTCGCATCGGTGTAAGCAGGGCCGCCGCAGTTTACGCGGATTGGTTTCTGTTGCGCGTTTGCAACAGGAGAAAATCCGACAAAAATAAGACCTAGGACGAAAAATCTCTGCGTGAAAAATCCGTGCATGGTTCCTCCTGGGACGTTTCCGGTTTTGCTGGCAGAAAAGTGGAAATGGCCGAGAAGGTGGAAACCCCGTCGCTTGCGTAGGGGAAGATACAAAGAAACTTTTAGGAAGGCTATTGACCGTTAGGACTGATTAGGAGAGCGGCGCCACCCTGTACTCAACGCCGCTCCTAGATTGGCCAGGAGTCTAGACTTTCAATTTGGCAAATCAAATAACGTAGCAGTTAGCTGAGCCCGGCTCATTGCACTATTCCAAAAAACGAACTCGAGCCTTGCTCTCCACATAGTTGTATAAAACATCGGTTCGCGCGGGCTAAATTTATATTCCCTCCAGTATCTAACTTCAAGCCGTTCAACGCGAAGCCGACAATTAGCAACATGGGTTAGAAATTGCTGAGATTCAAGTGGGGACGCAGGGCCTGGCGATTCGACCTGCGAAGACTTGCGGCAATAACAATCAAAAACGGTACACCACCGAAAGGCAGGGAGTCTATGAGCAGTATTATGAGGCGCTGGTTTATCGTCGCGCTGGCGGTTTTGGCGATTTCGGTACCAGCGATCGCGGATTTGACAGGTGACGTGCAGGGGACCGTACTAGATGCAACCGGTGCGGCTGTGGCGGGCGTAAGGGTGACAATCCGAAGTCTTAGCACGGATGCGGTACACGTCGTGATCACCGATCAGTCAGGCGAATATTCGATACCACAATTGAAAATTGGGAGTTATAGGATAACCGTCGAAAAAGACGGATTCAAGACCTTCACTCAGGATGTTTTGGTCCGAAGCGGAGAGAAAACAAGGGTTGACGCCAATCTACAGTTGGGGAATGTCAGCGAGACCGTCACCGTGGAAGCTGGCGCAACTCCCACGTTGGACGTCGCAACGGCTCAGATGAGCGATTCGATCACTGCACAAGAAGCGATCGCGTTGCCGAACCAGAACCGCGACCCAGTAAATTTTGCGACGCTGTCCCCCGGCACGGTTCCAGTCACCAAAGACAATCCATTCCTTGGCGCCGGGAGTTTTAATTCTAACGGATCACGGGGACGAGCAAATAATATTACGCTGGATGGCGTAACCGCTTCCGATATTGCCACTACCGGCGAAGGCGGCGGATTGGTGATGAGCCAGGATTCGGTGCAAGAAGTAAAAGTGATTACCAATAATTTTGACGCCGAATTTGGGCGCAATTCTGGATCGCAGGTCCAAATCATCACCAAGAGCGGAACCAATCAATACCACGGCTCGGCTTATTGGTATCATCAGAACAATGCGCTAGGAAATGCCCGCGACTACTTTGACCAGTCCGGTAATCCGACACCAATAATCCAAAACCAAGGTGGAGTGACGTTCGGAGCTCCTATTTACAAAGATCATACGTTCTTTTACGGAACGTGGGAAGTCGATCGTACCCGGGGGGCTGGAAGCACCACCGTTGCTAATGTGCTGACAACCGCGCAAGCCGCGGGAATTACGGACCCGACGACACTGGCGCTTTTTAAATCCAATGGGTCGCCAAGTTCCGCCACGGGGACACTCACAGGAACTTCGGCTAATAGTCTGAACGCCAATCTATGGACTTTGCGCGTCGACCAACTTTTGCGTGGCGGTAAGGACACGTTGACCGTAAAATACGGACAAAATCCGCTGCAACAGGTTTCGCCGGGACTTACTTTCGTGCAGTCCAATCTGCCAGGCTTCGGTGCGTCGACGACGTCGACTGCTCGTGAGTTCAACCTCGGATACACTTCCACGATCACGACGCAAATTGCCAACCAATTTAGGTTCGCTTTCGGGCGAAGCAATCCCGATTTCCCGGCAAATTCACCATTTCCGTTGGGTCCGCTTGTTCAAATCAGCGGTCAATCTTCTTTTGGGGAATCAGTAATTATTCCGCAGGGACGAACCCAGAACACGTTCCAATATCTCGACACAGTTTCCTGGGCGAAAGGCCGTCATACGTTCAAGTTTGGAGCGGACATTAATCGATATCAATCCCCCAGTACCTCGGACTTCTTCTCAAGGGGGCAAATCAGTTTCGCCTCAGTTGCCGATTTCCAAAGCGGAACTCCCAGCGGTTTTTTTCAGCAAGTCGGCAACTTTACTCGCCATAACTTCGCGCTAGACGCCTTCATGTTTGCCCAGGACGACTTCCGTCTCACCAGCACGCTGACGCTTAATTTGGGGTTTCGCCTGGAATCGTCTGGTGGAGTTAGTGAAGGGCAGAACCTTGTTTCCAACCTGGACCCCCACAACACTCAACCGTTGGGCACAATCGGCACGGGTCCACTGGGTGGAATTGACGTGGGAGGTGACGTATTTCATCGCAACTGGAATCCCGCACCGCGGTTGGGGTTTGCGTGGAACCCGGGCCGAGGAAAGCTCGTACTTCGGGGTGGGTACGGCATTGCATACGATTTCATCTACCAAAACCCCATTTCGAACGTTCAGTTTTCGGCACCTTTTATCAATGGCGTGAGCATCAGCGCTGGAAATTTCACTAGTGGCAACACGCTCGCCGCGTTGGTGGCGGGAACGGCCACAGCTCAAGCTCAAGCAATCGCGGCTCTCGGCTCATTTGATCCGAATCAGGTGGATTTCGGAACACTAAGTCCAGTGCAGCAAAATCTGCAAAATCCGCGCAACCAACAATGGAATTTTGGTGTGGAGTACCAGATAAGGCCGGATATGGTCCTTAAGACCACCTATGTTGGCACCCACAGCGACCATTTGCAGGTGAGCGTGCCGATAAATCTAGTCGCCCCGGGCAATCGGCCTGCGCCTGCGACCAGCCTCGCCGACCAGAATACGCGGCAGGCGGAGTTTGTTGCCGCGTTTCAAAACGAAGTGGGCGGAACATTTGGTCCGGCGAATAATCTGATTGATCCCCGCTTCGACAATGTTACCCAAGTCCAAAGCATCGGGACTTCCAGCTACAATGCTTTACAAGTCGAGCTCATTCAGCGCCTTAAACGCGGGCTGACGTTTGACGCTAACTACACGTGGGCCCATAGCTTGGATGATACCTCGGATGCATTGGCAGTGTTGGTAAATGACAGTCCTAATCTAATTGACGCGTCGAAGCCGTTGTCTTTTAATCGCGCTAATTCTCAGTTCGACATTCGCAATCGATTCGTACTGAGCTACAACTATGACCTGCCGTTTGGACGGGGTTCCAGCGGTGCGATGAAATACCTACTGGCAGGCTGGAGCCAAAGCGGCATCTTTAGTGCTCAATCAGGACTCCCGGCGACCGTGTTTGCCGCGCCAATCTTCGGCATCAACGACCTGCTGCTAAATGGCACGGCAAACCCGGCCAATGGCACCGTGACTTCAGTGTTAAACGGAGACGCAACCCAGCTCCATCCAGTGCCGTTGAATAATCCCGCTACATTTACGGAACCGACAAATCTTCCGGTTACTGAACCCCTGCTCGGTAATGATGGAACTAGTGGCCGGAATCACCTGCGACTTGCGGGTCTAACCGACTTCGATGTCGCCTTCGCTAAGCAATTTAAGTTCACGGAAAGCAAGAGCTTCCAGCTGCGTTGGGAGATGTTTAATGTCCTCAACCATCCCAACTTCTCCGGTTACGTGAACAGCTTTGCGTCGCCATTTTTTAACACCTATACAACAACGGCGACGAACATGCGACAAATGCAAGTTTCCGCACGGTTCTTCTTTTAAGATCCTCAAACAATAATTCGCAAAGGGAGGGCCAAGTTGGCCCTCCCTTTTTTTCGACAAATTAGCTGCGAAAGGAATCCCAACCATCTGAAGGCATTAGTGCTTCCGCGCCCGCGAAATCCGTGAGGACGATTCGCTTTGTGGAACTGGTCACGCCGACGTAGGTCAGGCGCGTCGACTTGAAGGAGGCCGGTATCGCGCCTAATTTAGCCTTGGGCACAGTGAAGAGCAGTTCGTAGTCGTCGCCTCCATTTAGGGCGAGGTCTAAGGCTATACGTGGTCTATTCTTGGGTTGGCCGATGCTTTGGCGAGTGCGAAATAAAATGTCATTGCCGCGAATTTTAACCGTCGGGATTTTGGTGGCGTCGATTCGGGCGCCAACACGGCTGGCGGCACAGAGGCGATGCAAGTCGGTGGAGAGGCCATCGGAAAGATCCATCATTGAGGTGGCCAGGCGGTTTTTGGCTAACCATTGGCCTAGCGCGAAGCGCGGCTCTGGGTAGAGGTGCTTCTTCAAACGTAGGTCGCTTTTGTGCACGCGTCCTTTCGTCTTGCGAAGCCGGCGCAGGCCTAGTTCGGCCTCGCCCAGGCGGCCGCTGACGAAGATGGCGTCGCCCGGCTTGGCTCCAGACCTTAGCACCGCTTGACCGGTGCGGACCTCACCTATGACCGTCACATTAATTAGGATTTTCTCTTGGCGACTAGTGTCGCCACCAACAAGGAGGCAGGCAAATTTATGAGCTGCGCGATTCAGCCCGCCAAGAAAGTCGTCGAACCAGCGCCCGATGTGTGTTTTTGGCAACGCGAGGTTGAGCAAGAAGCACCGGGGCTTGCCTCCCATCGCCGCTACATCGCTTAGCGCGCGAGCCAGGCACTTCCAGCCAACCGAATCGGCGGGATGTTTTTCGCGAAGAAAATGAGTGCCTTCGAGAAACCAATCGCAGGTCAGAATTGTCTGATATCCGGGTGTTGGGACGAATAGGGCTGCGTCATCGCCTATCCCCATAGGCAGTGATCGCCGCCCCGCGGCAGCCAAGCGGGAGGAGGATTTTAGCCTCTCAACGATATCGTTTTCGGTTTTTCGCATTCGTTTCGTATCGGCGGATACGCTTTTGGGCAGGCTTTCCGGAAACTGACCAAAGTGGTGTCAGATTCGTCTAACAACCGAGGATTATCCCGCCTGTCCCATGGTACAGGGAACAGCTTTGCGCAGCCTGTTCTTTAAACAGTGAAATACAGGGTTGACTGTACCGTCTACGAAAACTAGGATACCGACAGGCAGTAAGACCGCAAGAGGGGCTGGATTCGTTTCAAATTGGTATCATTAATAGAGCCCGAGCGCATATTTGGCAGGGTGCTCTCGCATCAAACCGTAGCAAGGCCTGGGGGCCTCGATCGTAATGTTGAAAGGCAAGACCTACACGTTTTTTATCGCTTCGACGCCGGGCAAGCTCCGGAAGCACATTGTGCCGGCGTATGTGCTGCATGGCCTGGCCATTCTGGCGCTGATAGGCGGTATTAGTACCGTCGTGGCAATTGGTTCTTACTCGCGGATGCTATGGAAGGTTGGCAACTACAACGCGCTTCGTCACGATCAGCAAACTTTGAAAAAGCAATATCAGCAATTGCAGAGCACGGTTAACGATACCAACCAACGCCTAGACTCCTTACAATCGCTCGCCACAGAAGTCGCGATGACCTACGGAGTGTTGCGCTACCACCCGGCGGCCTTCGATCAGGGCGACAACCCGGTGACGCCGCAGGATGCGTTTGACCGCTCGGTTGAGCAGTACACATTCTTGAAGCGCAACGCGGCTGTAATCGCCGTTTCCAGCGGCGGGCTGCGCTTGATGCCGACCATGAGTTTTGCGGATTCCACTTACACGCCATCGATTTGGCCGGTGCTGGGACACATTACGGACGGGTTCGGCGAACGTCTGGATCCATTTAGCGGAGAAGGCGCATTTCACACTGGAGTCGACGTGGCATCTGACTACGGCGCTCCGGTGCATGCGACTGCAGATGGCGTCGTAACCATCGCGGAAAATCACGCCGGCTATGGACGCCTGGTCGTGATCGACCACGGATTTGGAATTACCACGTGGTATGCGCATCTGTCTTCATTTTCAGCGGTGCCAGGAACGCGCGTGAAGCGCGGCGAAGTTTTGGGATATACCGGAATCAGTGGCCGCTCGACGGGGCCGCACGTACATTACGAAGTGCGCATGAACAATGCGCCCATAAATCCCTGGCGCTATATGCGCGCTACCGCCGCTGCGACGGGCGACTAAGCCGCAAGATTCAAGTCAGCATTTGTGAGTTGTACCCACCAACGAAGCATTGCATCGAAATGTTCGCGAACGATTTATTTGCGACGAACGGCTCTCGCAGGAGCTTTGTTTTGCGGAGTTTGCGGTTCGGGTACCACAGGCGATGACATTCGGGCGGCATCTAGAAATTTTGGAGTTACATCGAATACCAATTTAATCGATTTCGTTTCGCCGCGTCCGATGCGAGAAACCTCCGCACTCTTCAGCATTTCAAGGTAAGCGTCTCGTTCGCTCGAATCTAGCTGCCCGCGCACTTGCGGGCCGTTGAGGCCTGCCTGAGCCAGCGTTAACAAACCGCTCAGCAGCGTCTCCAATTGACGCACCGTAGCTTCTGTGGCGGATTCGCCCTCGATCACCACGTGCAATCTGTCGCCTTCCGGCTTCCCGGCCAAAGTGATCCATTGCAATTGATCGAGCAACGCCGAGAGCTGCGGTGACGACATTCCCCCAGGGGCTTGCGTCGCAAGCGCGGAGCCGGTGCCAGCGTCTTGCTGGATGACCACAAATACAGGTGAGCCAGCCAAACGATCGAATCGCTCCTGCCATTGCTCCGCTTCAGCGCCTTTGCGAGGTGAAGAAAGCAACGCGAAAAGATTCGCGTCATCGGTGATGGCGATTCTGCCCTTGCCAAGAAACGTGTAAGAGATTTTGCGCGGGTTGCCGTTCAGCGGAACGGTGAAAATTTCGTGGCCACCCGAATTTTGTTTCGAGCCGGACTGCAATGCGTAACCATTGATCTTGCGCTGGTCGAAGCGTCCGTCAGCGATAACGAAAAATGTGCTGTCGGGTCCATGCTTCATGACCGCGATAGAGATGCGGTCAATGTCGCGTTCGTAATCGAAGCCGGTGTCGCGTACGAATTGCGCGTAGTCCGCGTCCACGGTGGGCTGGGGTGCCCAAGC
>DASXMB010000025.1:0-39980 GCA_036495905.1 Candidatus Acidiferrum sp.
AACAACGTTGCCCGCCTTCTCTTTTGTACGAAGCATCTGAAGGGCAATGGGCCCTGGCCCGGTTTGTAAGAATCGAACCTACGCGGCCTTGTGCACGGTAATCTTGGCGGTGTAGCCAAGCGCGTAAAGCACCCGCAGCAACAGGTCCGTGGAGATGTCCTTGGTATTGCGATTCATAATCGCGGTAACCCGAGTGCGGGAAGTACGCGCCAGATGAGCCACCTGCGCGTGGGTTAAGCCTCTGCGCTGAATTACTTCAATAATCTTTGTATTGAGATCGCTACGGAGTTCGATTTCCGCCCCATCAACAGGACGCAGGCCCAGCGCCTCCGCCAATTCAGCCGCAGAAGTAGTGACCACAGATTTAACTCTCTTCATGGGACAACTCCTTCAGTCGCTTTCTAGCCAGTTCGATCTCGGGTTTCGGCGTTTCCATGCTTTTCTTCACGAATGCGTGAAGAATCAAAATGCCCTGCGGCGAACTCACATAATAAAACGTTCGATAGATTCCACGCTGGTCGCGCATCCGAAGTTCTGAAACTCCGGCCGCCACGGAAGGCATCGTTCGCGCTAAGGGCATTCCAAGTACGGCCCCTTTTTGCAGATCGAAAATCGCCTTGCCGATCTCGCGGCGCACATCTTCCGGAAAGGAACGTATCGCGGACCTGGCCGCCGGATGAAAGATCGCGACCTTCACGAAGCGAGTGTCTCATATCTGAGACCTTATGGCAATTGCTGGGTTCACATCTCGAGCGGGGAAACGGTGACTCCAGATTCGCGAAGAGCGTGGGCAACCGCGGCTGCGATCTTCACCGAGCCTGGAGTATCACTGTGTAGACAGATCGTTTGCGCGGCGACCGGAACTTCGACGCCATTGCTGGCGATCACCGTCCCGCGCTGCGCGATGCTTACTGCTTGCGCCGCCGCCTGTGCCGGGTCGCGAATCAGCGCATCTTCAAACTTGCGATGGCGCAGCGTTCCGTTTGCTTCGTAACGCCGATCCGCAAAGGCTTCGGCGGCGCTAGGGAAGCCAGCTTCGCGAAAAACATCCAGCATTGGCGAGCCCGCCAAGCCAACCATCACAACGTCAAATTTTGGCGGGGTGTCGCCGCCACCACCGTTGTGGTTTTTCATCGCGACCGATCCACCCGAGCGATCGTTTTTTGGAGTCGCGGCGCACCACCGCGCCACGCCCTTGGCAATCGCCACCGTAAGATACTGACTGTGCACCGCCTGGTTGTAAAGCGCTCCGTGCGGCTTCACATGCGCAAGCCGTGCGCCCAGACCAGCCGCAATTTCCGCCAAGCACCAAACTTGCTCGCAAACCGATTCCGCAACCGCATCCGCAGAAAGATCAAGTTCCAGCCGGCCAAAATTTGGACGATCCGCATACCCAGGATGCGCCCCAATCGCCACGCCAAATCGCATCGCTTGCTCAATCGTAGTGCGCATGGTTTGCGCATCGCCCGCATGTCCGCCGCAAGCGATGTTCACGCTCGTGAAGAAAGGCAGCAGCGCCTCTTGCGTTCCGTCGGAAATCGCCTCCGGAAACTCGCCCATATCGCAATTCAGGTCGATGGTCTTCATTCCGCAATAAGTCCTTTGGACGCCAATAATTTTTCCCGCGCCAATAAAAGCGTCCGCGCCGTATTCCAACTGACCAGCTCAAACCGAATTTCATCGCGCGGACGCAGCTGACCAAGACTATGTAAATCCGCGGAAATCATATTTGCAATTTTCGGATAACCGCCGGTGGTCTGCTGCTCGACAAACAGAATAATCGGCAATCCTCCAGCGGTAATCTGCACCGCCCCCAGCGAAACGCCTTCCGTAATCATTTCCTTACCGGATCTCTGCGCTACAGCCGCGCCCTGCAAACGCAGCCCCATGCGATTGGATTCTTCCGCTATGCGATAGGTGTTGCCGTAAAAAAGTTTTTGCGCCACCTTGCCGAACCATTCACTCTGCGGACCCGCCGTAACCCGCAGCACTTTCCTAGGCACGAACCGCGGAAGCGCCGCGTGCGCCACACTCCTCGCGCGAAATGCAGCGGTAGAAGGCCCAACGCCGAGCACGTCTCCCTTACGCAGCGCCCTCCCTTCATAGCCGCCAAGCCCGCTGAGCAGATGCGTCGACGCGCTGCCCAAGAAATCTTTCACCGCAATCCCGCCGTGCACGCACAAATAACATCGTGCGCCACTACGCGTCGACTCCGCCCGCAGAGTCTGCCCCGCCGCGGCCTGCATCGCGCTCCACAGCGGAAGTGACACGCCGTCCAGACTCGCGCCAAAATCCGACCCCGCCAGCGCAAAAATCGACCCTTGCGGAAAACGAAATGTTCCGCCTAGCAAAGTCATTTCCAGCGCCGCCGCATTCTCCGCGTTTCCAACCAGCCGGTTTCCGACCCGCAAAGAAACCGCATCAGCCGCGCCAGACGCCGAAACTCCCATGGCGCCGAAACCATAGCGTCCCAAATCCTGCACCGTGGTCAACATTCCCGGCGAGTCCACCAGAATTTCGCTCACATCGATTCCCACGCCGCGAATTCTTCCGCGGAAATCGCCCTGAATCGCACGCGATCTCCCACCGACAAAAGACTCAGCGTATCGTTGTCCGCGCGAAACATTTTCGCCGGCGTGCGGCCCAGAATTCTCCACCCTCCCGGAGTCGCAAACGGATACACGCCAGTTTGATTTCCCGCAATCCCCACGCTCCCCGCTGGCACCGCCCGCCGCGGAGTTTGCATCCGCGGCGTAAAAAGTTCCGCCGCCAGCTCTCCCAGATACGCAAAGCCAGGCACAAATCCCAAAAAATACACAATATACGTACGCGACGAATGCAGCTCGATCACTTTGTCCGCCGCCAACCCATGCAACGCAGCGACCTCCGTCAGGTCCGGTCCATAAACTCCGCCATAGCAAACTGGAATCTCGATCTCCCGAGGAGCCGCAAGCTTCACCTGACGCATACGCTGCAGATATTTCCGCAGAATCGCTTTCAGCTCGCGATGTTCCATCTTCAGCGCATCAAACTGAATCAAAATCGAATTGTAAGCGGGATGCAAATTGCGAATCGCCGGAACCGGCTCCGCCGCCAAAAGCCGCAAAAGTTTGCGCACGCTCTGATGCGCATCCAGCGTGACCTTGTTCGAAAACGAAACGAGCAGCGACTGGTCGGAAGCCATCTGAAATTGGACAGGCATCGCCGCAAATTTTACATGAGAACTGGCGAAGACGAAGTATCGAAGTATCGAAACCCCAAAAACACAAAAAACGCGCCGGGATCTTGCTCCCGACGCGTCGTAGTTTCTCGTTACTTCGCTACTTCTTTACTTCATTTTTCACTTCGAGAACGACAGCGGAAACTCAAACGTCTGCTCTCCCACCGGAACGCGCAGCACCAGATTCTGCGCATTCTTCTCATGTTCGAACCACACCGACCCCGCCGCCTTGCTGTTCGGCTGAATCGCCGCCGGTTTCAGCGCCAGCTTCGCCACTTGCGCCGACGTATTCACCATGGTCTGCGTACTCTGATCGTGCACCGCTTCCATCTCCGCATATTGCTGCTGGATCAAGTAATTCGGCGCGGTCGCTGAAGCATCTCCAGTCGTTTTGTACGAAGCGTTCATCGCGTTAGCGGCGGCCGGCGTCGAAGCAGGGGTGTGCCCCTTGTGATTCCCGGTCCCGGCGCTCGCTTCCGTCCACAGCACTTGATGCGTCATATTTTTCGCCAGCTTTTCCGGATCCTGATACGCCAGCGATCGCGATGTGCTGTCCAGCGAAAACATCGCCGGAGTGATGTCCACATGCTGCGTCCCGCCATTCGCGATTGCTACGTTCGCGCGAAATTTCCAGCCGGTATCGTGCAGCGAAACTTGCACCGTGATCCCGTTCGCGGTCAGCGACTCAACCACGGTTCCATTAGTGATGAACTCCGTGCAGCCCTTCGCCGCCGGCTGCCATCGCACCACCCCGTTCTGTATCGCCGCCGAATCCATCTGCCGGACTGCTTTCGGCGCCGCCGCTTTCCGCACATACATCGCCGCAACGTAGCCGGTGTATCCTTCCGCCGTTCGCACCGACACCGTGTAGCTATCCATGTCCGAAAGAATCGTCACATCCGCCCCGCAGTTAACGTTCGCCACAATCTGCATTGGCAGCGCTTGCGCTGCGTCAGCCGTCATCGGAACGTTCGCCACTCCGCGGCACGTGATCTTTCCATTCGGTACCGGCGCTGCCACCCGAACCGCCACCACCGGCGCCTCATTCGCGGTCGCCGCCGCGCTCAATTCCTGCGCTCGCGCCGACGGTATCATCGCCAGACTTGCCACCGCAGCGAAAAGCATCATTTTGCGTTGCATGGGGACGTGCTCCTCAAAGCTAAGATTTAAATTCTCTAATTTGCTGTCATCCGCATCTTGCCGGGCAGCACATATCGGGTCGATAGGACCGGCGTACCAGAGGACAGTATATTTTTAGACACTTTCGTCAGCGCCGCACTCCGCGCCCGTCGCCAGCGCGCGTGTGCGCAACGCGTAAACAGCGCGAAAATTTGACGCCGAGCCCTCTTTCGCGAGAGTATCAGCCGCTTGGAATGAGGTCTCCGCAATGGATTTAGGGCTACAAGGCCGCGTCGCCATCGTCGCGGCGGCCAGCAAAGGTCTCGGACGCGCCGTCGCCCACGAACTCGCCCGCGAAGGCGCGCAGGTCGCCATCTGCTCGCGCAATGCCGCTGATTTGCAGCGCGCCGCGGACAGCATTCACGCCGCAACCGGTCGCAAAGTCTTCTCGCAAGCCGTCGACGTTTCCAACTCCGACGCCGTCGCCCAATTCGTCGCCCAAGTCGAACACCGCTTCGGCCGCATCGACATTTGTGTCACCAATTCCGGCGGCCCGCCGTCTAAACTATTTGCGGAAACTAATACCATTGACTGGCAAGCTGCCGTCGATCAGCTCCTGATGAGCACCGTCTTTCTCGCTCGCGAAACGCTTCCTCGCATGCAAAAAAGAAAATGGGGTCGCCTGATTACTATCACCTCTTACGCCGTCAAGCAGCCGGTCGACGGCCTGCTGCTCTCCAACTCCCTGCGTTCCGCGGTAACCGGTTTGGCGCGCACCCTCGCCAATGAATACGGCGCGCACGGCATCACCGTAAACAACGTCTGCCCCGGGTACACTCGCACCGATCGCCTCGACCATTTGGCCGGCAGCATTTCCGCGCGCACTGGCGCGCACTCCGACGATGTTTTCGCGAACTGGACGCGCCAGATTCCCGCCGGCCGCGTCGGCACGCCGGAAGAGTTCGCAGCGGTCGTCACCTTTCTGGCGTCAGAGCGCGCCAGCTACGTCAACGGCACTTCCATCGCCGTCGACGGCGGCATCGTGCGGAGTTTGCTCTAGGACAATGACGCTCACCGCGCGAACCCTTACTCTGACCATCTTGCCGGAACGCTTCGCCATTCTTCGTTTCGTGCCAGATGCCAAAGTGCCCGCGTGGGCAGAGCAGGGAACTCTCTTCTCGGTCACTCGCACGCGCGACGAGCTGTCCATCATCTGCGAAGAAAACAACGTGCCGCCCAGCGTCGCCGCGCAAAAGGGTTGGCGCTCGCTCCAGGTTCACGGACCCTTCGCACTCAACGAAGTCGGCGTGCTGTCCACGTTAGCCTCCGCGCTCGCCGCTGCGGGCGTCAGCATTCTTGCGGTGTCTACGTTTGACACTGACTACCTATTTGTCGCCGGCGAGCAGTTGCACGCCGCGATTTCCGCGCTCACCGGCGCGGGTCACACCATTCACGGCCGCGAATCCGTTCGCGGCAACGTCTGATTTTATGGAGAGAAAACGAATGAGCATGCAATCACTGTGCAAGAACTTCCGCCGCAAAATCCGCGCATCATGGCCGGCCATCGCCGCCACGCTTGTGCTTTGCTTCACCGCCTGCGCTGCCCGCGCCGACGAGCCCTACGCGCGAAGCCGCGATTACGACTTACAACATTCCAAAATCGCCCTGCGCTTTGATCTCGAACACAAAAAAGTTATCGGTGACGTCACCCACTCCATCTCCATTTTGCGCGACAACATTTCCAAAATCGCGTTCGATTCCGTCGGCCTCATCATTCAATCCGTCACCGTAAATAAGTCCGCTGCGAAATTTGAAACCACCGACGCCAAGCTCATCGTTCCTCTTCCCGCCGCTGCTCACTTCGGCGACAAATTCGAAGTCGAAATCCGCTACGAAGGCCGCCCCTCCAAAGGCCTCTACTTTATTTTGCCGGACAAAAATTACCCGAATCGCCCCAGGCAAGTCTGGTCGCAGGGAGAATCCGAAGACACCCGCTACTACTTGCCCACCTACGATTATCCCAATGACCGCCTCACCACCGAAACCATCCTCACCGTCCCGTCCGATTGGATCACTATTTCCAACGGCAAACTGATCAACGTCGTTGACTCCGGCAGCGGCACAAAAACTTGGACCTGGCGCGAATCCGTTCCCAGCTCCACCTATTTGATTACCGTGGTCGCCGGCGAATTCGACGAAGTGAAACAGTCTTGGAAGAAAATGCCGGTCACTTACTACGCGCCAAAAGGCCGCGGCGACCGCCTCACCGTAAATTACGAGCGCACTCCCGCCATGATCGAACTCTTCAGCAAAAAATTGGGCGTCGATTATCCCTGGGAAAAATATTCGCAAGTTATGGTTGACGATTTCGTCGCCGGCGGCATGGAAAATTCCAGCGCCACCACCAACACCGCAAGCTCGCTGCGCGACGCCAAACTCGTCCCTGAATTTCCCGGCGACGCCGACGATCTCATTTCCCACGAGCTTGCCCATCAATGGTTCGGCGACTACGTCACTTGCCGCGACTGGGGAAATATCTGGCTCAACGAAGGTTTCGCCACTTTCTTCGAAACCGTCTGGAGCGAATCCCACTATCCGAAAGATGTGAGCGAATACGAGCGCTGGTCCAACTCCCGCGCCTGGTTCAGCCAAACAAATCTCTACAACAATCCCATCGTGCGCCACGATTTTGACGACTCCAGCGAATTCGATGGCAACGCCTATACCAAAGGCGGCTGGGTGCTGGATATGCTTCGCCACCAAATCGGCGAAGACGCATTCTTCCGTGGCCTCAAACACTATCTCGAAGTCAATCACGGCAAAAATGTCGTCACCGCTGACCTCATCAAGGCGATCGACGAAGCCAATCACATCGACATCCAGCAATTCTTCGACCAGTGGATTTATGGAGCGGGCGCGCCGAAATTTGATCTCGCTTACTCCTACAACGACGCCAAACACCAGGTGGCGCTCACCGTAAAACAAACCCAAAAGGTCGAAGGCCAAGTCGGTATCTTTCGCGTTCCTGTCGACGTCGAAATCACCACGCCTTCCGGGGCGAAAACTCGTTCCATTTTCGTCACCAAGGAAAGCGAAACATTTTCGCTGCCGTCCGATTCCGCTCCCGTAATGGTTCTGTTCGACAAAGGCGGGCACCTTCTGAAATCCGCCGATTTTCACAAAGAAAAAAGGGAATGGCTCTATCAGCTGAAAAACGCCGGCGACTTCGCGGATCGCGCCGACGCCGCTGTCGAACTCGGGAAAATCAAAAAAGATGACGAAGTCGTAGCCGCTTTGGCCGCCGCTCTCGGCTCGGACCAGGCGTGGGAGCTTCGCGTCACTGCGGCGGATGCCCTTAGCCGCGTCGGCAGTCCCGCGGCTTCCAAAGCGCTCCTCGATTCTCTCGCCGGCAACCCTCAACCGTTCGTGCGCACTCGCATCGCCAACGCCCTTGGCGCATTCAAAGAAGACGCTGCCGTTGCCGCAAAACTCGATTCGCTCGCTCGCGAAGATTCTTCTTACCGCACTCGCGCCAGCTCCTTGCAGGCCATCGGCCGCCTGAAAGCTGCCAACGCTCTGGCCACGCTCAGCGCCGCCGCTGGTGTCGATTCTCCCGACGATATCTTGCGAAACTCCGCACTGCGTTCCCTCGGCTTTCTTGGCGACGACAAAGCCGTTCCGCTGCTCCGCGAATGGTCCGCTCCCGGCAAGCCCATCGACACTCGTCAGGCCGCCATCGCCAGTTTGGCGCGCCTCGACAAAAGCAACAAAGAAATCACCACCCAAATCGCTTCGTATCTCAGCGAGCCGCACTTTCCTATTCGCGTCGCCGCCATCAACGCTCTCGGCGCGCGCGGGGACGTTTCCGCCATCCCCGCCCTCGAAACTTTGCTGAAAAGCGACGACCTCAGCATCGAAATGGTGCCCATGATCAAAGCGCAAATTTCCCGTCTGCAAAAGCCAGACGAAACTCGCGCCGGCCGTCGCGGCAATCCCGATGGCGAAGCGCCAAGCGCCGCCGCAGGCGAGTCAGCCCAAGCCGGACAAGCCGCTGTCTCGCAACGCCTCGATAAACTCGAACAGTTGATGCGCGCCATGAACGACCAACTAAAAACCATCGAATCCCGCTTGCCGCCGGCAAAAAACTGAACTCGCGGCAATTTGCGTTCCGCGATCGAACCCAACCGCTGCCATCCGCTACATTCCCGCGGACTCGGCCCCGAGACCCAGCTTAGAAACCGAAAGGCGCTCCCGCTACTCATTGAACAATTTTCACTCCGCCTGGGTATAGCGCTTGCCTGCGCTTGCTAACCTCTCTCCATGCACTTCCTCGATGCTTACTTTGGAGAATGGAAACCGGTCCCGCTTGCAATGGGCGCCATGTGGCTCTGCGTTTACTCTTTGTTTCTCCTATACGCCTCGTTTCACAATGGTGGTTTTCTTTTTCCGGATTACGTCAATCTGATCATCCATGAAGGTGGACATTTTTTCTTCAGTTGGTTCGGTTACACCATCATGATTTTGGGCGGCACGCTGGGAGAGTTGCTGGTTCCGTTGCTTTGTGCCGCTTATTTTTTCTGGCACCGCGAAACGACCGGATTCGCGTTTTGCATCTTCTGGACCTGCGAAAATTTTCTTTACATCGGAACCTACATGGCGGATGCCCGCGCGCAGAATTTGCCTCTCGTCGGCGGAGGCGAACACGATTGGGGAACTTTGTTCGGGCAATGGAATTTGCTGGCTCAGGATCAACGGATTGGCGGTACCACGCGGGAACTCGGATGGCTTGGAATGGTCGCTACGATTGCGTGGTTAGGCTGGCGAGTCTGCCGCGGAACAGTGCCTCTGAACTGGAAAGCGAAGTAAGCGTATAAGCGCCCGCCCCGCATTTGGGTCTCGGTTTGAGAGCGGGGTTTTTCATTTTCTTCCTCACGGTGCCCCACGAGCGATAGTTGCACGTGGGAGTTTTCCGACCGCTGTCAGCGGTTTCAACCGGGCTACCAAGGGCCGCCACAAACCGAGTTCAGCCGCTGAGTCCCTAACTTTCACCCCAGGCAAAATTTGTCATCCCGGGGCATGCCTGCGCAGTTCGCAGGCATGCCCCGGGATCTGCTTTTTGAAGACTTCACCCAAACTTTCACCGTCCACCTTGAACATCCAACTCAGCTGCCAATCGGCAGAAGCTACATTCTTGGTCCCACTCCCGCTTCCTCGCCAAACGCCGCAGTGCTACTCTCTCCCCATTCCGGTGCTCGCAAATTTCACTCGCAACGGTTCGGCGTACCCGGTCTTCGCTGCGCGACTGAGTGAGGCATATGTACCGCCCAAAAATCAAAATAGAGATTTGGATATTAATGTGCGTGGGATTCGCGGCTGGCCTACTCTTCCTATGTATAACCCCAGCCGGGGCGTTTCATAACTCGTTGGCCAATGACGCGAGTCAGCCTGCCTGGATGAGAATTCAATTCCAGATGGCAAGCCTGCTCCAGCAAACGAGTGTGCAAATAGTGGGACTTGGAATTATGGGTTTTATGACCCTTCGCCGAAGCCAAAAATCAGACGGCAATATCTATGGTTTTCTTTTTGGATTTGGTCTGCTTATCGTAGCTCGCCATCTTCTTAATTTGCTTTAACCTGAAAAGCCCGGAAGTTGGTTTGGGTAGAAATACTAAGATTGGAGAGCCAGCCATGTCGGTCAAGGTGAAAGCAGCCGAAGCTCTCTATCCTCTTCTTTCCATCTTTCATGAGCTAGATGGCCTTGCTCTCAGGAAAGTTAGGCACGGTAGCATCGAGGGTAGTTTTTGCATTCTCGAATTTCATTTCGATACGAAGGTGCTGGTCATCCAAACAAACGACGAGGACGACGCCGTCGAGATGGAGTGCGTTAAAGCAGATACTCACAGGTCATCGGGAAAGAATTTGGCTGGGGATGGGTAGCCATAAACCAGCAAGGCTATCTTGATGGAGTTGGTGTGGCTTTTGGGGAGGTCGTACCACAGGTCCTGATTACGGTGGTTGCCTCGTCCTTCAAGCTATCCCTGGTTGTGGAAACTAATCCGCAGGTCCCCAAAAAATCTACGGATGAGCCTTAGTGGGCTCAGGGCACTCTCCCGAGTTTTCTCGAGTTAGCCTGCTTTGCTGCGACGGTAATTCCGCCGCGCTGATCACCGCGGCGAAGACACTAGAATCCGCAAATCCCGCAAGTTGTTCCCAGTCGGCCCGGTCACAATCGCATCGTCTAACTGTGCAAAAAATGTATACGCATCGCTCCATCGCAGAAAATCCTGTGCATCCAACTTGGCAGCTTGCGCCCGCGCCAGCGTTTCTCCATCCGCCACCGCTCCCGCAGCGGGGCTGTTGCCATCGATCCCGTCCGTCCCCGCGCTCAGCACCGCCATCGGCCGCCCCGCAATTTTCTCCACGCAAGACAGCACGAACGCCGAATTCCGCCCGCCCACTCCGCTTCCTGTTACCGGCGAACTCACTTCGCCATCCGCGATTAACGCCACCCGCGACGCCGGATTCGCTCTCTGCAGAAAATCGATCTGCTCCAGCAAATAGCCCGCCGCTCGTTCAATCGGCCACTCATCGGTTGTGTTATCGCAACAGGTGATAATTCCGTGCGCCTCCGCCGCGTGATGCGCGGGATGAAACAAATCATCCGTTCCCATCAGCAAAAAGAATTGCGCGTTCGCAAACGCTGCATCACCCGGTTTCGGCGTTTCTGGCATCTTTCCGTTTTCAAGCGAATGCCGAAGCGCTTGCGGCAATTTGTCCTGCAAATTGTATTGCGTGATTATCCGCGTCACGTCCGCAATCGTCGTTGGGTCCGGAATCGTCGGCCCCGAACACAGCGCCGATTCCTTTCCCGCCGGCACATCCGTTACCGCGAATGTAATCGTAGTCGCTTGCCCCGCTAGGGCCGCCAGCCTGCCGCCTTTCACTGCTGAAAAATGCTTTCGCACCGCATTCATTTCGTCAATCGGCGCGCCACAGTTCACGAGATGCCCATACAAATTCCGAATATCTTCCAGCGTGTGCGCCGGATCTAGCGGCAGCTCCACCAGCGACGATCCTCCGCCGGATAGTAGAAAAAATACCAGCGTGTCCGCGCCGCACTTTTTCAGCAGCGCAACAATCGCTTCCGCGGCCTGCCAACTTTCCAACGTCGGCAGCGGATGTCCGCACGCAAAATATTGCAATCCAGCCAGCGGTCGTGCCGGAGCGGTCGGCGCCGCGACCACGCCGCTCACCCGAATTCCCTCCGGCAAAAGGGAATTAAATCCATCCACCATCGCGTGCGCCGCTTTGCCAATCGCCACCACGCGAATCTTCGCGAACGCGCGCAAGTCCACCACCGCGTCCGCGCAATGCAGCGTGCAACCTTCGCACCACAGCTTGCGCTGCATCACCGCCGGAATATCAATCGCCGACAATGTTTCTTGAAAGATTTGACGGGCCAGCCGCTTTAATTCCGTCATAAAGAACTCGCACTAATTTATTTAGATGGTCTTGTAAGCGTCCGGGTTAAGTATATTCGGAGGACGTTGCCCCTGAAAGAGCGCAACAATATTCTCCGCCGCGATGCACGCCATTTTCGTTCGCGTCTCCAGCGACGCCGACGCCATGTGCGGCGCCAGCACCACGTTCGGACGTTTCAGCCCCGGCAAAATGAACGGCTCATTTTCGTAAACATCCAGAGCCGCGCCCGCGATTTTTCCACTTTCCAAAGCATGAACCAACGCCGGTTCCTCCACCACCGGTCCGCGTGACGTATTGATCAAAAATGCCGTCGGCTTCATCCGATAAAAACGCGGCGCATCGAACAACCCGCGCGTTTCCGGCAACAGCGGAACATGTAAACTCACAAAGTCCGCTTCCGCCAGCAACGCATTCAGTTCGCGATGTTCCGCACCCAACTCTTTTTCCACATCCTCATTCGCGCGAATCGCATCGCTGTACAAGACTTTCATCGCGAATCCCTTCGCGCGCCGCGCCATCGCTCGCCCAATTCGCCCGAAGCCCACGATTCCCAAAGTTTTTCCGTACACGTCCGTGCCCACCAGTTGGTCCAGATCCCAGCCTTTCCAGTTTCCAGACCGCGCCAGGTGCTCGCCCTCCACCAAACGTCGCGCCACCGCCATCAGCAAAGCCCACGCAAAATCCGCCGTGGTTTCGTCCAGCACTCCCGGCGTATTCGTCACCACCACGCCGCGTTTGGTGCATGCGGCCACGTCGATGTTGTCGTATCCCACGGCGACATTCGCCACGATCCGCAACTTCGGCGCGACCCGCAAGAGGTCTTCGGTGATCCGCTCGGTCAAAAGACAAACCAGAGCTTCTTTATCTTTTATGCGGCGAAATAATTCTTCCTTAGGGATCGTTTCCGGCTGCTGCCAATATTCCACGTCGCAACTTTCCTGCAAAATCCGCCGCGCTTCATCAAATAGCGGTCGTGTCGCCAGAACTTTCGGTCGTGCCATCCGCATCCCCCCTTGCTGGCCGGGAAAATCACACTAGCACAGTGCATCGTAAACAATGGTACGCCGCGAGGAACGCACTTCGCGACGAACGATCAGTCGTCAAGAATGACGCGTCGTCGCCGCCGCGACAATCGCGCCGCTATCGCGCTGGCACAGTCTGTCTGCCGCTGAGCAGTTTCCGGATGTTCGCGTTTAGCGGCTCGGAATAAAATCTAGCAATCAGCCAAGCCACCAAAAGCGACAACGCCATGAAAAGAAAAAACCACAACGGTTTGTAACCGTACGCCAAATCTCTTCTCGCAATCACATTACGCATCGCCGCCAGCACGATAATGTGAAACAAGTACAGCTCGTAGCTATGTTTCCCCATCCAGGCAATCGGCCGCGAAATTAAAAACACTGGCGCGCTAACCGCATCGCCCGAGCTGCTAACCACATCGCGCGACGCGCCCTCCACCAACAAAAACGCCGCCGCTCCCACCGCCATAATCGTCGGACCCCACACCGCGTTGTCTCCAATCGGTTTGTAAACATAAACCGCCGCCATCGTCAACGCCGCCGCAGCCTGAACAATATTCCGCAACGCGCGGCTGACTCTTACACTCTTCGCCAGCACCGCCATGCAGCAACCCAGCGCGATGGCATCGAAGCAAGCAAAGTAAGCATACAAATACAGGATCTCGTTATCCAGATGACGGCTGCGATAAATCGGTCCGTAAATTATTGCTGCAATCCACACCGGAACAATCCATCGCGGCTTGCGCAGCGCCAAACACAGCAGCGGAAAAACAATATAAAAAACTTCCTCCACCGAAAGCGACCACAGCACATTCAATCCGTAGTTAAAATATCCGACGTTCGCCATCAGTACGTTGTGCCAAAACGTAAGCACGGAAAAAGTTGCAAGCCACAGCGACACGGGTTTGTTGCTTGCGAAGAATGGTACGCGCGCAATCGCCAAAATCGTGATGACCGGCAAAATCAAAAATAAACAAGGAAAAATCCGCGCCACGCGGAACGCATAAAACGCTTTCGCCGACACCTGCCCTAAACTTCCAAATCGCCGCAGCGAAGTGCTAGTAATCAAAAATCCAGAAATGACGAAAAATATCGTTACTCCGTAATTCCCATTCCAAACAATTGCGTTCACCACTCGCTCGGAAAAAATCGCCGAGAACGGACTCTTCACCAGGTTATACGCCAAATTAAAATGCAAAATCAGCACCACCAGAATCGACGCGCCGCGCAGCACGTCGATCCGATGGTCCCGACGCGGCGAACCAGCGCTCCGCCGACCTTCTACACTGCCGCCATCCACTGGCAATCGGTTCCTCTCGTAACGGTGCGTCGCGGCGACCAGACACCGAAGTTACGAAAGTGTATCGCGTTTTTCCGGCGGCGACGAAAAGCGCGCTGAATCCGAAAACGCCGCCATAAAGAATGGCGTGCATTCCACTGTAAAAAACGGCTACGCCCCTCTCGCGGCATTGGGGGATGCCACGAAAAGGGCGCGCCATCTTCAGGAGAGAAGCTCGTTCAGCCGTTGCGCCAAGCTTGCCACCGCCGGAAACTCAGCGGTTCTGCTTTTTGCGTCGACTCGAAATTTACTCGGTGCATCCGCAACTCGCCGTCTTTCGGCAAGTTGCACAGCGGATAAGTTAGTTGCTCGGCGCCGTTGGCGCAGGCTGTGCAGCCGGAGCCGGTCCACCGCGACGACCCATGCCACGTGCACCGCGTCCGCCTTCTTTCACCGTGAAGTCAGACGGAACAGTGAACAGCGTAGCCGCAGGCTCGGTGCGCTGAATATTGTTCAGCGTGTAGGTCGTGATGCCGAAGCGCGGATCAGTGCGCGAACTCTTCACTACCATTTGCAAGTCGGGTGAGTACCAGCGCTCAAAAACCACTTGCAGCGGTTTGTCGTTGCCGATTTGCCCGGCTGGAATTGTTCGCGTCACGCGAGTGCCTTCGGCGCTGACGCCGTTGATGCTTTGCGTGCCCAGCGATTGCGTGTTGACACCCTCGGCGGTCCGCTCTTTCTGCATGCGCGCCTGCATTTTCTGCTGGAATTCTTGCGCCCCTTCGGGATTCGCCGCGCCGTCATGCGTCCGCAGAGCCATCTTGTGCGCCACTTTGTGGTCCGCGTCCAGCATGAAATGCGCTTGCGTCACAGGGTCGTTGATGGTTACCACGCTGTGCGTTTTTCCGGATGCCGCCAGCGGCCCGAAGCCGGAAAGCGTTAATTCTTCGCGCGAACGGCCCTGACTATCGCGAAACAAATTTGCCGTGTGCGAACGATGGATACTGGTGCCATCGCCCAAAGTCTGCGTAGTCTCGGTGGTAGCCGTTGCGGAAAATGGCGCGCCCTTCACGGTTTTTCCGCGCAGTCCGCCGAAGCCGAGCATTTCCATGCGTTCGCCGAAAAATCCGCGGCCCGGTCCACCCGGTCCACCGTGCGCGTGCATGCCAGGCGGCGGAGGCGGCGCGTCTTGCGCGCGGCTCACACCAGTGCTCACCAATGCTAATGCTGCCAGGGCGGGGTAAGCTAACATTTTGCGATTCATCATTTCTGTGTTTCTCCTCTTCTCTCCAGGTCGATCTAAACTCTTTGTTCGAGCAAAACTTTTCTTCGGCACATTTTTATTTTCGCCGAGGCTCGCTCGGAATACCGTTCCGCGAAAATATTCCGCGCCGCGCTACTGCGGCAAACGCACCGCTTGCGGCTGGCCATCTTCGCCGACCAACAAATCCACTTGAATCCACTCCGATGCATTCTCTTCGTTCACCGGCAGCCCCAGCGAGCTAAGCGCGCCGCGCTGCAGGCGCACGCGAACAATCGAAGCGCCGTCCGTTTCTTCCGGCAAACTTCCCGGCAGCAAAGTGAAATCGTTGACATCGTTCGCGGCCACCAAAGTTGGCTCCAGCGCCGACATTTCCACCGCGTCGGTTGCCACACGCCCATTCGCATCCGGCGAAACCGCCAAATTTATCGGAGCATTCACGCGTCCCGCTGAGTTGAACTCCGCTCGCCAATTTTTCCAGTTGATCGCGCCCACGAGCAGCGCCGCTGTCGCCAAAACCCACGCACTGACCACCGCGCCGCGACGAATCTTCATGGTGTGGTGCCTGGTGCGAAATTCCTGCCGCAAACGCATTTCCACGCGCACCGGAGTTGCCGCTGCCTGCGTGGCACCGCGCAACGCCATCAATTCCGCTTGCGCAGCGCGCCAGGAATCCTGCAAGGCCGCGCACCGCGAACAATGATTCGCATGCGCCCGCGCCGCCGCGGTGTCCGCCGCAAGACCCAGACCCTGAGCCGCGCTTTCGTGCTCCAGTCCCAGGCCGATTGATTCAAATTCTTCGCAATTCATATCGCTCTTCCTCGACAAACTCGACAAATCCTACGAACTCGACAAAACCCTACAAATCAAAAATCCTTGCAATGCAAATCTCTTGCAGCTTTCAAACTTTTACGATCCTACAAAACTGTCTCTTACTAATTATTCCCGCCCACCGTACAATTAGTTCCAGCGCCCAACCTCGCACTCACCGTCACACCTAACTTCGCCGACGCACTCCCGCGCACTCGCCTTGCTCACCGCGCGGCGCTGATTCGCTTCGGCACATCGCGCAACATTTCCAGTTTCGCCAGCAACAAAGCGCGCCCGCGATGCAGCCGCGAACGAATCGTGCCGATAGGACACGATGCCGCACGTGCCGCCTCTTCGTAGCTCATTTCTTCCAACTCGCAAAGCACCACCGCTTCGCGAAACTCCGCCGGCAATTCCAGCACCGCCGCGCGCACTTGTTTCACGCGTTCCTGCTGTTCCACCCAATTCGCCGGGGTGAATGTGCTGATCGTCGCGGCCGTCGCGCGCGTTCCGTTTTCCACTTGCTCGTCCAGCGACAAATCCCGCGGCGTGCGTTCCAAATATTTCAGCACTCGGTTACGCGCGATACCGAATAAGTAAGCGCCCAGCGCGCCGCGCGCCGCGTCATATTTTCTCGGCTCGCGCATCAGCGTCATGAAAATGTCTTGGACAATTTCTTCCGCGCCCCAGGCGCTTCCCGTCATGCGCAGTGCAAACCGGTAGAGCGCAGCCTGATGCCGCCGGTACAGCGCGGTGAAAGCGTCTTCATCGCCCTTGGCCGCACGGCGCAGCAAAACCGCGTCAGTATCTTGCTCTGGAATTTCCAGCTCTCCTATGTGAGGTGCCGCGATGTCGGTTGCCATCGTATGTTCGCTGCCACCGGGTGCTCTTACCTTTTCCCGCGCCATCCGCGAAAAGTTCCCCGCCACGAATAACCCGCTGATCCCGCATGACTTAGAGGCTAGCCTAGTCTCTTTAGTTGGACGTACCGAGCCACCCGCTCGTATCATCAACCCGCGCCCCGGCGAAGTGTTGCCACCTGAGAGCGAGCCGCACCGCCTGGATAATCTCAACCGCTTCTCAGCGAGACTTCCCGCGCCACCCTCCACCCATCCGCAAACACGTGTTAACCTGCCCCGCAGGAGAAATAATCATGCTACCGTGGGCCAACAAATGGGCACTCGTCACCGGAGCCAGCGCCGGCATCGGCCAGGCCCTCGCCTCGGAACTCGCCGCCAACGGCACCAACCTCGTCCTAACCGCCCGTCGCAAAGACCGCCTCGAAGACTTCGCCGCCAAACTCGCCACCGCTCACAAGGTCCGCACAGAAATCTTCGTCGCCGATCTCAACGACTCACAAGCTCCCCAACAAATCCTCGCCTTCACCAATCAAAAACAACTCGAAATCGATCTCCTCATCAACAACGCCGGCTTCGGCGCCTACGGCGAATTTGCCGAGTCCGATGCCGACCGTCAGCTGCAAATGATCCAGGTGAATTGCAGCGCGGTAGTCCAACTCACGCGCCTCTACGTTCCGCAAATGATCCAGCGCCGCCGGGGAGACATCATGATCCTCGCCTCTACCGCTGCCTTCCAGGCCGTCCCATACATTTCCGTCTACGCCGCCACCAAAGCCTTCGACCTGCTCTTCGCCGAAGGTCTCGCCGAAGAACTAAAGCCACACAACATCCGCGTCTGCGCTCTCTGCCCCGGCTCCACCAAATCCGAGTTCCACCAGGTAGCTCGCCAAACCCACGTCGCCTCCACCATGAAGCATCAGGAGTCCGCCGAAAAAGTCGCCCGCACCGGCCTCGTAGCCCTCGCCTCCGGCAAAAGCTACATCATCTCCGGCGCCTCCAATTACCTAGGAGCCCTCTCCCAACGCCTAGTCCCTCGCCGCCTAGTAACCCGCATCGCCGCCAAAATGTTCAAACCCCCAAAATCCACTTAGCCACAATCCACGGACATCTTCGCCGCCGACAATCGAACTATCTTCGCAGTTGACTCGTGTAGCGGCCGTCCCTTTCGGGCGGCCACCGTTGCCGTTGCCTTGTCGTTGCCGTGCCCTCGCCGTTGTCTTCCGTAGCGGCAGGATTTGGAATTTCGGGACCCCCGGTGCATGGGAACCCCGGCGATTCTCCGAAGAGTCTGGCATCGTTCCGTTGCCTATCATTTATGTTTAGTTTGAGCGACTTATCATGCGCGGCAAAGTCCACCAACGCTAGCTGGGTGCCGAATCGCGAAAGCTGCATCCAAATTTGTCTAGTTCGGACCGACCACTAGATATCTTCAATAGTTGTCCAATCGTCAAGATCCTGCGGGTGCGGGAACTGACCGGACTTTTTCCAACGGCCGAGTGCCCGCAAAAACAAGCCGTATACGACTTCGTTTCCCGTTTTGGACGACGATAACTGACGAATCCTCTGCTCGAAATCATCAGGTTTTGTGTATCGGGAAAATTCTTCCAACGCAAATCTATATTGAACCGATATGGACCGTTCCCCCTCGATATTATTCATTGACTCTGCGAATGCCGTCAGAAGCAAGGGCAAGCCGGTATCAGATTCGGCCGTGGCAGCAAACCATGCCCAGACTTCCTCTTGGTGCCCCCATTTGGCCCAGAGTGCGAGGATATATCGTAACCATGGATTTGAAAGCAATGCACCGCGTGCCGCTGCAGTCCTAATTTTCTCAATGCATAAGTCTTGCAACAATTTCGCTTCGCTCGCCGAGGTCAGTGGACTAGCGCTTTCTTGACGGTCCTTTTCCGTCGATTCAAAGGAAATCGTCGGCAAATATAAGGCAGTCGTCTGTTCAATTGCCTGACGCAGCAGTCCACTTCGCATACTGACAGGCTGTTGCTGCAATACGGAGCGGATAATTAAAACCGATTGAATATCAATCGGAACTTCGGACGAGCCGATTTTCGTGCGGTGTGCGAATAGCTGCCTCTCCATGTCAAAAAGACCGACGGAGAATGGCAAGGCTTTCTCACCGGAGATGAGGTGGGAATTCACTCCGATTCCAATTAGGGCCGTAGCAAGGAGACCTCTTTGGCTTAGCTCTGTCAATCTGCGAACGAAGCTGTCTCGATCACCCACGACCTCCAATGTGGAGGACAGTTCATTCTCTGACAGGTCTTCCGCTGACAATGAAAATCGAAAGTATCGGTCGAACATGTCTGGATGGCATGGTCTGAGTTCCTTGCGCCATTCTCCTCGAAGCCCTCTGCCAGGCTGACTTGTCTCACTCTCTCCCCTTATTTCAAAGATAGCCCGGGCTACCGTCGGGAATACATCTATAAGGATGGCTTGGACCGCAGTAGGATGAGTTGCAGTTGACACCAGCGCCTTCACCGTTTCTGCTTTTTCCGCGGGCAAGGCAAAACCGAGGATGGCATTGTGTCTGTCCGTCAACACTTCCTTGGCAGCGTATAGTCTTTGATAGACAAATGGCTCGAATTGCCTCAGAACCTCTAAGGCAATCAGATCAACTGGGTTCGCGTCGAATCCGTCGCCACTTTCATACAATTGGAAGTGGAAGGATAGCGCATTGCTAAATCTCTTTACGTCTCGAAGGGTGCGAAAGTGCGGCGTGATACCCGAACCGAAAAGTCTCGCCCAACGCTGAGCATTAAATTTATTGTCGGCTGAGGTTCCGTGGACACATTTAGCGATGGCGGCTTCGATGTATTGTTCTAGCTTAGTTCTACTCAACTTCGGAATATCAAAGCCCACCTGAACGGCCTTCTCTAAGAATTGCGCGCCATCCCCGTTGCCGGTCTGCTCTAGGGCTTTCTCTACCGCGTCCCGCTGCAGAAGCAGGAGATAAATTAAATTGGGGAAATCGGCATTAACTTTAACCAATTGAAAGACCGTCCTGACGTCTTCAGGCGCGAGCCGGTCAATGTCATCTATTACAACGAGTACGTTCTCAGCCAAAGCACTCAGTAGGTCTTTCAATTTCGCCTTCGCTTGGTCGACAGTCTCGCGGGAATCCTCAGCCTTGGATACCAAATACTGTGCAACCTTTTCGGCTGATTTCCCGAATGCCGCCAGAATGAATGCAATAGCAAAGGCGATGAAACTGACAGTGGTAGCGGCTTTGAGAAGGATAGGATTGTGGTAATGCAGGGTAAATCCGAACAACGCAAGTGCGCCAAAGAGAATGACAAGAACTGCGCGAAACAGACCGGTGACGGACCCCGCAGCAGAAAACATCGTCCCGTACATTCGAATTTTTCTTGCCGCTGTCGCCGCTTCTTTGCTCGAGTCCGCAGATCCCAATTTCGATGACAACTCACGAAAGAAACCCTCGAATACCCTGCCTTGGCCTGCCCATTCCCAAGGATTAAATTCTATTGAAATAGTCTTGGCCCGCTGCTCTGATAGGGCGTCGATAACCATGTTCTTAAGAGAGGACTTCCCGCTCCCCCAAGGGCCATAGATCGCAATCACTAAACTGTCGCGACCCATCCACTGTGCTATCACCTTGGCGATCGATTTACTGAAATCTTTGCGACCAAGTTCGTCCTCAGCCAGCGTGTTAATTGGCCTCTCAGGAGAAAATAGATGCTCTTCAGAAGGCGAGCCAGCGGACTTGGGCAGGAGCTTGCTCATCGCGAGGAAAGAGATTATGTCACTTAGCACAGCCAATCACACGCTAATATGCAACGCATTTGGTAATAACGGGTACCATGCTTTATATTCGAAACTAGTACCACTAAGTTATCTATTGACATCAGTTAAAATCCCTGCTATATTGACTTCGCAATGCGCGGATTCCTGCCCTCAGAACCCACCGCGCTACATCACCGTCTCCCCACTTTCCATATCTCCTGCGACAGAAACGACCAGCCGCAATCCTCGTCCGCCTCGCGTCAGGTCCCTTCCGGCCCCAAAAAACGCCTCTCCCTAAACCCTTTACCATCTGCATTTACAAACCGCTATTCTCGCAAACCCTTTAGAATTACATCCTTGCAAATTGCCGGGGGTGGGGTACCCCCTCCTACTCGGATTCTTGCCTCTCCTATCGCTCTTTTGCACTTCGCAAAAATCCGCCCCCATGTTTTCAATAACTTCCACACTCTTTTGCTCTTTCAGGGGGTGGGGTGCCAGCGCTTCCGATCTTCGCGGACACAGCCACCCGTGGCTACGTGCGTTTCAAATGAAGACGAGAGTGAGCGGTGTAAACGAGCTTGCTTATTGGATGGGGAGGGTGGATTCGCGCGGCTCGGTGGCGAGTCTGGCGAAGACGGATTGGACGGTGCGGTCGCAGCGTGCGCCCATGAAGGGGAAGGCTTCCTTGGCGTTGTTACCGACGCGGGAAAAGAGCCAGCCGCGCATCAGCGCCCGGCCGCGGTGCAGACGAACTTTTACATTTTCTTCGGTGAGGTCGAGAGCGGCAGCGGTTTCCGTGGTGCTGAGTTCTTCGACATCGCGCAGCATGACAACGGTGCGGTATTGCTCGGGCAGATCGAGAACGGCTTCTTCCAGGAGATGGCTAAGCTCGGCGCGGGAAGCGGATTGCTCCGGGTCGATCGCGGTGCTGGGAATATTCATGATGGAATCTCCGTGCGGCGCGTCACTGGTCTCGTCAAACTCGCTTTCGTCAAATTGCTGGCTGCGATTGCGCAAGCGCAGCCGGCCGAGAGCTTCGTGGACGGCGATGCGCGTCAGCCAGGTGGAAAACGGCGCGCGAGCGGCGAACTGGTCTAGATGTTGATAGGCGCGGACGTAAGCGTCTTGCATCACGTCCTCGGCTTCGGAATCGTTGCGCAAAATGCCGCGCGCGACCCGGTACAAACGTTGGTTGTACCGCCGCATGATGATTTCGTACAAGGCGGTATCGCCGCGTTTGATGCGGTCGACGATCTCTTCGTCAGTCCAGCCTTCGGTTTTCGCCCGTTCTAGGGTGCCGACAGTGTCCATGGCTCTGTAAGTATAGAGCGCGGAGGCGGGGAAAGGTTACGGGCGGCTTGGGAGGCGCGGGGCCGCTGGGAAAACTTCGAGGCGGGTGAAAACGCTGGAGGGACTTGGAAAGGGTTGAGGGGCAAGAAGTTTGTAAC
Organism: Candidatus Acidiferrum sp.; assembly: GCA_036495905.1. Classification (GTDB taxonomy): domain Bacteria; phylum Acidobacteriota; class Terriglobia; order Acidiferrales; family UBA7541; genus Acidiferrum. Next base: position 22,258 of record DASXMB010000025.1, read on the forward strand.
CTATTGGCGGCTGGGCGCTCTCTTGAGTAGAGGGCAAAACATGCAAGGTTTAGATAGTCGCCTGGAAAGCAGCTGGTGGGCGCTGCGAATTGGCCTGGGACTGGCGCCGATTATTGCGGGAGTCGACAAATATTTTAACAAGCTGACGGATTGGACGATGTATTTGAGTCCGCTGGCGACGAAAGTGGTGCCGATTAGCGCGCCGACTTTTATGCACATCGTGGGTGTGATTGAAATTATCGCGGGAATTATTGTTTTTACGCGCTGGACGAAATTGGGAGCGTACATCGTGATGGCCTGGTTGCTGGCGATCGCGGTGAATTTGCTGACGACCGGAATGTTTTACGATTTGGCGGTGCGCGACGTGGAAATTGCGATTGGCGCGTTTGTTTTGGCGCAATTGACGACGGTGCGGGAATCTCAGCCGGTGGCGGCGAGGTAAGGCGGGGAATCGGCGTTCGCGAATTTGTGTTCGCGAAAGACACACACGGAACGAGCGCAAAAAAGTGGCGGCTCCATTCAAAGATTAATTTTTTCAGGACGACGGATTTGTTGGAAGCAGTAGGGCTGTTGGTTGGAAAAAACTCAATCGGAGGAAACATGCGCAAATTTATTTGCGGACTCGCATTGGTTGGATTGATGTCGTTGCCGGCATTTGCGGCGAAAGAAACGTTCAAGGATGTTGCGGTTGTGGACTCGAAGTGCTCGGCGAAAGTTGCGGACGCTCCCGATACGCACACCCGCGAATGCGCCATTGCTTGCGCGGCGAGCGGATTCGGCATCATCACTAGCGACAAGAAGTTCATCAAGTTCGACAAAGAAGGCAACACGAAAATCGTGGAAGCGCTGAAAGCGTCGGACAAGAAAGATCACCTGCGCGTTGATGTAAGCGGCGACGTGGAAGGCGACACGCTGAAAGTTAGCTCGATCAAACTGCTGTAAGGGATTGGGTGGCGCAAGGAAAACGGCACGCCGTGGGCCTCCAGCCTCGGCGTGCCGTGTTTTGTTTTTTTGTTGTGCGAGCCGAACGCGCTGCGTCGCTTCGCCTCGCTTCGCCTCGATTCGCGTGAGCTAGGTGTTTACTCCGCTGAGGAAGCCGCCGAGGTGGCCGGTGAGTGCAACGATGGCGACCGCGAGCGCTTCGATCGGCAAGCGATAATTAGGCAAAATTGCTGCTTGCGGATCGGCTTGTTGGCGGCGCGCTTTGAAGTGGATGAACCACACGAGCCACATCAACGCAGCGGAAACGCAGCCGAACACCAAATGCAACAGCAAAATGCCTTTCAGGTGCTGGCCTTCGAGTGCCCATTGCCAGGCGATGAGTCCCGTGGCGATGACTGGAATTGTGGAGAGCGCCGCGAGAAACAGATTGAAGTATGCGGCGGCGGCGAGAAGATTATTTTTTCTCCACTGGCCGAGCAGATCGAACAGCACGCCGACGATGAAGAGGGCGATAGGGAAGTGAATCAGCACCACGTGCTGTGCGTGTTTGGCGAAGAGCGCGGATTTCAGGTCGAAAGGATGCATGGTTTTTCCGATTTATTGGACGATGACTTTGCCGGTCATTTTCGGATGGAGTGAGCAAAAGTAGGAATAGGTTCCCGGTTTGGTGAAGGTGAAGGAAAATTTTTCGTTGGTGTCGAGCACTTTGGATTTGAAGGCTTTGGGGTCGTCGGTGCTGACCACGGTGTGAGGGATGTCGTCGCGATTGGTCCAGGTGACTTCTGTGCCGGCGGCGACGGTCAGGGCGGTTGGGCCAAAACTGAAATTGTCGATACTGATTTCGGTGGCCGCGGTTTTGGTTTGCGCGTTTTGCGCAAAAGTTCCGTGACCTGCGCCGAGGTTGGCAATTCCGAATACCAGTGTTGCTGCGATGGTTGCGATAGACACAATTCTTCTCATGTTGTTTTCCTTTTGATTTTATTTTTATTGCCGTTACTTGTTTTGCTGCCGCGCGAAAATTACGCGAGCGTGGAATCCACCACCGCCAATGCGTGGTGACCTTGGACGTAATTCACATCGGTGATACCGAGGACGCTGCGAAGTTGCTCCGCCGGAACTTTCATTGGGCCGGGCGAATCGGCCGCGCCGGGCGCGGGTTGGGGGAATGCGGTGGAAGCGGCGGTGTGAAACGTGATGTTGCCTTCCACTTTCTGCATGGTTTGGTGAATGTGTCCATTGAGGACGGTTACGGATCCGAATTTTTTCAAGTAAGCGAGAGCTTGCGCGCTGTCTTCAGTGCCCCAACCCCATTGTGGGTACACGGTCCAAAGAGGAATATGCGCGAAAACGACGATGGGAGTGCTGTGCTTGAGATGTTTGACGTCATTTTCGAGCCACTCGAGTTGCTCGTGACCGAGCGTGCCGAGACCGCCAGCTTTTAAGTCGAGAACATTTACGAGACCGATGAAGTGAACGCCTTTTTTCTCGAAGCTGTACCAGCCGGCGCCGTGACTGTTCTTGCCGTAACGCTCGAGGAATTGTTTTCCGTCGTCGTTGAGGACGTCGTGTTCGCCGGGAACGTAGAAAACGTCCTGAGGTTTTGCGCCTTTTAGGATTTGGCCGACGGCGTCGAACTCTTCGGGTTTGGAAAGATGGCTGATGTCGCCGGTGTGCAGAATAAATTCCGGCGTGGCGGATAGATTGTTGATTTTGTCGACGGCGATTTGCAGAGTGCCGGCGACGTCAGTGTTGGCGGCTTTGTTGAAGCCCATGTGGCTGTCGCTGATTTGGACGAAGCTCAGTTCGCCGGCGGATTCGGCGGGGCCGATTTCCGAGAGGCGGCTTAGGCTGTATGATTTCAGCACGCCGCCTTTAATGACCCAGAAGGCGCCGGTGCCGGCCCAGGCCATGCATTTGAGAAAACCGCGGCGGTTGACGCCGTCGCGATTGTGGTCGTGCAGCATTTCGTTTTGCTTGGTGATTATTTTTGTCTCGCTCACTGTTTTCCTCCATGCGCTGGTGACGCGTTGACACCAGACGAAATCTCGAGGGGCGCGACAGAGAGGCAAACGAGCCGCGCCCGCTCTCGGGGTGTTTCGTTTATGTAGACAGGGGCAGCGGGTTTTTTATTCCAGGCGGGAAGGGAATTGCGCTGTTTTTGTGCAGAAAATAAAAAGAAATAAATGGGAATAAAATCGCGGGATAGGCAGTCTTACTAAATGAAGGAATCCGCTCGGGGGAAAGATTCGGACGTGGAGAACTCGCCGGATCAGGTGCGATTCGAGCAGTTGGTGCTGCCGCATCTGGATGCCGCGTTCAATCTGGCGCGCTGGCTGCTGCGGAGCCGCGCGGATGCGGAGGACGTAGCGCAGGAAGCGATGTTGCGCGCGTACCGATTTTTTAGCGGATTTCACGGCGGGGATGCTCGGGCCTGGCTGCTGCAGATTGTACGGAACAGTTGTTACACGTGGCTGGAGAAAAATGGTGCCGCGGAAAAATTGACGGAGTTCAACGAAGAACTGCATGGGCCGGCGAGTCCTACTCCGGAGGCGCTGACGATTGCGGGCGACGAGGAAAGGCGACTGGCGAATGCTTTGGAATCCTTGCCGGCGCGTTATCGCGAGGTGATCGTGCTGCGGGAACTGGAAGGTTGTTCGTACAAAGAGATTGCCACGATTGCGGCGATACCGATTGGAACGGTGATGTCCGCGTTGGCGCGCGGGCGGCGGCAACTGCAATTGGCGCTATTGAATCCGGCGCGAAAGGGGGCGGCTCGTGAGCTGTGAACTTTCGCGTACGATTTTACACGGATATTTTGACGGCGAGTTGGATGCGGCGCGGGCGGCGGAATTTGAGCGCCACCTCGAAAATTGCGCGGAGTGCGTTGCGGCGCTGGAGGCGGAGGAATCTGTGCGGTCGGCAATTGGTCGGGGAAAGATGTACGCGACCGCGCCAGCGGGATTGCGGAAAAGAGTTTTGGATGAGGTGCGCGGCGGAAACGCGGCGGTGGCAAGAGTGGCGGAGATGCCGCAACGCGGATATCAGGCGCGGAAACCGTATTGGGGATGGCTGGCAGCGGCTGCGGCGATTTTGCTGGTGGCTTATGTGGGATATCGAGAGTTGGCGGGATTGCAGAGCAACAGCGATGAGGCGGTGACGGCGGCGCAAGTGGTTGATGCGCACTTGCGCTCGCTGCAGCCGGGACATTTGACGGATGTGGTGTCTACCGATCAGCACACGGTGAAGCCGTGGTTCGATGGGAAAGTGGATTTTGCGCCTCCGGTAAAAGATTTTGCGGAGCAGGGATTTCCGCTACAAGGTGGGAGGCTGGACGTGATTCGCGGGCGCACGGTGGCGGCGCTGGTTTATGGGCGTAGGAAACATTTTATCAGCGTGTTTGTGTGGCCGGCGCAAGGAAAAGATGGCGGACGGCATTCGGGGGCTTTGCAAGGCTATCAGTGGCTGGATTGGCGCAGCGGCGGAATGGAATTTTGGGCGGCGTCGGACACGGCTGCGACGGACCTGGAGCAGTTGCGGCAACTTTTCGGTCAATAATTTTCTAGGTTTTTGCGGACTTGGCGTTGGTGGGCGGGGTAAGGCCGGAGTCTTGCGCGGCCATTTGCGCGACGACGGACCAGTCGCGATGTTCGTTGCCGCGGGCGATGGCGGTGAGGAAGCGGTCGCGGAGAACGCTGGCGAAGGGCATAGGAACGTTTTGCGCTTCGGCGGCTTGCAGAACGAGACGCACGTCTTTTAATCCCAGCGGCAGGGCGAAGCCGACTTCATCATGTTTTCCCTCGACGATCATTGCGCCATAACTTTTGTACACGGGCGCGTTGAAAAGAGTGCCGGTTAGAAAATCGAGGAGGGTCGCGGGATCGACTCCGGATTTGCGAGCGAAGGCGATAGCTTCGCCGAGAGATTCGAGAACGGTGGCGATCAGAAAATTTCCGGAGAGTTTTACCACGTTGGCTTGCGAAGCGTGATCGCCGAGGATCAGGAGTTTAGGGCCGAGAGATTCGAGGAGCGGCTTGCAACGGTCGAGAGCGGAGCGGGAACCGGCGGCGACTACGGCGAGTTTTGCGGACTCGGCGGCTTCTGGGCGGCCGAAGACTGGGGCAGCAATATATTCCTGGCCGGCGCGAGCGTGATTGGCGGCAAGTTTGTCGCTGAGCGCGACGCTAATGGTGCTGAGAGAAATGTGAACTGCGCCGCGTCCGAGGGAGGCGAGAATGCCGTGGTCGGAGAAGGCGGCGGATTCGACGGCGGAGTCATCGGCGAGCATGGTGAAGACGACGGGGCCGTGACAGGCGTCGGCGATGGAGTGTGCGACGGTGGCGCCGTCAGCGCGGAGAGCTTCGGCTCTGGCGTGCGTGCGATTGTAAACGGTGAGATGGTGTCCGGAACGGAGCAGAGTTTTGGCGATGCCTGAACCCACTTTGCCGAGGCCGATTAGTCCAACGTCCATGTTTTACTCCCGTGGGGAAAGTTGTTCAACCAAGTCGCACTCATTGGATTCAGCAGGGGCGGGTGTGGACACATGTTTGGCGGGACGCCAGACCGCTTGGCGAACGCGTTCGCGCTGGCGCTGGATGCGGTCCATGAGACGTCGCGCCCAGACGAATTCGGCGGCGAGCAAGCCGAGTCCGAAGAAGATAGCGATCCATCCCGGGGCGGGGGTGACGACCATGACCAGTCCGGCGAGCAGCAGCGTGAATCCGGAAACGATGCGGAAGACACGGCGAACTTGTTCGACATTGCTGAGGAGCATAGAAACTTTCTGGCGGGGAAGGCGCATTCTTTCCGAGATGAACTGGGAAAGCCCAAGAATCACGCCGATGACTATTATAGATGGATTTTGAGTTTGTGGAAGAAAGGTGCGGAGGGTGGACGAAAGCGTTACTGAATGGGTTCGGCGAGATTTCTTTTGACTAGGGCAAAGCAAGAAATAGCGAAAAGATTTAACGCAGAGGGAGCGGAGAAAGACGGGACTAAGGAAGCGAGAATAATAGAGGCGGAAGTAAGGGGAAGGGAACCGCTCGCTCTTTTTTGCTCAATTGAGGCTGCAAGAAACTTTGGACGGCCCGTTCTAGCTAGACAGGGTCACGAGGGAGATGACTGTTAGATGAGTACGACAAACAAAATCTTGTTATTCGTGCTGGCTTGGCATTTCTGCTCAACGCAAGCGGTTGGGCAGCGATGCCCGCGCGGTCCCGCGAATATTGCCGAATTGATTGCGCAGATGGAATCAACGAAAGATCCGAATGTGATCCTGCGCGCGGCGGCGATTGGTGGACCGGCATTGATGCCCGAACTGCGAAAGCTTGCCATTCCAGAATTGGCGCCTGACACCGTGGGTGGTGCGGCTCAGGCCAGTATGGCCAAGCTTGGGGACGAAGCTACATACGCAGAGCTAAGTGTGGAACTCAGTGGCATTGGGCACCGCTATTCGGTGTGGGCGATTGAAAAACTTCTGATGGTGAACACGCCTAGATCGATTTCCATGATTCTGGCTTATCTGGACGCTCATCCCGCACCGATTACTCTGGGGTGCGAAGTTGATGATTGCTACGACTACGTCCCGCTGATATTTGACACGCTTGCGGATGTTGTCGAGAACGCTCCCATAAAAATCAAAGGCAAATATCAACGCTCGCGCGAGGATTGGCTGGCGTGGTCGAAACACGAAAAGGCCATTCCGTTTTCAATCAGCGGAGATTTTCAGGATCCGTACGAGCAATGCCTGGGACGAAAAGTGGAATGGGGATTCGACCTGGCGCTGGTCGATCTTGGCGCTACTGGTGATCAGCGGGCGGTACCGAGGATCCAGAAGCTGGGAACAATGGGCTATCCATACAACGGAGACATTGGTTCAAAAGCACCCGCCAATTTCATTTGGTTGCGACACGACTATGTGGAAACGTCGCTGGCACGGTTGGGCGACGCCAAGGAATTACAAATTATCGTAGCTCATTTAAACACGAACTCCTTCCAGACGGAGATTCAGAAGCTGCAGATTATTGGCGGGAAAGATGCAGCGGAGGCGCTGGTCAATTCGAGCAGTTATTTCCACCCGGTGTGGGGAGGGGCGTTTTTGAAGGCGCTAGCGCAGATGGTCGAAAGCCCGCCGCTGCCGCCCGACGCCGCCGTGACGGCTGAAAACATACGAGTGTGGAAAGATTGGTGGACGAAGAACAAAGATAGCGCGCGATTCGTCAAAGTGCCGGCCTTCGAGTGAAATCTTTCTAGGTGACTAGTGCGCGTTTGGTTCTGGGGTTTCTTCGCGCATGCGGGCGCGGATGCGGGATCGTTTCCAGCTGGATGAGCCGGTGCGACGGATATGGCCGCCTTTGAAGAGGATTTGCGCGAGCAGGAGGATGCCGACGGCTTGCCAGAAGCCGATGGCGGGCAGCTTGAAGATTTGCGGCATGAGCCAGTTCCACAGCCACATAGTGATGCCGGCGAAGAGAGCAAGCAGCGACGGAATCAAGATCATTGCGCCGGCGATCGCGGCGATCTTGGCTTGCGGCGACCACTGGGACCACTTTCTTGCACCACAATTATTGTTTTCAGACTGCGGCATTTTAAGCCTCCTATCGAAAAATCAATCGTCCATCCAATATTCGAGCGCGGCGGCGAGCTTACGCATGGCGTAGCGCTTTCTGGCCATGAGCGTGTCGATCGAGACGCCGGTTGATTCCGCCAATTCGCGAAAGCCAATGCCGCCGAGCGCCTGAGCGCGGATAACTTCGCGCTGCGACGCGGGCAGAGCGTCGATGGCCACTTCGAGAGCGACGAGCATTTCGTTGCGCGCGAATTGGTCCAGCGGATCGAGACCGGCCTCGACGGCAAGCTGCTCGAAAAACTCGGCGGGAATTACGGTTGCGCCCGCCCTGCGCTTTGCGTTTTCGCCGCGCCAGAGATCGATGAGGCGATTGCGCATCGCGGAGAAGATCCATGCGGCGAGGTCCTCGACGGGGGAGAGCGCGTCGACATTGGCGAGGGCGCGGAGGAAGGCATCCTGGAGGATGTCTTCGGCGGTCGCTGGGTCTGGCGCGTGACGCTTGGCCCAAGCGAGAAAGCCTCGGCCGCGCTCGCGGTAGGTACGCTCGATTGTGGTCCTCGTTGAGGAGGGGCTTTCGCCGTCGTTCATGGTCTTCAGGATAAACGACGATTGAGTGGGAGATTTCGTGTAGGGGAAATTAGTGCGTTAGCTGGGGGGAAAGACAAAAACTTAACGCAGAGACGCAGAAGGCACGGAGAGAGGCGGGACTAAGAACGCGCAGGGAAGAGCGGATTTAGTGAAATTCAAGGCAAGGGGAAATCTTTGGTGGCGGCGGAGGTGACTACCCGGATGGAGCGCTGGCCCTGGGATTGGAGGAGTTGGACGCTTTGGATGTCGATCCAGAAAAATTTGTGGACGGAGAGGCCGGCGATGTTGGTGATGGCGGGTTGGCCGTTGACGGAGCCGACATCGAAGCTGGCGATTTTTTTCAGGCGGGCTTGGGTGCCAGAGATGGTGGCTTGGGTGTCGTCAGTGCTGGTGAGAGTGACGGTGCTGCCGGATTTGGCGATGGACTGGAGGCCGACGAGAAGCGAGGCGTATTGCGGAGGCAGGGGAGCGGTGGCGACGAGGGCTTGTCTTAGGACGTCGCCGGAGATGGTGGCTTGGTCGCCTAGATTGGTAAAAATTTGCAGGGCGGTGGTGATGGGGTCGGAGGCGGAGGATTTGGCGTTGTTGATGATGGATTGGACGTCGGTCACGGTGAGATTGGGAGTGGATGCGTCGGTCATGGGACTCCGGATAATTTGTAAATACGTTTAGCGCCGAGAAATCTTGCGCGTGCGCTTAGGATTGCCTTTGCTCAACTTCATGTTTGGGCCGTACTTGGTAAGCAGGGATTGCGCATAGTTCAGACGGTTCGCAATCATTGCCAATGAAGGATCTTCGGCCTGAATCTGTCCCTGTTCTAATAAAGATTTTTCGGCGTCTTCCAGGAGATATTTGGGCAGGTCCAAGAGGCTTTTCTTTACGTCGTTGTCGAGAATTTCTCGGTCCAGTCTGGCGGCCAGCGCTTTCAGGTCAGCAATTCTCTTTTGGGGAGTTCTCATGGTCCGCTCCTACGGATGCGGTATGGCGGAGAGGGTGGGATTTGAACCCACGGTACGGTTTCCCGTACGCTCGCTTTCGAGGCGAGTACTTTCAACCGCTCAGTCACCTCTCCGCGGTTGGATTTAATCGTAGCAGGAAGAGTGGAAGGAATGAAGCAGCGAAGTAATGAAGCAACGAAGTAGAGAAGTAGCGAAACGGCAAGAACGATGGAGAGTTGGAGAGGCAGGAGGTAATGAAGTAAGGAACCGCAAAACCGCAAGAAAGATAACGATCAACGCAGAGACGCAGAGGGCGCAGAGAAAAGATGAAGCTGTAATGAGAGGGCAGACTGCCAAAGAGGTGGGGTCGAGAACGGTGGCGAGAAGTGAAGTCGGGAAGATGGAGTCGAGAAGGCGGGAGTTGAGGCGAGATTTTTAGCGGCGGGAGGCGAAGAAGGTTTGGAGTAACGTGGCGGAGTCGGCGGCCAGGATGTGGGGGAGGATTTCTGGGCGATGATTTAGGCGAGGGTGATTAAAGACTTCGAAGCAGGAATGGACGGCGCCGCCTTTGGGGTCGTCGCAGCCGTAGACGATGCGAGGGACGCGGGCTTGAATCATGGCGCCAGCGCACATGGCGCAAGGCTCGAGAGTGACGTAGAGCGTGGTGGCGGCCAGGCGATAGTTGGCGCGGAGGCGAGCGGCTTCGCGGAGGACGATGATTTCGGCATGGGCGGTAGGATCGCAATCGCGGATAGTGCGGTTGCCGGAGCGGGCGAGGATTTTTCCGTCTTGGACGAGGATGGCGCCGATTGGGACTTCGCCGGCTTTGGCGGCGGAGCGGGCTTCGGCGAGGGCTTCGTGCATGAATTCGAGATCGGCGGGCGTTGCCGTGGCCATGGCGGGAGAAGGATAACATGCGAGTGGGCGTGAGTTTGGCCACGTCAACGTGGTGGCGCTTAGGGAAATCGAGCAAAAAGCAGATTCCTCGGGCAAATCCGGCCCTCGGAATCACCCGGTGCGGGAGTTGTTCGGCAAGCCGTTGGGGAATGTTTGACGCGGTACATTTCGCGTGGTGAGGCGCGGGCTGTTGCGCGGTTTGCTTGACAATTATGGAGTGGGCAAACAAACTACAGCGCATGCAACGATGGATTGGAAATTTGGCAACGAGCGCGCGGATGTTTGCGCGTGGTGTCTGCTAAAAACCGCATGGAAATCCGCCGCGATCCTATAACGCAAAGTTGGGTGGTGCTGGGACAGAGAGATGCACGCGAGAAAGCGGCGGAGGTGTGTCCTTTTGACGCTGGAACAGTGGAAAAACTGCCGGCGATAATGAGCTGGCCGGCGGAAGGGCCGTGGCAAGTTCGCGTGGTGCCGCACCCGGATCCGTTGTACGGGATTGAGGGGGAAACAGCGCGGGTGGCGGAAGGCATGTACGACAAAATGGGCGCGATTGGGGCGCACGAAGTCGTGGTGGAGACTCCGCAGCACGGAACGAGACTTTCGCAACTAAGCGACGAGGAAATTGAGCGGGTACTGTGGGTGTGGGGTTCGCGAATCGCGGATTTAAAGAAGGATGCGCGGTTCAAATATGTGGCGGTATTCAAGAATCAGGGAGTGCAGGCGGGAGACGATTGGTCGCACGCACACTCACAGATTACGGCGACGATTTTTGTGCCGAGGCGGATTAAGTATGAGTTGAACGCGGCGAATGAGTGGTTTCGCGAGCGGGAGCGGTGTATTTTTTGCGATGTGGTGCGGCAAGACGAGAAGAATGGGAAAAGAATTGTGGACGTGCAGAGCGAATATTATGCGTTGTGTCCGTACTCGTCGCGAGTGCCGTATGAAATTTGGGTGATGCACCGGAAGCACAACCATTTGTTTGAGCAGCCGAGACCGGGTTCGAACCGGCGGCACTTGGCGGCATTGCTGGGGCGGGTTTTGCGGCGGCTGGAGAAAGTTGCGCCAGCGTTTCACTTGGTGGTGCACACGGCGCCGAATACGCGGAGTAAAAAGGGCGAGCTGGCGGGCTACTGGAAAACTCTGGCCGAAGATTTTCACTGGCACATTGAAATTTTGCCGATACTGGAAAAGCCGAGCAAGTCTTACAGCATTAAGGAAGTGTATTTCAACGCGCTGCTGCCGGAAGATGCGGCGGCGGAGTTGCGCACTTTGGATGCAAATTCGTGAAAGCGCGGTTGGGGCCGGCCAGCATGCGGAGGCAGCGAGGCGGGATTATTTCGTCGCTGATTGCGCTGCTGTTTTTCGTGGTTTTCTGCGCGGTGGTGTATTTTGCACGGCATCCGATTTTGCGATTTGTGGGGGAAAGCTGGATTGTCGAGGACCAACTGGATCGCGCGGACGCGATTATTGTACTGAGCGATGACAATTTTTACGCGGATCGCGCAACGCGCGCGGCAGAATTGTTCCGTCAGGGTAAGGCGCCGGTAGTGGTGGCGAGCGGGCGGCGACTGCGGCCGTATGCCGGCATCGCAGAATTAATGGAGCACGATTTAGTGGAGCGCGGGGTGCCGAAAGACAAGATCGTGCGGCTGGCACACGACGCCGAGGATACGCAGCAAGAGGCAGAAGCGCTGGCGAAAATGGATGCGCAAATGAAATGGCACAGCGTGATTGTGGTGACATCGAATTTTCATACGCGTCGCGCGCGGTATATTTTTCTGCATGTGTTTCCGGCGAGCACAAAGGTTGCGGTGGCGAGTGCGCGAGACGGAGATTTCGATCCAGAGCGATGGTGGGAGAAACGTATCTCTATTAAGGCGTTAACCCACGAGATGGTGGGGATGTTTCTGGCGGTGTGGGAATCGAGAGGCGAGAGAAAATCGGCTCAGGCCACACTATTTGTTGTGGGCACAGGCGGACCAAATCTACTACCAATGGTGTAGCTCTACAGGAAACACCCTATATTTGCTACCCGGCATTTCGCTTTACAGTCGCTAAACCCTGTACTATCTTCAAATCCTGAGTCGCGACTCCCAACCAGCCGACGAAGAGCGACTTCGTGAAACACAAATTCTTCGTCGAGGTGTCTGATGTGGAACAAAGAAGACGCGAAAACACAGCGAGTTCCAGAGATTTCCACAGGAGCGCCAATTCCAACGACTGCTAATTCGACTCCGGCAAATGCTCCCGCAACGGGGAGTGTTTCGTCGCGCGGAGCGGCGTCGATCAGTCAGGGAATTCGGATCAAAGGGGAAGTGACGGGCAGCGAAGACTTGTTCGTGGACGGACAGGTCGATGGGAAGTTGAATTTGGCGAACGGAAGTTTGACGATTGGGCCGAATGGACTGGTGAAGGCGGACGTGACTGCTCGCGAAGTGATTGTGCGCGGGCGGGTGGAAGGGAAGATCGCAGCGCGCGAACGGGTTCAGTTGTCGAGCACGGGCCGGGTGGATGGTGAAGTTCAGACCGAGCGCTTGGCGATTGAAGATGGCGCCATGCTGCGCGGTAAAGTGGAAGCTGGGCGGCTCGGCGAGCGGAATACGGACGTGCGAGCGGCGGCGGCCTCAGCAGGGAGCAAGAGCCCGGCGGCGTTGAGTTCGGGTTCGGCGGATTGATTCTATGAGCTTCTTACACAAACTTGGAATTGGCGTAGCGACAGGCGGAGGGCGAGAGATTGCGCGCCCGTTGCCGACGAACGGACGGCACCATGGAGCGGGGAACATGCCGGTGGCGGCGACGGGAAGTCCGCGACTGCCGGAAATGCAAGAGTCCACTCGGATTTCGAACGGTTTGAAGGAATTTTTGTGGAACCTGGATGGCTTGGGCCGGGGAATGCTGCTGGATTTGGGGCCGGCGTGGCAGACGACGCTGAGCTTCTTTATCGAGCGTGGATTCCGAGTATCTTCCGAAGACATTTTGCGGGAATGGAAGGATTTCCTGTCCGTGGAAGAGCAGAATTTGCGGGCAGCGACCAGCATGGGCGAACCGATCGACGTGACCGCAGGGGGACGAGCGGCGCGCTTCCTGGAAGAAAATCTCAAATATTCCGCAGGGTCGTTTGACGCAATTTTGTTGTGGGATGTGCTGGATTACCTGGAAGCTCCAGTGGCGAAGCAAGCGGTAGCGGCCTTGACGGAATTGTTGCGCCCGGGCGGGATCGTGTTTGCGATGTTTCACAGCAAGAAGCCGGAAGGATTTCAGCGCTACCGGGTGGTGGATTCCAATACGTTGCAGGTGATTGCGTCTCCGCCACTGTGTGCCGCGCAGCGGGTTTATCAGAACCGCGAGATTCAGGATCTCTTTAGCCGGTATCGGACGGTGAAGTCATTTGTGGGCCGGGACCAATTGCGGGAAACGCTGTTCGTTAAATAAAGCTTTAGGAATTTGCGATGAACGCCGCGCTCGAATTGGGCGCGGCTTTTTTTGTTTTTTCGCTTGCCTTGAACGAAACGCGGGCGTAAAGGTGAGAGGTGAGCTCAATGAGCTCCGGAAGGGGATAATGACTCCACCGGACTTAGAAGCTAACAAAAACTGAACACACCGCTTTTGCGGTGCGCGTCTTTCCAGAGGCCACGAATGATCAACGTGAGTCCTTGGAGGACCTAATCAAAATAGAAACAGGGAGCCTCTGAGCTCCCTGTTTCGCGTTTACGGCGAATCTATTGCGGTTGATTCGAGTTGTGGCGGCGGTGACGATGATGGCGCCGGTGGTGCCGAACATGCCTGGCGTGGGAGGTCGAGGCGTTGCCGCGCGGAGCCGCACTTTCGGACGACTGCGGAGCGGAATTCGCAGGAGCGGGTTGCGCTGAAAGCACGAGCGGCGTTGCTGCTAACACCAAGACGCAAAGTAAACGTTTCACGATTGTTCTCCCTAGATTGCTGGTCTAGGAGGGTATTCAACCATAAGAGAACGGAAAAGTCAGGTGGAATGTGCGGCTGAGAATAGAAACCGTTACCCTGGCCTGAGGCACGGGTTAGTGGGACCGATGAGGTGTCTTTCGCCGAAGTTCTGGCCTAGCCGCCGAATTTTAGCTTTTCAAGCCAGCGAATATTTTGCTGTTGGCTGGCGATAATTTGCGCCTGCCAGAGGAGCGCGATCGACAGAACGCCCAGCGTGACAACGCAAACGGCCAGGACTGCTCGAAGCCTCGACTCCGGGACGTTGCCTTTCCAAAGGACTGGTGTCATCAAACTCATAGCTATGGTTCTCCTAGTACGGGCTCGAAAAGATGTTGCGCGAAGACCTGGGTCGCGCACGACGAGGGTAGTGGCACTTTGAGGGCCAGTGCATGTCTAGCGAAGTCGGTACGTTTTTGCAGGTAATGCAGGTAATTTGACAGCACAACGTTGAGGAAGGTTTGCGTGTGGCCGCCACATGTGTGCAATGACGTGGAATTAAGGACAAACGTTTTCCAAGAGCGATTACGTTTTTGTCTTGATGCCTTCGAGAATTTGCTCCCAAGTGTCGTCGTTGGCGAGTGAAAACTGTCTAATTTTAGAGGAGTACTGGAACTCGGTCGCATGCTTCTTGGAAGTGGTTAAGAGCAGGCTGCGGTCGGTGGCGGCGAGGAGTTCTTCGCTGTCCTCAGAGGTAGCGATGCCGAGAATTGAGGCATGGTAGCGGAGGGCTCGGTCATAGAGTTTGGAAAGTTCGCGAATGCATTGTTTGAGATTGGCTCCGATGGCGAGCGACCAAAGCACTCCGTGGCGGCGCAATTGATATTTTTTTTCGCGGCCTGCGGCGACGAAGCGGTCGATATCTTGATCGGAGGCGCCGGCGAAGAAAAATAGTTCGTCGAAGTCGCGCTGGCGGAGGAGTTCGGCTTCACGTTCCGGCAATCCGGAGTTTTGCGCCAATTCGCGCGGGGAAAGAGAGCGCAACGGTACTGCGGAAATTTTGGTTTCTTCGGATAGGGCTTCGAGAGCTTCGGCGGCGGCGGGTTGAGGCTCCGCAATCGGAATGCTGGTGAAACGGCCGAGGCGCAAAGTTTTTTCCGGGCGGAGATGAAAATAGCCTTCGGGAAGACAAACTCCGCCGCCGCCTTCGGTGATGAAGGGGTGATTGTGGCCAAATTTGCGGCGAGGATCGTCGATTTGCAGGCGGGTGCGGTCCGTCACCCAAACAACGGGGATGCTGGCGACATCAAGGGCCAGGCTGAATTCGTCGAAGCCGGGAGCGGTGCGGCCGCGCTGCGGGATTAACGTGTCGATGGCGCAATAGACGATGGTGGAAGTTTGGTACAAGCGGGCGGCCCCTCGATGGCGTACTCATTCTAGCGAGTTTCCGGGAGCGCCGTTGGCGAACGCACAAAAAAAGAGGCGGGTAGATTTTCTACCCGCCTCTCAGCGCCGCGAGTTGCGGCGTTTGTGGTTGAATTTACTTGCCGGAGGTTGATGCGGACGCGGCAGCCTGCGGCTGAGAATTCGCCTTGGGGATGCTTACGTAACCGCTGACCTGGTCCTTGCTCACTTTGTTGATGACCAGTTCTTCCGCTGTGCGTGTGCCAGCCGCGTAGAAGAAGACCGGCTCATTGAGGGCGCGATTCTTCTTTTCGAACTGTTTGTCGTCCACGGTCATCACGACGCTGTATTGGTTGCGCTTCTGGTTCACATTCTTGAGTTCGACGGTGACGTTCCCGACCTTCTGTGGCTTGTTCCTGCCGGCGATGCTGAATTCGACGTAGTCGCGTTCGCCGAGGCGGCGGAGCTGGTCGATTTCGTCATGGTTGCGAGCGATCAAGGTGCCGATTTCGCTGCGAGCCATCTTGAGGTCGTCGCGAGTGGTGTCGAGATCGGTGCGAACGCCGCCCACTTTGGTGTCGACGTTCTTCAGGTCGTCAGAGGTCGCCTTGGTGGCGAGCTCGCCTTTGACCGAAGTATCCAGCGCAGTGAGTTTTTGCGAGGTCTCGTCATTCAGCTTGGTGGCTTCCAGACGAGCGGTGGTCAATTGGCCCTGGGTGATTTTCAGTTTTTTGGTGACTACGGTAAGGTCGCCTTGGAGATCAGCGTTGGCTTTTTCGTCCTGCGCAAGGCGATCTTTCAGAGAAGATACGTCTTGCTGCACGGACTGTTCTTGCGCCTTCAGTTGGGAAGCGACGTTTTGCTGCGTGGTATCGAGCTTCGACGATGCGTTCCAACCAAACGCCAAACCACCCAACGCGACCAAGCCCAATACGATGATTGCGGGCAATTGCCACGCTGGTGTTTCTCTTGTTTCGATGATTCGTTCTTCCATATGCGATATTTCTCCTCACCCCGGTGGGGCCAATCCTTTGAACTTCTTCGGACCGCACGGAAGCAGGTGCATGCGTGACACCAAAAAATGAAAACAGGTTGGCGCAAAGAGGAGTTCTTAACATGGTGCAAACGCACATAGTTACTCGTGTCAATTTCTTGCACTTGGATAATGATGTAGTACTAGTCCTGGGAAAGATTACGCGCTGTAGACGTTTTGTGTGTTTGCAGACTCAGTCGAGGTCAATGTTGAGGGCACGGAGATCTTTCTGGAGCTGATCGGGCGATCCGAACTGGACGGCGGTAAGACCGAGTTTGCGCGCAGCGTCGACGAAGGCGGGGACATCGTCAATATAGATGGTTTGGCCGGCGGGAACTTTGCAGGCACGCAGAGCCTCGCGGTAGATAAGCGGATTTGGTTTGCTGAAGCCGACGGCGCAGGAGTAGATCCGGGCGCGGGCGGGGAAGGACTCGAAGAACTTGTAAGTGGCTTCCAGATGAGCGACGTGCACGGGATCGGTATTGGAGAGTAGGGCCAGGCGATAGCGTTTCGAGAGCTTCTGGAAGAAAGAGTCGTCGTGAATGGGTATCGGATCGAGTGCGCGATTCCAGGCTGAGGTGAATTGCTCGAAGGTAAGAGTGAAGCCCAGACGTTTGGTGAGGTGCAGATGCCAGTCGCGGGCGGAAAGGCGGCCTTCCTGCCAGTCTGGCCAACGAGGATCTTTTTCGATGGCCATCCAGAGTTCCGCGGGAGAAAGCGTGAGGCCGGAGGAGAAGGCGTCCATGGCTCGGCGAAGGTCGACGCGGACGAGGACGCGGCCAATATCAAAAATGATGGCGCGAAACTTAGGAGTGGCCACGCGTCACTTGCCTTTGGAATGTTTCGAACCACTGCGGGCACGAAGAATGCCGATAACGGGCGGCAAGATCGAAATCAAAATAATGACGCCGATGACGTAGTGGAGGTAATTGCCTATATTCGGAATCCTGGAGCCGGCGAGATAGCCACCTAAAACCATGCTGCCCACCCAGAGCGTACCGCCCGCGACGTCGTACAACAGATAGGTCGTGTAGGACATTTGCGCGGCGCCCGCAACCGGAGGGCAAAAAGTCCGAACGATAGGGATAAAACGAGCAAGAATTACAGCCCGGCCGCCATATTGTTCGTAGAAGGCGCGGGCGCGTTCGATGTGGTCTCGACGGAACAGGAACGAGTGTTTGCGGCGATATAAAGCAGGACCGGCGGAGCGGCCAATCCAATAGCCAAGTTGATCGCCGGCGATGGCGCAGAGAATGCCGGGCACCAGAAGCCAGCGAAGTGGGATTACGTTTTGTCCGGCAAAAATGCCGGCGGTGACCAGCAGGGAATCGCCGGGAAGAAAAAATCCTACAAAGAGGCCGGTTTCGATGAAGAGGATGGCGCAGACCAGAGCCGGTCCGCCCGAATGAATTAGAGCTTTGAGACCTTCTGGGTTGTAGAGAGAGCGTAAGAAGTG
>DASXMB010000026.1:0-8861 GCA_036495905.1 Candidatus Acidiferrum sp.
GCCGACGCATTACGCCCCAACGACCCAGTCATTCTTTTCTCGCTGGCCCAGGCTTTGGGCGATCGGGGTTCTTTTCACGAAGCAGAAACCATTTATCTGCGCTGCGTGCCGCTTTACGAACAACTACAGAGCAGCCCAGCAAGAAAAGGCGGGCCAACCCTCAAACCGAATATAGCCATCGCATGGAATAATCTTGCCGCGCTTTATACCCGCGAGAAACGTTTCGAAGAAGCTCGCACTACCAACGAACGTGCATTAGCTGTCTGGCCTGTGCCGGCGTCTGTTCCGTCGATATTTTTCGTAACTCGGGCGCTGATCCTCGACGGCCTGAATTATCCCGAAGATGCCGCTAAAGCCTACGCGGCCGCGCTGTCTCGCGATCCGCGGAACGCCGACGCGCTACTTGATTATGGAATTTTTCTGACCGCACACGGACACGCCGCGGACGCCACCGCCGTTTTGCGAAACGGGACTGTCGTAAGCCCGCAAGATCCAGACATGTTTTCCGCGCTCGGCAATGCGCTCACCGCCCAGAATCTGTGGAGCGACGCCGCTGCGGCCTGGCAAAAAAGCAGCGAGCTTAGACCTGATGATCCCGCCGTCCTCTACAACCTCGGCAACTCGTTCCGGCAGCTGCACAGAACCGCCGAAGCGCTCGATGCTTTGGAAAAAGCCCAGGCCCTGGCTCCCAACGATCCTGCCATCGCCTCCAGCTTGAGCGCCCTTCGCGTGGAAACTGGGACCGAAAAACAGCCCTCTCCCTTAATCACCGTGCAGGCTCGGAAGGCTCTCACTACTGCAGACGCCTATGCCCTTGCTCTTTCTCTGGAGCAACAAGGAAACACGGCGGAAGCGCTTCCTCTGATTCAAGGCGTCCTGCAAGAACGGCCCGATTTTCCGCAGGGCATTGCGCTGCTCGCCGCTCTTAACCTGGATATTGACAAAATTGCGGATGCCAAAAAGATTATTGACCCCGCGCTGGCCGCGCATCCAGACAGTCCTGAACTTCACAATACATTCGGACTTCTTTTGTTCGCGCAAAGGCGTTTTCCGGAAGCCATCGGGCAATTTGAGAAGGCGCTCGCGCTTCGTTCCGAATACCAAGACGCGGAAATCAATCACGCCGTCGCATTGAGCCGCATGTCTCGTGGCGACGAAGCCGTTCCAGAATTGGAAAAAGCGCTGCAACAAGATCCGCGAAATCTAAAGGCCTTGGCGGATTTAGGCATAATTTTGATGGACCTGCATCGTTATACGGAGGCCAGTGCTGCGTTTGCGCAAGCCATCGAGGTTGCGCCGCATCAGGCCGAACTCTACGCCAACCTGGGAACGGCGTTGCAGAAAGCCGGGCACGCCGCGGACGCAAATAAAGCCTTCGCCAATGCCAAACGTGTCCGCGCTGGTGATTCTCCGCTCAACTAATTACTTCCTCGAGGTGGGAGCATCACACTTGGTCTCGGCGCTTTCGAACCCAGCTTTGCTTTACACCCGCACGCTCACCACGTATATTGGCCGCATCGGAAGTTAATCGTTATCTTCACCGAAGCGCGCGCGAGGTAACTCCATGATCGGTTGGGTAATTCTCGGCATTCTGGTCCTGCTCGTTTTTGCCATGATCGGGATGTACAACAGCCTGGTCCGCCTGAAAGTTACTTGTGACAACGCCTGGGCGGATATCGATGTGCAACTCAAGCGCCGCTACGATTTGATTCCAAATCTTGTCGAGACGGTAAAAGGCTACGCCGGCCACGAAAAAGGCACGCTGGAAGCGGTGATCGCCGCCCGCAATCAGGCCATGACTGCCACCGGTCCCGCCGACAAAGCGCAGGCGGAAAATATTCTCTCCGGCACGCTGAAAAGCTTGTTCGCGCTTTCCGAGGCGTACCCGCAACTGCGCGCCGTCGAAAGTTTCACCTCGCTGCAAAACACCCTCACGCAAATTGAAGACACCGTGCAGAACGCGCGCCGCTATTACAACGCCGTGGTGCGCGATCTGAACACCAAGATTCAGCAATTTCCCACCAACATTTTTGCGAACATGCTCGGTTTCAAGACGCGCGAATTCTTTGAAGTTACTGCCCCCGCCGAGCGCGAAGCTCCCAAGGTAAGTTTCAGCGCGCCCGCCGCACCTTCGGCGTGAAGCCGCTACCGCTGATGCTGCCTCGCAACCTGCGTCCGTTCCCACGTTTTCTCCTCGCGATTTTTGCGTTTTCCCTTTTCTCTCTCGGCGCATGCGCTCTCCAGGCTCGCGAGCTGCGCATCAAGGACTTTCATGCCGATGTCAACGTCCTGCCAGACGGCTCGGTGGACGTCACCGAAAACATTCAAGCCCAATTTATCGGCGGCCCGTGGCACGGTCTATATCGCGAAATTCCAGTCGAGTACGTCACGCCGCAAGGCCTAAACTATTCTCTTTTCCTCAGCGTCAAGCACATCACCGACGGCAACGGCCGTGACCTGAAATTTGACACCAGCCGCGAACGCCACTACCGCAAACTAAAAATTTACGTTCCCGACGCCGACAATTCCACGCAAACCATTTCCATCGAATATACGGTCTCGGACGCTCTGCGTTTCTTTGACGATCACGACGAATTTTATTGGAATGTTACCGGCGACGAGTGGGACGTTCCTATCACCGCTGCCAGCGCCCGCATTACCCTGCCCGCCGGAACCACCAACATTCGCGCGAATCCGTTCACCGGCTCCTATCGCTCGACTGCGAAAGACGCCGACGTCGAAATTGCCGCCAACAGCGTGGAAGTTCGCACCCGCGATCCGCTTCGTTACCACGAAGGCCTCACCATCGCCGTCGCCTTCGACAAGGGTTTCGTCCATCAGCCAACCGCTCTCGAAAAGACCGGTCTGTTTCTTCGCAGCAATTGGCCGCTGTTTCTGCCGTTCATCGCGCTTTTCGTGATGTGGTATCTCTGGTGGACGCGCGGCCGCGATCCGCGCCTGCGCCCTATCGCTGCGCAATATGAGCCGCCCGATAAATTGACCCCCGGTGAAGCCGGTACCCTGGTGGACGATTCCGCCGACATGCGAGACATCACCGCTTCCATCGTCGATCTTGCCGTCCGCGGTTTCATCGTGATCGAAGAGCATCAGCAGGATCACCTGATGGGCCTGATTCGCAATAAAGATTACAACTTTGTGCTGAAGAAAAATCGCGCGGACTGGGCCAGCCTCAAGCCGCACGAACAATCCTTGCTGGACGGGTTGTTCTCCGGGGGGACTGTCGGAGAAACGGTGGCGATGTCCAGTTTGCAAAACACTTTCTATAAAAATCTGCCCGGTATCAAAAATGGAATCTACGATTCGCTGGTTAGTCAGGGATTTTATTTGCATCGCCCGGACAAAGTGAAGGCAGCTTATTTCGGCGCTGGAGCGACCATAGGATTTTTGGGGGTCTTCGGTGGAAATGCGATTGCCTCAAATCTGGGCATGGCGCCGCTCACTTTTATTGTGGCGGGAATTTTGACCGGAGCGGTAATTTGCATCTTCGGACAATTCATGCCGGCACATACCGAATCCGGAACGCGCGCGCTGGAAGGCGTTCTCGGATTTGAAGATTTTCTCGCGCATGTGGAATCGGATCGCTTCAACCGCACGATCAAGACTCCGGAAATGTTCGAAAAGTTTTTACCGTTCGCCATGGCTTTGGGCGTCGAAAAAAACTGGAGCAAAGCGTTCCAGGGAATCTTGACGCAACCCCCCGGCTGGTATCGGGGCGGCGGTTACGGACCAGGCTTTTACCCAATAATGTTTACCAATGATTTGAACGCCATGTCCGCGCGTGCTGGAAGCGCGATGGCTTCTGCTCCGCGAAGCTCTGGCGGTTCCGGCTTCTCGGGCGGCGGCGGCTCTGGTGGCGGATTCGGCGGCGGTGGCGGCGGCGGTTTCTAGTCACCACCGCGAATCGCACCATTCCTCCCGCGCGGACAATTTCTCGGGCGTGCACCGGCCCCTATTATCCGATGTTCCCAAATCCGTAAAACGTAAGAACATCCTTCAGCACTACGATGCCCTCAAGCTTGTGCACATCCGCACGGCTAACCACCGGCAGCACGTCCAGGTGCGTCGCACCCATTCGTTCCAGCGCGAGGTTCAGCGAGTGGTCGACGTGCAAATGCGGAAATTCCTTCCCATCGATGAATTCATTTAACAGACGGGCGGCGCCGCCATCCCTCGACGCGGACTCTAACGTCGTGAGCGGCATCATTCCGACTACACCCAACTCATTCTTCACCGGCCACGCATGCAGCGCGCTGGACCGAACCGAATCGAGCGCCTGCTGCACGGTCATCGTGGACTGCAAAGTTTCGTCCGCGGGACGCATCGCGCGAATTACCCGGCGCTGCCCTTCCTGCGAGCGTGTTTCTGAAGTCGGCAGGTGAATGCCATCTTGCTGAGCCAGCACATCGTAAATCGGCTCTTTCTGCAGTCGTGAAGAAATAAAAAAACTTACCAGATTTGAAATCATCAGCGGAACGATTGCTGCATAATCGCGCGTGGTCTCAAATATCATCACCACGGAAGTCATGGGTGCGCGCACCACTCCCGCGAACACCGCGCCCATGCCGACCAGCGCGTATCCTCCCGGCGAAGCCACGTACCCGGGCAAAAAGTGATGCGCTCCAGTTCCTACAACTCCGCCGAGCATCGCGCCAATAAACAGCGCCGGACCAAAAATTCCGCCGGCGTTTCCGGACGCATAGCTGGTGATCACCGCGAAAAACTTCAGTACCAATAGCAGCACCATTAATTTCAGCGCCATGCCGCCGTTCAAAACTTGCCCAACATATCCGTAACCTACGCCCATCACTTGCGGAACGAAACATCCCATCACGCCGACGATCACGCCGCCCACCACCGGCTGAAACCACACCGTCTTTTTTGGGAATTTCAGGAATCGCGCGCGCATGCCTAGCAGCAATTTGCTGAAACCCACGGAAACCAAACCGCCGAGCACGCCCAGAATCGCATAAACCCCAAATTCCAGAGGACTCACCAGCTGATACTGCGGAACCTTGAACAGCGGCTCGTTCCCAAGCAGCAATCGCAACATCGCCCACGAAGTCGCGGAAGCCAGCACCACCGATCCCAGCACCGGCGCGTGCAAGTCTCCAACAACTTCTTCCAAGGTAAAAAGCACGGCGGCCAGTGGTGTGTTGAACGCCGCGGCAACCGCCGCCGCGACCCCAACGGGAACGAGAGCTTTTACTTTTTCCGGACTAAGTCCGAGCGTGCGGCCCAGCACCGAGGCAACTCCCGCTCCCACTTGTACCGATGGCCCTTCGCGGCCCAGCGGAATGCCGCTGGCCAGCGTCGCGGAGGTGCAAAAGAATTTTCCGAGAACCGTGCCGAGAGAAATTCTTCCGCCGCGCGCGAACAATGCCGCCTTCGTTTGCGGAACGCCGCTGCCCCGTGCATCCGGAAAATATTTGAAAAGCAAATATCCGATGCCCAGCGATCCGCCAATGGGCACCAACAAGCGCCGCCACACCGCGCCGCCCACTGGATAAATACGCGCGCCAAAACGTTCGGTCAGCACAATGAACGCAACGACGATGGCGCCAACCAGCGCCCCAATCACCAGCGTCAGCGCGAGGAAAACTTGCTCTTCGCGGCTCTTTAACAGATTGCTCCACTGCCGCGAGGGAACGTCCCACCACTTCGTTTTGGTTTGCTCCATGATGGCGCTCTACTTTTCGGCGCTCGCCGAGACGCCGGGAAGCAGGAAACGCAGCGTAAGTGGCCGCTCTCTGCGCCGCTCTTCGTCGAGATTGCGGGCGCGAGCTTTGAGCAGGTCGTCGAGGGCAACCAGCCCGAGAAATTTCCCCGTGGAGCGATCGACGACGGGCATCCTGGTGAAACCTTTTTCCGCCATGCGATAGACAACGACTCGCAAAGACTCTTCGGGATTGGTTTCCACCGTGTCTTTTCGCACCAACTCGCCGAGCGGGCGCTTCAGCAGAGCATCGCCTTCCTGCTCCAGGCGCTCGCGAATATCTCCCCGGGTAAGCACGCCGACCAACTGGCCCTCTTTGTCTACGACGGGCAATAGCCTCTGTTTCTGCCGATGATCGGCGCGTAAAGACTGCTGCATCTCACCGACGGTGGAATCCGCGGAGAGCACCACAACCTTGCTGCGCATCACCTCTCGTACAAATAGAATTTCCAGCGGATCGACGGAATATTCCCGGCTCAGATGGAATCCGCGACGCGCCACTTTTTCCGTGAGGATCGAACGCTTTAGAATAAGAACCGTAAACGCGTGAGCGACAACGCTGCCGACCAACAGTGGCAAAAACACGTTGGCATCGTGCGTAAGCTCAAACGCGAAAATAATACTGGTAAACGGTGAGCGCATCGTGCCGCCCAAAACCGCGCCCATGCTGATCAGCGGCCAGAAACCTGCTCCCTCGAATGGCAGAAACATTGCCTCCAGCCCGCCCAGCGCTCCGCCCATCATTAATAAAGGTGCAAGGACACCGCCAGACGTTCCCGAACCCAGCGAGGTCGCCCAGATAAACCATTTCACCAGCAACACGCCAATAATTACGTGCGTGGTCACATTGCCTTGCAACAATCCGCCGATAGTGTCGTAGCCAACTCCAAGCGCTTGCGGAAAAATCAGGCCGCCAACGCCAATGGCGAGACCGCCGATCGCGGGCCACCACATCCAGTGAATCGGCAAATGTTGAAAAGCGTCTTCCGCCGCGTATACCGAAACCGTGAGCAAAGCGGAAAGTACTCCCGCGAGCAAACCGACCAGTGCGCAACCGAGCAAAGCTTTCGGCCCGATAAAAAGTGGATGCACAGGAACCGGGAACAGCGGTCCGAAGCCGAGAAGATACCGCCGCAGCACAGCCGCAGTGGCACTGGCGAGAGCGACCGGAATCAAACTGCGCGGCTTCCATTCAAAAAGCAAAAGTTCCACGGCCAGCAGCACAGAAGCCACCGGCGCGGCAAACGTCGCGGACATTCCCGCGGCAGCGCCCGCCACCAAAAGTGTTTTTCGTTCGGCGCTGGTCAGGTGAAAGAGTTGCGCGATCATCGAGCCGAAGGCGCCTCCGGTCATGATGATCGGGCCTTCAGCGCCGAACGGTCCGCCGGAACCAATCGAAATCGCGGACGAAATCGGCTTGAGCAACGCGACTTTCGGCTCAACTCGGCTGCCGTTGATCAGAATGGCTTCAATAGCTTCTGGAATGCCGTGACCTCGAATCCGTTCCGAGCCATAACGTGCCATGAATCCGATAATTAACGCGCCGCCAATGGGAATCAGCACGCTGTAAATTCCCAGGTGGTTGCCGGCGGGAGAAACCAGCG
The DNA here is from genome assembly GCA_036495905.1 of Candidatus Acidiferrum sp. GTDB lineage: Bacteria > Acidobacteriota > Terriglobia > Acidiferrales > UBA7541 > Acidiferrum. The sequence goes on from DASXMB010000026.1 coordinate 7,339, forward strand.
CGGTGCTCCACCGCCCAAAATAAAACAAATTGGTGAACAGTCCAATCAGCCGCAACAGCGCAAGCGCCACGAATGCGGCGAGTATGCCGATGACCATAGCTAGCGCGGAAATCGGCAAAACGCGGATCGTGGTGGTGAAATCGCCCAGCACTTCCCAGGATTTCTTTCTTTCCGCGCTCTTGGGATGGCTTTGCGCCGCTCGGGAATCTTCCGGAACTGGTTTAGGCACGCTGTTTTCTCGCTGGCGGTTTCGTGATTTTCTTCATGTGATGGCCGTGGTTTCCGTTCGGTTCTAGAAGCTGATCGATGGCGTTCACCAGTTGATGGCCGTTGGAACGCAGTTCGCTGATGCGCTGCCGGACCACTTGTTCGAGCATGCGCTCGCCCCTCGGAAGAAGAGAGACCAGCACGCGACGACGATCCTCTCTTCCGCGGCTGCGACGGACGTAGCCGTGAGACTCCAGCCGGTCAACGAGTTCCACGACGCTGTGATGTTTCAACGCGAGCCGCTCCGCTAGCGTGCGGATGGAAGCCTCTTCGCCTTCTGGCAAGCCGCGAATAGCCAGCAGCAACACATATTGTTGCGGCTCCAAGCCTGCCTCGCGAGTCAGTGAATCTCCTTCGCGGAGAAAGTGACGAATGCGGTAGCGCAACTCAGCCAAAGCACGGTATTCGGCGGTGGTAATTTCGACCGGCACGATATAAGTATATCGTATTGCGATATACCCGTGCAACGCAGCCTCGCGCCCTTGTGCCGTTTGTGATAAGAAAGGCGAGCGCCATCCAGGTGAAATCCACGCGCGGCCTGAAATGCGCGTAAGTTTCTGCGGATTTAGCGCGCCGACACGCTTCGGCTTCGCGCCAGCCTTTTCTTGCTGTACAAATTTTGATCCGCCGCTTCCAAAAGTTCCTGCGCGGTTCGGCCGTGATCGGGGAAAACACTCGCGCCAATGCTTACCCGCAGCGAGGGTTCTTCCTGGTCGTGCTGCAAGCCCGCCTCGATGCGTTCCGCAATTTGCCGCGCCATCCCCGGGTCGGAATCAAACAACACCACCGCAAACTCATCGCCGCCATATCGCGCGGCCAGGTCCGTCGAACGGCATTGCTGCTTCATAACTGCGGCCAGCCTCTTCAGCGCCCGGTTTCCCGCCAAGTGCCCCAGCCGGTCATTGATGCGCTTCAGTTCGTCCAGATCCAGCAGCAAAACCGCGAACGAATGATTGCTACGCTGAGCGCGTCGCACTTCCCGCTCCAGCGTGTCCACAAACTCACGGTAATTCGCCAGTCCGGTGAGCGCATCGTGCGTCGCCTGATAACGCGCATGATCTTCGCTGACTTTGCGCTCCGTAATGTCGATCCCCGCCCCGATGCACCCGATTATTTCCCCCGCCGGATCCCGCAGTGGCGCCAGATGCAATTCCAAATACCGATTCCCCCGCTGATATTGCAAATGTGACGAAATCCCTTTCAGCGCTTCAGAGTGCTCCGCAACCGGCGTCATATATGGATCCTGGCATTTCAAG
>DASXMB010000027.1:0-54107 GCA_036495905.1 Candidatus Acidiferrum sp.
CAGGTCCTTCTTCCGGTCCCCGGTAAGGTCAATGTCCACCTGCCCGGCCCCAATGTTCAGCTCAAGGTTCGTCAGATTAATATCGCGCAGATGCAAATTCCCCTGACCCGCGCCCATATTAACTTTCAAATCCATCGGCACATCGCCTGCCAGCCGAATATTCCAGGAATTGTCTGAAGTAGTGTGGTAATTAGAGTCCGAATTATCCTGGTCGATAGACAAATCGCCGTCGCCGTTGTCCACGCGATACTGCACCCGAGGCGCCTCCGTGTCGCGGTAGTCGAAGTTAGCATCCAAAAGATGCCCCGCTCCAGAAGACACCGTAAGGTCGCCGGCGTTCATGTCGATCGAAGTATGCACTTGCTTCGCATTCTGCCGTTCCACAGTTTCCGCGTGATGCTGCATTGCGCGGTTGGAATGTCGATGCCATGCCGAAGTGCGCCCATGTCCCGCAAAAAACGCGATTAGCAAAACGATGATCACAATTCCCACGACAGAGCCGGAACGGCTCACCGCGACTCCTGGATCCCGAGGCCGCTTGAAATCCCAAATCGCAGCAAGCCCCAGAAGGATGAGCAGCACTGGCCAGTAGGTCCACAAAATCGGCCAGGGATCGAAATCCGGCCGGAATCGCGAATACAGAAAAAGTATCCCGATAATTATCAGCAGTATTGGAAAAACTAGCGATGTTCGCCGTGGACGCACGTCTTGGGTCATGGCACACCTCTGTCACTCGGTAATACGCACGAGCCGCAGAAAAAGTTCACCCGAAAAAAGTTAAAATAGACTCACCGCTGCTCGTTTTGCCGGACAGCATATCATCCTATGTTAAAGTCCGCAGATCGGACACTCGCGGAGTCGCATAGCAAGGATCGACGTATGCCAACTTTCGACAGAATTATATGGGTCGTCCTGGACAGCGTGGGAATCGGTGAGCTGCCCGACGCCGCAGACTATGGCGACGTTGGCCGCAGCACCCTCGGGCACATCGCGGAGTCTAAGCCCCTGAATCTCCCGACGCTTGCACGCATGGGTCTGGGCAATATCGCGCCGCTAGCTCACCTCCCGCCCGCGCAAAACCCCATCGCCGCCCATGGAAAGGGCGCCACGCAATCCCCTGGAAAAGACACCACCACCGGCCACTGGGAGATGGCTGGCATCTGGCTCCAGCAAGCCTTTCCCGTCTACCCGCACGGATTCCCCCGCGACCTTATCGCCGAATTCGAGCGTCAAATCGGCCGCCAAACCCTCGGCAACAAGCCCGCCTCCGGCACCGAAATCATCAAAGAACTCGGCGAAGAACACGTTCGCACCGGCAAGCCCATCGTCTACACCTCCGGCGACAGCGTCTTCCAAATCGCCACCCATGAAGACGTCATCCCCATCAACGACCTTTATCGCATGTGCGAAACCGCCCGCAAATTGCTCGACGGCCCCAACCGAGTAGGACGCGTAATCGCCCGCCCGTTCACCGGCGCCACTGGCAATTTCGTGCGCACACCCCGCCGCCATGATTACGCCGTCGACCCGCCGAAACCCATGCTGATGGACGTCCTCGCCGACCAGCACGTGCCCGTCTTCGGCATCGGCAAGATCCACGATATCTACAACGGACGCGGCGTGCAGGACTACGTCACAACGAAAAGTAACGCCGACGGAATGCAAAAACTCTCCGCAACCGTGAAAGACCGCCAAACCGGCCTAGTCTTTTGCAACCTGGTCGATTTCGACATGCTCTATGGACATCGCAAAGACGTCGAAGGCTTCGCGAAGTCGCTCGAAGAATTCGATCATTTGCTCCAGGACTTCCTACCCCTACTAAAGCCTTCCGATCTGTTGATGATCACCGCCGACCACGGCTGCGATCCAGACACTCGCTGGCCCACCACCGATCACTCCCGCGAATACGTCCCCATCCTCGCCTATTCCCCTGGCCACGGCGCCGGCGCAAACCTCGGTACCCGCGATACTCTTGCTGATATGGGCCAAACCATAGCCGAAAATTTCGGCGCAACAATTCCCCACGGCCGCAGCTTTCTGGCCGCCCTCGCGAAAACTTAAATCTTCAGTGATCGATTATTTTCCAGACGCCGTTGCCGGACTACTCGGCGCGTAATACCCATTGCGCGTCCGCGCCACCAATTTCCCGCGCCCACGCGGAGGAATCACTTCTACCTGCACGCTTCTAAAAGTCCCATCCCGCTTCGTGTTCGTAGGATAGTAAGCCAACGTGTACTGATTCCGGATGTCGTGCGCCACCTGCTCGCAAATAGACCGCACGTCGTCCACATTCTCCGGAAAAAACGCCAACCCTCCGGAAGCCTTCGCAATCTGCTCTAAAGCCTGCTTCGCATGCTTCGCGCTTTTTTTGTTTTCCTCGCTCAGCAATCCAATCGCATAAACCACCGTATCCGTCTTCTGTATCTCGCGTACTGTTTTCTCTAGCGAGTTATGACTCGTGTTATCGTCGCCATCCGTAACCACCAGCAGCACTTTCTTATCCTTGTGACCCTTCTTCACATGGTCCAGCGACCCAATCAACGCATCATACAGAGCCGTACTTCCTCGCGAATCGATCCGCTCCAGCGCCTCTTTCAATTCTGGCACGCTGTTCGAGAAGTCCTTATCCAGATCCAAATAAAAATCGTCGTTAAAATTTACAACGAACGCCTCGTCCTGCGGATTGCTCGCTTCTACTAGCGTAATCGCCGCCGCATTCACCCTCGGCCGCTTATCCCGCATACTCCCGCTGTTGTCGATCACCAACCCCATGCTGACCGGCACATCTTCCCGCTTAAACACCGCAAGCTTCTGCTCGACCTTATCTTCCATAACCCGAAAATTTTCCGCCTTCAATCCATCCGCAAAACGCTGGCGGTCATCCAGCACCGTCGTATGCAACACCACCAGGCTGACATCGACTTTGATCGCCGAACCTTGCTGCGCGGGAGCGACTCCCGGCGCTTGCGGAGGCGGCGGTTGCGGATTCGTGATAGGAATTTGCGATACCAGTGGAAGCGCGCAAAACATCAGCGCGCACAAAACTACCCCGATCGAACCGTACCTGAGCGAAAAGTTCTTAGTGGCTGGGTGCGTAATACCCGGTTTTCGAGTAAACGCTGAGCGGAGGAAGTCCCTTAGGCGCGCGTAGCTTGATCTTGATCTTTCTCCAGCGCGCGTCGTGTTCTTTGTTGCTAGGCCTGTATCCCAAGACATATTGGTTTCGCAGCTCCATACCAATCTTAGATGCGATGTCCGGCAATTCGTTCAAGTGCTCCACCGCAAAAACCCGTCCGCCGGTCATTTCTGTCACTTCGCTCAGCAGCGACGGCCCGTTCAGTTCTTCCGGGTTCCGGTCGCGATATCCCAGCGGATCGTAAATTCCAATGGCGTAGAGCTGCGTATCCGCTTCTTTTACCAGCCGCTTGATATCGTTTTCGTTGTATCTACTATGATTATCCCCTCCGTCCGACAGAATGAGCAAGGCGCGTTTGGCGTTGTGTGCACCCCTCATCTGGCTCAAGCCCAAATAAATAGCATCCAGCAGTGCTGTGCGGCCTTTCGGAGCCGTTTGCATCATGCGACTCTGCAAATCTTCCACGCTGTTCGTAAAGGAACTGGTCAATTCCGCGCGCTCGTTGAAACTCACCAGGAAAAACTCGTCCTGCGGATTCGCCGTCTTGAAGAATTGCACCGCCGCTTCCCGCGCCTTGTCCACCTTGTTGGACATGCTGCCGCTAAAATCGAAAATCACGCCAATCGATATCGGCACATCTTCCGCCGAAAACGTCACCACTTCCTGCTCGACATTGTCCTCATACACTCGGAAGTTATCCGTATCCAGCCCCGTCACCAGCCGATTATAAGGATCCGTCACCGTCACGTTCACCAGCGCCAAATCCACATCCATTTTCAGAGCCTGATGCGGCTTAATCGGCAGCGCCGGCGTATCTTTTTTCACATCGTCTTTGGGTTTATTACCGTCGCTTGGGGGGGCGCCGTCAGAGGTGCTCTGTGTCGTCGCGTACAAAGGCCCTGCACAAACTGCAAATGCGCAAACAAACAAAATCGTCACTATCCATCGGGATGCTACGCGAATCTGACCCACGTCGCGCTTCACGGCTCTCTCCGAACATCCCAGTATCCCCGGGACGGCCGCGCAAGGACCACTGCTGATGCGGATTCTATCACTCGTAAACGAGAACACAAGGCCGAATCGCAAATCTTCGAGTCCGCGTCAAAATGCTTCCAGCCGCGCTAATCGTAAAACTCACACTGCCATGCCAACATCCACTAAACGCAGTAATATGAAACATCACAATCCTGTATTGAGGGTACTCGCATGAAGCCGGCAAAAGTTACGGTCGTAATCCCGGCGCGTTACGGCTCAACGCGCTTGCCGGGCAAGCCGCTGGTCTCGCTAGCCGGCCAGTCCATGATTCAAAGAGTTTACGAACGCGCCAAACTCGCCCAGCGTGTCGACGCCGTGATCGTTGCTACCGACGACGACCGCATCCTCGCCGCCGTGCACGCCTTCGGCGGCGAAGCCCGCATGACCCGCGCCGACCATCGCACCGGCACCGAACGCGTTGCGGAAGTCGCCGCCCACGTTGACGGCGACGTCTTCGTCAATGTGCAGGGTGACGAACCGCTGCTCGACCCCGCCGCCGTGGACGCGGCCGTCGCCGCCCTTCTCGAAGAGCCGCAAGCCTCCATTGCCACGGTTGCTACACCCATCAAGGTTCCCGCCGACATCATGGATCCCAACGTGGTCAAAACCGTCCTCGATTTCGACGACAATGCCCTCTATTTTTCTCGCGCTCCCATCCCTTGGGTTCGAGACACCGCTAGCACCGTCCAGGTTCGCCACATGAAGCATCTCGGCCTCTACGTCTTTCAGCGCGACGCCCTTCTCGAATATCCCACCCTTCCCCAGGGCGACCTGGAGCGCATTGAGCAACTCGAGCAGCTTCGCTGGATGGAAAACGGCTGGAAGATTCGGGTCGCCGAAGTCGAGCACGACGCGATCAGCGTCGACGTCCCGGAAGATGTCGCCCGCGTCGAAAAGCTCCTGCAAAAATAAAACTGCCCGGCCAGTTCAGACCGAGCAGTTTGTTTTCAGTTTTTCCTGTGGCGTTACTGCGTCTGTTGCGTCATCGTTCCGTTGGTCACTCGTGTATTGTCGGTTCCCACCAGGAATATTTCCTGTGGACTGGCAATATACGCTGTGAAGTTGAGCGTGGTTGAGGGCGAATTCCCCGTGATGATGTTGAAACCATTGCGCTGTGTCCCGTCACCGTTGATTTTCAGCGTTCCGGTAATCGGCACGTTCAAGAACGCGGGCGGCCGGCTCGTCGACGAGCCCAGCTCCACAAAGTCCGCCGCTCCCGTGACATTGGACGCTGCTGCACTCGACAACGCATACTGTCCGATGAAATCCTCTTCGAAGAAAGAGGTTTGCGAAGTGGTGCCCAGCACAATCCCGCTTAGATTAAACGTATAATTTCCGGCCAGCGAGGAGTTCGAAAATGTGCCGCTCTGCGCCATCAGCATTCCCGACCCGATGGCGTTCGCGCTCGTATCCTGGATAACCGCCTTCGTCGGCGAAATCAGATAGAAAACCCCCTGAAACGGATTGGCCTGCCCCGTCACCGCGATCTTCAACGTTCCGCGGCCAGTCGGTGCGTTCGCTGTGTCTATCGCGTACGTGCTGGGTGCCGCTTGCAGTGTGCAACGGCTGTCACCCGCGCCGATGCAACTGAACAAACCTGCATTATTATCGTCAGCTCCAATCGACGTCAGGTTCCCTTGCCCGTCCGCGGTATACCGCGCACCACGGCCAATCGGTCCTCCCGTCGCTAGCGAGCCGCTTCCGATCACGTGTACGAAATTCCCCGTAAAACCTGCATTAGTGGTAGCAATCGTTCCGCTTTGCTGAAATGCATCGCCGTTCGTGGCAAATACGCCATCTTCTTCCATCAGAAAAATGTGTGTGCCGTCCACGATGTAAAACGCGAACGCCAGGCCCCCAAAACTGATTGTCCCTCGGCCGAAGGTTGTTCCATGCCCTGCAGTCGCGTCCAGCTGATACGAGCCGCCCGGCGCGACCGCTACCGCTCCAGAAGGTGCTGGGCTGCTCCCATCATTTTCGTCTAAAACGCCTGACGTCACGCTCCCTCCGCCAGACGTCGAAATTTGCCCTACGACAGAGACCGGCGCCAAATTGGCGTCAATTCCATTCACACTGAAAACATATCCGCCGTTGATCGCCGTTTGTGTGAACGAACCCGGCGATTGCAGGCTGAACGTCCCGCTCGAGGTCGCCAGCAAATCCGTCTGTATTAGAAATCCGGACGACGCCGACGTCATTACAATATTTAGTTGCAACCCGGACGTCGCACTGGAGTTCAGCGTCAATGTGCCTTTGCCGTTCGCTTGGATCGAGTACGTACCACCCGAAAAACCGATCGCGCCAGTACTGTTCCCAGCATCGGTCAGATCCTCCAGCGCAGCGGTGATGTTCCCGTTGCCGTCCGCGACAAAACTCCCAATCCGGCTGATCGGCAATCCAAAATCATTGATCGTCGCGCCCTCGCCGCTCATGGAAAAGGCATACGTGCCCTTCAAACTTGCATTGGTAAAACCACCCATGGGCGTCGGCGCAACTCCATTGCTACCGCCTCCGCCGCAAGCCACCCCGAACGAAGCCAAAGCCGCTGCCGCCAACAGAAGAAGTCCGCGCTTCACGAGACACCTCCCGACTGCTTGGAGACCTTCACCGCACCCATCGGTTTCAGCGGAAAGCCGCGCGTGCTTCGTAGTGCCACCGCCTGATCGCCCTTTTGCAAAATACGAGCAAAAAATTGCGTGCCTTGTCCAAATGGCAGCGTCTCCCCCACGATCTTCACGCTCTCGCCCGAGCTCAGCGAAACATTCGCCGCGTCCAGCAGCTGTGCGCTGCCCAGATCCACATCGATTACTCCGGCGCTGGTTTGCACCGTAACGTGCGCGCCCATCGGAGCTATTTTGGACAATTTCGTGAACGCCACCACTGTCCCTTGCAGCATATTTTCCCGGCTGATGTCGTACGCTTGAATCGCCGTAGTTGCACCAGAACTGGCAACGGAAGTTTTTTGCTGCGCGTAACTGCCACTGGCCAATAACAACAACCCACTCAGGCACGCCAAACCCATTTTCGTTTTTATTTTTCGTTTCATGGACCTTCCCCAAGTTAGAGCGTCCGTCGCTCGACGAATCGTCTCTAAGTTCGCGGCCCGCGCTAGACAGCCAGCAAAGCGAAGCGCCAGTCTCTGCACATACACTCCCCCAATGTGCACACGCTCACTGAACACGAAACTCCTGCTGACTTCATCCGCTTGGGTGGCGCCGCCAACGGCAATGTACGGGCCAATACGGGTCCCCAACCCGTCCGCTCTGTTGCTAAACTTCTCCATCAGTTAGAACCCAGCTACTCTAGAAAAGTTTCACCACATTATTTCTCTCAGTATAGGGTGAGTCAACGGTAGGAATTGACAGTTCCCCACCCTCAGCCCATAATTGCGTGTACGTCACTCCTGTGGAGGGCAACAAGCCGTTCCTGGACCACGCCACATGGGCTAGTCACGGGCTGCAAGGATGGCGCCAAAATATATTTTTGTTACCGGCGGTGTGGTCTCCTCCCTGGGAAAAGGCGTAGCTGCCTCCTCTATCGGTTGTCTCGTCGAAAGTCGCGGTTTCAAAGTCACTCTGCAAAAATGTGACCCCTACTTGAACGTTGACCCCGGCACCATGAGTCCGTTCCAGCACGGCGAAGTTTTCGTCACCGAAGATGGCGCCGAAACCGATCTCGACCTGGGCCATTACGAACGCTTCACGCACGCCAATCTTTCTCGCGCCAATAATTGGACCACTGGCCGCATCTACGAAACCATCCTCACCAAAGAACGCCGCGGCGACTATCTCGGCAAAACCGTCCAGGTCATTCCTCACGTCACCGACGAGATTAAAGCCACTATCAAAAAAGTTTCCGAGGGCGTTGACGTCGTCATCGTTGAAATCGGCGGCACTGTCGGCGATATTGAATCCCTCCCTTTCCTCGAAGCCATTCGCCAGATGCGCCTAGAACTCGGCCCAGAAAATACTCTTTTCGTTCACGTCACTCTCGTTCCCTTCATCGCCGCCGCCGGCGAACTTAAAACCAAGCCCACCCAGCACAGCGTAAAAGAAATGCTCGGCATCGGTATCCAGCCGGACATCCTGCTGTGCCGTAGCGATCACCACATTCCCACCGAGCTCAAGAAAAAAATCGCGCTCTTCTGCAACGTCGCTGAATCCTGCGTCATTTCCATGGAAGACGTCGATACCATTTACGCCGTTCCTGTCGAGCTCAATCGCGAAGGCCTCGACGCGCAAATTCTGCGCCTCCTCCATCTCGAGCATCACCCGCAAGATCTAAAGCCCTGGGTCGACCTCGTCCATCGCATGCATCATCCCCAGGGCGAAGTCCGCATCGGCGTCGTCGGCAAATACGTCCAGCTCGAAGACGCCTACAAAAGCCTTCGCGAGGCTCTCCTCCATGGCGGCCTGGCGCACGGCCAAAAAACCGTTCTCGAATGGATTGAAGCCGAAGAAATCGACTCGCAAGAAATCGCTGAAGCTCGCCTCCACGGTTACGACGGCATTCTCGTCCCCGGTGGTTTTGGCAAACGCGGCATCCAGGGAATGGTCCACACCATCCGCTACGCGCGCGAACACAAAATTCCATTCTTCGGCATCTGCCTCGGAATGCAATGCGCCACCATCGAGTACGCCCGCGACGTCGCCACTCTCTCCCAAGCGGACAGCACCGAGTTCGATCCGCAAACCCCGCATCGCGTCATCTATAAGCTTCGCGAACTTCTCGGCGTCGACGAAATGGGCTGCACCATGCGTCTCGGCGCCTGGCCCTGCAAACTCGAACCCGGCTCCTTCGCCCATCGCGCCTACGGCAAACTCGAAATCAGCGAACGCCACCGTCACCGCTACGAGTTCAATCGCGAGTACGAAAAAATCCTGGTCGCCGCCGGACTCCGCATCACCGGCCGCACCCCCGACGAAAATTACGTCGAAATCGTCGAAGCTCCCGACCATCCCTGGTTCCTCGGCTGCCAGTTCCATCCCGAATTCAAATCCAAGCCGCTCGAGCCCCATCCGCTCTTTGCCGCTTTCATCGGTGCGGCGCTGGAGAGCAAAAAAAAACGTAAAGGACGGCACGCGACCGAACCGCAACAGGCGCAAGTTGTGAGCGCGGCGCCTCATGTGCCCGCTTGATTATTTGGTAGGTGTGATCTGTCCGTACCAACCCATCCCCAAAAACCCTCGGTGCACTTTCACCACCACCGCTTCGCCAACAGACATGCTGTAATAAATATCCCGGCTAACTCTCAAATTTTCATTCATCTTCCCAGCGCGCCAAGACGTCACAAACAAATGATACGTAGTCGAATATCTTCCGCTGGTGATGCCCCGATGAGTCACCGAAGTTTGCACCGCTCGAACCGCGGATCGGTCCATCGCCGCGTTAGCCCAAATCCCCGTCGCCACCATAAACAGCACCACGCTCGAAGCTAGGTACAACTTCCGCAACCACTCCGCGTTCCCCACAAGCCGCTTCCCAATCGCCAACACCGCATGCGCAAGTATCGGAGCAAAGAACACCACGATACAAAACAACATAACTCTGTCCTCTTCCAGCAATCGGTACAAACGGCTCGCTAACAGCACGCCGCACATGCCCAGCAGTAATGGCCACGCGTATTTCTGCAGCCGCCCATTAATCTTTTTCACTGCTGCCGCATCCATCGTTCGCATTCCGCGCGACCCTCCAATCCTGCTAAATATCCAATCCCTAAATCTAACTCCGTCAGCGCCGCCCCGGCCGCTCTTCCCCAGGGGCCTGTGTTGTCGCCGTTAAGCACGAGCATCGACGTCTGCGTCGCCTCCGCACACCCAACCCTAATCCTGTTGTGATATCGTCTCTCTCACCGCATGATTACCACTCGCGAGATTCTACTCGGCTCCCTCCGCATCGGTGGCGCCAATCCCCTCTTCCTAGTCGCCGGCCCTTGCGTCATCGAATCCGAATCCCACGCCACCAAAATGGCCGAGCAAATCGCTCAAATCGCCGCCAACGCCCACATCCCCTACATCTTTAAAGCCTCATACGACAAAGCCAACCGCTCCTCCGTCAGCGCCTTCCGCGGTCCCGGCCTGAAAGAAGGCCTCCGCATCCTCGCCAAAATTAAATCCACTCTAAATCTGCCCATCCTCACCGACATTCACGAACCCGCCCAAGCCGCACCCGCCGCCGAAGTCGCCGACATCCTCCAAATCCCCGCCTTCCTCGCCCGCCAAACCGATCTCCTCCTCGCCGCCGCAAAAACCAATCGCATCGTCAACGTAAAAAAACCGCAATTTCTCTCCCCGCAAGAAATGTCCAACGTCACCGAAAAACTCGCCAGCACCGGCAACAAGAACATTATCCTCACCGAGCGCGGCTCCTCTTTCGGCTACCAAAATCTCGTTGTCGACGTCCGCTCCTTCCCGATCCTGAAAAAATTTGGCTACCCTGTCGTTTTCGACGTCACTCACTCCGTCCAACTCCCCGGCGGCCAGGGCCACGCCAGCGGCGGCCAGCCAGAATTCATCGAGCCTCTCGCCCGCGCCGGTGTCGCCGCAGGTGTCGACGGCATCTTCCTAGAAACGCACGACAATCCCGCCGCCGCCCTTTCCGACGGCCCCAACGCCATCCCGCTTTCGCAATTACCCGCGCTCCTCTCTCGCCTCAAGCAACTCTCCGAGCTAGTCCGCACTTGGAGCCTCTCATGAGCCTGGACACCGCTCGTCGCGTCCTCAAGATCGAAGCCCAAGCCATTCAAGACGTCCTCGCTCGCCTCGATCACACTTTCGAACAAGCCGTCGATCTCCTCTTCGCTTGCAAAGGTCGCGTAGTCGTCAGCGGCATGGGCAAATCCGGCCTGATCGCGCGCAAAATTTCCGCAACATTTTCCAGCACCGGCACTCCCTCTTTCTTCCTCCATCCCGCCGAAGCTCTCCACGGGGACCTCGGCATGCTCGCTCGCGGCGATTCTCTGCTCGCCGTTTCCTACGGCGGCGAAACCAGCGAAATCGTCAGCCTCCTCGAAGCTCTCAAGCGCCTGGAAATTCCGCTCATCACGCTCACCGGCAAAATTAAATCCACTCTCGCCGACGCCAGCAACATCGTCCTCGACGTCAGCGTCCGCGAAGAAGCTTGCTCACTCAATCTCGCTCCCACCGCCAGCACCACCGTCGCCATGGCCGTCGGCGACGCTCTCGCCGTCTCTCTCCTCGAACGTCGCGGCTTTCAACCCGATGACTTCGCCGCCCTCCATCCCGCTGGCACCCTCGGCAAACGTCTCCTCCGCGTCGAGCACCTCATGCATCAAGCCGAAAATCTTCCTCGCGTCTCTCCAGAAACTCCCATGCCAGCCGTCTTCCATGAAATGAGCGCCAAAGGTCTCGGCATGACCACTGTCCTTCAGTCCGACGGCACCCTCGCCGGCATCATCACCGACGGCGACCTTCGCCGCCTGATGGAAAAGCATCGCGGCGCCACCCTGGAAATGACCGCCGGAGCCTGCATGACTCGCAATCCGCAAACCATCGGCCCGCAAGTCCTCGCCAGCGAAGCCCTCAACGTAATGGAAAAACGCAAAATCACTTCCATCGTTGTCCTCGATCCGACCGCAAAAGTTTTAGGCGTAGTCCACCTCCACGATCTCTGGACCCTCCAACTAATCTAAAAAAATCCCGCCAACCAGGCGGGCCGTCCGAACCCGCATTTGTTCGCCTCTGCGCACTCTGCGTCTCCGCGTTAAGTTTTTCCCCAGTATCTCCGCCATCTCGAAATATCCCGCATTCCTGCTACACTTTCTTCCGCTTCTCTCGGAGGCTTCTTGGCATCACCCAAAATCCCCACCGCCGTCATCAAGCGTGCCAAACAAATCAAAGTCCTCCTCATGGACGTCGACGGCACCATCACCACCGGCGCAGTCACTCTCCTCTCCACTGCCGACGGCTCCGCCCTCGAAATCAAAACTTTCGACGCCCACGACGGCCAGGGCCTCACCCTCGCCCGCACCGCCGGCATCCGCACCGGAGTCATCACCGGACGTGGCAGCCCGGCTCTCCGCCGTCGCGCCAAAGAACTCGATATCGAATTCGTCTACGAAAAACAACCCCACAAAATCGCCGCTTATGAAGACATCCTCAAAAAAACCGGCGTCACCGAATCGCAAGTAGCCTTTCTCGGCGACGACCTCCCAGACCTCCCCATCATGTACCGCGTCGGCCTAGCCGTAGCGGTTGGCGACGCCGCCATCGAAGTAAAACGCGCAGCCCACCACACCACCAAAGCCATCGGCGGCAAAGGCGCTGCCCGCGAACTAATCGAGCTAATCCTGAAAAGCCAGGGCCTCTGGACCCAACTAATCGACCAAGCCCGCGCCTGATTTAGGACGGATTCCCTTGAACGCCAAACAGTTCTCCATCCCGTGGGATTTTCGGAGGATGAATCTTCCGATTGGCCCCGGCGTAGTCGCGGGCCTTCGACCTGCTGATTTCGGTTACAGTTGATAAATGAAATGATGACCATATGGACTATAAGGGGAAGTCAGAGAGGGCCAAGGAAAGATGCATTCATTGTGGGGGGGCGTTTGTTGACAAAGCCCAAGACCCACTCAGCAGAAGTGACGACCACGTTTTTCCGACTTCGTGGTTTCCAGACTCAACCCCAACAACCGTTCAGCGATGGACCGTTCCGAGTCACCTCAAGTGCAACAATGATCTGGGTGTGCTAGAGAAGGATATTTTTATTCGTCTGTCTTTCTGCACGGATCCAAGAACGATTGAAGCATCAGGGCTATCAAAAAAGGCACTCGCGGCTCTCGGAATCGGAGTTTCCGGTCTTAGCCCGAAAGAGTTGAAGCATCGGCTAGCGCTTCGAGCCAAATTATTCAAGCAGATTAGCAGCCGTCAGGGAGACTCAGTAATACTTCCTGGCTTGGGCCCCCACGTTGGTTTTCCGAAAGAATCACAATTTAGCATCGAAATCCCGCAACATGGCCTCCTCGAGGTTGCGAAGAAAATCGTGCGCGGATGCGAGTACAAGATGGGCGAGGGCAGAATAGTCGATCCACCGTATGAGGTCTCGGTATATTTGGCTGAAGAGTCCGAAGTCCCTGACGTGCTCCAAATGTTAGCCCCGTTGGGCTCCGTAACCCTTGGCCCCGGTTTTCAGATTCAAAGAGGGGCTGCACAGGACGATACACAGTCTTCGATCTATCGAGTCGCCATTTGGAATAGATGGAAATTCTTTGGCGCCATTCTTCCGTCAGACCCGATGTAAATACCACGTTGGTTCCGCATCCAACGACTTCAAGGATACGGCGGGTACCGAAACATCTTTCTTATTCGTCCCGCAACGCCACCATTGGATCCACCCTCATCGCACTCCGCACCGGCAAATAACACGCCGCCAGCGCCACCACCGCCAACAATCCCGCCACTCCCACATAAGTCGGCAAATCGATCGGCTTAACTCCCACCAGCATCCCCGTCATCAGCCTTCCCGCTGCCATCGCCGCCAACACTCCCAGCACAATGCCAATGGCCACTCGCATCCCGGCTTGCCGCAACACCATTCCTACAATCTGCCCCCGCGCCGCACCTAGCGCCATTCGTATCCCAATCTCGTTCGTTCGCTGCCTCACCAGGTAAGACATCACCCCATACGTCCCCACCGCCGCCAAAATCAGCGCCAGTATAGCCATCGCTCCCAGCAAACAGGTCTGATACTGCGTATCCGCCATGGACTCGCCCACGATCTGCGGCATGGTGCGTACTTCCATCAACGCCAGGCTCGCATCTCTTCCCTGCACCGCGCTTCGCAACTCGCCGATAAAATTTTCCGGCTTCCCCGTGCCCTGCACCACAATCGAATATGGCCGGTTCGGATTTGCCATGTCCCACTCGATCGGATAAAACGTCTCCGGCATCACCAGCGTCCGTGGACTAAACTGCTTCACATCCCCCACAATTCCCACCACTTGAAAGTTCGCGAAACTGTTAAATATTTTCCCCACTGCATTCTCATTCGGCCAAAATGCCCGCGCCATCGACTGATTGATGACCGCCGCCACCGTATATTTCTTCGCCAGTTCCCGCGCTTCAGCTTCTGTCTTCACCACACTAATTTCTCGCATGAACTTCGCCGCCACCTCATGCTCGGAAGGCAAATATTCCCGGCCCGCCAGCAGCGGTATCCCAAACGCCCGAAAGTAATCCCCATCAATCGATGTCGCCTGCACCAACGGCCCGGTATTCGCCTCTGCCTGCCGGCCCGGAATGGTTATGTAGCCGTTCACGCCTGCCACTAGCGGCAGGCTCGTCGACATCGCCACCGCATTCACTCCCGCCGTCCCTCGCAGTTGCTCCAGAAGCTGCCGGTAAAATCCTAGCCCTTGATCGAACGTCTTATACGTCGTCTCCGGCAATCTCACCGTCGCCGTCAACACGTCGTCGCCGTGAATTCCCAGGTCCATCGCCCGCAAATTTGCAAACGTTCTCAGCAACAATCCCGCGCCCACGCACAACATCAAGCACAGCCCAATCTCTCCCGCCACCAGCGCATCCCTAAGCCATTGCCTTCGGCCCGCTGTTCCCACACCGCTGCTCTTCGGCTTCAGCGCTTCCGATGACGCCACCTCGGACGACTGCAGCGCCGGAGCCAATCCAAACAAAACTCCCACCACTAAACACACTCCAAACGTGAACAGCAGCGACGCTCCGCCCACTTGCACCGGATTGGGCTGCGGCACCAATCTCACTAGCACGCTGCGCAGCAACCCCACGCCGCCATAGGCCGCCGCCACTCCCAACACTCCTCCCGCCAGCGACAACATCACGCTCTCCGTCAAAAGCTGACGAGTCAATCTCCCGCGTCCCGCACCTAGCGCGCTCCTTACCGCGATCTCTCTCCGCCTGCCCGTCGCTCTGCTCAGCAGCAAATTTGCCACGTTCACGCACGCGATCAGCAACACCAATCCCACCGCCCCAAACAGCAGCCACAACAGTTGATCCGAATGCCCAATCACCGCATCCCGCATCGGCACCACAATCGCCGACACGCTACGATTGGAATCCGGATTTTCTTTTTCCAGTCCCGCCGCAATCCGGCGCAAATCCGCTCGCGCCTGCTCGATCGTCACCCCGCTCTTCACTCTCCCAATCGCCTTCCATTGATGATTCCCCGATGCCACCAACTTCCCTTTATCCATATCCAGCGGCATCCACACATCGGCTTTGCCCGGCACTCTAAACCACGCCGGCATCACTCCGATCACCGTATAGGGCTCCGCATCCAGCTGCACCGTTTTGTTCACCGCGTCGCGGTCCCCGCCCATCCTTTCTTTCCAAAACCCGTAACTCAAAATCGCTACCTTGCTTCCGCCTTTCTGATCCTCGCCATTCGCAAACGTCCGCCCGATCGCTGGCTGCACGCCCAGCACGCTAAAAAAATTTGCCTCCGTTTTCAGTACTGTCGCGCCGGCGGTCTCTTCCCCTCCCCGCACGTTATAAGTGTTCGGCCACGAATAGAGGCTCATGCTTTCAAACGTGCCATTCTCTTCGTGCCATTTCACGTAATCGTGACCGGTCAGCGGATACTGCCCCGGCGCCGTTTCCGTCTCCCATAGCGCCACCAACTTCTCCGGCTGCCGCAACGGCAGCGGCTTTAGCAGCACCGCGTCAATAACCGAAAATATTGCCGTGTTCGCGCCAATTCCCAGCGCCAGCGTTATCACTGCCACCACGGTAAATCCCGGACTTTTCCGCAACATTCGCGCGCCGTACCCTAAATCCTGCGCCATGTCGTGCAGCCAATTTCCCTTGCGCGTCTCCCGGCATTCTTCTTTCATGTTTTCCACTCCTCCAAATTCCATCATCGCCACTCGCCGCGCTCGCTCTTCCGGCATTCCCGCCGCCACCTTCTCCGCCACCGACCGTTCCAGATGAAACCGCAACTCCGCATCCAGCTCACCCTCCGCCGTCCCCCGCCGCAAAACCCACCTCCCCGCCATCCGCAACACATCCATCCATCGCATCAAAACCTCCGCTCGTCACCCATCACCCCACCTTCAACACCAATCCAATCGCCGCGGACAACCTCTCCCAATTCGCCTCTTCCTTCTCCATGTACTTCGTCCCCGCCTTCGTCAGCGAATAATATTTCGCCCGCCGGTTATTCTCAGACTCGCCCCAGTCCGCCCGTATCCACCCGTTGTTCTCCAACCGATGCAGCGCCGGATACAGCGCCCCTTGATTCACCTGCAAAACTTCCTTAGACACTTGCCGAATCCGCTGCGCAATCGCCCATCCATGCATGGACTCCAGCGCCAGCGTCTTCAAAATCAGCAAATCCAAAGTTCCTTGCACCAAATCCGTAGGCTTACTCACTCGCACCCTCCCAGAAAAATCACTCGCTCTTGCCCCACTCGCGGGACTCGTGTCAGTTATTGACACGAATCCTACACCGGCTCCTGTCAGTTATCAACAACAAGCTTCTCTCGGCAATCCGCAAAATATTTCTCTTGCATTCAATCCCAGCTCTGTTATAATGCAGTTACGGAATCATCCAGTACTTTCGAAAAGCCCAACGATCCATAACCGCGCCCTCCTCGCCACCCCACACACCCCAAACCCTTTAATATCTGTACTTTACCAACCGCTATTCCCGTAACCCCTTTCAAATGACATCCTTACAAATTGCCGGGGTGCCGGGGTCCCCCACTGCCCGAAATTTCAAGAAAGACTGATAATGAAGGAGTTGTCTGCACCACTTCGCCGGGGAATCCCTTCCCCGCCGACTTCAATGGGGTCAGCCATCAGCCGGAAACCACCCGCAGTCCATGCATGGCACGATGTTTCTCGCGGTAAAGACGTTTCCGAAGACTGACCCACCGCAGGCGGAAGCCAGCACGCGTGCCGGTGTGCACGGCAACGCGCCACTTGCGCAGTCACCTGTGCGAAGCCGAGTACGCGACGCCCACGCGGCGTCGGCGGCCGCGCGGGCGTCGCGTGTGACCCGCTACGGATGGGCGCGGATGGGCGGAAAGGCCGGCGCAGGCTATGTTTCAAACTGGCACGCGAGGACCGAATGAAACAGCGAACGCGAATTTCGCCAACTCGCTCCGCGAAACGCGAGCAGAACTCGCAAGAAACACGCGGAATCGTCAGCAAAAACGCGATGTTCGCGCAATCGCCGGCCGCGACGACCGGAAGATTTGGCCCTTCGTTTGCCCTATTCGTGGTTGCAGTTTCGCCCGGGTGTGCTCACCGCGGGACCGCCGCGAAACGGCAACTCACCTATGCCACGGCCAGCGAATTCGGAGTCGTCGCCAGCAACCGGAAAACGCGCGGCCGCTCGCGCAAAGGTCAACCCGGCGACCCGCCCAGGTTTTTGCCGGACCGCTCGCGCAAAACTTTGCCGGGCGATCCGCGTAATGTTTTGCTGCGCGACTCGCGCAGGTTTTCGCCGCAGCGCTCGCCCAGCATTTTGCCGTGCGGCTGGCAAGATTTTTTGCCGGTCGCTCCGCACGATTTTTTGCTGCGCGACTCGCACGAGTTCTTGCCGGGCGAGCGACGCAATTTTGTGGCGCGCAATCGTGGCGACCTTCGCGGTTGTCGCCGTTTTTTTCCTTCCGGGAGCGTGCGCGGCGGACGAACGCAAAATCGATATTTCGGAATACGTCCACAATGTTTGGCAAACTGCGGACGGATTGCCGCAAAATGCCGCGCAAGCCGTGGTGCAAACTCCAGACGGATACATCTGGATTGCGACGCAAGAAGGCTTGGTTCGCTTCGACGGCGTGCGGCTGACGATTTTCGATCGCAAGAATATTCCAGATCTTCGCAGCAACGATATTCGCGCGCTGCTGGCCACGCAGGACGGAAGTCTGTGGATCGGAACATTTGTCGGAGATTTGATTCGTTTCAAGAATGGGCAATTCACTCCTTACGCCACGCACAAGGAATTAGGCGGCAACGGAATCGGTGCCCTGCATGAAGACCGCGCGAGAAATTTGTGGATCGGAACGCGCGGCGGCGGATTGTATTGTTTCAAAAATGAAATCTTCACTGCATACTCCACCAAAAACGGGCTGGTAAACGATTCTATTTCTTCCATCGCGGAAGATCACGACGGAAGATTGCTGATCGGCACCGACGGCGGCCTGAGCAGAATGCAGGCCGGACATTTTACAAACTTCACAAAGAAACAAGGACTCTCGAGTGATGTCATTTGGGATGTCTACGAAGACAGCAGCGGCACGCTGTGGATTGGAACCGGGGGAGGCGGGCTCAATTCCTATCGCGACGGAACATTTTCAAGGTACACCTCGCGCAACGGATTGCCGAGCGATTTCGTGCGGTCGATTTTTGAAGACCGCGAACACAATTTGTGGATCGGGTCATTCGGCGGTTTGAGCAGATTTCAGGATGGGGTATTTGAAAATTACACCGCTAAAAATGGACTGTCTGACAATTCCGTGGAAGCGCTTTTTGAAGATGTCGAAGGCAGCCTGTGGGTGGGAACTTCCAACGGCGGACTGAATCGTTTTCGCAAAGGAAGTTTTATCACTCGCGGGGTTTCGCAGGGCCTTTCCGGAAACGTGGTCTGGACCGTGGCGGAAGATCGCGCGGAAGATATTTGGCTGGGCACGGACGGCAGCGGGGTGAATCGCCTGGCCAATGGAAAATTCACGCACTACGGAACGCGGCAGGGCCTTTCCGGCAATACGATTGGCGCACTGTTTCCGGCAAAAGATGGAAGCGTGTGGATTTCCACGAACGGTGGACTCGATCGGCTGAAAGATGGAAAGGTCACGGCGTACACCACGAAGCAAGGGCTTCCATCGCAGCGGGAAAGCTCCGGCCTGTCGCCTTCTGTCTTGGTGAAAGCGATCGCGGAAGACGCCGACGGCAATCTGTGGTTCGGAACCGACGGCGGCGGGTTGTGCCTTTTCAAAGACGGAAAATTCAAAACTTTCACGACTAGCGACGGCCTAGCCAGCAACATGGTGTTTTGGCTCACAGCCGGAAAAAATGGAGTGCTGTGGATTGGCACCACGAAGGGTCTCAACAAATATTCCGGCGGAAAGTTTACGACTTACACCGCCAACGATGGATTGGTCAACGAATCCATCATGTCGTTGTACGAAGATCGCGACGGCGTTTTGTGGATCGGTACGGAAGACGGATTGAACCGGCTGAAAGACGGAAAGTTTACGTCTTACACCAGCCGCGACGGATTATTTGATGACGTAGCCTTCGCGATTTTGGAAGACGACCACGGCGGATTGTGGATTAGTTGCAATAAAGGAATCTATCGTGTCAAGAAAAGCGATTTGAATGATTTCGCCGATGGAAAGTTGAAGAGTTTTAGCTCGGTTTCGTACGGCACTGCCGACGGCATGCAGAGCAAGGAATGCGATGGCGGAGTGCAACCGGCCGGATGGAAAGCGCACGACGGAAAATTATGGTTCCCGACGATTCTGGGTGTGGTGACCATCGATCCAAACAATATTCAGCTGAACAAGCAAGTGCCGTCCGTTTTAATCGAAAGGCTGATGAGCGGGACGATATGGATTGACCGGCCTGACAACGCGCACTTCCCCGCCGGCGATTCGACTTTGGAATTTCATTACACGGCGTTGAGTTTTTTGGCTCCGGATAAGGTTCAATTCCGCTATAAATTGGAAGGATTCGACGCGGATTGGGTCGATGCCGGAACGCGTCGCGCGGCGTATTACACCAATATTCCTCCGGGACAATATACATTCCACGTAATTGCGTCGAACGACGATGGGCTGTGGAACGACGTAGGCGCTTCCGTGATGGTGGTTTTGGCGCCGCATTTTTACCAGACGCTGTGGTTCTGCCTGTTCTGCATCTTGGCTTTCGTAGCGTCGGCAACAGCTTTATATTTGGGCCGCGTAAACGGGCTGATCGACCGGGAACGAATTCTGGCCGAGCGCGTGGACAGGCGCACCGCGGAATTGCAGCAAGAAATTGCAGTGCGTGAAAAAGCGGAAGTGGCATTGCGAGAAGCCGAGGAAAAATATCGCGGCATTTTCGAGGAGGCCATCGTCGGCATTTTTCAGACCAGCCCAGAAGGAAAATGGCTGAGCATCAATCCAGCCATGGCGCGGCTGCACGGGTACGACTCGGCCGAACAGATGATGGCCGAAAAATTCAATGTGGAAATGATTTTTGTAAGACCCGAGCGGCGCAAAGAATTTGTGCGACTGGTGGAGTCGCAGGAAATCGTTGAGAATTTTGAGTATCAGGTGTACGCAAAGACCGGCGAGAAAATGTGGCTTTCCGAAAATGCACGGGCGGTCCGCGATCCCAATGGAAAAGTAATCCGCTATGTGGGCACGGTGGAAGATATCACCGAACGCAAACACGCTCAGGAAAAACTTGAACAGGAAATTATTGAACGCAAGCGCGCAGAGGAGGCCGCCGAGGCCGCCAGCCGGGCAAAGAGCGAATTTCTGGCGAATATGAGCCACGAAATTCGCACGCCGATGAATGGAATTTTGGGGATAACGGAATTGCTGCTGGACACGGAGCTCACCAATGAGCAACGAGACAGCATGGGCCTGGTGCGACTTTCTGCGGAGTCTTTGCTTTCGGTGATTAATGACATTCTGGATTTTTCAAAAATTGAAGCGGGCAAGCTGGATTTGGAAATCATTTCCTTCGATCTGCGGGAAAGCCTGGGCGAAGCCATGAAGGCCTTGGCATTCCGCGCGCACCAGAAAGGCCTGGAACTTATTTACGATGTGAAATCGAATGTGCCCGAGGCGCTGCTAGGCGATCCGGGAAGAATCCGGCAGATTGTGGTGAATCTGGTGGGCAACGCGATTAAGTTCACCGGTCAAGGGGAGATTTTTACGGAGGTTCAGATCGAGTCGGAAAGCGCCGACTCCGTGGTTCTGCATTTTTCGGTGAAGGATACCGGCGTGGGAATTCCGTCTAACAAACATCAGAAAATCTTCGAGGCTTTTTCTCAGGCCGACGGATCGATGACCCGCAAATACGGAGGGACGGGACTGGGGCTTTCCATTTCTTCCCGATTGGTGGAAATGCTGCGCGGCAAGATCTGGGTGGAAAGCGAAGTGGGCAGAGGCAGCACGTTCCATTTCACCTGCGCGCTAGGCGTGCAGCGAAAACCGCCGGCGCGCAAGAACTCCATTCAGCCGGACCAGTTGCGAGATTTACCGGCACTGATTGTGGACGACAATTTTACGAACCGGCGGGTGCTGCACGGCATTCTAACGCGTTGGGGAATGCGTCCTGCTTCGGTGGATAGCGGAGCGGCGGCGATGGCGGCATTGGAAGCGGCAAGCCGCGCCGGACATCCATTTCCTTTGATATTGTTGGATGGGCAAATGCCAGAGATGGACGGCTTCGCGGTGGCCGAGCAAATTAAGGCGCAACCTGGACTGGTGGACGCCACGATCATGATGCTGACGTCCGTCGGCCACTTAGGCGATGCCGCGCGATGCCGCGAATTAGGGATTGCAGCTTACCTGGTGAAGCCAATCCGTCAGGGAGAATTGCTGGAAGCAATTTGCCACGTTTTCAACAAACCAGAACAGGAGAACAATTCTCCCCTAGTGACCCGCCACGTTTTGCGCGAAGAACGGCGGCGCTCCACGATTTTGCTGGTAGAAGATAACTCTGTGAACCAGACGCTGGCCATGCGTTTACTGGAAAAACGCGGGTATGCGGTAACCGTTGCCGGAGATGGACAGCACGCAGTATCGATCCTGGAGACGCAGCGCTTCGATGTGGTGCTGATGGATATTCAGATGCCGGTGATGGACGGTTTTCAAGCGACGGCGGCGATCCGTGAGAAAGAAAAGACCACTGGCGAGCATTTGTTGATTATTGCGATGACAGCGCATGCGCTGGTGGGCGATCAGGAACGGTGTTTGGCGGCGGGGATGGATGCGTATATTTCCAAGCCGATTCGGACTACGGAATTATTTTCCGCGATTGAGACGTTGCTGAGTAAGGCTGGGCATTTCAAGAACGCCGGAAGTGCGAAGGAAGCTGAGCTGGTTGTGGCGCGGGCGGGGTTGAATACAAAGGATTATTGAACGTGGAGCGGTAGCGGGCTTTTGCGCGTTGGAATTGCGAACTTCCTTTCGATTTGCAGATTGTGGGAATTTTCGTGTTTACGTCCTGGGCTACAAACATTCTTTGCAGTCGCAGTTTGTGGAGATTCTTACGTTGAGATGGGTGGGGAGTGAATCGGCCGTGAGCGAGTAGCGGGTCGCGGAGCGGTGGACGAGGAAAAAAGTCCGGCGCGCGGCGCACCGGATGGGCACGATGTATCGTGCCCCTACTGGATCTAGATGATTTTAGTGGCACGCGGTGCACGAAGACTGAACACAGAAAAACCCCCACGTGCAACGGCGGCCCGTGGGGCACCCAAAACCGGCGCCGGCCTGGATTCAGAGCGGGGGAAAGTTTTTGGGTGGGCGGCGGTGTTTGGTGGCTTGTTCGTAGGCGTAGGTGTATTTGATTAGGAGCGGCTCGGTGAAGAGGCGGCCTAGAAAGGTTAGGCCTGCGGGCAGTGAGTCGTAGGTGAAGCCCATCGGAACGGTGATGGCCGGGAATCCGGTTTGCGGCGAAAGAATTTGGCTGTTGTCGCCGGCAGGACTTTTCATATCGCCTACTTTGCGCGGCGGATTGCTCCAGGTGGGATAAATCACGGCGTCGACTTTCGCGGCGTCCATCGCGCCCAGGACCACATTGCGAAAAGCGATTTTCTTGGCATCGTGATAGAGATCGAGGCAGGAAGCGTCTTTACCGTTTTCAGACGGCTTGGGATTGACGGCGTCTTTCATTTCCTCCGCGATGTACGGCAAATACAAACCGGAAGCAAAAATATCCGCCAGATTGTGGTACGGCGCATTTTTGCCGTGGGCTTCCAGGTAGCGATTTACGTCGGCTTGAAAATCTCCGCACCAAATGTCGTCAGCCAGCTTGTCGAAATCAGGAATCACGAACGGGTCGACAATTTCCGCGCCTTGCGCTTTCAGTTCCACGATAGCTTTTTCGGTGAGAGCTTTGATTTGCGGATCAGTGGTGGGTCCGTCGATATATTCGCGGAAGACACCGATGCGGGCGCCTTTCAGGCCATCCTTGATGAGAAATTTTGTGTAGTCCTTTTGCGATTTTCCTTCGGACATTTTAGTGATGGGATCCGCGGGGTCGTAGCCCGCGAGCGCGCCGAGCATGATGGCCGCATCTTCGACGGAGCGGGCCATCGGTCCGCCCATGTCGTTATTCAGGAAAAGCGGGATGATGCCATCGCGACTGGTTAGTCCCATGGTTGGACGGATGCCGACCAAATCGTTGTGAGAGGATGGGCCGCGGATGGAATTGCCGGTGTCGGTTCCGAGTCCCGCAGCGCCGAAGCTGGCGGCCACGGCAGCGGCGGTGCCTCCGCTGGAGCCGGCGGGGACACGTTCGAGATCGTAGGGATTGCGGGTGATTCCGGCGATGGAGCTGGCGGTGACGTAGGGAGAGAATGCCCATTCGGCCATATTTGATTTTGCGAGAACGATGGCGCCGGCTTCGCGAAGTTTGCGCACCATGAAAGCGTCTTCGGTGGGAAGAAATCCTTTCATCGCGAGCGAGCCGCCGGTGGTTTGCAGGCCCTTGGTGTCGTAATTGTCTTTGACGATGATGGGAATGCCTTGCAGCGGGCGCAGATGGTGGGTGCGGGCAAATTCGCGATCGAGTTTGTCGGCGTCAGCGAGGGCTTCGGGGTTCAGGGTGACGACGGAGTTGAGTCTGGTGGATTGATCGTAGGCGCGGATGCGAGCGAGATATTTTTCGACGATTTGGCGGCAAGTGACCTGGTGGGTGCGAATGGCTTGCCGAATTTGCGGGATGGAAGCTTCGGTGACTTCAAACTTTTTGTGAGCCGCTTCGTTCTGTTGAGCGACGGCGAGCGCCGGCAGGATTGCAGCAAAAAGAATTGACAAAAACGCGCGCTTGAGCAAATGACCGTTCATCGAAGTCCGTTCCCGGCAGAATTTTTTGGGCGATTATTCTTGCGGGGTCGAGTTTATACAGGGGCGCGGGGTGAAGGCAACAATGCAAGGCGAGTATGCGTTTCCCTGCTGTGGTGCGAGACGCGATGCGTTTTTCGCGCGGCACATCGCAGAGCGGTGGTTCTTTCGAGCGGTGACTGACGTATAATGCAAAACGTCCATGCTGGACAATGCTGCAACACAATTGAAGGAGGGCATTCGATGAAACGCTGTCTCGCGATACTTCTGCTGCTGGCGGGAGGGCTGGTTTTTACCGGCTCGCCGATGCAAGCGCAGAAGGAAGAAATCGCCAAAGTTTCGCTGAAGGTGGGCGATACGGCGCCGGATTTTAGTCTGCTGAGCGATCAGTGGAAAACAGTGAAGCTGAGCGATTACCACGGCAAGAAGAATGTTTTGCTAGCGGTATATGTGCTCGCCTTCACCGGTGGTTGAACGAAGCAACTTCAAGCGATCCAGTCTGGAATCGCATCGGGTAAGATCGATACATCGGATACGGAAATTTTTGGCGTCAGCATGGATAGTCCCGCAGCGAATGCCGCATTTGCGAAGCAGGCCGACATCAAATTCCCGCTCTTAAGCGACATGAATCACAAAATGCTGAAGGAGTACGGGATTTTGAAGGGCTACGACATAAAGAACGAGACGTATCAGTGGGCGCAGCGCGCGAACATCGTGATCGATAAAAACGGCATCATCCAGCACATCGAAGAGGGTGATAGCGCGGTGGATCCGAATAGCGCGATGTCTGTGTGCACGGATTTGCATAAGAAAGCGGCCACGAAGTAGGTAGTTTGGCTGGTCGTTAGATTCGTTCGCGATGTAAAGAAAAAGGGGCCGGAAGCTAGCGGTGCTAGCATCCGGCTCTTTTTGCGTGCGTGCGTTTGCGTGGCAGCGCAAAATCGCGAGATCGAAATTGCTTTACGCGGTGGCTCTGCCGCGGAACAAGTGGATGATGATGGAAATGACCGCGAGCAACAGCAGAATGTGAATCGCTCCCGCCGTAACGTGGAACGCTAAGAATCCCAAGAGCCAGAGAACCAGTAAAACCACCCCAATAATCGCTAGCATTCGTGTCTCCTCTCCTTCGCTGAGTTCGCACCGGCGCTGATTTTGGGTGCGGGACCACTGTGCCGCGAGGGGCGCGGATGGTCCATCGGTGCTTGTCCGCAGTGAAATGGGAATTTGCCCCTACGCGGATGTTCGGAATCGTTTACGGATGGGTGGAGGGCGGCAAATTGGCGGAGCGAATTGGCGCGGATGCGCGGAGTTTGGCCGAACGGTGTGCAGCGCGATGGCTGGAGTTTTGGTGCGGCGGGACAGGCGACTCTTTGCCGTCCTTGCGTACAGTGGCGGCGTTGCAGGGAGGGTGGTAATTAAGGATTTGCGATGAGTTTCTTAGCCAAATCGGCTGGATGCAGCGGCACGCGACTTGTAACGTTTTGAAACAAGAACCTGACCGCGGGGCATGGCCCTCCGGACGCGTGACTATATCTGGCTTGTTGTCAGTAAGATATGGCGCTGTTCCATTGGCCCCCGGGATGCATCTTTGTATGGCCAGCAGGCCTTTGGGTGGCTTGGCGGCGGTTATGGGCTGAAAAGGATATGCGGTACCGGAGAGAAATGATGAATAGGCGTACGAGCGAGATGGGCGGTAGAACGCGGGAATCGCGAATGCGGGGATCGCGCGGATTTACGCTGATTGAAGTAGTCGTAGTGGTGGCCATTGCGATGGTAATGATGGCAGCGGCAGTGCCGGTGGTGCAGGCGTCGATGCGGTACTTCCAGTTGAGATCGGGAATTTCCGCGGTGACTGGGGCGATTCAGTCAACGCGATATCAGGCAATTTTTCAGGGCTGCCCGTATCAACTTGCGTTCACGGCGGCGACGCGCAGTTATCAGGTGTCGTCGACGACTCCGTTGGCGGGTGGAGTGGGATGCACTGCGGCGTATGTAGCGGTCGGAGGTGCAGTGCCAATATTTGGCAACGCGCTGACGCTGGGCGCGGACACGACGATGCAGTTTCATCCGGGTGGGTCGGTGACTCCGGCAGGCGGGATCGCAATGACGGTGGGCAATGGAGCGCAGGTAGCGACAATCTCGGTGAGCAACTATGGAAACGTCAATGTCACAATGCCATAAAGTACGCCGCGAGAGCGGCTTCACGCTGATTGAGACGATGGTCGCGATCGTGGTACTGACGATTGGACTGATGTCGGTGGCCGCGCTGATGGGCCAAATGGTGACTTCCAGCGCCGACTCAAGATACTTCAGCATTGCTTCGGTGCTGGCATCGGAAAAACTGGAAGACTTGAACCGCTTTCCGAGTAACGACCCGAACGTCGCGGCGGGCGGAAATCTAGCTGGCACGCCGGCGGGTTACTCGGACACGGTGCAGATTTCGACGGGTAGCGGAGCAATCACCGAAACGACCAACGGCATAACCGTTACACACGCGCCCGATGGTACGGTCACCACCGTGGCGGGTGCCGCACCAGCGCCGACGGCGGATACGTTAACATTTGCCAGAAACTGGGTAATCGAGAAAGACGCTCCGGTTCCAGGTGTGCGGAGGATTACGGTGCTTGTAACTTTGACAAGTAAGGGTCTAGGCCCGAGTAAGCCAGTGACTTTTCAGACCAGCACGGTGCGTCCATGAAGAATAAAACAACTCGCCACTTCAAGAGTATTGGGTCTGCCTCGCGGACACCACAAAGCTCTGGATTCACCATGATTGAGCTGATGGTGGCAATGGCGGTATTTCTTGTCGTGGGCGGAGCGGCCCTGACGTTGTTCAAGCAACATGCGGAGTTATTCAACGACCAACAAAACCAAGTGGGTCTGAATATTTCATTGCGAAATGCGCTTTCGCAAATGGAATCGGACGTCGTGAATGCAGGTACCGGCTATTCAAAAAGTGCCGACATTTCGAGTTGGCCAATTGGCGTGACAATTCAAAATAACGTTGGCGGGACAGCCTGCCACACAGCTGGCACACAAGTTTATACCGCAGCATGCTTCGATACGCTGAATATTGTTTCACCGAATCCGACATCGATTCCTGGACAGTTTGCAGCTGCGGTTGATACGAGTAAGGCACCGGGCACGGCAACCATTATTCCTCCCGTCGGTGTAACCGCAACGACGTTGGCTGCGGGATTTTCTAACGGCAGCCAAGTCTTGTTCATGCACAACGCGGCGAACGGGAGCAGTTCGACCACGATGACGACAGCGACCTTGAACGCCGCACCTGTGGTGAACGCGGCGGCGGGAACAGTCACACTGTCGTTCGGCGCGACGCTACCGGACGGTACCAATGCCGCATGCCCTCCTCCGCCTGGATTTTGCAACGATCCGCTCGGACTGACAACCAACGTAGATTTGGGACTACTTTCCGCGACGCTGACGAGCCAGTTTGACACGGTAACTGATTGGGTTGTGCCTTTAGCCTCATATAGATATTGGGTAGACGCGTCGAACCCGCTCGATCCGCAACTGAAACGCGGCAATGACGTGATCGCCGACCAAATCATCGGCTTTAAGGTTGGAGCATCGACCGTTATTAATAATGCCGCTGGGGTGGTAACTGGGAGCACTACGACATATTCGTACAACGCCTCGAAGCAAGCCACAGATTCACCGTGGGGATACCAAAGTCAATATGACCAAATTCGCTCGGTGCGTATTTCCATTATCGGGCGAACGCCGCCTGGGGAACGCACGGGCAATGGAACGTTCAGGAATGGGTTCGACAACGGGCCCTATAGAATTCAGTCGATGTCCATCGTTGTGAATCCACGAAATCTAAGCATGAACGACAAATGAGGAGTCATAAAATGAGTGCACTCACTTCTTTAAGTACCGGCAGTCGGCGGTCGCCGCGAAAGGGCGAGCAGGGCGTTTCTCTTATTATCACGCTACTGCTGTTGCTGTTGCTGACCGCGATGTCGCTAACCATGGTTCTCTCGGTCAGTTCGGACATGCTGGTAAATGGCTACTACCGCAATTCTCGGGGCTCGTTTTATGCCGCCGATTCCGGTGCCAACATTGCGCGGCAAGCTTTCATCAACAAAGTCACTTCGGATGTACTCCCCGGCTTTGGCGTCGCACTTGCGCCGCTGCCAGCTAATGAGGCGGCCACCGCCCAGGCCTATATGGCAACCACCTATGGTCCAACCAGTGCTGTACCGCTCAATGGGGGACAATCGGCGAACTCATGGCCCGAGAAATTCATGCTAGCAAAGTTTCAAATCGTGCCAAACCCAAATACTGGGATCATAGGAGAGTGCGAACCAGTCGGTGGAACGCCAGGGGCAACTTGCGCCAAACCCGGACAGGATCCAACCCATGCGATGAAGGGTTATCAATATACGTACTTTTATACGATCACGTCCGTGGGTCAGTCGAAGGGCACCGAAGCAACCAGCTTGCTGGATCAGGGAGTGATCGTTTTCAATCCGACGATCCAGCCTGCCACTCCAACACAAACCAACTTTGCGGCCTTCGGAATGTTCATTGACCAGTCGCCGATCTGCAACGGAACCACATTGGTCCAAGGGACAATTACCGGGCCGGTGTTCACGAACGGTGCATGGAACTTTGGAACGGGAAACTATACGTATACGGACCCAGTTGGCAGCGTAAGCCCCACGGCATGCTTTAACGGAACGGCAGGAAACTCGTCTAAGGTTCCCTCCAACGTAGCATTCCAACAGGGATGGAACGTAGGGCTGGCAGCAGGAACGGGAGAGAAGCCGATCCCTCTGCCTTCGAACTCTTTCAACCAGGAGCAAGCGGTACTGGACGGAGTTGGCAACACCACCACGGCTCCCGGCAGTGCAGCACTAAATGCCGCACTGAAAGATGCAAGCAAGAATCCATGGGGCGGCTCCGGAAAAACCATTGTTCCATCCACCACCGGCGTGTATCTGCCTTACACGCAAAATAGCAGCGGACAACTGGTGTTCAATGGCGGTGGTATTTATGTGCAGGGCGATGCCAGCGTGTTACTCACTCCCGGAACTGGCTCGGCTCAGGTTTACACCATTTCTCAAGGTTCGGGCAAAACGGCCGTAACCACGACAATCACCATTGACCCGGTATCAAACACAACGGTGATTGATAACGGCTCGAGTAAACAAACCATCAGCGGCGTTCCGCAGCAGGTTGATCCTAGCGGACTGGGTAGTACAGACGCGGCCATGCTGTACGTCAATGGCAACATTACAGCGCTTTCGGGGCCTACTCAGCCGACCAAGGCTGGAGCTACGCCACTTCCCGCCATCCAGAACGGAACCGAACTCACCATTACCGCGGCACAGAACATCACCATTACGGGTGACATTCGCTATACCACTGAGCCGGTGACCATGACGGGCACACCGCCTGACCAATTGATTCCCGCGAACGACACGCACCAAGTTCTGGGCATCTTCACGGCAGGTGGCAACGTTCAGCTCAACAATCTCCAAACTAGCGGAAACCTGGAAATCGACGCCTCCATTGCCACAATCTCTGCGAGCGGCTCCGGAGGGATTGTAAATATAGGTAGCAATACTTCGGGCACGCTGAACATCGTCGGTGGGCGCATTCAGAATACGATTCAGAATATTGCGTTTGCCAACCGGAACGTGTTCTTCGACCGGCGATTCTTGAAAGGCGGATTCTCGCCACCGTGGTTTCCTTCCACTACAGTCCAGCCCGGCGCAGGTGCGGTTAACCCCGTATTTGGACAGCCGGTCATCCTGCGGACGCAGTGGTTGAATCAAACTAGCTCGTACTAAGCTTCGAGTTGATCGGAGCGACTCCGGGCCTTTGCGGCACCCTCAGAGGATCTGAGGGTGCCGTTTTCATTTGGGTGTGGGTCCGCTTAGTAGACCAACGTAGAAAAGGTACGTCGCGCGATCATGAATAAGTTGTTTCGCCGGATGCGGCAGCGGGTAAGTCCATTTAGCTGTTAAGCCAATTCCAACATGCGGTCGATGGAGAGTTTGGCTTTGCTTCGAGGCGGAGGGAGATCTGACCGGGCAGCGCGGCTTGCCCGTCGCTAGCGGACCGTTCCACCGCCAGACCAAAAGTGGTGAAGAACCACTCGGCTTCGGCGATGCCGGCTAGTATGCCTGGCTCATTGGCAATAATATGAGCGATGGTGTTTTGCTTTGCGGCGCCGAGAGCGTAATTGGTGATGTCCAGTGGTTCGCGGTCGGCGCGAAGAAGTTCCGAGGTGAACGTTTCGACCATTCTGGAGTACTCGGGGTTGGCGCGAGTGAGCGTGCTCCGCGAAAGAAGGCGGTCTCCAGGCGGGATTGGCGAGTTGTGCTATCGGGGCGATGCAAACGGTCCTCGCAAATAGTTTTGCCGCTAACAAATTGTTCGCGTTTAAGGCGTTTTTCTTGAAGGCGAGAGCTTCTCGGCAAAGCAGGACGTCCCAGGTTGCGGACGGATGACCCGGCACTGGAATGGTTGGGTAAAGAGTTGTCGGATATAATCTGCGCGTGACGAACGTGTTGGAGTCCATACGGGTTGTCGAATTAACGGAAGCGCTGGCGGGACCGTATTGCGCGATGTTGCTGGGAGATTTTGGCGCGGACGTGATCAAGGTGGAGCGGCCGGGCAGCGGAGACCAATCGCGAGCTTGGGGACCACCGTTCGTGGGGACGGAGTCAGCGTATTTTTTGGCAGCGAATCGGAATAAGCGATCGATTGCGCTGGACTACGACGATGTACGCGGCGCGGAAACTCTGCAGCGGCTTTTGGCGACGGCAGATATTTTTATCACCAACCAACCGTCGATGGCTTCGCTGGAGAAGCGCGGGATCGACCCGGCAACTTTGCGGGTGAAATATCCGCGGCTGATTCATTGCAGTATTACTGGCTATGGATTTAGCGGACCGAAAGCGGGGCGGCCTGGCTACGACATCCTGGCGCAGGCGGAAGCCGGGGTGATGAGTTTTACGGGCGAGCCTGAGGGCGGACCGATGCGCTATCCGATCGCAATTGCGGATATGACTTGCGGAATGTATGCAGCGATGGGAATTTTGGGCGCGCTTTTTGCGCGAGAAAAAACCGGCACGGGGCAGTTTTTGGATATGGCGCTGTTTGATTCGCAATTGACCTGGCTAGCGAATGTGGGCAGCAGCTACATGAATGCCGGGGCGGCGGCGGAACGATGGGGCAATGCGCATCCAAGCGTGGTGCCTTATCAGGTGTTTCGCGGGAGCGATGGACGGTATTTTGTGATTGGAGTAGGAACGCAAGCGCTGTGGAAGAAATTTGTGGCGCAACTAGGAATGAGCGATGCGCTGGGTGAGGATGCGCGATTCGCGACGAACGCGGCGCGGAACAAAAACCGCGTGCCGCTGATTGCGTTGTTGCAGGAGCGGTTCGCGATGGCACCGATGCAGGAGTGGTTGGACAAATTAGCGGCGGCGAATGTTCCCGCGGCGCCAATCAACGGAGTGTCGGAAGCTTTGGCGGATGCGCAGACTCTGGCGCGTGGAGCGATTGTGCAGATCGAGCATCCATCTTTGGGGAATGTGCGGAGCATTGCGAATCCGATTAAGTTTTCGGAGACTCCGGTGAGTTATCGAATGCCGCCGCCTTTGTTGGGCGAGCATACCGACGCGATTTTGCGGGAGTTGGAAACGCGGAAAGATAGCTGAGTGGTGATGCGGAGCGTTTCATTTTGAGCGGGTATCAGGTGCTGCGAGAAGATATCGAAGTCGACGGACGGCGCATTGAGACGGTGCGGTATATTGGCAGCAGACAATCGACAATTGTGATGCTGCACGAAGGGCTTGGCTCGGTTTCCACTTGGAAGGATTTTCCGGAAAGAGTTTCGACGGCGACGCGCTGCGATGTGTTGGTGTACTCGCGGTACGGGCACGGGAATTCGGAACGCCTGGCGGAAAAACGAGCGGTAGATTTTATGCATCATGAAGCGTGGGTGGTGCTGCCGGAATTGTTGAAGCGATTTGCGATACGGTCGCCGATTTTGCTGGGGCACAGCGACGGAGCATCGATTGCGCTAATTTATGCGGGCACTGCGAAGGAAAAACCGGCTGGACTTATTTTGGAAGCGCCGCATGTGTTGGTGGAAGAGATGACGGTAGCGAGCATCGCGGCGATCGGCACGGCTTATAAAGCTGGCGATTTGCAGACAAAATTTGCGCGTCACCATGCCCATGCGGATGAAATGTTTTGGGGCTGGAATGATGCATGGCTCGATCCGCAGTTTCGCGATTGGAATATCGAAGAATATCTAGGAGCGATTCCCTGTCCCATTCTGGTGATTCAAGGGGAACAGGACGAATACGGCAGTGGGGCGCAAATTCGGGCGATTGAGGCTGCCGCTTCTCAAACGGAGAGTTTGCTGCTGGCGAATTGCGGTCACGCGCCGCATCGAGATCAGCCGGAACGAACCTTAGACGCAATCGTAAAATTTGTGAGCACATTGTCCAAACGCACAGACTAAAACTGCGATTAAGGACGGCTGTCGCGGAATTCTTTCCATTCCTTTTGCATGAGCTTCGCCATGCGTTTGCCGGCTTTGCGAAGCCACGCGGGCTTTCGTTTGCGAAGATCGTTCAGGATATTTTTGGCTTGTCGCTTAGTGCCCAGATGAATATTCGCCGCTTCGGAGCCCATGGCGTGGAGCAAGAGTTCTTCGTCACGTTGCTTTGGCAAATCGTCAATCTCAATGGGATTGGAATCGGGCGAGAGGCGCCGCATGAGCCAGACGCCGATAATTTTTTGATAGGGATCGTGGGAGCGTATGGCGGAAGAAATCGCGGGCTGATAGTTTGACTGGCAGTGGGCGGTTTTTCCCTGCAACCACACGGACGCGGACGGAATCATGGCTTTGGCTTCGCGGGCGATGCATCCACCTTCAAAATCGGCAATGGCGGCGTAACGCTGCTGGCCGAGGCTTCCGAGGCCCGCTACGCGATGGACGATTTTGTAGTTTGGAGTGGGAGTTGGCAAAGTCTTTTCGAGAGCTTGTTTGGCGTCGTGCGGAACGCCTTTGGTGAGGGAAGGCTTCTCGTTCAGATTCGGCCAGAAATTTTCGGGCGGTTTGATTGCGGCGAATCCAAGACGTTCAAGATTTTTCTCGCGTTCTGCAAGAACGACTGGACAGCCGCCGCTCTTGATTCCCTGCTGATAGCCTTCCAGGATAGCGTCACACCCGTCGCGGAGCTTAACGGTGAGGTCGCCGACATCGATCACCATTTTTACGCTGGCGGCGAGCCGCACCAGATCGTTAGTGTAGGGCAACTGGAACGCGTCGTCGAAGTCGTCGACGCCCCAGCACATGCGGCCTTCGGCGTCGCGCCAGGTGCCGAAACTGCCGACGTGAAGGTCGCCGACAGCGAGAACCCGCGGTGCGCCGCGTAGGTCCTTACAGGCGTCTGGCCACAGTTGGGCCCAACGATAGTAGGTTCCGCGAAAAAATAAGAAGGCGTCGCGGCGCATTTGACGATGTTTATCGCGAAGTTCGGACTCCACGACATCGGTGCACGCGCGCATCCAGTTCTCGTAACTTCTGGTCGCTTCCCTGATATCCATGCGTCGTTCTACTCATCCAGTTCCGGAATCTCGCTACTTCAACAAATGAGCTTGTCGCGGGATTGACGAGCTCGGTATCGGAGAAGGCGTGTAGTCAAGCTTGGAATTGTCTGTAGCGGGCAAGCGGAACGGAAGGAATAGAGAGAATTATTCAATCGTGCTAAAAGAAATCAAAGAGGTGGATCGAGCAATGAAAGAAATGGTGTTTCGATTCCTGATCGGCGGAGCGCTGGTGTCTGCGTTCGCCGCCACGGCGGACGTGCTGAAGCCGAAGAGTTTTGCTGGATTGTTCGGGGCCGCTCCATCCGTAGCATTGGCGACGCTCGGGCTGGCCATTTCTGCACAGGGCAAACGGTATGCCTCGACCGAGGCAGGAGCGATGGTGGCTGGCGCGGTGGGATTTCTAGTTTATGCGTCATGCGTGAGCTGGCTAATGATGCGGTACAAGATGCGCACGACGGTGACTTCGTCGGCGGCGTTGGCAGTTTGGTTCCTCGTGACTTTTCTCGCGCGAATGGCATGGCCGCGCTAGGACCGGCAATAAATAAATGGTAGTTAAATGCGATTTCGGGGCATTGAAGCAGACCAAACCGCACGAGTATGCGATGCGTTTTATTTTTGGCGGAGTAGTGACGGTCCTGACTGGATTAATCGCGAAAGAATTCGGACCGGGGATTGGCGGGCTATTTTTGGCCTTCCCTGCGATTTTCCCGGCGAGCGCGACACTTTTGGAGAAACATCAGAGAAAGCGGAAGGAACGATTGGGTTTGCATGGAGCGCAACGTGCGCGACTGGCGGTCGGTGTGGACGCCGCAGGCGCAGCAATGGGAACTTGCGGATTGTTGGCGTTTGCAGTTCTGGTTTGGGCAACGGTGGAGTCGCACAATGCGGCATTGGTATTGATTGCCGCGACGATGGCGTGGCTGGCGGTTGCAATTCTGGTGTGGAAAATCCGCAAGGCAATTTAGAGCAGGCGCAACAGGCTTGAATGTGATAAAACGCCTGCGCTGGTAAATGCGTTGAAACGAGTTTGGTGGCGCATGCGTCCCATCGGGTAGCGAGTGCTTCACCCGGGGTCGATTCCTGGCATCGCGTTCAAACCTATGAGAGTGATACGGAGGAAAACTGTGCGAAAGTTCGCTTTTGCGTCGAGTATTTTGCTGGTGGCGTTGATGGTGTTGCCCGCAGCGGGGCAAGCGCCGAGCACGACAGATTTGTCGGCAATTGCGGTGATCAAGGACGAAGGATTCAATCGTTCGCAGGTGATGGATATCATGAGCAACCTGACGGACCTCTATGGACCGCGGCTGACGAATTCACCGAATATCAAAGAAGCGGCAACCTGGACCACCGGAAAAATGAAGGAGTGGCAACTGGCGAACGTACATCAGGAAACTTGGGGACCGTTTGGGCGTGGCTGGTCGAACGAGCGATTCTCCGCGGAAATGATTTCGCCACGCAAGACTCCGCTGATTGCGTACGCGAAAGCTTGGACGCCGGGAACGAATGGGCCAGTGCAAGCGGACGCGGTTCTGGCAGTGATCACCAAAGAAGAAGATATGGAAAAATTTCGCGGTCAGTTAAAAGGGAAATTTGTGCTGACCGCACCAGTGCCGGAAACTCCAGCGCATTTTGAAGCGCAAGGCCGTCGGTACACCGATGCGGAGTTGGCCGAAATTGCGAACCAGCCAGTGCCGGAGCGGCGCGGCCTGGATCGCGCGGCGCAAGAACGCTTCGCGCAATTGCGGGCGCAACGCGAACTCGGAGTAAAGATTCAGAAATTCCTAGTCGAAGAAGGCATAGCAGCGTGGATTGAGCCTTCTCGCGGGGACGACGGAACAGTGTTTGTTCAGCAAGGCGGCGGGCGCGATCCGAAGGATCCTCCAACGGTGCCGCGAGTAGCCATGGAAAGCGAGCACTACGGGCGCATCTATCGACTGCTGGAGAAGAAAATTCCCGTCACTTTGGCGCTGAATATCGAGAACAAGTTTTATGACGACGATTTGAATTCGTTCAACATTCTGGGAGAGATTCCCGGAACC
The DNA here is from genome assembly GCA_036495905.1 of Candidatus Acidiferrum sp. Lineage (GTDB taxonomy): Bacteria > Acidobacteriota > Terriglobia > Acidiferrales > UBA7541 > Acidiferrum. Next base: position 35,816 of record DASXMB010000027.1, read on the forward strand.
GACAAGGCCGGCGAACTGGTGATGCTGGGCGGTCACTTCGACTCCTGGCATGCCGGAACCGGCGCCACCGACAACGGCGCGGGCTCGGCAGTGATGCTGGAAGCGATTCGCATCCTGAAGGCGACTGGCTTGAAGATGCGGCGCACAGTGCGCATCGGCTTGTGGACCGGCGAAGAAGAAGGATTGCTCGGTTCGCGCGCTTACATCAAAGAACATTTCGCGGAGCCGGATAAGGACAACACGAAGTATGTTCTGAAGCCAGAGCACGCGAAACTGGATGCTTACTACAACGTGGACAATGGCTCCGGCAAAATTCGCGGCGTTTATTTGCAGGGAAACGAAGCGGTGGCTCCGATTTTTGAAAAGTGGATGGAACCTTTTCACAACCTTGGTATGACCACGCTCAGCGTTCGCGATACCGGCGGCACGGATCATCTTTCCTTTGACGCGGTGGGGCTGCCGGGATTCCAGTTCATTCAAGATCAACTGGAATACGAGACACGCACGCACCACTCCAACATGGATGTCTATGAGCGAATTCAGGAACCGGACATGAAACAGATGGCGGTGATTGTGGCTTCGTTCGTATACATGACCGCGAACCGAGATGAAATGATGCCGCGGAAGGCGATGCCGAAGCCAAGACCGGCGAATCCACAGGGCCCTCGACCATAAAGAATCCAGTTGAATACGAAAAATGCGGCGGAGTAATCCGCCGCATTTTTGTTTTTGCGCGGCATAATTGGACGGATTCTAAATGCATCGAAGCGCAGAGCGACAAACCGGCTATGCGATTCCGCGAAGGTGGGCCGCTAGATTCTGGAGACTCCGTGCAAGGTCGACTAATTCGCCGCCGCCTCTGGTTTCAAACTCAATGTCGTAGTTCCCTGCCGCCGCATGGTCGACGGCTTCCCGCAGCCGCACCAGTGGTTCGACCACTTCGCGCGGCAAAATGAAGCTAATCCACACGCTAAGCAGCAGTGTGAAAAACGAGACGATGGTAAACGTCCACTCAGCGCGATGAATTAGCCGACGGGCTTCGTGATGGTCGGCCTGCACGTGTTGCCAGTTTCGTTTGCGCAGTCCTTCGGCCAGTTGCAGCGTTTCTTCGCTGGATGCCTGTAGTCCTCCGGTAACTTGCCGCAAGGCGGGATTGCCGGACTGCACGGTGTCTGTAATCTGTGAGTCGAAGGAATTGACGCGGGCCCGCAATTCGTCGATAAATTTTTCCCGGGTGTGGCGCGGCGACGCTTTCATCAAATTGTCCAAATCAGTTTTGTAGGCTTGCACGACCGATTGAATACGCTCGACGGGAGTCTGGCCGGGTTGGGACATGGTAGAGACAGCGGAAGCAAATTGCTGCTGGTAGGAGTCGACGGCTTTGACCGCTTGCTGCACCGCTGGCAATTCTTCGGATTCGAGGGTACCGATGGTGCTGAAGGACTCACGAACGCGACCTAGAGCATCGCGATTGGCTTGGAGACTCGCGGAATCATGCAGCAGAAAATAATTGCGCTCGGCGCGCCGGGCTTCCAACATATCGCTGGAAGCTTGCTCCGCGGCAGCGGCGGCAGGCGCATCGACATTGACGATGCGGTCGATGATTCGGCCCATCGCGAACAGATAATATACGGCGAGAAAGATCACGGGAACGAGCACCATGCGGACGATGGCCAGACTGTAGGCGACCCGGCGGCGAAGCGAGACGGTAGGCGTAAATATCTTGAAGGATTTACGGGGTCTCCATTTCATAAGGCGCATTCCTCGAAAGCTGATGTCAGTCATATAAATTAGAGTATGGCAGCACTGGAACGGACTCGCGACGGCTGCCCGCGTCCAGGCAATCCTCTTTGCGCCGATGCCGCCGGGGGTGCGCGCCACGCAACAAGACGAAAGCTGCAACTTGATCGTCAATAGCACTGGCATCTTTTCGCCGAATATGGCACAAGATGGTGCGGCTATGAGGAGAACACCGGATGACTCGCTGGATATTGGGAGTATTTGCTGTGCTGCTGGGAAGCGCTTGTTTTGCGGCCGATGCGCCGCCGCTGTTGTTGCGCCAGCCAACATTGAGCGCGACGAAAATCGTTTTTGTCTATGCCGGAGACTTGTGGAGCGTTTCGCGCGACGGCGGTGTTGCGGAACGACTAACCGCGGGAATCGGGGTGAAATCCCAGCCGTCATTTTCGCCGGATGGTAGCGAGATCGCTTTTTCTGGCGATTACGATGGAAATGTCGACGTTTACGTGATTCCGGCGACTGGGGGAACGCCCCGGCGGCTTACCTACCATCCGGCGCGAGACGAAGTGCGAGGCTGGACACGCGATGGAAAGCGGATATTGTTTGCATCGACGCGCAACAGCTATTCGCGCTTCACCCAACTATTCACGGTCTCCCGAGAAGGTGGTTTTCCTACGCCACTGCCTTTTCCCATCGCGGAAGAAGGTACTTACTCGCCGGACGCCAGCGAAATCGCTTACGTGCCGCTGGGTCACGCATTCGACATTTGGAAGCGATACCGGGGTGGACGCACTTCACCCATTTGGATAGCGAAGCTGTCTGATTCCAGCGTCACGCAGATTAAACGAGATAATTCCAACGATTACGCGCCAATCTGGATCGATCACCGGATATTTTTTCTTTCCGACCGCAACGGCCCGATGTCCCTTTTTGTCTACGACACAAATTCCAAGGCGGTTAGCGAAGTTTTGAAGAGCGACGGATTTGACTTCAAGAATGCCAGCGCGGGACCGGGTGCTATCGTCATCGAACAGTTCGGCGCGATCTGGCTGTATGACCTGAAATCCGGGCAGGCACACAAAGTGAATATCCGCATCGCCGGAGACTTGCCGGAAATGCGCCCACGATTTGAGAACGTGGCCAGCAGAATCCAGAACGCCGCCATTTCGCCAACCGGCTTGCGAGCGGTGTTTGAGGCGCGTGGCGAAATTCTGACGGTGCCGGCGGAAAAGGGAGATATTCGCAATCTGACGAATACCCCTGGTGCGAATGAGCGCAGCCCAGCGTGGTCTCCGGACGGGACGCGGATTGCCTATTTTTCGGACGAATCCGGCGAGTCGCGGTTGTATGTGAAGAGTCAGGACGGGCGAGGCGAGGCGCTTAAGATCGACGCCAGTAATCCACCATCGTTTTATTATTTTCCCACATGGTCTCCCGACAGCAAGAAAATCTGCTACACCGACAAAAGACTGAATGTTTGGTATGTGGATCTCGAGAAGAAGAAGCCAGTGCATGTATCGCATGACCGCTTTACCGGGGAACAGCAAATCTTCAGCGCGGCATGGTCTCCCGATGGAAAGTGGCTGGCCTACACTCAACAGGAGTTGAGCCACCTGCGATCAGTGTTTCTATATTCGCTGGAAAGCGGCAAAAGTCAGCGCGTCACCGACGGAATGAGCGATTCGTTTTCACCGGTTTTTGACAAGAGCGGAAAATATTTGTATTTGCTGGCCAGCACGAATAGCGGGCCGCTGGCTGATGGGTCAATGCTCAGTTACGATCGCCCGATTACCAGCAGCGTGTACGTGGTGGTGTTGCGTCGCGATTTGCCGTCTCCGCTGGCTCCTTTGAGCGACGAAGAAGAGGCCAAAGTTGAGGCCGCCACAAAAACCGAGGGAAAAACGAAAGATGTTGCGCCACCGGACGTCAAAGTCGATTTCGATAAAATCGATCAGCGGATTCTGGCTTTGCCTATCACCGCGCGCAATTATTCTGAACTGAAACCGGGCAAAGATGGTGTGCTTTACCTGATGGAACAACCGCTGGTTGAACCTCTGGCCGGACTGCGCACTCTGACGGTACATCGCTTTGAATTGAAGACGCGCCGAACCGACCGAGTGGTTGGAGATATTCTCGCGTTCTACATTTCAGCCAATGGCGAAAAAATGTTGTACCGCGCCACAGCCGCGTCGCAGTCGCCGGGCAGAGGCCAAGGGCAAAATTGGGTGATCGCGCCGATTCCGCCAGCGCCACAAGCGGGCTCGGCTGGTCCTGCCTCTGCGTCAGGCCCTTCGGGCGCAAGAGCACTCGACCTTTCGTCGATGGAAGTGCGCGTCGACCCGGCAGCGGAATGGCCGCAGATCTTTCACGAGGCGTTCCGACTGGAACGAGACTTCTTCTACGAACCGAATTTTCACGGGTGGGATCTGGCTGCCGCTGAAAAGAAATATGCGGCTTACCTCCCAGGCATTGCTTCGCGCGCCGACTTGAATTACGTGTTCGAAGAGGCCATGGGCAATTTGACGGTCGGGCACCTCTTCGTGCGCGGCGGTGAAGGACCAGAATTTGCGCGCGCACCTGTGGGACTGCTCGGCGCGGACTATACCGTGGAAAACGGTCACTACCGGTTTGCCCGCATCTACGATGGCGAAAACTGGAATCCGCAATTGCATGCTCCGTTGACTCAGCCGGGCGTAAACGTCAGCGAAGGCGAGTATTTGCTCGCGGTGAACGGCAAGGAAGTCCGCGGCAGCGACGAAGTGTTCAGCTTCTTTGAAGAGACCGCGAACAAATCGGTAACGCTGCGAGTGGGACCAAATGCCGACGGCAGTGGCGCGCGTGATGTGAGCGTCGTTCCGATTGAAAGCGAGGCCGGGCTGCGAAATCTGGCGTGGATCGAAGGTAACCGCCGCAAAGTCGATCAGCTCAGCAATGGAAAGTTGGCGTACATCTATTTGCCAGACACCGCTGCGGGCGGTTACACCTATTTCAACCGTTACTTTTTTCCGCAGGCGGGCAGACAAGGCGCCGTTGTGGATGAACGCTTCAACGGCGGCGGCGCAAATACCGACTACATTCTGGACTATTTGCGGCGCACGCTGATGAATTATCGCACCACGCGAGATGGCGAAGATATGACCACGCCGGTCAGCCTGATTCAGGGCCCGAAGGCGATGATCATCAATGAATATGCAGGCTCCGGAGGAGATGCCATGCCGTGGCATTTTCGCCAGGCGAAAATCGGAACCATCGTTGGCAAGCGCACGTGGGGCGGCTTGGTGGGCTTTTCCGGTCCCAGCGAATCGCTGATGGATGGCGGAACGGTGACCTCACCGGCTCGTGGTTTCTGGACGCCAGATGGCAAATGGGAAGTGGAAAATCACGGTGTCGATCCCGATGTAGAGGTGGAGCTCGATCCCAAGTTGGTGCGGGAAGGACATGATCCGCAGTTAGAGCGTACCGTCGCGCTGCTACTCGCGGATCTCGAAAAGAATCCGATTCCTACACATAAGAAGCCGCCGTATCCAAATTATCACCAAGGTGCGGGAGGCGTCGCGGTTACCGCGCCACCGCAGAATTAAATTGCTGCGCTATCGGCGATCTGTGGCGCAGCGTTTCGATTTTTTACGATCGCCCCGATTGCGCACCACAAAAACAGCGCCAGCCATTCATAGCGCGTGAAGTGGCCGGGGACAAAAGGCAGCAACTTCATTACTACCATCAATAACGTGAAGGCCGCCCCGACTGCGGCAACTTTGCGGCCGGCCGGGGAAGGGCTCAGCCGATAGTAGGCCGCACAAGCCGCCATCCAACCCGTCGCTCCGGCGATTGAGCCGACTTCTGAAATTGGCACGAGAATCGCATTGCCCAGAAAAATTGCAACGGCGATGGCAACGCCGATGCAAATCACGGCGACGTACGGCGTCTGATTCACCGGATGCACGCGCGCGAGGCGAGAATCGACCAGACCGCGCCTGCCCAAGGCGAACAATAATCTGGAAGCGGTGAGCAGATTCGCGTTGAAGATCTTTAGCAACGAAATCAGCGCCGTCACCATAATCAGTTTGACGATCCATGCGGAGTGAAATGCTCGCTCAAACGCCACCGCCGTAGCGAATCTCTCTTGCGTAAGCGACTGCCACGGTGCGGCATATGCGACTGACGCGATTACCACCGCGTAAAATATGAATCCGACAAAAATGGCCACCAGCACCGCAGTGGAGAAATTCTTATTCTTAAAATTAGGGCTGGCTTCCTCGGCGCATTTGCCGACAGCGTCAAAACCAGTCATGAAGTACGGCACGATTTGCCACACCAACAATATCGACAGCAGCGGTCCGTGACTGAACGCGGGATGAAAATTTCCCGGTGAGCCATTCTTTAGGTCTGCTGCGGAGAAAAGCGCCACCAGGGCGAGCACCGCGAAGGTCGTCCATCGCAAGAAGCGGGCGCTAAGAGCGACGCCGCGATAATTCAGCGCCGTGAAGCCGGCAGTCAACACAAGACCGAGCAGCAAATGCGGCAGATAAATGCTGTAGCCGCTCAGGCGGTAAAGTTCAATGGTGTTCAGCTGCGGAAAGAGATACGCTGCGATTCGTCCGATGGCGACCGCTTCGTACGGACACACGATAAAGTAGACCAAGAGCATGATCCAGCCAGTCGCGTAACTGATCGATGGCGGAAAAACTTTTGCAGTGTAGGCCACTTCTCCGGCAGCATTTGGAATCGCGGTAATTAACTGGCCGTATACCCATCCTACCGGCAGCAACATCAACGCGCCAACGGCGAAACCCAGCAGCGCGCCCACCGGGCCGCCGCGCGACAGCCAGTCGTCCATCACTACGAGCCAGCCAACGCCGATCATCACGCCGAAGGCTAGCGAGAAATAGTCTGCAAGGTGCAGCTTGCGGGCGAGCGTGGTAGTCAAAAGTCCATGCTCCGCGCGAGACGCGTGGCCCGAGCTAGGAAAATGTCGTGTGATGCAGCCATTTTCGGTTGCGACACTGTAGCATCAAATGCTGAATTGCGTTGAGCCGCCGCCAGTCCCACGGAGCCACGTTGCGGTCGAGAATTGGCATTGCGGTTGGTTCGTGGTGCGTGATATCAAGGTCCGCGTTGTAAACTTCGATTGCGCAAGCAGAACGCGGCGTCGACAAACCGAATGAAAAAACTATTTCAATCTCACCAATGGAAACTATTGTCTGAATCGCATCCCACGCCGGTCAACGCTCTCGAATATCCGCGATTTGGTGGCATCTCCACATTCATGCGCCTGCCGCATATTGCGGATGCAACCCGTTTGGACGTTGCGCTAATCGGCGTACCGTTTGATGGCGGCACGAGCTACCGTCCGGGCGCGCGATTTGGGCCTCGCCACATTCGGCAACAATCCGCGATGATTCGTCCTTACAATCCAGTCCTCGAGATAAATCCATTCGAGCGGGTCCGCGTGGCCGATTATGGCGACCTCTCGGTGAATCCACTGTCCATCGCGGACACGTATGAGCGCATTACGAACGGACTAGAGCCGGTGCTTGCGGCCGGTACTATCCCGATGTGCGTCGGCGGCGACCACTCGATTCTGTTGCCAATTCTGCGCGCCATTCACGCCAAGCACGGCCCGGTCGCGCTGGTTCAACTCGACGCGCATTCCGATACTTGGGATCAGTACTGGGGGATGAAGTATTCTCACGGAACGCCCGTGCGGCGCGCGCTAGAGGAAGGACTACTCGCACAACCTCATATTTTGCAGATCGGGTTGCGCGGCCAGCTTTACGGCGCAGACGATATGGACTACGCGCGAGAACGCAAGATCGGCATGATCACCGCCGAAGAGTTTCATGAGCAAGGTCTCGCGCCAGTTCGCAAAGCGTTACGCGCATTCGGAAATCGAAAAACCTACTTGACGCTGGATATTGACGTGGTCGATCCCGCGTTTGCGCCCGGAACGGGCACGCCGCAGGTCGGCGGCCTGTCAAGCGTGCAGATTCTGGATCTGGTGCGCGCGTTGAAAGGCTTGAATCTCGTCGGTTGCGACATCGTAGAAGTGTCGCCGCAGTTCGATAGCGCCGAGATCACTTCCCTGCTGGCCGCTAACTTGCTGTTCGAGCAATTGTGTTTGCTCGCTGGCCGGCCCTAGCTTCTCTCGCCTAGCCCTTCCGCAGATTGCCAAAATAGAAAAGGCACCGCAGCGCATTGCGGTGCCTTTGTACGGTTTCGCAAAACTACTTCTTCAAGCCAATCTCAGCGGATCGAATCAATGATCGCGATACCGGTCGCGGTCACGTTCACGCTCGCGGTCCCAATGATGGTTATGCTCGAAACGGCCACGGTCGCCATCCCAATAGCCGCCGTAAAATCTACCTCCCTCATGACGAGGACCTACCCAACGCGCTCCTACGTAAGGCGGCCTGGTCCAATAGCCGGAATGCCAGCGGTAATGTCCACCGACCGGATACCAATATCCATCCACCCACACAAACTCCGCACCTGGGCGAGGCGGCGAAACCCGAACCACTCGAGGTGCCGGCGGAGGGCCAATCCGAATGCCCACGGATACTTGAGAAAATGCCGGCGAGCCACACACGAGCATCGCCAAAAACAATATTGTCCCCAAAACAATGTTCTTGTTTTTCACTTGAGCTCCTTAGATGAGATTTAATTTGCGCCAGGACGACCTGATCCTGACACTTTCGGGAATGGCATTGACGCTAGCGTACAGAACGCCGGTGACCTAAGCAATAGAGCGAAACCTGTATCCTCAAAGAGATATAAGACCCGCGAGGAAACGATAATCCTCCTCGCGCCCCTCAGCATTTGTCTCAATTACCGAGAGCTGGCTGAAATTATTCCTTGAACTTCTTGCTCGGCGTGGCTTGCCGTCCGCCTTGCAGCTCAGGAATATCGGCGGTCGATGCCGAAGAGCCAAGCAGCCAGTGGCTGAAAAAATCGCCGCGCGCGACCGTGACCCAAGGGTTGATCGGCATATAGGAATGGCGCATTCCGGGCAGCACCAGCATCTCAAAGCGCTTGTTCGCCTTAATCAACGTGTCGGCCAAATGCATGGTGTTGACCATGCTCACATTGTTGTCCATGTCTCCGGTGGTGAGCATCAAGTGACCCTGCAAGTTTTTGGCGAGGTCGGAATTCTTGTCGATCTCATAGATAAATTTGCTGGTGCCGTCTTTTTGTACTTCTTCGCGCACACCGTGGTATTTTTCGCTCCAGTCCCGGTTATAGACGTTGTTGTCGTGGTTGCCGGACTCCGACCAGCCCGCTTTGAAAAAGTCTGGATACTGCATTAGCGCTGCTGCGGTCATGAACCCTCCGCCCGAGTGGCCCCACATACCGACACGATTGAGATCGATGTACGGATGCAGTGCGCCGAGATGCTCGGCTGCGGCTTTCTTATCCGCCAGCCCGTAGTCGCGTAAATTTCCATAACCGTAAGTGTCATACCATTTGTTACGCTGCGGGCTTCCGCCTCGGGCGCCCACTTCAATCACGATGAAACCCAGTTGCGCCAGTGGGACGTTTGGTCCTTTAGGCGTAAACGCCTTAGTGACCTGCTCCACTTGCGGTCCTGGATACACGTATTCGATCAGCGGATACTTGCGATTGGGGTCGAAATCGAAGGGCTTATACATCACGCCATACAGGTCGGTGATGCCGTCGTCAGCCTTGACCTTGAACATTTCGGGAAATTTGTAGCCGGCGGCGAACAGTTGAGAGAGGTCCGCGGTTTCCAATTCAACGAGCGCGGTTCCTTGCTCGTCGACCAGAACAGATTTTGGTGCGACATCGACGCGGGAATAAGTGTCCACAAAATATTTGCTGGAGTCGGCAGCCGCAGGAGCATGGGAGAAATTGCCCCCGGTCAAAAGCTTGAAGCCGGAGCCGTCCAGATTTACGCGATACAAGTGAATGTAGTAAGGATCTTCGTTCTGCTCGCGGCCGTTGGCGGTGAAGAACAGCGTGCGCGTTTTTTCGTCCAAACCAACAATTTGGTCGGTGACAAATTCGCCCGAGGTAATTTGGTTTTTTAGCTTGCCGTCGGCGTCGTAAAGATAATAGTGTCCCCAGCCGTCGCGTTCGGACCACCACACGATTCCCTGCCCGTTGTTGACCAAGCGAAGGGCCTTGAGGCTAATCCAAGTGTTGGAGCGTTCCTCGAAAAGTGTTTTCACCGTGCCGTTTGAAGCGTCCGCTACGCACACGGCGGCACGACGATAGTCGCGATGAGTGGCCGTAAAATACAATTTGTCGGATGTTTCCGACACCCAGCGCGCAGTGGTTCGCGGTCCGCCCATTTGCGCATCGCGGTTACGTTCCTGCTCTTCGCGTTGTTCTTCGCGTTCACGCTCGGTAATGGGTGCATCGACAATGTTAATTTCCTGCTGCGGATAATTTTTCGCCTGCACCACGGTCGTAGCCTTGCTCGCGATGTCGATCACTTCCAGTTGCGGTATGGGGATATTGTCTTCGCCGGGCATCGGATAACTGTAGGATTCCAGCGTGGGTCGCGGCTTGGATAGAGAGTGAATCACCCATAACATTCCCACCTTGCGGTTATCTTCTCGGACGAGCGCAATCTTTTTCGAGTCTTTGGACCAGTGAATCGTGATGGGCACGGTGCGGATGCCGACTTTGTTGGTGTCACCCTTGTCGTCCTTCACCAGTTGCTCTTGCTGCTCTGGCAGCAGTTCGCGCGCATAGCTGAATTTTTCCACGCCATCCGTGGTCAACTGCGTTTCCACAATGCTCGTGTCCCCAGCCTTCTTTTTTGCCTTCGCATAATTTTCCGCGTCCATTATGTACAGGTTGTGGCCACGAGCGAATACAACTAGCGCTTCCGAGGGAGAAACCGACGCCCACATCGGCTTTTTGGGTTCAGCTTCAAACTTATCCAGCCGAGTGACCCTTCCGGTCGCCAACTCGTATTCGAAGGTCAGCGTACGCGTGTCCTCGGGCGGCTCGGCTCCGGCTCCCGGTCCTGCTTGCTGTTGCTGGCCGCGGCGCCCCCTCTGTTCCTGCTGCTGGCCCTGTTGCTGACCTTGTTGTTGCTGATTTTGAGTGGTTTCGGTTTCGTTCCCCTGTTGATTGGCGTCTTCCTGTTTCTTCTCTTCATTCGGAACCACGCCGTCCTTGCGGATTTCCACCTCGAAGCGCATTTTCGTGTCTTTGTCGACCAGTTTCAGCCGGCGGATCGGCAAATGCTGTGCGTCGTACGGAAAGCCCGTGAGCGACGAAAGCGCGGCGGCAACCTTGGCGTTGTCCCACAGCAAGGACTTCGTTTTCTTCAGCGGATCGACGATGTAGTACTTTGCCCCGTCGGTAGTTTGGTAGCGATACCAAAAGCGATCGGAAAGCGTGAACCAATGCGGGGTCACGGACAGATCGAACACCAATTTATTCATGCTCTCGGGAAGGAAGCGGGCTTCGAGCGCATAGTTCGGCGGATACGAAACTTCTCTGGCCGTATCCCGGTCGTTTGCAGCCAATCGTTCGGGGGGTGCGCCGCTTTGCGCATGCGCGTACGCACTGGCCATAAGAACGATCGCGGCAAACAATGCACCGAAAAAAAGCCACCGAACATTTTTTCTATCTAGCTTAGACGTGGACCGGGTAGCCAAATTCATAAGTGCGCTTCCTCCATCTATTTGGTTCGGTTGTAATGTCCACCACAGGGGCGAGGCATTATAAGACATCACAAACTAAAGCCAAACATTTGTCTAATGTCTGATTGCACAAGGTGAGACGGAGACTAGGCCTGCGGAGTTTCGACAGCGGCTAACTGAGTTCGGATCAGCGCCGCCACCAAATCGTACAGCGAGGGGCTCGTGCATACTTCGTAGTAGAAGTGCGACGAAGCCGACCCGATGCTGCCGTCCGGGAGTAGCTGACGTGCCAACCCTTTGCGCAGAACCAACAATTCCACGGATTCGCCCATGGGAACTTCGCCATAATACAGCGTCACGTTTTCCTTGCCCCACGGCAGCTCCAATTTTGTTTCAATGCACTCCAGCGAAATTTCTTCGGATAGCTTCTGAAAACCTTCCTCGTTCAATTCAATACCGTTCATATTGAAGCGCACCAAAAACTCGTCCAACTCTTCATCCGAAGCGCCTTCCATCGCATTGAGAAATTGGAACACGGAGAAGTGCGTCTTTTGACCAGTCAGTAATCGCTTGGCGAGTTTCGCGCACCCGGAAAGCCGGTCCGAAAGATTCAGCGCCTTGGAAATCATGATTCGAGAGTCGCCGTCGGTCCAATATGTGGGCGCGGAACCCTGAAAAGCGACGCCGATTCCGATTTCCAGAGCAGGCAATTTCGAAGCGGCCGCCCGGTCATTATATGAATTGCAGACCACCAGAATTTGCCGCGACAAAATACACGCTTTGGCCACCGCGCGAGCGTACGCTACTGTCGATTCCGTTTCGAAAATTGCCAGAATTACGGCATCGCCTTCGATAAATACCTTTTTCGCCAAATAGCGATCCAATAATTTTTTGACCGGTTCGTGCAGATTCAAACTGAAGTGCGACGCCGGACTTAAGCCCCGCGACAACAGGTCTTGTGTCATCTTGGTTGAGCCCCGCACGTCCGCCTTGATAATGACGTGCGATACCACCTGATCCTGTTGCGGCTTGGCTTCTTCCGGCAATACGCATTCGTACAAACGATTATTCAACCGAGAAAGCTCGCGAGCATGCTCCGTGGTGACCAGGTTGATGCGCTCCATGCAGGTGGTCAGATGTTCAGCGTCACGCAAATCGCGCCGAAGGTGAAGAAAATCGTACGCAAATCGCTGTACGAAAGATTGCATCTGATCTCGCGAGTAACGCCTGATCTTGCGAGACAATTCCTCCAGCGCCTTTAGCGAAAGTTGCCGAGCCGGCACATGTTTTACGACCTGCTCCACACGTTTGAACTCTTCCTTCGACACCAATGCCTTGCGCAGCTGTTGTAAATGCACCGGTGGACTGTACTCCGCCGCAATCGGGCGAATTTCGTAACTGGCAATCACATGAAAAATAACCTCTTGCTGCTCCAACCTGTCGACCAGCTCAGACAGCATTCGGCCGCGAGTGGCGACTTCACCTTCCGCCGCCGACGACGGCCCCCCGAATAGCCGCGTAGCATTCTCCGGCTCGTTCAAGTAATCGCCCAAACGACCCTTGTAATCCTTGCTGAAAAATTCGAGTTTCTGTTTGGCCGCGTCGATTTGCGGCCCCATCTCTTCCAACTTGTATTCCTGATGCTTCAGCCGCAGCTCAATATCGTTGAGCGAAGCTTTCAGATCCGCGGGCGGAGGCGAATTGATGAACTTGGTCAGGAAACTGTCGCCACGCTCCAACCTCTTGCGCGTAGTTTCCTTTTGCTCTTCGAGGCTCGCAATCTCTCCGCGCATGCCCTGGGCTTGATCAAGCAAAGCCGCATGCGCTTGATTCGCATCCGTATAAGCCGGGTCTTGCGTAATCGCCAGGCCAGCTTCTTGCAAAAATTCCTGAAACAGCGCGTCCATTGCTTCAAAGCGGTCGGGGTCGCGAACGTAGTTTCCCAGCAACACGTAGTGCTCCAGAAAAAATACGTCGTCCTTTCCGCCATCCAGAAAAATAATCCGATTTTTCAGCAACTCGTAATAGGGCGCAAAATCCCCCCCAAACAGCGCTCGCCGGGCCTTCGCGATTACCGCTTCCTCCACATCCGTAACGATCTGCGCGACCTGTTGCCCCACACTGCGGACTACCGACCGCCGCGCCGATTGCAACTCCGACAGTTTGGCCTTAATCACGTGCGCCTGCTGGCTGCGTTCAAACTGTTCTCCGCGCTGACGAACCCACTCCTTGCCTTCCAAAATCAAATTGGCGAATTGGTTGCCGATTTCAAAGGTGAGAAATTTCAGCAGCGCCAAGCGAAAAACCAGATCAATCTCAATATTTTTGTGATATTTGGCTTGGGTGAGGGCGCTTTGCAGGAAATCCGTCAGCAGCTTGCGAAATGCCGCGCTATCGGGACTCTTGACCGGCCGCAATTCGATGCCGGCAAAATACTTCGCCTTGGTCTTCTGGCGAATCACATCGAATAGATAATCGCGCGACGCCTGGACGAACTTCGGGCTCAAAAAAACATCGTGGTGGATGTTGTCCACACCGATGGCCAACGATCCCATCGGAATCGTGACGTTGTAGCTTTTGAGTTCGATCCGGGCCGCTTCCACCGCGCTGGACGTAAACGTCTCGTTGGCCATACTCGCCGCCGGAAAGGGCTCTTTTCAACGTACCAGCGGACTGCAAATCGGGCAAAGACTTAGCGAAACGCGAGTAGCCAGATAGTAAGCGGAAGGCCGGGCCATTGCGGGCCTCGCCAAAGAATTACGGTACGGAAATTTTCCGCGCGTCGCCGCCCAAATGCTCCAATCTTATCCGCATCTGCGGCCACGGCGACTCCAATGGGAAACGCTCCGACCACTCCAGAATCACCACCCCAGGCTTCGCGAAAATATCCTCAAGCCCCAGCGTTTCGAAATCATGAAAATTTTCGATGCGGTACAAATCCGCATGATGCACTTGCTCTTCCGCCCCATATACATGAACCAAAGTGAAAGTTGGACTGGTAACCTCATCCTCTTCTGCGACGCCCAATCCCGCCACAATGCCCTTCGTCAACGTAGTCTTGCCCGTCCCAAGATCCCCAGTGAGCAGAACCAGCACCGGCGCCTTCAACCTCCGTGCGAATTCCCTCCCCCATCGCGTGGTCTCTTCCGACGAATGCGTGACAATCTCTTCAGCCACGCCGTTGCAACTCCTGCACCAATTGTAGTCGCGCCTTGGGCACCGATTTGGCAACCTCATTAGCTAACAGTCCAGACGCATCACTTCCCAAGCTAGCGGCAATGTCCGCCGCCGCTCCGTGCAAATAGACGCCTAGCGCCAGCACCCGCGACCAGTCGTCCATCTTGAACTGCCCCGTCAACGCCGCCAAAATTCCCGTGAGCACATCGCCAGACCCGCCCTTGGCCAGCCCTGGATTCCCGTTGGTGTTAATGAATACCTCGCCCGTCGGCCCGGCAATCACAGTGTGAAATCCCTTCAGCACTACGTGCGCGTTGCAGCGGCGTGCCACGTCTTGTGCCGTTTTCACACGCGCGCGCTGCACCACATCGATCGACGTCCCGAGCAAACGCGCCATCTCCCCCGGGTGCGGCGTTATGGCCACAAATTTGGTCTTACATTCGCGCAAGGCATCTATGCGCCCCGCAAACGCGTTTAGCCCGTCCGCATCCAGTACGATCGGTAGCTTCGTCTCCAAAACAATTTTGCGAATGAACTCCTGCGTTTCCGGATGCTGCCCCAGTCCCGGCCCCACAGCCAGGACGCTCTTTCCCGCTGACAGGTGCTTGAAGCGATCGCCATCCGCGTTTCGCAGCGAAATTGTGCCCGCTTGTGTCGACGCCAACGGCTCCGTCATCAACTCCGCGCAACTCGACGCGACAACTTCCAACACCGGATCCGGAGTCGCAATCGTTACCAGCCCAGCCCCGGCACGCAACGCCGCCTCTCCGCAAAGGATCGCGGCTCCGCTTTTTCCCACCGAGCCTGCTCCTACCAGCACATGCCCATACATTCCTTTGTTTGAATCCACTGCGCGAATCAATGGAAGGCGCGCAAATTCTTCCGGTTCGCTCCAGCGCAGCGACCCGTGTCCAACCTCTTCAACTAACTCTCTCGGTGAGCCGATATCCACAACTTCCAGCGCGCCTGCTGCGTCGCAATTCTTGGAAATTAGCTGGCCGACCTTTGGCGCAGTGAATGTCACGGTATGGTGAGCAAACAGCACCGGTCCTTCGGCAGCTTGCCCATCGGAAGGCAGCCCAGACGGCGTGTCCACCGCGACAATCAATGCGGTACGTGCAGTTCTCGCGTGATCCGACCATCGATTGATGTCTTCAATCGCGCGCAGAATCGTGCCACTTGCGCCGCCATTCAGTCCGGTGCCAAGCATCGCATCGACAATTACTTCCGACTCCGCTATTTCCCGAAACGCTGCGCTCCACGACGCTTCGTCGCGGACCACGCTCAATCTTCCGCCACTCTCCGTCCACCGCCGCAAATTCGCCGCAGCGTCGCCC
Organism: Candidatus Acidiferrum sp.; assembly: GCA_036495905.1. Lineage (GTDB taxonomy): Bacteria > Acidobacteriota > Terriglobia > Acidiferrales > UBA7541 > Acidiferrum. The sequence continues at coordinate 51,687 of DASXMB010000027.1, forward strand.
CGCACCTCCGTGATTTCACCAAAAAGATAAACCTGCACGACCGTTTCGTCGTTTTTCAGATGCCGTACAGCAACGAAGCCGTCTCCGCCATTATTTCCCTTGCCGCAAAGCACGCAAACTCGCCGCGCGAATCCGCCCAAGCCAGTTTTAGTGACGCGCCGCACCACCGCGGCGACCGCCGCACCGGCAGCCTCCATCAATTGCAAACTAGAAATGCCAAAACGCTGCGATGTCGCAATATCCACATGGCGCATTTCAGCGGCAGTCAAAGCCTTCATTTGGAGGTCCTAGTCCTTAACGTTTGTACTTCGCATCGCGAAAGCGAGCGCCCCACATCTGCGCCCACGCGCGCCCCTATTAGCCTATTTCAATCGCGTCACAATCACCGTCATATCGTCCGCCTGCTCCGGCGTGCCCGCCCATTCCTCCGCCGCCGCCATCAACGCTTCCGCAACCGCGCGTGGCGACGAGTCCTGCACCCGGATAGCGGCTTGCTCCAGCCGACGAATCCCAAACTCCTCACCGTAAACATTCTCCGGTTCCACCAGGCCGTCGCTGTAGCCCACCAGCACCGATTCCGGATGCACCGTCACGCAGCCCTCTTCATAAATGTAGTCCTCGACGACCCCCAGCACCATCCCGCCCTTATCCAAATGCACTACCGAATTTCGCGAAATTAAAAATGACGGCAAGTGCCCTGCATTTGTGTACCGCAATGTGCGTGTGGCGCTGTCGTAGACCGCGATAAAAAATGTCGCGAACCGGTCGTCACCGGTGTTCCTAACCAGATGTTTATTTAGACGCGAAACCAACTCCGCAGTACTCAGCTTTTCGCTCCCGTCCGCCAGCACCTGACTCCGCAGCGCCGCCTGCAAACTCGCCATCAAGAGCGCCGCCGAGATTCCTTTGCCAGAAATGTCCGCAATCGCAATCGCCAGATGCGTGGGACTCAGCTGAATAAAATCGTAGTAATCTCCGCTAACTGACCGCGCCGCCTTGCAAATCGCTTCAATCTCCACGCCCGGCACCGATGGCAAACTGCTCGGAAACAATTGGTCCTGCACTTCGCGCGCAATGGAAATCTCATTTTGCAGGCGCTGCCGCTGTTTCTGTTCCTCAATCAGCCCGCTAATGGATTCCGTCATCTCATTGAAAGACTCGCCTAATACTCCCAATTGATCGCGCCGCTCGATGCGTACCCGGTGCGTCCAATCGCCGCTCTTCACGAACTGTGTCGCGGTGTATAGGTCCGCCACAGCTCGCGTAATCCGCCGGGTTAGCACCAAGCCCGTGCTGAACGCCGCAATCTCAATCAACAAAAACAAAATCGCAAACCCACCCAGTCGAAACAGATAGTAGTCGCGCAATTCGCCCAGAGACGCAAACATCCGCCCGTTCAACTTCGATGGCCTGGCGCTAAAGACCGCGAATACCGGCCGCGCTCGGTCCACGCCGCCCTCCTTCGGCACAAAAACCGAATCCGGCAGCCGAGACACCACGTTCACCGCCGAATCTACCCAAAGTTCCGGCGGCTGCAATGTCCGGTTGTGAGCCACAATCTGCCCCGCCGTTTCGTATTGCGCCGACCCTGTCGAATAAATTACTCCGCTGGCATTCCCACCCAGATGCACTCGCATTAAGTTAATTTGAATGGCACCCAGGTCTGGCGCGATCGAAGCAAGAAATTCCGGCTTGACCGGGACTCGCAACTGCACAACCCGCGGGTTCTTCGACGATTCAATTCGCCGCACACTTACCAGCGACAATGTTCCTTCCTGCTGCATCAATCCGGAAAAAGAATCACGATTAGGCCCCGCCAGCTTTCTTAACAGGGTGAGATCATCCGAAAACTCAATCGTCAAACCGGGAAGTTCGCGGTCGTGAATCGCGTGAGATTGCGCCGCCAAAATATCTTCAGACTCTTCCTGAGTTACCCCAGTGGGCAAACTGCCGTGAGCCGCCGCGATGTGTTCTCCAATGTCTGCAATCAGCGCAATGCGGCGCTGGATGTCCTCGGTCAGCAAATACGATCCCAGCTGCGAGTACAGAAACTGTCCGGCCAAAACCGCCAGTATCACCACCAACAAAATCGGCACCACTACACTGAACAAATAAGCCACGATCAGCCGGTTGCGCAGGCTCCAAAGCAAGCGGCTCCGCCCCAAGGCCATCAGGTGGAACAGCAAATACACCGCGGAAAGCAACGCCAGAAATTTCAGAAACTTGAAAATTCCGCCTTGCATATCCGCGATCCACAGCCCGCCGCCCACCAGCAGCAACACCAACGCCGCCGCATCCAGCCTCGACAGCTGGTTCCATGCGTTTCGAAGATCCATTCGGAGCGCGCTCATGAGCCCATCGGCACGAAGAAATACTTTACCTGAATAACAGGCTGGAGCCGAATTACAAGCATGAAGCAGA
>DASXMB010000028.1:0-112535 GCA_036495905.1 Candidatus Acidiferrum sp.
CGCGAAAGAAGGCCATCCGCAAACCTGGCACCTTGTCCATCTCGGCTCTCGCGCCGTCGGCGGCGCCGCTCTGGTTATGGCGGAAGCGACTGCGGTCGAAGAACGCGGACGAATCTCAACCGCCGACACTGGAATTTACAACGATGCCCACGTCGATTCCTGGCGGCCCATTGCGAACTTCATTCGCGCTGAAAGCAGCGTTCCCGGTATCCAGTTGGCCCACGCTGGCCGCAAGGCCAGCACCGCTCCTCCCTGGACCGGCGGCAAGCCAGTTTTGCCCGCCGATGGTGGATGGATTCCAATTGCGCCCAGCGCGTTACCGTTTGACACCGGCTATTCCACGCCGCACGCCATGTCCCTGCAAGACATCGACGATGTCGTGGAAGCCTTTCGCAAAGCTGCGGTGCGCGCCCTATCCGCAGGTTTCGATGTTGTCGAAGTTCACGCAGCCCACGGCTATTTGCTGCACAATTTTCTTTCGTCATTAAGCAATCAACGTCAAGACGAATACGGCGGCACATTGGAGAATCGCATTCGCTTGGCCACCCGCGTCGCGAAAACTGTCCGCGAAGTGTGGCCGGAAAACCTGCCGCTATTCTTTCGCGTTTCCGCCACGGACTGGACCGAAGGCGGCTGGGATCTCGCGCAAACCATCCGCTTAAGCGCGGCGTTGAAGCCGCTCGGCGTCGACCTGATCGACACTTCCAGCGGCGGCAACGTGCCACACGCCAAAATTCCCGTTGCGCCCGGCTATCAGGTGCCATTTGCCGCTGCCATCCGCCAGGAAGCCCAAATCGCCACCGGCGCCGTCGGCATGATCACCGAACCGGAACAGGCCGACAAAATCATCGAATCCAACCAAGCCGACCTGGTCTTCTTGGCCAGAGAGTTTCTACGCGACCCATACTGGCCCCGCCGCGCCGCCAAAACCCTCGGCTCCCCAATCCCCGTCCCCAAGCAATACCAGCGCGCCTGGTAGCAGCGCCTGAAGAACCCTACTCGTCGTCAGGGCACAGCTTCAGCCTGTGCCACAGCACCACCGGCCAAACCTGCTTTAGCCTCTGACGTCTTCACCTTAAGCAAAACCTGTCATCCCGGGGCGTGCCTGCGCATTCCGCAGGCATGCCCCGGGATCTGCTGTCTGAAGACTTCACCCAAGCCTTTCACGTCCACCCTCAGCAAACGAAGGGTGCCGCCGTCACGGCCCGCCCATAGGGTGCGCCGCGCACCGGACATCTTCTCCGCGCCCAAATCGCGCGAGGTACGCCGTACTCACCACGCCTTCCGTCCGGCCGCCCTTCCGTCAGGGCACGGCTTCCAGCCGTGCCACAAAGCCACCCGCCAAATCGGCTTCAGCCGCTGAGGCCACGCTTTCCACCACCCTCAAGCAAAAACCTGTCATCCCGGGGCGTGCCTGCGCGGTCCGCAGGCGTGCCCCGGGATCTGCTGTCTGAAGACTTCACCCCAGCTTTCCCGTCTACCCTGAGCTCCCGCGGACCGGCGCGCACCAACTATTACTTGACATTAATATAAATATCTGATACAAGTAAAACTCATCAAGCCACGCCTCACCCGAATTCCTTCAATCGGGCTTCCAATGCAATCAAACGAAAAACGAAACCCAATGTACACATGGGTTTACGCACCCCTATGCACGCAGCAAATTCTTATCTGCAAGATAACGAACGCCTTAGGTTTACTCACTCTTTTGCTCTCCGAGGAGACCTCACAAATAACCTTCGTAGAATCAACAAACTACAAACCCCTATTCTCACAAACCGTTAAGAATCACATCCTTACAAATTGCCGGGGGTGGGTGGGGCAAAAAGCAAAGCCCAGGCGAAAGTCCCTGCCAAAGCGCATCTGGTGGAACTTTTGTAAACGCCGAAGTCCACTGTTAGAATTCTCAAGCCGTCCGCCAAAAGCAGTTTCGGAGACCAACCGCACCATGAGCATCGACCTGAAAGAAATCCAGAGCGACTTACGTGCCGCCAAGCTTGACGGCTGGCTATTCTACGATTTTCGCGGGCGCGACCCGATCGCTCAGCGCATTTTGCAGCTTCCGTCGGCCATGCGCACGCGCCGTTGGTTCTATTTTGTTCCGGCCAAAGGCACGCCCCGAAAGTTGGTCCACAAAATTGAGACGGAATCGCTGGTTTCCCTGCCGGGAGAAGCGTTGTACTACTCGGCTCAAGACGAACTGCGTGCCAATCTTGCCAAAATACTTGGCCGCGCCAAAAACGTCGCGATGCAATATTCGCCGAAGAACTCGATTCCTTACGTCGCCATGGTAGACGCCGGGACCATCGAACTGGTGCGCGCCGCCGGGCCGAAAGTGGTCAGTTCCGCGGACCTGATCCAAAAATACGAAGCGTGCTGGAGCGCCGCGCAATTGCAATCGCATCTCGCCGCTGGCGTTGCGATTGACCGCATCGTGAGTGGCGCGTTTCAACACGCCGCAAAATCCGTGCGCGAGAAAAAGCCGTTGACCGAATATGATTTGAAAATGTGGATTCTTCGCGAATTCGATGCCGCCGGAATCACCGCTGACGAAGGCCCGGACGTCGCCGTGAACGCCAACGCCAGCGATCCGCACTACGGCCCGGTCGAAGGTAAATCCGCTCCGATTCGCGAAGGCGATTTGCTGCTCCTAGATGTGTGGGGCAAACAGAAAACTCCCGGCAGCGTCTACTACGACATTACGTGGATGGGCTATTTGGGCGCGAAAGTTCCGGAAAAATACGCCAAGGTATTCGCGGCGGTGCGCGAAGCGCGAGATAGGGCGGTCGATTTAATTCGCTCCAGCATCGCGGCCGGAAAGCCCCTGCAGGGATGGCAAGTGGACAACGCCGCGCGCAAGGTAATCGACAAAGCCGGCTACGGAAAATATTTCTTTCATCGCACCGGACATAGCATCGGCGAAGCGGTTCACGGCAACGGCGCGAACATGGACGGCTTGGAAACACAAGATGTTCGCCACCTGATTCCGCGCACCTGCAATTCCATCGAGCCGGGGATTTATCTGGCCGATTTCGGCATACGCTCAGAAGTGAACGTGTATATTGACGAGCATGAAGCGCGCGTCACCGGAGCGGTGCAAAAAGAAATTTTGCCGCTGTTGGCGTAAGCGAAATAGAAACCAAAACTTTTGCAATCCAAACTATCGCAACATCGAAGCACAAGGCAGGATCTCGAATGACGGATGAAACCATCGCGGCGGCTCCTCAAACTGATTCCAGGCGGGACGGATTTGCCGCCGTGGTGGGCGTTGCCGGCTGGCTGGTTCCCGGCCTGGGCCATGCTTTGCAAAAAATGTGGGGACGCGCCGCGGCCTGTTTTCTCGCGGTGGGAGCGCTGGTAATTCTTGGCGCGAGCATGCGCGGAAACATTTTCGCCTGGCGGGACGCTGATGCGTTCGCGACGCTCGGTTACGTCGCCGATATCGGCAGCGGCAGCTTTTACCTTTTGGCGAAGTCCATGGAAAAAAATGGACCGGATGTTTCCCGCTCCGAGGGCGACTACGCCACCCGCTTTCTCGCCGCCGCCGGGGTGTTGAATTTGCTGGCCGCGCTCCATGCCTATGAGGCCGCGAAAGGCCGGAAGGCGTAGCCGCGCGATGACTCTTCACGTCACCCACTTTCAAGCCATGTTCGCGTTCGCTACGGTAATTTCCGTGGTGTTCGGTTTTTTAAGCCGCAGGCCGCCGCTCGAGCGCCTGAAATATATCGCGTGGTCGCTGTTCCTTTTTCTGCTGGTGGGCATCGGAATCGGATGGCTGATGTATCCCTTTTCACGCTGAACCAGCGCCTTAACCCTTGAAAAAGTAGATCGCAATCGTGCACGAGAGCAGCAGGCCGGCTTTAATCGGTGAGTTGATGCGCGGTATCGTGCTTACCAAGGTTGTGAACTCAAGGCAATCGGCGGTTTCCTCCAAAATGCCGACGAGCGGTCGAGTGGTCACGTATCAAGGTCGCGTCAGCGCCTCCGGAGGCCGCAAAGTCTTGTGGTAGAATTCTAGAAAGAAGCAACGGTGATGCTGGCTTTCTGTGAGCGATAACAAGCTTGCGAGGCACGCTGACCGCCAATCGACGCCGAGGTAGCTCAGTGGTAGAGCAGCCGATTCGTAATCGGCAGGTCGAGAGTTCAACTCTCTCCCTCGGCTCCACTTTTTCCCGCTTAGTTGTTTGAACGTGACGGCGTCGCAGTTTCATTCGTAACGAACGTCAGCCTAGTTTAGCTTTGCGCTCGGCGAGCAACTGCTTAAGAATCGATCGGTGGCAGCGCTCCTCGTTTTCGCAATAGCAACCGACCGAAAAATTTGTTTGGTGCGAAAGCGCCGCGAGCAGATCGAGCACTCGCGCCGCATCCGGCTTGTTCATTTCGGCCCGGTATTTGCGCGCGAACGCACCCCACGACCGCGCGTCCCGCGATTGTAGCGCTAACGTCACCAATTTCTGGCTCGGCGCCAGAATTGGTAGCCAAACATCATAAAAATTCCGCTTTGCAAATTGGGTTTTTAGCACTCCGCGCGGCGGCCTGCGAACGGTGCCGAGTCGCACTCCTTCATGCTGCTTTCTCGGGCTTCCCAGCCGCAGTACCGTAATCGCCACCAGAATCCTCCGTCCCGATCGGACACGGCAGACATTTTATATCAGATGCAAATCGGGCGCAGTGCTGGCACATGAAACACACCACTACAATCAAGCGCAGAACTTGGATAGGCGCGGAACTCGGGCAACGAAGAACTCGGATAAGCGCGGAAGCTGAGCAGATTGTTCAAAGCGAGAGCGTGAATGAAGTAAACGCGAATCTAGAGTGTGAAATAAAACGTTGCGCCTTTATCCACCACGCCGTCGGCCCAAATCTGTCCGCCGTGCCTGCGAATAATTCTTTGCACCGTGGCTAGCCCGACACCGGTTCCGGGATACTCCGTCGCGGCATGCAGCCGCTGAAACGTGCCGAAAAGTTTATCTTTGTGCGCGGAATCGAAGCCCGCTCCGTTGTCGCGGACAAAATACACTTGGGATTCGTCCAGACGGGTGGCGCCGAATTCGATCTCGGATTCGGTTCGCTTCGAAGTAAATTTCCACGCGTTGCCGAAAAGATTTTCCATGACGATGCGCAAAAGGTGAGAATCGCCCGTGGCTGCGAGGCCGTCCTCGATTCGCACCACCGCGCGGCGGCCGGGCTCCGCATTTTGCAATTCAGACGCAACCCCTCGCGCCAGGGAAGTGAGGTCCACGTTTTCCAAATGAATTTTTGCCCGCGTCACGCGCGCCAAATTCAAGAAGTCGTCGATCATCGTGCCCATGCGCTGGGTCGACGCGCGAATCCGCCGCACGTGGGATTTTCCCTCGTCACTGAGAGTGTCCGTGCAATCCTCCAGCAGCGCGAGTCCAAATCCGTCGATGCTGCGCAGCGGTGCGCGCAAATCGTGCGACACGGAATACGAAAAAGATTCCAGCTCTTTATTCGCGGCCGCTAATTGAAAGGTGCGTTCTTCCACGCGTTTCTCAAACTCGTCGCGGGCTTCTTGCAGCGCGTGGTCGCGCTCCTCGATTTGCGTCAACATTTCATTGAACGATTCGGTGAGCAAAGAGAGTTCATCGCGTCCGGTGGTTGGCTTTACCCGCAAGGAATAAATTCTGTCTCGCGATACGATGCGCGCGGTGTCGGCGAGATGCAGAATTGGTTCCGCAATCGATCGTTGCAACACTGAAGAAAGCAACAGAGCGGTCCACAGTGACGCCACCAGCACCAGCACCGCAATAATCGCGTATCTCCACATTCGCGCTTTGAGCCTTTGCGTGTCCGACCGAAAGTAGGCGGTGCCCACAGGTTTGCCCTGGAAAACGATCGCGTGAACGACTAAAACATCCCCGTCCTCGAACCAGTGGGATTCCACTTCGCCGACCGCGCGCGCCGGCAGCGGCAAGACCTTGGAATTAGGATCGCGGCGATATACTGCGAAGGGCTGACCCTCGAGAGTGTAGATACCGGCATACACAATGTTTGGCGCGGCCTTCAGCGCGGAAAGAGTATTCTCCGCCGAGTGCGGATCGTTGAACACCAGCGCGGTGACGCTGTTGGAACCCGCCACCTGCGCTTGCACGGAAAGATTGCGCACCACGCCGTCCCGGAAAGTTGTCAGGTCGTAAACTACGAACGAAGCGCACGCCACGAACAACGCCAGTCCCGTGGCAAGCATATTCATTCGCGTCAATTTTTTCGTGATCGAATGTTTGCGTGCTGTCGTCATTTTGTCGCGCACCCGTTGCCTAGGAGTTTCGTCGCACCGTGACCGCTACCTTCAAAAGTTCCGAACTTAAACTGAGTCCCGCGCGTTCAATATTCGAGAGATTTACTTCGAAACGAATTTTGTCGCGTTGCGCTACAAACTGAATCATTCCGCCGTGCTCGGAAAAACCGGGGATGTCGCTGACCGTCAGAACGTTCATCTTTTCGATGGCCGGGAAAATATCTTTTAGCCGGCCGCTTTCGGAAGCGCTCACAAAAAGAATTTGGCAACTCGTCGCTTCCTGTGGTTTTGAAATACGCCGCGTAACCACTTTTCGCTGATCGATGGTTTCGCCGCCAAGGGTGCCCTCGAGCGATGGGCCAAAGGGATCCGTGCCAATTACGCAAACGGAGAATGGGCCGCTGTCTCGCGGCTGCGTCCCTGCGGACCAATTTACAAATCTTCCAAAGTTATAGAGATAGGCAGCTTTCACTTGGTATTCGGTGGCCTTGATTTGCTGGCCTTGAAGTCCCGCGGAGACAACGGTGTATGCCGCGAGCAGCGTCACAAGCTGTCGCCCAAATCTTGGGGGCCAGCTGCCACGCACCACGCCGCTAGAGAAAAATAGACTTGCGTAAGCTCGCATGCTCACCGGTTTTTTATCTGCTTCTCCACACTATTTTTGCGTACGCGCTGCGCTCGATGCCCACGATCGTGTTGACGTCGGTTCCGAACTCGGCGTGAGTCGGTTGCAGCAGATTTTGTCCAGTGATGGAGAGTTCCCAATTTTGCGTGGCATGCCAGCCGAGGCGAACGTCGGCGGTTTCATACGCGTTGACCGTTTGCGCGGGCAATGCGGAAACATATCGCAAGGTGGTATCGAACTCGAATTTCTTCAGCGTGAGAAGAGACTGCACTTCCATCTGATGATGAGGGCTGGAACCGTTGTCTGAGGCCAGATTGGTGCTGTCCGTGAATCCCGGTTTGTCGCGCACGCTTAAGTGCAGATAGGAGTAGGAGCCTTTCAACTCCCACCACTCGACCGGTTTCCAGTCCGGCGCAATTTCGAAGCCTGCGGTGTTCCCTCGGAGCGCATTGGCTACCGCTTCCTGCAGGACAAAGCGCGTCGGAGGCGGCGTTTTTTCGATCAATACAACGCCCGGACCGAATCCAAACAAGTCGTCGTAGTTGTTATGAAATGCGGCGAGATCGATATATAGATTACGCACCAGCAGGCTGCGGTATCCGACTTCCGAGCCGATCAAGGTTTCTGATTTAAAAATATTGCTGCCGACGATGCGCAGGAAAATCGGCGGATTAGCCAGCAGAAAATCGGTCAACTGCAAGTCAGTGTCCAGCCGCGACGGAGTGCGCACCGCGCGTGTGAGCGACGCCCAGACGCTTTGGTGTTCGGTAGGCGTCCAGATCAACCGGGCGTCCGGCTGAAACTCGAAACCGGTGTAGTTGTTATGCTCGAATTTGGAGCCGACGGTGAGCGCGAAACGGTTTGGCACGAACTCGATTCGGTCTTGGAGGTACCAACTGTAAATCTGGTCGGTTTCGTGGTGCGGCTCGAAATCAAGGGTGGCGAATTTCTGTACGATTTTATCGGGACTCCAGCGTGCGCCGACCCCCCATTGCAGATCCTGATGGCCCCGGAGTTTTAAGTGATACAGAAAATCGAAATCGAAGGTGTCGCGAATTTCATCGAGTTGCGGGCTAAAGCGCGTGGTTCGGTCGAAGTAAGTTTGCAATTGAATATCGGAGCTGCCGTTTAACTGGCGCTGCCATCGACCGAGAAGATTTCCTCCGCCGGTGTCATGCGCGCCGTCGAGCACCTGCACCGACGGTGGCGAAAGTGAAGATACCGCCACTCTCTCGCCGTCGATCCCCGCGTATGCGTCCCCCTGAAACGTGAAGGCATCGCGTTCGCCGGAATTCCAATCGGTGCGAAATCCGATTTGCCCCATTCTCCAATCGTCAAAATTCGCGCCATCGGGATGCGATTCCGGCCCGCGCATGAAACCCTTGGCGTAGACTCGATAATTAAATTTGTCGGCTGCGGCTCCGCCGTAGCGAAATTCGCTCATGCCCTGATCAACGTTTCCGCCGCTGACCGCCGCGATTGCGCCGTGCGTATCCTTTGCACTCTTGGTAATAATGTTGATCACGCCGTTGACGGCGTTCGCTCCCCAAATCGTGCCGCCCGGCCCGCGTATTACTTCGATTCGCTCCACATCCTCGAGCAAGGTGTCTTGAACCTGCCAGTACACTCCCGAAAACAGCGGAGTGTAAACGCTGCGGCCATCGATCATCACCAGCAGGGATTTCGAAAACTCGCCGCCAAATCCGCGCACGCCAACGGACCAGTGATCGGAATCGATGCGGGCCACTTCCACTCCGGGGACCAAGCGCAGAATTTCCGGAATGCTGGTCGCTCCAGAGCGGCGAATATCTTCTTGCGTCAAAACAAAAATCGCGGCGGGGGTTTTCCAGACGTCTTCAGGCTTTTTCGATACGGAAGTAACCTCGACGCCACCCAACTGTTCCAAGCTCAGTTGTTTGAGGCCCTTCGGGTCTTGGTCGGCCTGCGGCTGTTGAGGCGATTTCGCGGCAGTCGGATTGCATACGAGCAGCGCCAGCAGCGAAAAATACAAGATTGCAATCGAGTTTTTGGATTGCGAAGAAGTAGCGCGTACAACAAACGTTAGCCAGCAGCGCATGGCGGATTTCCTCGAGTGCGGCGACACAACTGTGCCGTCGATTTACGGGATCAGGCAGACCGGCTGCGCACGAGGAGAGGGGTTAAATACACATGTTCGCAGCAGTCGACTTACAAGAAGGGGAGCTCCATCGTATCGGAGCGGGCAAATAGGTCCAACTCATACCTCGAGCTGGCGTGTGAATCAGTTACCTTGAGCTCGCCACAAGATCCTGAAATGGCGCGTGGGATTTCAGTCCTCGAATGCGATATGGTAGACGTTCTTAAAATATTGCTTTGAGAGGGACAAGCATGGCCGAGTTTCCAGTGCAGCGTTTGCGCAAGATGTTTCCCGCCTTGAATCGTCCGGGCGGCTCCGTTTATTTCGACAATGCTGCCGGAGCGCAAATTCCGCAGCGCGCGCTGGATGCCGTTACTGACCACCTGATCAATCGCAGCGTGCAACGCGGCGGCCGTTACCCGGAAAGCCAGCAAGTCGACGCGGCGATTCAGCGGGGACGCGAAACTGTTGCCCTGTTTCTCAACGCCGCCGGTCCCGATGAAATTGCTTTCGGCATGAATGCGACCTCATTCATTCGCGTCATCAGCCTGGCCATCGCCCAAAGTTTTGCCGACCGCCGCGAAATTATCGTCACCGAGCTGGATCACGAAGCTAACATCGCCACCTGGATGGCGCTGGAACGCGAAGGTGCGGTAATTCGTTGGTGGAAGGGGCGAGAAGATGGCTCGCTGCATTTGTCCGATCTCGAGCCGTTGCTTTCTTCAAACACTCGATTGGTTGCGTGTACGGTCACATCCAACGCTCTGGGCACCATCGTCGACGTTGCGGCCGTGGCAAAAAAAGCGCACGCAGCAGGCGCCGAACTTTTTCTCGACTGTGTACACTATGCGCCGCATGCGCCGATCGACGTTCGCGAATGGCAATGCGATTATCTGGTCTGTTCCGGGTACAAAATTTTCGCGCCGCACATGGGCTTTCTCTGGGGACGCCGCGAAGCGCTCAACGCGCTGCCAACTTTTCGCGAAGAATTTATTCCCAATGTTCCGCCCTTCAAAATTGAAGCCGGCACGTTCATCTATGAAAACGTCGCCGGGATGACTGCCGCGATCGAGTATCTGGAAGAGTTGGCGGCACCGTTGAACGGCGGTAGCGTTACGCCGGCGTCGCGACGCCAGCGCATCGCGCAAGCCATGCAGATGGTTCGCGACTACGAAGCTACTTTGTCCGCCGCGCTGCTCGAAGGTCTCCGCGCCATTCCCGGCGCGACGGTTTATGGCATCAGTGACCCGGCCCATGCGCATCTGCGCGTGCCAACGCTTTGCTTTAATCTGAAAAATGTTTTGCCGGCTACCGTTACCACCGCGCTTGCGGAAAAACATATCGCCATCCGCGATGGCCACATGTACGCTCCCAGGCTGATGAAACGTTTGGGCGTTGCGGTGGAAACGGGAATGGTGCGGGCTTCGCTGGTGCACTACAACACGCATCAGGAAATCGGCGAATTCTTGACGGCACTTGAGCAGCTCGCAAAAAAATAAATTTATGCCGCAATCCTTTGCGCAAGAGTTGCCAGCAGAGCAGGGAACAAGGAGATCGCGCCAGAGCTAGATTTCGTCAGCGAAAATATGCCGGGCGAATCGCCATCGTCGCAATCACTGCAACGCAAGCTAACCCAACGCCAGCTCTCCATGATTGCTATTGGAGGCGCGATCGGTGTCGGCCTTTTCCTCGGCAGCAGCGTCACCATCAGTTTGGCCGGGCCGAGCGTAATCGTCACTTATCTGTTGGGCGCGGTGCTGGCGATCATCATGGCTTACGCTCTCGCGGAAATGGCCGTCGTGCATCCGGTCGCGGGTTCCTTCGGGATTTATGCGGACCGCTATCTTGGCCCGTGGTTCGGTTTCACCATTCGCCTGATGTACGGCCTCATCCAAATCATCGCTATCGGTGCGGAAGTCACCGCCGTCGCCATCTATTTTAAATTTTGGTTTCCGACAACGCCGCAGTGGATTTGGGTTGCCGGGGTTTCGTTGCTGGTGGTGGGCATCAACGCCGCGCAAGTTGGAAATTTTGGCGAATTTGAATATTGGTTCGCGCTGGTAAAAGTTGTCGCCATCATTGTTTTTGTAGTCGTCGGGATCGCGTTGATTACTGGACTGTCGTCGCGTCCCGCAATTGGGTTGCAAAATCTCACGGCGTACGGAGGATTTTTTCCTCACGGATTTTCGGGAATGTGGCTGGCCTTTACGCTCGCTATCTCCAGCTATATGGGACTGGAAATTGTCGCCGTCGCCGCGGGCGAAGCGCGCAACCCGCAAGAAGCTATCCCGCGCGCCATGCGCACCATGATTTTTCGCCTCATTTTATTTTACGTTCTGGCCATCGCGGTCATGGTCACCATGTCTCCCTGGAATCACACCAGCGACGGCAGCGTCACCGGCAGCCCGTTCGTTCGCGCTTTTGCGACCATCGGCATTCCGTATGCCGCTGTGACCATGAATGTGGTGGTCATTACCGCGGCGCTATCTAGCGTCAATACCGATCTTTATCTCTCCACCAGAATGTTGTTTTCGCTTTCTCGCGGACGTTACGCACCGGCCCCACTCGGCCGGCTGAGTGCCAACGGCGTTCCGCATCGCGCATTAGGCGTATCCAGTCTGGGCATGGTCGTAGCCATACTCCTCGCCGTCTATGTGCCGCAACGGGCGTTCTTGATGATGTACGGCTCCGCCGTCGCCGGAATGTATTTTGTGTGGGTCGTGATTCTTTGCGCGCACATAAAATTCCGAGCTGCCATCGGCTCGCGCGCGAATGAGCTTCCCGCCAAACTCAAATTTTCTCCATTTTCAAATTTTGCCGGCATCGCCATCTTACTTGCCACTGGTGCCAGCACATTCTACGTCGAAGGCTTGCAATATTCCGTCCCGGCGCTTGCGGTGCTTCTGGTGGCCATGAGCATTGCGTATTGGGCGGTTCGTCGCCGAGGCAAAGAGCCAATGGCGCAACTCGAATGATTCAGAGCCGCCCGCATGTCGAGGTGAGGGAATTGGTTGGCCTTGAAATTGTCGTCAGCCGCTGCAAACCTTCGTCATGGAGCGAAATGAATGACTGACGTAACGCGAGAGTTTTACGCGACCTTGCAAAAACAATTTCGCGGAGAACTGCTCCGGCCTGCCGATCCCGCCTACGCCGCCGCACACACCATCTGGAACGGAATGGTCGCACGCAAACCCGCGCTGATCGCCCGCTGCGCCGGCGTCGCAGATGTTCAGGCCGCCGTAAAACTCGCCGCCGCTCACCAAATCCTGACCGCTGTGCGCTGCGGAGGCCACAGCCTGGCCGGATTCAGCACGTGCGACGCTGGCTTGGTCATCGATTTGTCTCCGATGCGAAATGTCGCGGTCGCCCCGCAAGCTCGCCGCGCCCGCTTCGATGGCGGATGTTTGTTAGGGTCGGTGGATACCGCCACGCAGGCTCACGGCCTGGCTTTTCCGTCGGGCGTTGTCTCGCACACAGGTGCCGCAGGACTAATTCTCGGCGGCGGTTTCGGCTGGCTCACGCGTCTGCACGGATTGTCGTGCGATAACGTCGAAGGCTTCACTGTGGTTACGGCCGATGGTTCTATCCTCCACACAAATTCTGAAGAAAACGTTGACCTGTTCTGGGCGCTGCGCGGCGGCGGCGGAAATTTTGGCGTCGTCACCGAATTCGAGGTAAAACTTCACCCGGTAACTTCCATCGTGCTCGGCGAAGCCCTCTGCGAAGAAAAAAACATTCCGCTGCTGTTGCGTCGTTGGCGAGACTTCATGCCAGAAGCTCCAGACAATCTTCGCTGGAGCATTTCTCTGCGGCCCGCTGCCGAGACCGACAACGTTCCGGAAAAACTTCGCGGGCATCCCATTGCCAGCCAAGCCGCCGTGTGGGTCGGCGATCCCGACAAAGGTCTTCGCTGTCTCGATCGCATACTCTCCATCGTTCCCCCAATTTTTGTGACTAAGAGAACGATGCCTTTTCTCTCGCTGCAAACCATCGCCGATCACGAATTTCCACATGGGCGGCGTTATTACACGAAAGCCGGCTATTTTTCCTCGCTGGACGACAATTCCATTGATCGCATGGTGGCAGCGTGCGCCAGCATCCCTTCACCCATGACGCAGATCGAGCTGGCCTATCTTGGCGGAGCTCCCGCAAAAATTCCCGCCGCGGATACTGCGTTCGGCGATCGCAGCTCGCCCTTCGTCATCAATCTGCTGGGCAATTGGGTAGAGCCTGCGGAAGATGCCGCCAACATCTCGTGGGTCAGAAATGTTTTCAGCGAGCTGCGCCCCGCCATGACTCCTGGCGTCTACGTGAATTTTATGAGCGGCGACGAGGATGATCGCGTGCCAGAAGCCTATCGAACGCGCTGGGACCGGCTAATCGCCATTAAGTCTCGCTACGATCCCAATAATTTTTTTCGTCTGAACCAAAATATTCCTGTCCGCAAAGATCCATAGGCCCGAAGGGCAGCTGACCGAATCCTTCCTCTCGTGTTCGCTACACGATTCACGGGATGGCGCGGCGTTGCTTCGACTCTAGACTGAAATATCGCTACTATTCCTCAGCCGGATCGATCGGCGCAGCGCGCTAACTTGGCGCGTTATTTCTGGGGTGTTCGTGCCGAAACCACAAGCCATGGAGCACAGTCTTGCCGCCGCCACCCGGCCATCGCGGCGCGCTGCCCGCAAAGCTTTTGCGGCCATCGTCAAGAGTGTCTGGCAAAAAGTACAAGCCGACAATTGTGTAGATATGGCAGCTCAAGTCTCTTTCTATTTTGTGTTGTCGCTATTTCCTTTTTTTCTCGTGCTCGCCGCTATCCTCAGTTGGATGCCGTCCACTACGCTCTGGGAATCCTTCGTGCAATGGATCATGGCCTATTTCCCGCGATTCTCTCGCAACATGATCTTCGCCGCCATTGTCGATTTAACTCGTGGCAATACCGGTTTTCTTTCTATCGGCCTAGTCACCACCATCTGGAGCGCCTCTTCTGGTTTCGTCAGTTTGATGGAAGCTCTCACGGTCGCGTACGGCGGCAGGGACCATCGCTCTTTTTGGGAAAAACGTCTCATCGCCGTCTCAGCTACCGTGGGCGCCGCAGTTTTCTTTATCCTATTTTTCGGTCTGTGGACAGCGGGTCAGTGGGCTCTCAGCGAAGTGTCGCCGCACTCCGGCTCCGTCTTGCTAGGTCTTGCCAGGCGCAAGGGCATTTGGTGGATCGTCACCATTCTCCTGGTCTGTATCGGCATCGACCTCGCAAATTATTTTTTGCCCGCTATGAAACGCCGCTGGCACTGGCTTTCCACCGGCACAATTTTCGTCACTCTCAGCTTTATCGTTACTTCGACCTCTTTCAATTTCTACGTCCGCCACAGTCCGATGATTTCCAGAGTCTACGGCACACTAGCCGGGTTCATCATTCTGATGATGTGGATTTATCTTGCCGTTCTCATTCTGCTGATCGGCGCCGAAACCGACACTGCCATTGACGAGTGGAGACATCCGATTGCAGGGGGTCTTAGAAACGACCGTGGGTGAGTGCCAATCTACCCGGCTCGGCGGCACTCGATCGCGTGTTTTCGTTACTTCTCTACTTCATTATTTCTTTACTTCGTCTTTCACTTTCCGCTCCCGAGCATCCGGTCCAAATTAAACGCCGAACTAATCAGCGCTAGATGCGTGAAGGCCTGCGGGAAATTTCCCAGCATCTCGCCCTGCGCGCTGGTCTGCTCCGCATACAATCCCAAATGATTTGCGTAGCCCAACATTCGCTCAAATAACAATCGAGCCTGTATCAGCATCTCCGGCTGCGTCTGGCCCGCTCGCGTCAGCGCTTCGACCAGCCAAAATGAGCACATGTTAAACGTCCCCTCTTCTCCCGGCAGGCCATCCACGCGCGGCTCCGGCGGGTAGCGATACACCAAACCATCGCTTACCAATCCGCCTTTTCGCGGATCCTGCAAAATCGCATTGATTGTTCCAATCATCCTCGGATCGTTCGGCGCCATGAAAAATACCAGCGGCATGATCAGCAAGGACGCGTCCAGATCTTCACTTCCATAAAATTGCGTAAATGCTCCGCGCTTCGCGTTCCAGCCTTTGGCCATCACCTCTTCATAAATTTCATCGCGTTCGTGAATCCATCGTTCGCGATTTCCTGGAAAGGATCGCTTCTCCGCCAGACGTAACCCTCGGTCCAGCGCCACCCAATTCATCACCTTCGAATACACAAAATGCTCGTCCCGATTGCGCATCTCCCAAATGCCCGCGTCCGGCTCTCGCCAGTGATCGCAAATCCAATCCAGACGGCTGCGTATCTTCACCCAGAAGTCGTAAGAAATCGGCCCAACGTATTTGTTGTAGAGATAGAGTGAATCCATCAGTTCGCCGTAAATGTCATTCTGATACTGATCCGACGCGGCATTGCCGATGCGCACCGGCGGCGATTGCCGGTATCCCTCCCAATGCTCCAACACTTCTTCTGGCAACTCGCTGTCGCCCTGAACCGTAAATACCGTCGGCAGCCGATTCCCGGAATACGGATGCTTCCCCACATAGTTGTGCAGCCATCGCGCGAAACCCGCCGCCTCTTCCGTAAATCCTAGCCGCAAGAATGCGTACACTGTGAACGCTGCGTCCCGAATCCACGTAAAGCGGTAATCCCAATTCCGATTTCCTCCAATCACTTCCGGCAAACTCGTCGTGGGAGAAGCTACGATCGCTCCAGTCGGCTCGAAGGTCAGCAGTTTCAGCAGCAGCGCCGACCGTTCCACCCGCTCTCTCCATCGGCCCTTGTACGTGCATCGCGCCAGCCACTGATGCCAATATTTCACCGTGCCCTGAAAAAGTTCTTCCGCTTCCTTCTCGGAAGGCGCCACGGGCGCGCCGCTCACCTCACCGTCATCCCGCAAGATAAAAGTCTGCGACTCGCCTTCTTCCAGTACAAAATCGGAGCTCACTCCGCCGTCGTCGCTCTTTGTCAGCTTTATCGCGGAGCACAGCGTCAGGCTCCGTCCATCCGCGGTAAAAACCGCTCCGTTCGCGTCCATCTTGGTTTTGTGCTGGGCGCGTCCGTAGTCGAACGCCGGCCTGCACAGCGTCGATAATTTCACCGCTCCCCGCACGCCTCGAATTCGCCGGCAAATCACGTGCTCCCATGGCGACTCCGCCGGCACCCCCACCGGCATGAAATCTTCGAGTTCCACAATTCCGTCTTCGTGCAAAAACCGCGTCACCAGAATATTCGTCGACGGCCAGTAAAATTGTTTGTGCCTAACTTTGTCCGCGACCGGCGCAATCTTGAATCGTCCGCCCTTCGCATCGTCCAGCATCGCTCCAAAAACACTTGGCGAATCGAAATTGGGCGAACAGTACCAATCGATGGACCCATCCATGCCGACCAGCGCCGTGGTCCGCATGTTGCCGATAATTCCGTAATTCTCGATCGGTTGATAAGCCATTCGGCGGCACTCTCCCGTTTTCGCGATCTCGCTCCGAATATCTGCCTTGCACGCAGACACCACATCCTGGGCCCCACACCTGCGCGCCGGAATCATGCCCTAATATAGATTCACCACATGCGTCAAACGACGCAGCCGGCAATCTCGCTGTTGCCAACTCCACGCTACGCAGGTATTCTGTAGTCGTCGTGAACATGTCTCACAAAACCGCGCTCGCTTGTTGCTGTCGCAACTGTTGTATGCGTGTGTCTTTTGGCGCGGGGAGACTGGGCATCTAGCATTCCATCACAGCCCGGGCAGCTTTTCGACCCACCGCCAACGCAATGACCGGCCGGTGGGCTTTTTATTTGAATCTAAGATTCACACTCGATACTTGAATTTTCAGCGCAAAGGAGATTTACAAAATGTCCGACTACAAGCATCCCGAAGTTCTCGTTTCCACCGATTGGGTGGTGCAGCATCAGAACGACCCCAAAGTCCGCCTCGTCGAAGTTGACGTCGACACCAGCGCCTACGACCAGGGTCACATCCCCGGCGCCGTCGGATGGAACTGGCAAACCCAACTGCAGGACAATATTCGCCGCGATCTGATCGACAGGCCCACGCTCGAAAAACTTCTCTCGAACTCTGGCATCTCCAACGACACCACCATCGTCCTCTACGGCGACAACAACAACTGGTTCGCCGCCTACGCTTTCTGGCAGCTCAAATACAACGGCCACAAAGATGTCCGCCTGCTCAACGGCGGCCGCAAAAAGTGGCTCGAAGAAAAGCGGCCCGTCTCCACCGAGCAGGCAAAAGTCGCGCCCGCCTCCTACCACGTCACTGGAGGCGACAACTCCATCCGCGCCCATCGCGAGGAAATTTTCGCCATCCTTGAAAAGCGTAATCGCGGCCAGCTTGTCGACGTTCGCTCCGTCGACGAATTCACCGGGAAAATTCTCGCGCCTCCCGGCCTCTCCGAGACTGCTCAGCGCGCCGGCCACATTCCCGGAGCCGCCAACATTCCCTGGGCGCAAGCCTCCAATGAAGACGGCACCTTCAAGTCTGCCGACGCTCTCAAGGAGCTTTACCAATCGAAAGGTATCACCGGCGCCGACGAAGTCATCACCTATTGCCGCATCGGCGAGCGTAGTTCGCACACCTGGTTTGTCTTGAAATATTTGTTGGGATACGACGCGGTGCGCAACTACGACGGCTCGTGGACCGAGTGGGGCAACCTGATCGGCGCTCCGGTCACCAATCAGACCGCGTCAGCCACGCAAGCTGCCGCGGCCACCAAATAGCGCACGGTCAAATGGCGGTGAAGCGGCCGCCAAATAAAAAAGGGCAAGAATCCTGCCGCAATGGCAGAACTCTTGCCCCGCAATTCCCGATTTTTCCCCGGCGGCGCGGTCGCCAAGTGGTAAGGCAAAGGTCTGCAAAACCTTTATCGGCGGTTCGATTCCGCCCCGCGCCTCCAAAAATTCCTCTTAGACTTTTACGTTCAAGTGCTGTCCGGTTTCGCTGGTCGTGCTCTTTCGCCCGCCACGATGATATTGTTCGTGCCCGGCGTTCTTCGGTGACTTCGACGCCGGCTGATTTTCTTTCACCGTTTCGCCGTGCACCGCTTCCGTCTTCGGTTCGCCGGCCTTTGACCCATCAACCCGCGCCGCACTCTGCTGCTCAACTTGCTGCCCGTGCGCATTCGCTCCGCCATTCACTACCGCATTCACGGCCATGGATTCTCCTTCTCGCAAACCGCCGAGATACACTCCTGCTCCATTCCTGTTATCGGCTGGAATCTTCGTAACTTTAGCGAGGTTAAAAATTTATTAGGAATTTCCGAATCGCGGCTTATTCGCTGGGCGTCGCACTCCGGCCCGCATCCGCCGGCACTGGCTCAACCCTTCGCGTTTTCCCCGGCGCAATCGTCTTCACAATCACATACAGCACCGGAATAAACAGCAAGTTCAATGACGTCGCGGCAATCATTCCGCCAAATACCGTGGTCCCCACCGAAATTCGCCCCGACCGTCCCGCGCCCTGCGCCAAAACCAGCGGCACCACGCCCAAAATAAACGCCAGCGAAGTCATCAATATCGGCCGCAGGCGAATTTTCGCTGACTCAATCGCCGCTTCCACAATCGTCATGCCGTGTTCGCGCAACTGCTCCGCAAACTCCACAATCAAAATTGCGTTCTTGCTCGAAAGCCCGATCAGCATCACCAATCCGATCTGGCAATACACATCGTTTTGCAATCCGCGCAAGGCTTGCGCGCCAATCGCGCCGAACAGCGCCACCGGCACCGCCAGCAACACAATCATCGGCAGCACAAAACTTTCGTACTGCGCCGCCAGCGTCAAATAAACCACCGCGATCCCCAGCCCAAATAAAATCGCCGCCTTGCCGCCGGATTCCAATTCCTCTCGCGACAATCCACTCCATTCAAACGTCATGCCGTTCGGCAAAACTTTTTTCGACAGCGCTTCCATGTCCGAAATGCCTTGTCCAGAGCTCCGCCCCGGCGCCGCGTTTCCATCAATCTCCGCCGCGCGGAACAAGTTGTAATGCGTGATCACCTGCGGAGTCGCGGTCTGCTCCACGTTTACCAAATTATCCAGCGGGATCATTTTCCCCGTATCCGACCGCAAATAATATTCCCGAATATCTTTCGCCTGCGCCCGAAATTGCTGATCCGCCTGAATGTACACACGATACGACCGGTTATTGAAATCGAAATCGTTTACGTACACCGACCCCATATAAACTTGCAGCGCATCGGTAATCTGGCTGAACGGCACCTGCAAACTCTTCGCTTTTTCCCGGTCGATATGCACCACATACTGCGGATCGTTCGCCGTAAAACTCGTAAACAATCCCACCAATTCCTTGCTGCCGTTCCCTTGCGCCGCCAAACTGTTCGCCGTATTCGCAATCGTCTGCAGCGAATTCCGTCCTAAATCTTCCAGCTCAAATTGAAATCCGCCGAATTGACCCAACCCTTGCACCGCCGGCGGATTGAACGGCACCACGATCGCTCCCGGTATTCCAAACAGCGGCCCGCGCAAGCGCCCAATAATAGCCGCCGCTCCATGCTCCAGGCCTTTGCGTTCGGCAAACGGTTTCAGCGCGCCATAAATAATTCCGCGGTTTGACGCATTTCCCGACTGGCTGAATCCTGCGATCGTGAACACTCCAGCCAACTCTGGCACATGCGAAAGCGTCTCTTCAACTTTCGCGCAAACATCCCGCGTATACGTCAGCGAAGCCCCTTGCGGCGCCTGCACAATAAAAATCAGATAGCCTTGATCGTCTTCCGGAATAAACGCGCGTGGCACGCGCTGATATACCCAATACGTCGCGCCCAGCACCACAAGGAATAATGCCAGCGCTGCGAATCGCCATCCGATAATGTGCCGCAGCGCGTTGCGGTACATCTCCGTTCCCGATGTAACCACCTTGTTGAATGTCCGGAAAAACCGCCCCTGCGTACGCTCCCGGTGATGCCCCAAAAATATCGCGGACAGCGCCGGAGTCAGCGTCAGCGCATTGAACGCGGAAATCGCCACGGAAAACGCGATGGTCAGTGCAAATTGCCGGAACAAAATTCCCGTCGTCCCCGGAAACAGCGCCACCGGAACGAACACCGCCACCAATACCAGCGACGTGGCAATCACCGCGCCCGCTACTTCCTTCATCGCCACCGACGCCGCATTGTGCGGCTCCGTAATTCCTTCCGTGATGTGCCGCTCCACGTTTTCGATCACCACGATTGCGTCGTCCACCACCAATCCGGTCGCCAGCGTGATTCCAAAAAGCGTCAGCGTGTTAATCGAAAATCCAAACAATTTCACGAAAATAAACGTCCCCACCAGCGACACCGGAATCGTAATCGCCGGAATCAGCGTGCTCCGCCAATCCTGCAAAAATAAATAAATCACCACGATCACCAGCAGGATCGCTTCCAGCAACGTGTACAGAACATCTTTGATCGACTCGCCCACCACCGTCGTGGTATCGAACGCCACCGCATACTTGATTCCCGGCGGAAAAGTCTTCGATAGTTTTTCCAGTTCCGCCTTCGCCGCATTATCGACATCCAGCGCGTTCGCTCTCGGCAATTGCGTAATCGCCAGTCCCACCGCTTCGTGCCCGTTAAATCGCAAAATCGATCCGTAATCTTCGGCCCCAAGTTGCGCCCGGCCGATATCCTTCAAGCGCACCAGCGTCCCATCTGTTCCAGATTTCAAAATAATATTGTTGAACTCCGACGTGTCCGTCAGCCTTCCAATCGCTCGCACGCTGATCTGGTAGGACTGTCCTTCCATCGACGGCGGCTGCCCAATTTCTCCCGCCGCCACTTCCACGTTCTGTTCATTCAGCGCCGCCAAAACCGTGGTCGCCGTCAATCCGCGCTGCGCCATCCGCGCCGGATCGAGCCACAACCGCATCGCATATTTTCGTTCGCCGAAAATAATTGCGTCGCCAACTCCCGGCACCCGCTTCAGCGCATCCTTAACGTACAAATCCAGGTAGTTGCTCAGAAACAGGCTGTCGTACGCTCCGTTCTCCGCATAAATTCCCGCGCCAAAAACGAACCCGCCAATCTGCTTGGTAATAATCACGCCGGTATTTTTCACCGTGTTCGGCAGCCGCCCCAGCGCCTGGTTCACACGGTTCTGCACGTCCACCGACGCCAAATCCACGTCGCGCGTCACATCGAACGTCACCGTAATCTGGCTGGTCCCGTCATTTCCGCTGTTCGACGTGATGTACTTCATGCCCTCCACGCCGTTGATCGCCTGCTCCAGCGGAATTGTCACCGCCGATTCCACCGTCTGCGCGTTCGCGCCGATGTATCCGCTGGTCACCACGACTTGTGGAGGAGAAAGGTTGGGAAATTGCGCAATCGGCAGCGACGGAATCGAAATCGCGCCGCCCAAAATAATCAGCAGCGCGCACACTGTCGCAAACACTGGTCTGCGAATAAAGAAATCAACGAACAAAGTAATAGCCCGCCTGTTGGAAAAGTAGGGAAGCGCTGTTCATGGGATCGCCGCTGGGTTACCGCGTTGCTCCGTTCGCGGCCGCTCCGGACCCGCCACCGATCTGCTCGCTCACCGGAGCTCCATCCTGCAAAAATTGCGTTCCCGAAAGAATCAAGTGGTCGCCGGGCTTCAATCCGCTCTGCACCACAAAATCATTTCCCACCGTGTCGCCCACTTGCAGCAACCTCTGCCGCGCCACCGTTCCGTTTCCTTCTTTCGACGCCACGAACGCGAAAAATTGCCCGTTAATCCGAGAAACCGCCAGCACCGGCACCACCGTGCCCTCATGCACATTCCACGTGACCTGCGCGCGCACTTGTTGCGCCACGCGCAGCCTGCTTTGCCCATTTTCAATTTGCGCTTTCGCCAGTACTGTCTGCGTGTCGGTATCCACTTGCGGCGATATAAACGAAATTCTCGTATCGTTCACCGGATTGCCCGCCACATCCAGCAAATGCACCGGCAATCCCACCTTCAAATCTTTCGCTTTATCCGCCGGAACATAAATGTACGCCTCCAGAGCGCCCGGCTCGTCCACAGTGGTCAGCAAAGTTGTCACGCCCACGCGGTCGCCCATGCGCACCGGAACATCGCCCACAATTCCCGACATCGGCGACGTCACCTGGTAATAACGCAACTCCACCTTCTGTTGATTCACCTGCTCTTCCAGGGATTTCAATTGTGCTTCGGCGGAGTCATAAGCGCTCTGCGCATTATCGAATTCCTGTTTGCTCACCACTCCCGCTTCCAGCAGCTTGCGTTCTCGTTCCAATTGCACTTTCGCGTAACGCGTGCTCGCTTCTTGGGCCCGTCGCGCGGCCTCCTGGCTGCCCACCGTGGCCTCCTGCTTGTTCGGATCGATCTGCAGCAGTGGCGTTCCCTCTTTCACGTGGTCGCCAGACTTCACAAATATCTTGGTAATCTGCCCTTCCACTTGCGGATTAATCGTTGCCGAATGCCGCGATTTCAAAATCGACAAATACTCCGTCGTCTCGGGAATCTTCTGCGTCTTCACCACTTGCACCTGTACCGGCATTGCCGGAGGCGCACCTGCACCCGGACCGGCGTTGTTCCCAGATGTTTTCCCGCATCCACCAACCGCAAAAATTCCCGCCGTCAGCAGCACCACAGCAATCCTTGGTCCTAAACGCACTCTTGCGCTCTCAAATTTCATCTTTTGCCCTGAATCCGACATCTTCAAATTTGTCCCCGCCATCTCCATAAATTTTACGTTATCTCTCCGCCACGTCCTAACACTTCTACTCCCGCCAATCTACCTGAACTCAGCCGACCCGCTAACCGCGCGTGCCGATCGCGACCGATCGCACCGCACGTCGCAACTTCGTCACGTCGATCGCCCTTGCAGGGGCACAATATATTGTGCCCATCCGGCGCGCCGCGCACCGGACCTCTTGCCTTCTGCCAACGCAGCAAGGCCCAGCTGAACCGTCTAAACTCCCGCCGATCCTGAGAACGGATTTGACACACCGCAACTAACCTAATTAGACGCCCACCGCAAATTTCCGTTACATTCTTTACGAAGGCAAGATACTGCCGCTATCCGAAGGAGAAAAACGTCAGAGCCGCGCATTTAAAACGCCAAAACCCAGTCGTTGGTATTATTTCGTCAAATCCAAAGCCGCCGTCAAGTGAAACGTATGCTCGGAGCCAACCGGAAACGAAATCTGCTCATTAAAACTAATCGCCGCCGTCTTCACCTTATACGATTTTCCATTCACCGTAACCGACGTTAGTGTCATCTCCGGGCCGTAACTCTTTTCTTTCGTCACCGCGCCCTGAGCGATGGTACCCGCGGGAATTGCCGTCGCCCCGCCAACCTGCACCGCATCCTTGAACGTCGCCGAAAACGTCCCGCCGTTATCAATCGTTTTTACGCTCACCACGTCCATCAACCGAACCGTCAAATCCGTTTTCGCCGGCACCACCGCGGGCTGACCCACATCCGCCGCGCTACTAGCTTGTCCATTCTCTGAAGTTGGCGCTGTCGCAGGTGCCGCTCCTGAATTAGAAACCGGAGCCATCAGCGCAATCACGTATTGCCCATCTTTAACCCCCACTGGATAATCATTCGTCCCAGACGACTCTGTCTGAGAAACCAGTTCCTTCACCACCGGCAAATTCAATCCGTAAGTCACGCCGTTCCTGGTGAACAGGTTCGACCGCCCCTTTGGATGCTCATCTGTCAACTTGATGCTGACGATCTTTTCGTCGAACATTTCCTGTACGCGATCCTCTGTGATCTTTCTCATTTCCGCGGTCACGCCGTCCCAGCAGAACAATTTCGAGATCCCCGGCAAATCCCGGGCGTCATGAGTCCGCCGAAATCCGTCGACCAGTTCCGCCTCCGAAGGCTGCGATCCTGCCTGAACAGTCTGCGCCTGCACCCCTGGTGTTGATGCCGAATTCCTGCAACCGAATAGAAAAATTCCCGCGCCCGCCATCAAAAAACAGACTTGCCTTGAAATGTTCATGCACTCTCCACGGAATCTGCGACTTTCTTAATTCTTTGCGATGAGTATCAATCACGCAAGAAAAAGTATAGCCATGAAAGGGAATTGATAATGGCGGATCCGAACAATAGTTTCCTACGCGCGGCGCTCTTCGGCCAGAACCGTCATCCGCCCGATAACAGCAAACACGAAAAGAAGCCCCGCCGTAACCCACGCTCCGGTGCTGAAAAAAAACGGCCAGTAAAGCGCTATTCCCACTCCCGAGCCAATCAGCAGCGCGCTCAAGGGAACCCACATCCGCATTCCGTACAGAAACGTGAAAGGAATATAGTGCGCGCCCAGCAACACCATCAACGACGGATAAAACCAATTCAAACGAAAAGCTGTGACCGGAGCGACCAATAACATGGACAGCGGCAAAGTAAACGCCACCTGCATGCCCAGAAAGTACAGGGAATTTCCAGGGCTGAGTGGGCGGCGTCCCGATGCCCGCAAGAGCAGCACGGTAAGCGGATAAATAAAGAACCCGGCCACAACCAGCGTTATAATTGCCGAACGCGGCGTGCTCCACGTGCCCAGCGCCGCGGACGTCAGCCATATTCCGCCGGACACCATCTGCCCCCAAAAACCCCCGAGATACGAAGTGCGTACTTCTCGCTGCGCGTCCTCAATCAACATCGGTCACCCCTCCTGGGATAGTGGCGCCGTTGGCGCTCGTTTAGTTGCGTGCACTATATCAGTACGCCGATTCACAGCTTAATGTTTCGGATTTGTTGCAGGGAAAGCGGAAACATGCCGCAAGGGCGTTTTGTTCTGCGAGTTGCGATTAGAAGCGATGTCTAGAGAACCTTCGAGCGGTTTAGAAATACCCGGCAATCAGTAAAGGTCACGCGATTTTATCGGCTTACCAGACAATCCCAATTGCAAAATATCCATGCCCTCGGACCGGTCAAAAACTTTCCCCGGGAAAAACTTTTTCGTAAGCACGCGCACCCCGCCGAACGCAATCCCCAGCACAATTGCCAGCACCATGATCACTCCGGTGCCCGTAATAATCTTCACCAGCGTGCTGGTGATCGGCGGATCCGTCATCGTCTGGCTCGGTTCGTTCCAGGTCACCTGCGTTTCGTAGTTCACCGAATTTCGCAATTTCTCCGCGTACCCCGTGGAGCTGGCACCCAGCACCATCGAAAGGAGCGACCCTTTGCGTTCAATTTTTGTCGTCGCCAGTTTTCCAGACAATGCCGACTGCAAATGGTGCGAATGCAGCTCCGCCAGTTGCGGCGTCGGATACTCCAGCAACAGCAAAACCGCCAAATCTTTTCCGCTCTGATATTCCGCCAGCATTGCTTCCGCGCCGGAACTGAAACCCGCTTCCTTCGCCAACCCGGCATATTCCGGCCGCTTCAACGACTCGAAAGCACTCTGAAATCCCGCCGGCCCCAGCGCATATTTTTGCGTTCCGTTCCTCAAACCATTTTCCGGCAAGTAAGTGCGCACCGGCGGCAGCGGAGATTTGTCGGCGCTCGCGCCCGCCGCTTTTTCCAACGCCTCCAAATCAGCTGGCGAAAGTCCCTGCGGCGGCGACACATTCAAAATAAAGTTCCCGACCAACACCAGCAACCATGTACCATTTGCTGCCGAATTTCTCCCCGCTATTGGTAGCAACTGCAACGGCGGACCGAGCAGCGCCGTGTACGCTTCGTACGCGCTGGTCGGGTCCTGAAATTTGTGCAAGCTAACGCCGACCGTTGCCGTTCCCGAACTATATTGGCAATATTCCCCGGTGGTGCGTCCCGTTTCCTTCCAAATATCCACATAATTCCGGGGCGCTTCGGTTTCAACCCATTCCGGGCTCGGTTTTCCGGACCATCCGCCAAAATGTTCGGGCAGCGCCATTTTCTGCGCGTAGCAATCCGTCGCAGCCAAAGCCGCCACTAGAAACGCCGCAACTAGATATAGCTTTCGCATCCCTGGCATTGGTTAGACACCGACAGGTTACTTCTGGTTCCTGGATGGTTCAAGCGCGGCCTGTGCGCTGGCTGGGGTAGTAGCCGGCGCGGTCGCATTGCCAGTTACGCCCTTAATCGGCAGCTTCGGCAAATTAGACGTCACGCTGTTCAGATTTTGCAAGTAGCTCGCCACTCCTTGATACAAACCCTCCGCCACGCGCTGCCGGTGTTCCGGTTTTTTCAGCAACTGCTCGTCCGATGGATTACTCAAAAACGAAATCTCCGTTAGAATCGACGGCATATCCGCGCCAATCAGCACCAGGAACGGGGCTTTCCGTACTCCGCGATCCTTCACCGGCTTCGCGGTTTTCTGAATGCGTTTCGCCAGCGATTCCTGAATGTCTTGCGCAAATTCGCGAGACTCATCGATCTTTTCGCTGCGCGCGATTTTCTTCACCAAATCTTCCAGGTCGTGAATGCTTTCTTGCGAGGTGGCGTTTTCGCGCGAGGCCACTTCCATCGACTCCGCATTACCCTTCAAATTCAAATAATAAGTTTCAATTCCGCGCGCGTCCTGATCCTGGCTGGAATTCGCGTGAATCGAAATAAATAAATCCGCTTTCACGTCATTCGCAATTCGCGTCCGTTCTTCCAGCGGCACGAATGTATCGTCGGTCCGGGTGAGAATCACGTCCGCGCCCGGCAGTCGCTGCTGAATAATTTTGCTTAGCCGCAGCGCCACATCCAGGCATAAATCTTTCTCCATCAATCCCGTTGGGCCAACCGTCCCAGTGTCGTGGCCGCCGTGGCCCGCATCAATCACGATGCGCCCAATCTTCAATCCCAGCGCGCGCGTTAGCGTGGATTGCCCGCCGCGCGTCGGCTGCGCTACGGAAGGCGCGGGCACCGTGGTTGGCTTCGTCGAAACCGATCTCAGCGAATTGCTCGGATTCGGAATCTTCGTGGACTTCGCCGTATTCGCCGTGCTTCCAGAATTCACGGTCGTTCCAGAATTCGCCGGCGTCCTGGAATTCTCCGCCGCTCCAGAATCCGGCGACGATCCCGGATTCACTGCGCCGCCAGAATTCGTGAGGCCCGACAGATTTTCTGTGGGTCCGTCGTTCGCAGTATTCGCTGCGCTCAGAGCGTTTGGCGATTTTGTCGCATTCGCATTCTGCGCAAGTGCAGCACCGGAAGTCTTTCCAGCGTTCGAGCCTCCTGCCGGTTGCTCAGATCCGTTATTTCTTGCCGAGAAAGTTTCAGCAGCAGCTGCCTCGGTGCTTTTCGATTTCGGATCGCCGCGTTTTGCTTTCGCGCTTGCGCTGCGCATCGGCGCTGTTTCTCTGTGCGCCGTCGCAAACAAATCGATCACCAATGCCGGCGGATTCTGCGCCAGCGACGCCGTATAATCTTTCACGCCGTTTACGTTCAAAACCACGCGGACAATTCCCGCGGAATTCTGCGCGACGCGCACCGCGCTCAGCAAATCGCCTTCCACATGAATCGTTTCTTTGGCCACTTGCGGCGTCAGTCGCGCCGAATGCAAATCAAAAAATATCCGGTCTGGATCGCCGATGCGCCCGGAAGTAAATTGCACATTGTCCTCAAGATCGATCGTTACCCGCGTGGAATCGGCCGTCACTTTGCTGCTGATTCTGCGCACTCGCGGACGGCCCACCGTCGGCTCGCCAATCGGTCCAGAAATTTCCACTTCGCTCTGCGCGGTTTTTGCCGTGCGCGAAATGGCATTGTCTTCCGCGCCGGATTTTGCGGAAGCTCGCGAAGCTTTTTCGCCGTCGGTTCCACGCACTGCGCCGCGCGTTTCTCCACGCGATTTCGTCGAAAAATCGTCGCTGTCGTCCGCGGACTTTCGCGACTTCGGAGATGCATTTTCTTCGTCGCCGCGTGCTTTCCGCGATTTCGCTGGAGTTTTTTCTTCCGCGTTTTCCGTCGAATTTGCCGATTCGCCGGAGTCGGAATTTTTCTTCGCGACGGTTTCTTCACTGTTTCGCAACAGGGCCATTTCCGCTAGTGCTTCCTGCGCTTCGCGGCGGCGCGCCCCGCGCGGATACTTCTTCAAAAATTCTTCGTAAGTTTTTGTCGCTCCCGTCGAGTCGCCCAACTGATCTTTTTCCAGCCGCGCGGTGCGCAGCATCGCGTCTTGCCCATACTTGCTAGCCGGATATTCGTGCAGCAAAAAACGGTACGCGTCCACCGACAACTGATAATAATTCTTGCCGAAATGGTCGCCCATTTCGCTGTAAAGTTCGGCCACCGCGAGCAACGCGTCGGGAACTTCCATTGCGTGCGGCGTAATCAAATAAACCCGGCGATAACTCGAAACTGTTTGCTTGTACTGCGCGAGCGTGCGTTTTTCCGCCGCCGTGCCATTCAAATCCGAGCGCAATTCTTCCGCTCTGTCGAATTGCGAAGAGGCCGCCTGCCGCTTACCTTCCGCCTGTTCGGCTCCGGGAGTTTCCGTCGCTCCGCCGCTGTCACGGTCGCTGAAAATTGCGGTTGCGGTGGTGCCGGCCGCCGCCGGTGTTGCCAAGTTTGCGGCGATGGAAATCGCCGGCAGCAGCGCCAAGCTCAGCAAGGCGAAAACTGGCGAAACGCGGGCGAACAGCCTGTGGAAATTTTTTGCGCCCGCCAAAAATTTCTGTGACCAAAAAACGCGATTATTCGTTGGTGAAAACGATGCGGCCGGTGGGTTCCACGTTTTTGTGGATCGCGCGCGGATTGAACCACGCATCCGACGCCCTGCCCGCTCCTGACCCGTTGTAAGCATTCTGTACTTTGTGAACGTAATCCCTTGTTTCGCGGTACGCGGGCACGCCGTGCGCACGGTCTACAGCGCCCTCTCCCGCATTGTACGCCGCTAAAGCCAAATCCAGGTTGCCATTATATCGTTCCAGTAGCACCTTTAGATAACGTACCCCGGCATCGACATTTTGTTGCGGATTCAGGACGTCATTCACGCCAAATCGCTGCGCGGTGGTGGGAATCAGCTGCATCAGGCCGACTGCGCCCTTGCGCGAAATTGCTCCCGGATTCCAGCCGGATTCGGTCTGAATTACGGCGCGGACCAGCCGTGGATCCACTCTGTGACGCTCGGCGGCTTCGCTGACGAGCTTTTCCGCGCCATCGCGGTCAATATTGACAGCTGGACGGTTGGCGCCCGCAAATGAGGTCTGCGACGGCAAAAAGATGCTGCGGGACGCGAGTTTGATTTGGATGCTGGGTTCGGCGTTTACGAAAAATTGCCGACCGGAGTTGTCGACGACTTTTGTGATTTGGGCGTGGGAGGGCAGTGCGCAGAAAGCCAGGGCGATTGCGCAGATGCAGGCCGTGAGTGGGGGACGGTGGTTCATCAATTTTTTTTTCGTGTCCTAAGTTCGAGTGCGCCGAGATAAAGTCAAATGCGCCGACCTCAAGGTCGGCCTCTACAACGGCAGCGGCGACGACAAATTCAACGTCAAGTGCTGCTGCCAGTGTGATTTGGCGGACCTTTCCGGGGAATAGTACTACTAGGCTACTCCCGGAGGTACAGCGAAATTATAGCAATGGCTCGATTAGGGCACCTACGCCTTGCAGGGCGTTTTTTAGCCCTGCGGTGTCTTTTCCGCCAGCTTCGGCCAGGTCTGGGCGGCCGCCGCCGGAGCCGCCTAATTGCTTGGCCAGGGTCTGTATCAGCTTGCCAGCATGGACTTTAGCGGTGAGGTCCTTGGTTACGCCGACGATCAGGGCGACTTTTTCGCCATCGGGCATGCCCAAGGCGACTACGCCGGAGCCGAGCTTCTGGCGGAGGCTGTCGACGAGTTGGCGGAGGCCTTCGCGATCGACATTGGCGACCTCTGCGGCGACCAGTTTCACGCCTTTGACGGTTTGGGCGGCGGCGGCGAGTTCGTCGAGTTGGTTCAGGGCGCCTTTGCGTTTTTGGTCGCTCAGTTCGCGTTCGAGCTGTTTCACGGTTTGCGAAAGTTTTTCGATGGTGCCGAGAACGGCGTCTTCGCCGACATTCAACTGATTGGCGACCTGGGTGAGCACGGCGGCTTGCTGCTGATAGTGTTCGAGGGCGCCGATTCCGGTCACGGCTTCGATGCGACGGACGCCGGCGGCCACGGACTGTTCACCGACAATTTTGAGGACGCCGATATCGCCGATGCGGTGGACATGGGTGCCGCCGCAAAGCTCCTTGGAATAGAAGCCGCGAGGCGCGCGGGGATCGGGAATGGTGACGACGCGGACGTTGCTTTCCGGATATTTTTCGCCGAAAAAAGCGAGAGCGCCGGAAGCGAGAGCGTGGTCGAGAGAGGTGACGTCGGTAGAGATTTCTGTGTTGCAGCGGATTTCGTCGTTTACTTGCTGCTCGATGTCTTGCAGTTCGGCGGCATCGACAGGAGCGAAATGTGAAAAATCGAAACGCAGCCGCTCGGGAGAATTGAGCGAGCCGGCTTGTTTGACGTGAGTGCCGAGAATATTGCGCAGGGCGGCATTGACCAGATGGGTGCCGGAATGGTTGCGGATGATGCGGGCGTGGCGTTCCACGTCGGCGACGACGGTGACGCGATCGTGGACGCGCAGAGTTTCTTTGGCGAGAACTTTGTGCGCGACCAGGCCGGCGACGGGGTAATAAGCGCCGGTGACTTCGGCGAGCAACTGCGATTCGGATGGGTCATAGATCGCGCCGGTGTCCGCCATTTGTCCGCCGGATTCGGCGTAGATGACGGTGCGGTCTAAAACGATTTCGCCGGTTTCTCCGGATTTTAGTTCATTGACCGGTCCATTTCTGCCGATGATGGCTTCAATGCAAACGTCTTTCGCTTTGGTGGAGTGGTAGAAATCTTTTTCGGTCTGAAAGGTATCCGCAATTTTGGCGAAAGCGGGGTTCGCGGCGTCTTTGTGCGCGCCTTTCCAGGAAGCGCGAGCCTTGGTGCGCTGCTCTTCCATCGCCTCATCAAAGCCACGGCTACCAAATGGAAGTCCGGCGTCGCGGACCACATCCATTAGCAAGTCCTTCGGAAGGCCGTATGTATCTTGAAGCCTGAATGCCTTGTGGCCTGGGTAGGTCATCTGCTCCACAAGTTTTGCGCGCTCCGCTTCATAGTCGGGTACGGACGCTCCGCTGAGTTTGAGGATTTCCAATTGTTCCAGCCTGGTTTTGTATGACTGGTGCGGCGCCAGATCATCTTCAAGTTTCTTGAGGCCAGAGGCCAATGTGCGGCCAAATCTCGTTTCTTCTCCGAGCACAATTTCAGGAACGCGAGCGGCGGAAGGTTCGCGAAGTTCCGGGTAGGCGTCGCCCATGAGCGCGCGAACGGTATTCACGGTTTCGGCGAGGAAAGGGCGGGTGGCGCCGAGCAGGCGGCCATGATAGATCCCGCGACGCATAATTTTGCGAAGGACGTAGCCGCGGCCTTCGTTGGAGGGGAGGACGCCGTCAGTGATGAGAAAGGTTGTAGCGCGAGCGTGGTCGGCGATGACGCGCAGGGAAGCAGCGCCGCCTTTTCCGCCTTCGGTGGCGATTTCTTTTTCGTAGTCGACGCCGCAAAGTTCGGCGGCGCGTTTCATCAGCGGAACGAAAAGATCGGTGTCGTAGTTGGAGATGACGCCCTGGAGAACGCTGGCGACACGCTCTAGGCCCATGCCGGTATCGACGCAGGGTTTGGGAAGCGGGGTTAGCGTGCCGCTGGCATCGCGATTGAACTGCATGAAGACGAGATTCCAGATTTCGACGTAGCGGCCGCAGTCGCACGGGAAAGCACAATCGGCGTGACCTTCTTCGGATGCGGCGGGGCCCATGTCATAAAAAACTTCGCTGCACGGTCCGCACGGTCCGGTGTCCCCCATCGCCCAGAAATTATCTTTTACGCCAGGAACCGAGACGATGCGCTCGGGCGCAATTTTTTCTTTCAGCCAAAATCCACGCGCATCTTCATCCACACCGAGGGTCCTGCCCGGAGTGACTTCCGCGCCGCCAAACACGGTTACGTAGAGTTTTTCTTTGGGGATCGCGTACCATTCCGGCGAAGTCAGCAGTTCCCACGCGTACGGAACTGCCTTCTCCTTGAAATAGTCGCCGAAAGAAAAATTGCCGAGCATCTCGAAGAAGGTGTGATGACGTTTGGTGAAGCCGACATTTTCGAGGTCGTTGTGTTTGCCGCCGGCGCGAACGCATTTTTGGGCGGTGGTGGCTTTGTCGTACTCGCGCTTTTCGAGGCCGAGGAAAACGTCCTTGAACTGGTTCATGCCGGCGTTAGTGAAAAGCAGGGTGGGATCACCATGGGGAACGAGCGAACTGCTACGGACGCGGCGATGGCCTTTGCCTTCAAAGAAGCGGAGAAACATTTCGCGAATGTCGTTGCCGGTCAAAGCGGCCTCATTTCAGGAGCGGGAATGGTGCAGGCATTATCGCAAAGGGGAGAGAGGAGGGGCAATGCGGGCGTGGTCTGGAGGGAGTTAAAGTGAAGGTTGAGAGTTGTGGGTGGTTGCGACCCCCCTACCCCCCTCAAAGAGCAAAAGAGTGCGGAAGTGGTTTGGAATGAGGGAGTTAATTTTTCGCTCTTGTGCAGGGAGTGCAAAGAGTGAGGGGAGGATTGGGGTAAGTGCGGGCGGCGGCGGGGCTGTCGGGCGATGATTTGAGCATGCATGGGGCATGATAGCAGGTGTAAGTTACGTTGTCAATAGATAACTGTATGGTAAGTATTCGAATGCTCGTGCGGCGGGTGCCAGAACGAGGTTGGGCGGTGTGCCGCGAGCCGGCTTGCATAGAGGATGGGGCGGGGAAGTGGAACCTTGCTAGTGGCTTAAGGCAGCAGATTCCGGGGCGTGCCTGCCAACTACAGGCATGCCCCG
Source organism: Candidatus Acidiferrum sp. (assembly GCA_036495905.1). GTDB lineage: Bacteria > Acidobacteriota > Terriglobia > Acidiferrales > UBA7541 > Acidiferrum. The sequence continues at coordinate 32,767 of DASXMB010000028.1, forward strand.
GAATGACAGGTGTGGGTAGGCGTGACGAGTGACGGCGAATTTATGGTGAGATCCATCGCGCGGTTCAAGGATTTTATGGGTTGGCAGAGTGGGAGGTGTGCGAGATTTCGTTTGGGTGGGCGGAAGTGGGTGGCTGCACCAGGAATGGCGGTGCCACTCGAGGCGCCGCGCTCGAACTGACGCAGCGGCGTTAGTGATTACGGATGTGGGTCAGACGACGGGAGTGGTGGTTGACAGCTTGGGGAGGGCACTCTAGAGTCGAATGAACCTTTATGAGCGTATCGAAAATACAGATTGGGCAACTTTGGAAGAAGGAAGATTCCGGGGACACGTATTTGGTGACCCGGGTATATACGGAAGCGCTGAGCACCATGGCGATTTTGCGTAAATCGGGCGCTGAGGATGAGGCGCTGGTGCGGGTGCGCGTGGAGCGCACGACGGACGGGCAGACGTTGCCGGGGTTTTCTCCGGCGCAAGAGCACGAGCGGGCTTAGGTCGAAAGCTTAGAGCGAGCGGACCGGCATTTCCACTACATCGTCTACCTGCATTAATTCCTTGATTAAAAAAGCTTCGCCATATTTTACGTTGATCATCATGCCGCAGTGGCGAGCGATGTGATTCATTTGTTCTTCGAGCTCGTCGATGGCGAGGTAGACCTGACTCTTTTTTGCTTTGGAAGCGGGTTGGAACTGCGAGTTGTAGGCGCGGATGGCTCTCCAGCGTTTTTGGAATTGTTTGGTGATGTCGACAACGAAGGTGGGGCGGATTTCGGCGAAGGAGGTGGAGTAGAGAATTTTGAATGGGCGGTAGGCTTCGCCGGCGATGGGAAGTTGTTTGAGGCCGGCGAGGAAGCATCCTTCGTAGCCGAGAGTGGAGGCGTGGGCGTGATCGGGGTGGCGAGCTTCCCAGTACGGGAGGATTACAGTTCTGGGGCGGAGTTCGCGGATGACTTCGGCGAGGCGGAGTTTGTTTTGGCGTGAGGGTTGGACGTCGGAATCGGGGACGCCGAGAGTGCCGCGCCATTTTACGCCGAGAAATTTTGCGGCGCGGGCGGCTTCGCGAGCGCGAATTTCTGGAGTGCCGCGAGTGCCCATTTCGCCGGCGGTTAGATCGAGGATGCCGGTCGAGTAACCTTGTTCGGCCATTTTTATGAGGGTGCCGCCGCAGGTGAGTTCAACGTCGTCGGGATGGGCGGCGATGGCGAGGAGATCGAGTTTCATGTGGGTGGCACCTCGTGGTGGTGTTTACGAGGAGGGATTTTAGCAGGCATTGGCTTGGTGTGCGCCAGCGATGGCGTTGACGCAAAAAATTCAAAAGTGCCAATCGGGAGATTCATCCCGCCAACCCCGCGGGATGAAGAAGCGTTTGGCGTTCCCGGGAAAGGCGGCCTAGGAGTCGTCGTTCGAGTCTGGGGTGGGGAGGTCTTCGCGGGTTAGGGCGCGGATTTCGCGGCGGATGATTTCGGAGGAGAAGCCGGCGCGAAGGAGGCTGCGTTGCAGGGAGGCTAGTTTGTTGGGGTCGATTTGGCCGCGGAAGGAGCGGAGCTTGCGCTCGATGCGCTGTCGGACGACGGCGGATTCGTCGGTCTGCTGAGCGGCTTCGGCGAGGGCGGTTTGGATGTGGCGCTCGGGAACGCCGCGGGCGCGGAGGTCTCGAGCTACACGAAATTTTCCTTGCTTGCGGAGCTCGGTGCGCTGACGGGCGAATTGCTGGGCGTAGCGGGCGTCGTCGATGAGATGGTTTTCTTTGAGGCGGGCGATGACGACCTGGATGAGGAGCTCGTTATCGGTACGACGCATGAGTTTTTTTTTGAGGTCGGCGATGGAGTGGGCGCGGCGCATGAGGGCGCGAAGGGCGATGTCGTAGAGTTCGGATTCGGTGTCGACTTGGAGGGGCTTGCGGAACACTGGGAAAGGATGAGGGAAGGAAGTAGCGAAGTAAAGATGGAAAGAGAAAGGCGAAACTCGAAAAGCGAAACACGAAACTCGGAACACAAGAAGCGAGGGCGCGGAGTGCGCCGCGAAAATTCTAGCGAGACGTTAATGGCTCGTTTAGATTGGCGGTCCTAGCATGGGACAACTTCTGCGTGTCGACGACTGTTGGAAACGCGCGGAAAAGTTTGACTGAGAGATGGTGACGGAGGTCACATGAAAATTCGAGGACGGATTGCGATTGGATTAGCTGTGGTGTTGGTCGGCGCGTGCATCGTGGGCGCCCAGGAAAGGAAAATCAAGCGAGCGGATTTGCCGGCGGCGGTGGAGAAGACGGTTGCGGCGGAGAGTTCCGGCGCGACGATTCGAGGTTTTTCGCAAGAGAAGGAAAACGGGAAGATGCATTACGAGGTGGAAATGACGGTGAATGGCCGAAGCAAGGACGTAGAGATGGATGCTTCCGGCGTGATTCTTGAAGTTGAGGAACAGGTGGAACTGGACTCGTTGCCGGCAGCGGTGAAGGCCGGGTTGGAGGCGAAGGCTGGAAAAGGGAAGATTATGAAAGTGGAGTCGCTTAAGAAGCGCGACAAGCTGGTGGCGTATGAAGCGAAGGTGGAAACAAACGGAAAGAAGACGGAAATTCAAGTCGGGCCTGAGGGGCAGAACGTAAAGCATGAGTAGAGGCAGTTTGCGGAACACGAAGTATGAGGTATGAAATAACGAGGCGACGACGAGCGCGGAGGAATTGGCGAGGTTGGCGGGGCGTGCGGAGTTTTTGTTAGAGCAACTTTTGGAGCGAAAAGTAGCCTAGCCAGATGGAAGCCCACGCGGCGGCGACGGCCAACGTGGCGCTTATTTTCATCTGACGAGAGCTCGGCGAATGCTGAGCGGATAACACCGGAGTCGAAGCTCCAGAGAGCGCGAGCCAAAGGAGGGTGATACTGGCAAGGGCGGCGGAGCCTAGCGCAATCCACCAGAAGACGCCGGTGGCGATGTAAAGGGACCAGCCGCCGTGCCAAGCGGGATTGGAGCGGAGTTTGAAGGTGGTCCAGAGGCGGAGGGCGACGACGGAAAGTGGAGAAAGAAAAGCTGGTGTGGCGAGGCACCATACGGCGGTCTTGAGGTGCGGGGTCCGAGGGGCGGAGCGGAAAGCTGCGATCATGGATGGATTGGGCGTCATAACTTACTAGCGGGAGCTGGTGAGGGTGCGGGCGTCTGAGGCGCGGGAATGGTAGCGGGCTTGGGCGTCGGCATATTTGCGCTGGGCGTCGAAATTCATTTGGGTTATACCGGGCTTCATGGGCGGTTCGTCGAGGGCGGCTTGACGATAATTTTCCAGGGCTAGCGGCCAATCGCCTTTTTTCTCGAGGGCTTCGGCGAGGTGCAGGCGAGGCTCGATTTTTTTCGGGGCGATGGCGAGAGCGGCCTGGTATTTGCCGATGGCAGCATCGCGATCGCCAGAATTTTCGAGGACTTGGCCGTGGAGATCGAGGCTGATCCAGTCGGCGGGATCGATTTCTTCGGCGCGCTGGAGTTCCGCGATGGCGGACGCGAAATCTTTTTGCAGGAAGTGGACGCGTCCGGCTTCGCCGAAAGCGGCGGCGGAGTTGGCGTCGAGTTGCTGAGCCTGGCGAAATTCGCGCATGGCTTCGTCATATTTTTGATCGGCTTCGAGGATGATGCCCAGGCCGAGATGCGGACCCGGGGAGGCGGGGTCTTGTTGCGCGGCGAGGTGATATTCTTTTTCGGCTTCGGAATATTTGCTGACGCGGTATAGCGCACCGGCGAGGCACTGGTGGCAAATCGGAAAGTCGGGCGCGAGGGCAGCGAGTTCGTCGAATTCGGAGATTGCGGCGGTGGGGTCATCGTGCAGGAGCGCGAGGGCGAGATTTTGGCGAGCTTCGAGGACGTCGGGATCGAGGCGTTTGACCTCGCGATATTCGCGGATTGCCGAGGCGAAATCTTTTTGGCTGGAATAGAGCGCGGCGAGATTGAAGTGGGCGCGGGCGTCGTCTGGATCGATAGCGAGAGTTTTCTTGTATTCGGCGATGGCGGCGGGGAAGTCATGCTGTTCGGCGAGCAGGGATGCGAAGGCGACGTGGGCGGGAGCGTAATCTGGCTTGCTGCGAATGGATTCGGCTAATTCAAATTTTGCGGCGGCGACGCTTTGCAACGAGAGCAGCGCGAGGCCAGCGTATAAATGGGCCGCGGGATTGTCAGGATTTCGCGCCAAGGCGGTTTTGGCCTCGCTTAGCGCATTTTCAGGTTCGCCCAAATTGTAATAGGCAGAGCTGAGCCGGGTGTGAGCTTCCGGGAAATCGGAATCGTGGAGCAGAACTTCGGAATAGATGTTGCGCGCTTCGTCGTAGCGTTGCTGGTCCAGAAGAATGGTGCCGACGACAAACCCGATTTCGGAGTGGCCAAGATTGTGGTCGAAGGATGCAGCGAGTTCCTGGGAGGCTTCGCTGAAGTGATTGGAGTCCATGAGCTGGCCGGCGTTGGCGAGATGGTGGAGAAGGGCAGTGTCTTGGTTGGTGTCGGGAGGGGCGTCGATGGTGGTGCGGGCTTTGCGGAGTGCAGCGAAAATTTTAGGGTCGGCGCCAGCGGTTTTTAGAAGCGCACGGTAAGAAGGCGTATCTGGATTGAAGGCTAGTGAATCGGAAGCGATTTCGCTGACGATGACTTCCGGAAGAACCTTGCCGGAGACGAGGGCGAGGAGTTGGCTCTTGGTAAGCGGGCGTGGCGAGGCATTGGCGGCGGAACAAAAGCCGAGAATGGCGCCAGCGGCGACCAGCAACATAGAAGTTGAGACAGCGATAGACCTTCGCAAGAAACCCTCCCGACGATATCGGTAATTCCGCGCAAAAACTCCCGCTTATTTGCGGGCGAAACGGTCGAAGTCGGCCATTTGGCGTTCCATTTCTTCGCGAGCGGAATCGGACGCGGAGCGGATGCCTTGCATGCGGAGCTTGAATTCGTCTGGGTTGGAAGCGCGGGTAAGCGCTTCGTCGAGGGTGATGAGCTGTTTGGTGAGCAGATCGAACAAGGATTGATCGAACGTTTGCATGCCGTATTGGCTGGTGCCGGCGGCGATAGCGTCTGGAATGAGGCGCGTTTTGTCTGGATTGATGATGCAATCGCGAATGTAGGCGGTGGCGATCATCACTTCGACGGCTGGGACGCGGCCTTTGTCGTCAGCGCGGCGCACAAGGCGCTGGGAGACGACAGCTTTCAGAGTTGCGGCGAGCTGGAGACGGATTTGTTTTTGCTCTGGCGGCGGAAAGACAGCGATGATGCGCTGAATGGTTTCCGTGGCATCGAGAGTATGCAAGGTGGAAAAAACCAGGTGACCCGTCTCGGCGGCGAGCAGCGCGGTGGAAATAGTTTCCAGGTCGCGCATTTCGCCGACGAGAATAACGTCCGGGTCTTGACGGAGGGCCGCGCGGAGAGCGGTAGAAAAGTTTGCGGTATCGACTTCGACTTCGCGCTGATTGATGAAGCTGCGCTTGTCGCGATGCAAGAACTCGATGGGATCTTCGATGGTGATGAGGTGATCGGAGCGATTGGCGTTGATGCGGTCAATCATGGCGGCGAGAGTGGTGGACTTACCGGAACCAGTGGTACCGGTGACGAGCACCAGGCCGCGCTGCTCTTCGCAAATTCGGTTGATGACGGCGGGGAGATTCAGCTCGTCGGTGGTGCGAATTTTTGTGGGGATGACGCGGAGGACCATGCCGACGTTGCCGCGCTGCTGGAAAACGTTGACGCGGAAGCGGCCAAGGCCAGCGACGCCGTAAGCCATGTCGAGCTCGGCGGTCTCCTTGAATTTTTGCTTTTGGCGGTTGGTCATCATACTGAACGCCATGGAAAGCATTTCTTCCGGAGTGATGCGCGTGACATCGGTGAGCGGGATAAGCACGCCGTCGACGCGAAGATAGGGGTGGTTGCCGACTTTTAGATGCAAGTCGGAGGCTTTATTTTCGACGGCTCGGCGCAGAAGATCGTCAATGCTCAAGGCCATGAAGTGAATACTCCGCTAGAAATGCCGCTGGAGGCGAAGTTAGCATTCAAGGTAGGGGTGGGCAAGGAACGTGAATTCAGCAGTTGCGGGCTAATTACCTGTTCGTGGGGACAGGGTGTGGCGGTGACTGGTGAGTGGTGACTAGTGACTGGTGGATGGTGACGGGTTTGGTGTTGGGTGTGCGCTTACACTTCGCGCGCGCTGTCGATTGCCAAAAATTCCGTGTACTTCTTGGGTTTGGTGATGCGCTCCGTTAAGTGTGCGAGAGAAGTGATGCGGTTAGGCGGTGGCCTTTTTTAGATAGAGGGAATCGTAGAGGAGGCCGGCTAGGAAGCCGCCGATTAGGGGGCCGATCCAGTAGACGCCATGGTTGACCCAGTGGCCCGAGGCGAGGGCGGGGCCGAAGGCGCGAGCGGGATTCAAGGCGGCTCCAGTGAAAGGGCCTGCAACGAGAATGCCGAGAGTGATGCTGAGGCCGATGCCGAAACCGGCGATGGCGGGGAAGCTGCCTTTTTCGTCGACGGCAGTGGCGAAGACCACGAGGACCAGGAAGAAAGTGGTGACGGCTTCGAGAAGAATGCCAGAGAGCACGCGGAAATCTCTCACGAGAGCGGGAGTGCCGAGAGCGACTGCGCGCCAAGTGTCTTCGGGGATGAGGGCTTTGAGGACGAAGGCAGCGACGACGGCTCCGGCAAGTTGCGCGGCCCAATAGAGAAGAGTGTCGAGAGTGTTGTGACGGCGCGTGACCCAAAAGCCTATGGTGACGGCGGGGTTGAAGTGTCCACCGGAAATGTGGCCGAGCGCGGAAACCATGATGCCGATAGCGAGGCCGTGGGCGAGAGCGATGCCGAGAAGGCCGACGCCTCCGGCGCCGTGCAGAAATTGGTCGGCACAGATGGATCCGGCACCGAAAAAGATGAGCGCAAAAGTTCCGATGAACTCGGCAACGAGTTTCTGCGACGTGTTGTACATCCAGGTCCTCCCAGCCGGGAAGGGAAACTGCCCGGTGAACGCACGAGATTCTAACTGGAATGAGAGGGGAAGCGCCAGTCGAATGACGGGACGGCAAGATGCGGCGACGGGTTAGCGGGACGCGGCGCTTACGGGCGCGCTGATGGGGGTGAGCCAATTGTGGCGGTCGGGCTTGGCTCCGCTGGTGAGGGCGAAAAATTCTTCCTGAATTTTGCGAGTGACCGGACCGGCGACGCCTTTTCCGACTTGAATGTGATCGACGGAGCGAATGGGAGTGACCTCAACAGCGGTGCCGACGAAGAAAACTTCGTCCGCGATATAGAGCATTTCGCGGGGGATAACTTGTTCCTTGACGGAAATGTTGAGGTCTTCCGCGATTTTGCAAATGGAGTCTCGCGTGATGCCGGGCAAGATGCTGGTGGCGAGAGGCGGAGTGTAGATAGCGCCGTCGTGGACCAGGAAAACGTTCATGCCGGAACCTTCGCTGACGTGACCGCTGGAATCGAGCGCAATGCCTTCGGCGTAACCGTTGAAGGAGGCTTCCATGCGGATGAGCTGCGAGTTCATGTAATTGGCGGCGGCTTTGGACATGGCGGGAAGGGTGTTGGGAGCGATGCGAGTCCATGAGCTGACGCCGACGTCGACGCCTTTGGCGAGGGCATCGGGTCCGAGATAAGCGCCCCAGACCCAGCAGGCCATGTACAGATCGATGGGAGAGCTGAGCGGATTCACGCCAACTTCGCCGTAGCCGCGAAGGACGATGGGCTTGACGTAGCAGGAAGCCATTTTATTGAGGCGGACAAGTTCGGTGGCGGTGGAGCAGAACTCGTCGACAGTGAAGGGAAGCTCCATGCGATAAATTTTCGCGGAGTTGATGAGGCGCTGCATGTGTTCGCGGGCGCGGAAAATGGCGGGACCTTGCTTGGTGTCGTAGCAGCGAATGCCTTCAAAGACCGCGGAGCCATAACTGACAACGTGGGAGAGGACATGGAGGGTGGCGTCTTCCCAATTGATGAACTTTCCGTTGTGCCAGATCTTATCGGTCTTCTGAATCGGCATGAAGGCTCCCGGGCAGACATTAACGTCGAAATTGAGAATACGGTAGAGGAGTAAGCAGCGTCAATGCGACGAATGGCCTAGTACGGGCGGAGGAAAAACCAAATTGGCGGGGGATTTCTGCGGTAGGGCAGATTTTTGTGAGCGGATTGGCCGGGCCGGCAGAATGCCGACGGTACGGGCGTTGGGGGGAGGGCCGGTTGCGTACGGGAGCGGCTACGCGGGCTTAGGGATTTTTGTCGGGCGGAGCTTGGCGATTTTCCGCAGGAGCGTTGAGGGAGCGGAACATGGCTTGGGACTGGGCGAGAACTTGATTGGTTTTGAGCTCCCAGATACCGAGGAGAATGAAGGGAATGGCGGTGGCGGCGACCAGGAGTTTGGCGCGGCCGGGGATCTTCGATTCGGGCTCCCAACGAAAGAGTTGAGCGGAAAGGAAAAAGGTGAGGACGGCCCAGAAAATGAGCGAAAAGATTTCAAGTAAAAGGCCCGAGGGTTGGACTTTCGCGAAAATGGCGCGTTGCAGTCCATTGACGAGGTAGGTAGCGGGAAGAAAAAGGCCGACGCGCTGGACGGAGCGGGATAGCGTGACGAGCGGAATGGTTGCGCCGGAAAGAAAGATTAGCGGGAGCCAGATGAGCTGGTTGATGACCTGAGTTTCTTGCATGGTGTTGGTGACGCTGGCGACGACCAATCCCAAGGAGGAGAAGGCGATGGCTCCGATGGTGACCAAAAGAAAAATGGAAAGAGGATTGCCGAAATTCGTGGTGTGAAAAAGAAAGCGGGAGAATAAAACCTGGGCAATGATCGTCGGAAGAACGAGCACGTAATTGGCGACGATGCTGGAGGCGAGCATGTCGCTGGCGGTGACAGGAGTGACGTGGAAGCGGCGAAGGATGCCCTGTTCGCGGAAAGTGACGAGCGCGGCGCTGAGCCCCCAGAAGCTGCCCATGACGGTGAGGCCGATGACCGGGCCGAGCAGATAGGCGACACCGCGCGGCTCGCCCTTGGCGAAGACTCCCGCGTAGAGAAAGAAAAATCCGAAGGGCATGATGACGCTGAAGAAGAGGAACATTTTATTGCGCAGCGTCAATTGAATGCGCATGCGAGTGAGGGTGGCAAAGTGTTTCAATCGCGTAGCCTCCTTCCGGTGAGTTCAATGAAGACGTCTTCGAGAGAGGGCGTGGCGATTTCCAAGCCGACTAGTTCATTGCCCTGAGTTTCCAGATATTTGACGAGAGAGACGATGGCTTGCGGCGGGCGGAGGCATTGCAGGATGTAAACGCCGTTGAGATTGCGGCAGTCGGTGACGCCGTCGAGATTTTTGAGAGCGTCTGGCGATTCTTCCTTGGTTAAGCGGACTTCGATGCGCGTTTTGTCGGCGGAACTTTCTTTTAGTTGGCGTGGAGTGCCGAGAGCGATGACCTTGCCGTGGTCGACGATGGCGACGCGGTCGCAGAGGCGCTCGGCTTCTTCTATGTAATGGGTGGTGATGACGATGGTTTTCTTTTCGGCGCGGAGTTCTTCGATGATGTCGTAAATTTCGCGCCGGACCTGGGGGTCGAGTCCGGCGGTCGGCTCGTCGAAAAAGAGAACGCGAGGGTTGTTGACCAGAGCCATGGCCAGAGCTAGGCGTTGCTTCTGTCCGCCGGAAAGTTTGCTGTAGAAAGTGTTGCGCTTTTCTTCGAGGCCGAAGCGGCGAAGAAGTTCTTCTGGATTGCGGCGTTGGGAATAGAAGCTGGCGAAGAGGCGGATGGCTTCGAAGACTTTGAGCTTGTCTGGAAGGGAAGTGGATTGGAGAGCGGCGCCGATTACGTTTTTTAATTTTTCGGGTTCGCGCCGGGGATCGAGGCCGCAGACGGAAACGGTCCCAGAGGTGAGGTCGCGAAGGCCTTCGAGAATTTCAATGGTGGTGGTTTTGCCGGCGCCGTTGGGTCCGAGCAGGCCAAAGACTTCGCCTTCTTCGACAGAGAAGCTGACGCCGCGAACGGCTTGGACGTCACCGTAATTTTTGACGAGATTGTCTACCTGGAGGACGGGATTGGACATAGTTTGAATGGATGAGTGTACAGCAAAAGGGCCTTAGAGCGATTGAGCGGGTTTAGGCGTTGGCCGAAGAATCGGAGATGGTTTGGGAGTTGGCGGTTGTTTAACGCGAGTGGTGGTGATTACGACTACGCTGATTAGGACGAAGAGCGCGCCGAGGATCGTGCGAAGGCTGAGGGTTTCACCGCCGAAGAAATATCCGATGACGACAGCGACGACGGGGTTTACATAGGCGTAGGTTCCAACTTTTGTGGGCGATTCGCGGTGGATGAGCCAGACGTAAGCGGTGAAGCCGATTATGGAGCCGGCGATGATGAGATAGAGGAGAGAGAACCAGACGGCGCGAGACACGGTTGCGGGATGAAAATTGTGAAATTCTCCGAGCATGGCTGCGCCGAGGAAGAGGAATACGCCGCCGGAGAGCATCTGCGCGCCGGAGCTCATTACCTTGGAAGAGGGGAGGGGGAGTTTGCGGGTGAGCGTGGAGGCGATGGACCAGCTTATGGAGGCGAATATCAGGCCTGCGGCGCTCAGTTTGTCGACGGGAGCGCCAGTGAGATTCAGCGAGCGGCTCATTAATATGGCGACGCCACCGGTGCCAATGGTGAAGGCCAAAACCAGGCGGACAGTGAGACGTTGGGTGTGCAGGAAGATAATTTCGGAGAGGGTCATGAATACTGGGATGGTGGCGAGCATTACGGCGGCGATGCCAGAGGGGACGCGCTCCTCGGCCCAAAATAATAGGCCGTAGTCGAGCACGAAGATTACGAATCCAAGTAAAGAGGCGGAACGCCATTCGCGGGCGGTGGGGGAGCGTTCGCCGCGGGCGCGCATCCAGAGGTAGAGTGCGAGTCCCGCAAGGAAAAAACGGATGGCGGCGAGGATCAGGGGAGGGACTTCGCGTACGCCGATGCGAATGGCGAGGAATGTAGAGCCCCAAACGAAATAGATGATGGCGAAAGCGAGGAGTGTTTTCCATTTTGGGGAGTGCGTGGCGGAGGTCATCGCGGGTGATAACAATCTATCAATTTGTGATGGCTGCAAGAAACTGCCAATTCGGATTGGTGGTGGGCGTTTGCGCTGGCTAGCGGAGGGAAACTAGCGGGCTTTGCGCGGCGGGCTGGCTCGTTTGGCTTGTGTACGGATGGGTTTACGTTTTGTCGATTTTGGGGGATTCCAGATATGCGATTTGTCGATGCGGGATTCGGTGATTTTTACACCTTCGCTGGTAAGGAGTTTTTTTTGCAGGGAGGCGTAAGGCTCGCGAATGAGGATTTTGCCGTTTGCGCCGACTACGCGGTGCCAAGGGATTCCTCGGCCTTTCGGAGTGGCAGCCATGGCCCGACCGGCGCTGCGCGCGCCGCCAACCAGACGCAGGGCTCGGGCTAAAGCCCCATAAGATAAAACACGTCCGCGGGGAATTTGTTTCACGAAGCGATAGACGGGATCCCAGGACAATTTGTGGCCTTTCGAGCAGCGTTTGCGAACGAGTTGAAAGGTATCGTAAATGGCAGATCCTTGTGGGACAAGGCTAAATCGCAGAACAAGACTAAATAGTTGGAGACGGGTTTAATGGAATGAGGGTATTCGAGAAAAACGAGTGGCGAGGATGGTGATGAATTCAAATACGCGACGGAGGGTTAACGGATTGGCGGCAAAAGATGTCGCGGAACTAAAATTTGTATTGAGTTGTAGTGGAAAAAGCGTACACTACGCCGCAAGGTCGGGCATCTAAAAATTTGTGGTGCTTGGAAGTGATGTTTTGCACGGGTGTAAGTTTTGCGAGGTGCGGAAATGGCTTTCATCCGGCGTAAGGGCAAGAGTTTTTATTTGGTGCATAACGTGAGGCGCAGCGGGAAGGTGCGGCAATTGCATCTGGCGCGGCTGGGAGAGCGCGCACGCATTACGGATAGGGTGGTACGAGAAGTCTCCAAGAAGCATCCGTTCATTTCTGAACTGGCGGGCGTTGGCGAGAGCAATCAAGTGAACGTTTGCGATGCTGAATCGCCGGCGGTGCAGGAGTTGGTTGCTGCGTTGCGGGCGCTGACGCTGGAATTGGCGGATTTGTTTCCGCCGGTGGTCCGACTTTCCGAGTCACCCGCGGTGGCAAGGGAGTTGCTCTTGCAACTAAGGCTTCTGCAGTCGACGATTCAGGTGAAGCTGGATCAATTCGATCGCAGGCGGGGGCGATTTGGAAGTGCATCGCAGTTGCGAGATGCGAGGAGGCGGCCATGAAAAACAATCCCAAACAAGATGTGAAGGAGACCCATATCCTTCCGCTGGATCCGACGCAGCGCAGCACGGACACGATGGAGTTCCACAAGGCGCTTGGTTCCAGGATTGTTGGCCAGGAGGAAGGGGTGCAGGCGCTGGTGGACCTGTATCAGGTGTTTTGCGCGGGATTGAATTCGCCGGGGCGTCCGGTGGGGAATTTATTGTTTTTGGGGCCGACCGGGTCTGGAAAGACGCGAATTGTGGAAGCGGCGGCGGAGATTTTGTTTGGCGATGCGCGCGCGGTGATTAAGGTGGATTGCGCGGAGTTTCAGCACTCGCATGAGATTGCGAAATTGATTGGATCGCCTCCAGGATATTTGGGACACCGAGAGACGCATCCGCTTATCACGCAGGAAGAGCTGGCCAAGAGCCATACGGACAAGCTGAAGCTGAGCTTTTTGCTGTTCGACGAGATCGAGAAGGCGTCGGATGCGCTGTGGCAGTTGTTGCTGGGGATGTTGGACAAGGCGACTTTGACGCTGGGAGACAACCGGCGGGTGGATTTGTCGCAGACGGTGATTTTCTTGACGTCGAATTTGGGCGGTGGAGAAATAGCAGAATTGATGCAGGGCGGAATGGGGTTTGTGCAGCCGAAGGATAAGCCAACGGCGGGGATTGATGAAAAGGTAGAGCGGACGGCGGTGGAAGCGGCGCGCAGGAAATTTTCGCCGGAGTTCATGAACCGGCTGGACAAGGTGGTGGTATTTCATCCGCTGCGGCGAGAACAGTTGGAGCAAGTGCTGGAGATTGAGCTGGGCCAGGTGCAGCAGCGAGTGTTGGAGACGGCGAAGGGGCAGTTTTTGTTCCGGGTGACGGGACCGGGCCGGGAATTTTTGCTGCAAGAGGGAACGGACCAGCGGTACGGCGCAAGACATCTGAAGAGGTCGATCGAGCGGCACGTGGTGTATCCGCTGGCGAACTTACTGGCCACGGAGCAGGTGCATCTGGGCGATCTGGTGTGCATCGACTGGGATGGCAAGCACAGTGCGCTGACATTTGTGCGCGAAGGCGAAGGCGCGTTGGTGCACGGCGCGGCTGCTGCGGGGGAAGGTGCGACGCTCGCGGCGGAGGCCCAAGACGGGCGTGCGGTTAGTCCTCCGGCGGAGGTACCTGCGGAAGACAAGAAGCGGCCGATGGCGCTGCCGGTGGCGGCTCCCGCTGCCAGCTTGCAGGCTCGGAAAAAGCCTGAAAGGTCGTAAACGCGGATTTCGAGGCGTACGGGCGCGTTCGCGGCTGTTTACGTCGTTTGAGCACTGACACAAACTGGTCTGGGCGCTCTCACTTTGCGCTTGTATGAAACAGTGTCTCACTGCGTGAGACAGATTCCTGAAAAATCCAGCGGCGTATGTAATTGAGTTTGTGGGGTTTTGCGGTTAAGGAGGCTCTGAGGAAGATTGGCACGCTCCATGCAGTGTTTGCTTGTCGCGTGTGGGCTGAGACACGCGCTGTGTCCGGGGGAGCTGGATGCAAAGAAGGAACGATGCCATGAGACCTGCCGCCGTCCGGCAACAGCTGGACCCAAGCATTCGCAGCAACGATACCCGCGACTTTCAAGGCTCGCTGCGGGCAAAGATCGTAGGGCAGGAAGAAGGGGTGCAGGCGCTGGTGGACCTGTATCAGGTGTTTTGCGCAGGATTAAATTCGCCGGGACGTCCGGTGGGGAATTTGTTGTTTTTGGGGCCGACGGGGTCAGGTAAGACGCGAATTGTGGAAGCGGCGGCGGAGATTTTGTTTGGAGACGCACGCGCGGTAATTAAGGTGGATTGCGCGGAGTTTCAGCATTCGCATGAGATAGCGAAATTGATTGGATCGCCTCCAGGGTATTTGGGGCATCGCGAGACACATCCGCTTATCACGCAGGAAGAGTTGGCCAAGAGCCATACGGACAAGCTGAAGCTGAGCTTTTTGTTGTTTGATGAGATTGAGAAAGCGTCGGATGCGCTGTGGCAGTTGTTGTTGGGGATGTTGGACAAGGCGACTCTGACGCTGGGAGACAACCGGCGAGTGGATTTGTCGCAGACGGTGATTTTCTTGACGTCGAATTTGGGCGGTGGAGAAATAACGGAATTGATGCAGGGCGGAATGGGCTTTGTACAGCCGAAGGATAAGCCGACCGCGGGGCTGGACGAGAAGGTAGAGCGGACGGCGGTGGAAGCGGCACGGCGGAAGTTTTCGCCGGAGTTCATGAACCGGTTGGACAAGGTGGTGGTGTTTCATCCGCTGCGGCGCGAGCAGTTGGAGCAAGTGCTGGAGATTGAGTTGGGACAAGTGCAGCAGAGGGTGTTGGAGACGGCAAAGGGGCAGTTTTTGTTCCGGGTAACGGGACCGGGACGGGAATTTTTGCTGCAAGAGGGAACGGACCAGCGATACGGAGCGCGGCATTTGAAGAGGTCGATCGAGCGGCATGTGGTGTATCCGCTGGCGAACTTGCTGGCCACGGAACAGGTGCACCTGGGCGATCTGGTGTGCATCGACTGGGACAACACCCAGGACCGTTTGACCTTTGTGCGTGAAGGCGAGAATTTGGCTATGCCGGCGCGGAAGTTGGAGCCGGCGGCTCCGGCGCGAATTGGCACGGCGCGCGGAGGAAAAACCGTGGAAATTCCGACAGTGGCGATAGCGCCGGAAGGCGTGCCGCGAACCGCTCGATAGATTCCAATTATTTTTCAGTTCAAGCAAGCCCGGGTGCAAGTCGCCCGGGCTTTTTCTTGTGCAACCGCTTTTTTCGCAGCTAAGCAGTGGGAATGACGGGTGTCGGTTCCAGGTGCCTGTGTTTGTGGCGGGAGGCGGTTTCCGGGTCAGGCTGACGCGTGGGATCCCAGCGGAGAATCGGTTTGCGCGCGGCACCCACTTCGTCCAGGCGTCGGACGCGAGTGGAATGTGGCGCGGTCTTTACCATTTCTGGATTCTCGGCAGCTTCCTCGGCGATGGAGCGCATGGCGTCAATGAAGAGGTCGCACTCTTCTTTCGATTCGGACTCGGTAGGCTCGATCATGAGCGCGCCGGGAACGATTAATGGAAACGCAGTGGTGTAGGGGTGAAAGCCGTAGTCGATGAGGCGTTTGGCGATGTCCATGGTGTTGACGCCGTTCTTCTTTTGCTTGGCGTCGCTGAAAACGACTTCGTGCATGGAGGGGAGGGAATAGGGCAAGTCGAAATGGCCTTCGAGATGTTTGCGGATGTAATTGGCGTTGAGCACGGCGTCTTCCGTGGCTTGGCGGACGCCGGGGCCGTAGGCGAGGATGTAGGCAAGGGCGCGAACCAGCACGCCGAAGTTTCCAGAGAAGGCTTTGACGCGGCCGATGGATTGCGGGCGGACCGGTTCGAGGGCCAGACGCCCGTGTGCCTTTTCGACGAGGATCGGGACGGGGCGGAATGGCTCCAGGATTTTTTTCATCGCTACTGGGCCTGCGCCGGGGCCGCCGCCACCGTGCGGAGTCGAAAAAGTTTTGTGCAGGTTCAGGTGCATGACGTCCACGCCGAGGTCACCGGGGCGGGCGATACCGGTGAGGGCGTTCATGTTGGCGCCGTCCATATAGAGGAGAGCGCCTTTTTCGTGGAGAATGGCGGCGATTTCTGGGATGCGCTGTTCGAAGATGCCGAGCGTGGAAGGATTGGTGATCATCAGCGCGGCGACGTCGGGCGTGACTAGGTCGCGGAGTTTTTCGACGTCAATTTGTCCGTGGGATTCGGATTTGATGTTTTCCACTTCGTAGCCGGCGATCACAGCGGTAGCGGGATTGGTGCCGTGAGCGGAGTCTGGGATCAAGACTTTCTTGCGGGCGTTGCCTTGGGATTCTAAATACGCGCGAATTAGCAGCAGACCGGTAAGTTCACCTTGCGCGCCGGCGGCGGGCTGCAGGGTGATGGAATCCATGCCGGTGATTTCCAGAAGGCATTTTTCCAGCAGGCGGAGAATTTTCAGGCAGCCTTGAGAAAGTTCCTGCGGCTGGTAAGGATGTTCAGTGGCGATGCCGTCGAGGCGTGCGACGAATTCGTTTACGCGCGGGTTGTATTTCATGGTGCAGGAACCCAGCGGATACATGCCGAGGTCGATGGCGTAATTCCAGGTGGAAAGACGCGTGAAGTGGCGGATGACTTCGATCTCGCTGACTTCCGGGAAGCCGGAGACGCCGTCGGCGCGATGGCTGGCGCCCAGCGATTTAGTGGGATCGGACGCGGGGACATCGAGTGGCGGAAGTTCGAAGGCGCGCTTGCCGGGCGAGGACTTCTCGAAGATGAGGCCTTCGCTTTGACTGGTGTGACGGGCGGCTTTTTTGATGTGTTTGTTCATTTGAGCTCGACCAAAAGTTGCGCCGCAACAGCGCGACGCAGTGTTAGACGGGTCGCTCCAGGGCGCTGCGCAGCGCGGCTGCCAGTTTTTCGATGTCGGCGCGAGTAGTGGTTTCGGTGACGCAGACGAGCGCGTGCTTGGTTAGTTCTGGATAGGACGTGCCGAGCGGCAGCGGCCCGACAATTTTTTCTTTCAGCAGCTCGGAATTGATGATGCGGACGGAGCGCGGGAGCTCGATAGTGAACTCATTGAAAAAAGGAGCGGCAAAAGTTCGGCGTACTCCGGGAATTTTGGTGAGTTCGGCTAGCGCAAACTCTGCTTTGGAAAGATTTTGGTGGGCCATCTCGCGCAGGCCTTCTTTGCCCAGCAGGGTGAGATGGACGGTGGCGGCCAAAGCGCACAGCGCCTGATTGGTGCAAATGTTGGAAGTGGCTTTTTCGCGGCGAATGTGTTGCTCGCGAGTGGCGAGAGTGAGCACGAACCCGCGGCGGCCTTCGCTGTCCGTGGTTTGTCCAGAGAGCCGGCCGGGCATTTGGCGCACAAATTTGTCGCGAGAGGCAATGACGCCAACGAACGGGCCACCGTAGCTAGGTGCAAGTCCGAAACTTTGCCCTTCCATGGCGACGATGTCGGCCTCGGCGGGCGGCTTGAGCAGTCCGAGAGATACGCCTTCGGTGATCGTGACGACCAGGAGGGCTCCAGAGGAGTGCACGGCGTCGGCGAGAGCGGGCACGGATTCGATTACGCCAAAAACATTTGGCGATTGAACGACTAGTGCGGCGACGTCGTCTTTTAGCGCGGACTGCAATGCCTTTTGATCGAGAGTGCCGTTCGCAGCAAAGGGAATTTCTTCTACATGCAGGCCGGAATTCTTGGCGTAGGTGTTGAGCACATCGCGATATTCGGGATGCAGCGAGCGAGCGACTAAGATGCGGTGGCGGCCAGTGATGCGTTCGGCCATCAGCACGGCCTCGGTGGTCGCGGTGGAACCGTCCCACATGGAAGCGTTGGCGACTTCCTGGCCGGTAAGCTGGCACATGAGAGTTTGAAATTCGAAAATGGCTTGCAGCGTGCCTTGGGTGATTTCGGCCTGGTAAGGAGTATAGGAGGTTAGAAATTCGCCGCGCTGGATGATGGCATCGGTGACCACCGAACGCAGGTGATTGTAGACGCCAGCTCCCAGGAAGCTGGTGTAGCCAAAAGAGTTTTCCGCAGCGCGCTCCTTGAAGTATTGAATGACCTCGGCTTCGGAAAATGGACCGGGAAGGTTCAGAGCTTCGCGCAGACGAAATCGTTCTGGAATAGTGGAAAAAAGTTCCTCGATCGATTTCGCGCCGATGGCGCCGAGCATTTCCTGACGTTCGGCAGGGCTCTTGGGGAGATAACGCATCAGGCGTGAGCGTCCTTGCCGGCGGAGGCGATGAAAGCTTCGTAGGCGGCGGTGTCCATGAGCGCGCTGACCTCTTTCGGATCGGAAAGTTTTACCTTAATGAGCCAGGCGGCGCCGTGCGGATCGGTGTTTATTTTTTCCGGAGTTTTTTCGAGATCGCCATTGGTTTCGACCACTTCACCGGAGATCGGCGCGAAAATTTCGCTGACCGCCTTGACCGATTCCACGGTGCCAAACGATTTGCCGGCGGAAACTTTGGCGCCAGATTTTGGAAGCTCGACGAAGACCACGTCACCCAATTCGTGCTGCGCGTAATCGGTGATGCCGACGGTGGCGACGTCGCCCTTAAGGTCAATCCATTCGTGTTGTTTGGTGTAACGATATTGGGCTGGATACGCCATGAAACTCTCCCTGAAGCCGAATTAAGAAATTTTTGCGGACTGCGGCACCGCCGCTTTTTTGGCGCGCTTGTAAAAAGGAGTCGGCACGACTTGAGCCTTCACTTTTTGTGAGCGAATTTCGACATAAATAATGGTGCCCAGTTCGGCCATGGCGGGCGGGACGTAGGCGAGCGCGATATTCTTGCACAAAGTGGGCGAAGGCGAACCGCTGGTGACAACGCCGATGGGTTCACCGGCCTCGCTCAGACAGCGATATTCGTCACGAGCGATGCCGCGATCCACCATTTCCAGGCCCACGAGCGTGCGTCTGATGCCTTTGGCCTTGGTTTGCTCTAGCGCGGCGCGACCGATGAAATCTCCCTTATCGAATTTGCAATAGCGGTCGAGCGAGGCCTCGAAGACGTTGATGGTGTCACTGATTTCGTGGCCGTAGAGAGCCATTTTCGACTCGAGCCGCAGCGTGTTGCGCGCGCCCAATCCGCAAGGAATGATGCCGAACTCCTTGCCTGCTTCCATCACTTTGTTCCACGCCGCTTCGCTGGTGGCCTGGTCAGATGGAACGTAAATCTCGAAACCGTCTTCGCCGGTATAGCCGGTGCGCGCGATCAGGGTATTTTTCAGGCCACATACGGTGCCGTGAGTGAACCAATAGTTTTTGAGGCCGCTAAGATTTGCATCGGTGAGTTTTTGCACTACATCGATGGCGCGCGGGCCTTGAATGGCAAGCTGTGTGTAAGCGTCGCTTAATTCTTCGACGACGCAGTCGAAATTTTTGGTATTGCTGCGGACCCAATCGATATCTTTTTCGCGGGTGCCAGCGTTGATGACTAGGAGATAGTCGTCTTCGCCGAGGCGATGAACGATCACATCGTCGACAAAAGTGCCTTGCTGGTAGAGCAGTGCGGAATAGTGCGCTTGTCCGATGGCAAGTTTGGACGCGTCGTTCATGCTGATGTGTTGAACAGCGGCGAGCGCGCCGCCCGGAGCGCGATTGGTGTGAATGCGGATATCGCCCATGTGGCTGACGTCGAAAACGCCGACGCTGCCGCGAACCGCTTTGTGCTCCGCGACGAGTCCGCCAGTGGAGGGGTACTCGACCGGCATGTCCCAGCCGCCAAAATTGACCATTTTCGCGCCTAAATGGCGATGCACCGCGTTTAGCGCGGTCTTACGTAGCGCGATAGTGGGGGCAGAAGTGAGTGATTCCATTCCGCTAACTCGAGCAGAAGGCGATACTAACATGCGCTCCCAACTGCGTCAAAGATGCGCGCAAAGGTGCGAATATTGTGAGCGCGGGTGCAGAACAGGCACGTGAAGGGATGGAAGCAGCGGCGCAACGCGCGTCTTGCTGCCCGGCGTAGGCGTAATGTACAGTTTTCGTGGAGGCTGCCATGCCCGCTCCTATCCCGTGCTCGATGTGCGACAAGCCTGAGCAATACTGTACGTGCGAAAAGTACTGTACGATTTGCAAGGGTCAGCACAACGTGAATTTGTGCCGAGACGGTTTGTATTACTGCCCGGAATGCCGCGAAGCTTGTGACGTGTCGCTGGCAAACACCGCTAGCACCTCGAATACTCGTGGCCGCTGAGTCCAAAACGGTTCGGATGCAAATTGAGGCGGATCCTCGCCTGGCTGCGGCGGCCGGAGGGGCGGCGCGGTACTTTGCCGACGCTGCGGGATTGGAGAACGGTCCCACAACGCAATTGCAAGCCGCAGTGGTTACCGCCTGCGAGGAAGCGTTTGGATATTTGGATGGCAAGCATGCTCATCTGGACGTGACGCTAACGCGCACGCCCGACCGAATCGAAGTGGCGCTGGCGCATGAAGGTGGATCGGCCCCGGCGCTGGGCTTAGACACGCTGATGGGAAAGGCCGGCTCCGGTGGACAAACTGGCACCGCGGAATCGGCAGTTTTTGGCGGCGTGGACCGCGTGCAATATGAATCGCAGAATGGCGTGGCGATTACCCGACTTACGAAATACGTAAGTCAGCAGTGCTAATAGCTTTTCCTGCCAATAGGAATTTGTTCGACGGTTACATCTTCAAAGCAAAAGTGTTGCGCTTGATGAGCGACGTCATTTGTTCATCGCTGAGTGACATTTGCAGCACGATGCGGTCGCCTGACGGCGATACGCTGACTTTGTCGAGCAGTTGAGCGAGATCGGGATTGTCCGTCTTCGCCTGATATTGTTTGTAGAGCATGCCCATCTGGAGCAACTGGCCGAGAGCATTGGCGTCATCGGTCGAGCCGCAAATCGCCTGGAACTTTCCATTGATGCCGCTGCCGGCGTCCACGCTGATCAGCATATTCTGCATGCGGCGGACGAGTTTGGCGGCGTCTGGAAATTGCTGCACTTCCGGGGCGAGTTGCTGCATGGCGAGCCGTGTGTAGGCAGGATTTAGAACTGCCCAGACGATGCCGGTGCCGTTCGCTTCATTCACCAGCGAAAAGAATTTATCGTTGCGCATCAGGCCTTCCGCGCCGCCATAGCGGATCTCGACCATTTTTTCGAGCAGCGAGCGGTGCCCAAACGCGGCAGTGTTGGAATCGATGAACAGAAAAAATAAATCGTTCGGTCCGGCGCCGGTGCCGAAGGCGTACATCGTGTAGGTGCGGGCTTTGAACGTAGGCAGTTTTTGCGATTTGAAATAGGCTTCGGTGGAGTCTGGATTATAGTTGCCGAGAGCGACACCGACGATTTGTTCGCCAGTAGGGACGGCCGAAGATCCCACGCCTTCCGTTTTGCTGGTTACGCCTTCGGGTACCAAGCCCCAAGCTAGTTCTTCCACTTGCGAATTCGGATCGACACCCGCCGAAGCGAGGAATTTTTCGAATTGGCGAAAGCGATCGGGAAGCATCTGCTCTTGCAATTGCGGGAACCATGGCTGGCTGCGCGCTTTTTTCAAATCGGCGTAAGCGATTTCGCCGACGTCTTTGGGAAACATGGCGAGAACGTCGGAACTGAGGCGACCAGCGCGCGCGGGACTGGTGAGTCCCAGCAGCGCAACGGCTGCAATCGCGATGCCTGCAATCCGGATAGCCGCCAGCCGTGCCGTGTTCGCACGTAAACTTGTGCTCATTTTCATGTGGTGCTCCTTTCGGTGCTGGAGGGGTTGATTCTTAGCCGCGAGCCGATGCCGGGGAGGAATCACCCAAACGTTCTCGCAAGGCCGCAACTTTTTCTCGCATCGACTGCACATAAGCGGCGTCGGTAATTGCGTCGAGATTAATTTCGACGTTGGCCAGCGCCCCACGAGCGCCAGCAGAGGCCATCAGCCGCGCGACATCTAAGTCTGACTGCATGGATGCCGCTACGACAGGGGTAAGTTGTCCCAGACGTTCGAAAAGGGCAATGGCGCGCTGGGCGACCTGGAGCGGGACTTCCGAAGCGCCGCGCGTCGCAGATTGGATCGCTTCCTCGCGTTGCCGGGTCTCCCCGGCATCCCCTTTGGGCAATTTGTAGGCAGCCATTACGGCGTCGTAGGACGCCGCGTCTTTGTCGATCGCGTGAGTAAGATCGTCGGTGGCGCGGCGCATTTCGTCGACTGCCGAGGACAATTGATCGACGTGGGCGGCTTGCGATTTCTTTTTGCGCGAGAGACCGGTGACCATTTGTCCCAGAGCGCCGGCTAGTGCTGCGGCAAACGCAGCGGCGCTGCCGCCTCCTGGGGTAGCGGTGGGAGTCGCGACAGCGTCGAGAAAAGGACGGGCCAGGGCCGCCAGTTGGCCGCCGTTGGCAGATGGTTCCAAAGGCTGTCCGGTTAGCGCCGCCTGCAATCGGTTTTCAAAAACTTGCGCCGGCGAAAAATTCTCTACTTGCAGAAAATAGTCCGCAGCCATCTCGATGGCTTTTTTCGGAATCAGGCCAACGATTTCGCTGCCGACCGGAGAAACGCCGTAGCGTTGCGCTTCGCGTTTCACCATTTCGTAGACGCGATGCACGGGAGTCTGCTCGAAATCGGTTAAGTTGATGGAAACTTGGGCGAGATTGCGAGCCTTCAGTTCGACGCCCATCGATTTCACGTAGCGCAGTCCGCCGGAAGAAAAGCGAATGGCTTTTGCAATTTTGTTGGCGATGCCGATATCCGAAGTATTTAAATTGACGTTGTAGGCGATCAGGAATTTGCGGGCGCCGACGACGGTGACGCCGCCGGTGGGATGGACTTTCGGCTCGCCGATATCGGGCAGGCGGTCGGGATTGCGCTTGATGTTGTCACGCAGGCCTTCAAATTGTCCGCGGCGAATATTTTCCAGGTTGGTGCGTTCCGGACGCATAGCGGCCGCTTCGTAGAAGAAAACGGGAATGCGATAGCGCGACCAGAGTTCGTTGCCAACGCGGCGCGCCAGCGCGACGCAGTCTTCCAGAGTGACGCCCTCGATAGGGATGAACGGCAGCACATCGGTTGCGCCTACCCGCGGATGCGCGCCGGTGTGCTTCGTGAGGTCAATCAGTTCGAGTGCTTTCCCCGCACCCAGGATGGCGGCTTCGGCGACGGCATCCGGCTCGCCTGCGAGGGTCACAACGCAGCGATGGTGATCGGCGTCCATCTCGCGGTCCAGCACGTAAACGCCCGGCACTTTGCTCATTACCGCGACGATGGCTTCGACTTTGGCGGGATCCCGCCCCTCGGAAAAATTGGGCACGCACTCGATTAGTCGGTTCATTGAATCTCAGGTCTCCGGTGAATCGTCCATTCCATCATAGGAGTTTTTGCTTTGCGCGGCCACTTGGGTCATATCTGCACGAGTTGAATTCGCAACTGTTGCTGACGAATTCGATTGAGCGGCACGCCGTGCATTTGCCGAGCCATTCAAAAATTCTGCGCATCGGCGTTGTGCTGCTTTGAGAAAATAATCTGGCCACGCTTGATGGTCATCCAACACTTATTCACACCGAAGTAGTACGGAATTTCGCGATAGTCATCGACATCGAACACGCTTATGTCCGCGAGCTTGCCAGCTTCCAGCGAGCCGATTTGGTTTTCGCGACGCAGAGCGTACGCCGCATTAATGGTTGCGGCGGTGATCGCTTCCGCGGGAGTCATGCGAAGTTGTGTGCAGGCCAGCGACAAAATCATTGGCATGCTGACCGTGGGACTGGTGCCTGGATTGTAGTCAGTGGCCAGAGCTACGATTGCGCCTGCATCGATCAACGCTCTCGCGGGAGCGTATTGTTTCCAGCCGAGATGGAAATCGCAGCCGGGAAGTAACGTTGCCACGGTGGACGATTTTGCTAGTGCCCGCATATCGGCGGCGTTGATTTGTTCGAGGTGATCGCAACTTGCGGCGCCAAGCTTCACCGCAAGTTGTGCGGCACCAGTACGCGTCAATTGTTCCGCATGAAGGCGTGGGATTAGATTGTGCTGAACTCCTGCTTGCAGGATGCGTCGCGATTGTTCCAGCGAAAACGCTCCACGGTCACAGAACACGTCGCAAAATTCGGCGAGCTGCCGGCCGGCCACCTCCGGCAAAACTTTATCCGCCAAAAAGGAAATGTAGCGTTCCGCGCCATCTTGTTTAGTCCTGAATTCCGCGGGCACGACGTGCGCGCCCAGAAACGTCGATGCAATTTCAAGAGGCTGCGTGGCGCTCAGCTCCTGGTGCAGCCCCAGAATTTTCAGCTCACTGGCTAAATCCAGGCCGTATCCGCTTTTTGCTTCAAGGGTAGTAGTTCCGGATGCGACAAACTCACGTAAAGCGGACAGTGCGCGCGTTTTCAGCGCATCGGATGTAGCTGCCCGCAATTTCTTTACCGAATTGAGGATTCCCCCGCCCTTACGCGCGATGTCTTCGTACGAAGCGCCGGCAATTTTGAGCTCGTATTCTTCAGCGCGGCTGGCTGCGTGGATCAGGTGCGTGTGTGAATCCACGAATCCAGGAAGCGCGATGCGGCCGCCAAGATCGATTTTGATCGCCCGCTTCGCTTCGGGTAACGATTCGACTTGGGCCCGCGGCCCGGCAGAAACGATCCGGCCATCTTCGATCAGCACCGCCCCGTTTTTAACAATGTGCAGGTTGCGCAGACCAGCGCCGCGGCGCGGACCGCGTCCGCGCAAAGTAAGCAATTGAGAGATGCCAGTTAGTAGAGTGGTCGCCAAAGTCGCCGCTATTATGCCGAAAATTCTGCAAGCGTTGCGTTTTTTAAATCCACTGGCGAACTATGCGGTAGCGGCGCTGCCGCGGTATGCCGGAGCCAGAATATCCTGCACGAATGTTTCAAAGGAAGTTGGCGTGGTATTTGCGGCGGAGCGCGGCTCTTCGTTGGTGACGATGCCCTCGTTGATCCCCTTGAACAGTTCCGCAAATTGCCCAGCCGATTTAGCCGGCGTGCCCATTTGCACAAGAACCTGCTCAATTTGATCGTACGGGAATTGCATATAGCGCAGATCGGGCTTCCCAAGGCCGCGGCCAATAATACTGGTTACTTCATTCATGGAAATGTCTCGCGGTCCCAATAACTCTTGTGTGCTCGACCCAGAAAAATCCAGCGCCAGCAAGCGCTCCGCGGCATACGCGCCGATGTCCCGAGTGGCAATCATCGGAATCTTCAAATCTGGCAGCAGCGCGGAACCAAAAATTCCCATGGTTTGAATTAGAGCGATTCCGGCCAAATTATTTTCCATGAAGTACGCTGGGCGCAGATGCAGAACGCTTAGATCTTCGAGTGCGTTTAGCTTTTTCTCGGAGTTGTGGGCTCCCACGATCGGGCCGGTTCCGGAGGCCGCCTGCGCGCCAATACTGCTCAGATGCACAGCGTACTGGAGTCCGGACGCTTCTGCCGCTTCGGCGATGGCGTCGCTGATCCGTTCTTGCTCGGCGCGATAGTCTGGCGACGTCATGTTAGGCGGCAGCATTAAGAACGCCGCGCGGGCACCAGCCAGCGCTTCCGTTAGAGCGCCAGCATCCGTGATATCCATGGCGATCGCTTCCGCACCCTTGCGAACATATTTATCCAGGCGACAGGCATTGCGGCCCACCACGCGAATTTTTTCGCCTTTGGCCAGCAGGGAAGTGGCGATCACCGATCCGATATTGCCAGTCGCTCCAAGAATGACGTACATAAAAGTCTCCTATAAATTTCGATGCGCCATGGATTCTTCGAGATACTCAACGCGATGTAAGTTTATCGCCATGCTCTTCCCACGAATCATGCCGCTGTCTCTTTTTGCCTGAAGGCCGGCGCAAAAACTTCTCGCGCAAACCATTCCAGTGTGGACGGCATACAGTTTTCCCTGGTCCTAACTTCTGTCGGCCGGATCAATCCGTCGTTCACGCCTTTCCACATTTCGATGATGGACTTCACGGAACTCTTGGGCAATCCGAGCCGCACCAGAGCTGGCTCAATCATCATCATAGGTGCCTTTAAGTATGACAGTCTCGGCTTGCCAATCGCCGCGCCCAAAATGTCCGCCGCTTCCTTCATCGAGATGTCACGCGGTCCATACAGTTCCATCGAACTGTGCGCGCTAAAATCTCGCCTCACCAGACGCCCTGCCGCATATTCTCCGATGTCCTTGGCTGCAATCATTGGCAGAGGTAGATCGCCCGGAAAGCCACCGGGCATCAATCCCAGCATGCGAATGGGCTCGATGCTCATCAGCAAATTTTCCATAAAATGGCCGGCTCGCACATGTAACACGTTCAGACCCGGCACCGCGTTGAGTTTTTCCTCCATGTTGTGCAAGCCCAGAATCGGCCCGGTCTTGGCCGCGTGCTGCGCACCCAGACTGCTCACCGTCACCGCGTACTCCACTCCGGCATTCGCCATTGCCGTCGCATACGCAGTGCTGATTCGATCTTGCTGCTCGCGAGCATTTTCCAGACGCACCGTTTGCGGAATCACCAGAAAAACGCCGGTGGCCCCGGTGAATGCCTGAGTCATAAATTCGGCGTCACTCACATCACCAAGCACGGGCTCTGCGCCTTGATCCACGAATTGCTGCAAACGCGAGGCATCTCGTCCCACCACGCGTATTTTCTCTCCGGCAGCCAGCAAATAGTCGGCGGCAGGACGTCCAGTGTTGCCCGTAGCTCCTGTTATGACGTAAATACGCTCTCCAGCGGAACAGAATATTTCGATCCGACAAAGCCCAAGGGTTTACATCATGGGGATTTTTACATTAGAGCTGCGCGCAAATTCCTTAGCGTCTTTGTATCCAGCGTCCACGTGGCGGGCTACACCCATGCCCGGGTCATTTGTCAGCACGCGCTCAATGCGCGCCGCCATTTCTTTGCTGCCGTCTGCGACCGTCACTTGCCCCGCGTGTTGCGAATATCCGATGCCCACACCACCGCCATTGTGAATCGAAACCCAGGACGCCCCGCTCGCCGTATTCACTAACGCGTTCAGCAGCGGCCAATCGGCAATCGCGTCGGAGCGATCCAACATGGATTCCGTCTCCCGAAATGGCGACGCAACCGAACCACAATCCAGATGGTCGCGCCCGATCACAATCGGCGCTTTCAGCTCACCGCGAGCCACCAGATCGTTCAATGCCAGGCCAAATTTGTCTCGCTCGCCATAACCGAGCCAGCAGATCCGTGACGGCAACCCTTGAAATCTGACGCGTTTTTGCGCCAGCTTAATCCACCGGTTCAAATGTTCGTCATTCGGAAACATTTCCTGCACAAGTTTATCCGTGCGCGCAATGTCCGACGCCTCGCCAGAAAGCGCCGCCCAGCGGAACGGCCCCTTGCCTTCGCAAAATAGCGGACGAATATATGCCGGCACAAAACCCGGAAAGTCGTACGCGTTCTTCACGCCCTGTTCGAAAGCGAATGTCCGGATATTATTTCCATAGTCGAAAGTAACCGCGCCCAGTTTTTGCAAGTCCAGCATGCCTTGAACATGCTGCGCCATGGCCGCCATCGATCGCTTCTTGTACTCCTGCGTGTCATTTTTCCGCAGTTCCAATGCCGCATCCAGGGTCATTCCATTTGGAATGTAGCCGCCGATAGGATCGTGCGCGCTGGTCTGGTCGGTCAACAAATCCGGCACTACGCCGCGTTTCGCCAGTTCCGGAATCAAATCCGCACAATTTCCCACCAAGCCAACCGAAGTCGCCTCGCGTTTGCGCACCGCATTTTTCAGAATGCGCAGCGCCTCGTCCAGATTTGTCACCATCACATCGCAATAGCCGGACTTGACGCGCCGCTTGATTCGTTCGGGATCGACGTCAATGCCCAGAAACGCCGCGCCGTTCATCGTCGCCGCGAGCGGCTGCGCGCCACCCATGCCACCCATCCCGCCGGTCACCACCAGCTTGCCGGCTAGGTCGCCGCCAAAATGTTTCCGCGCCGCTGCTGCAAACGTTTCAAACGTTCCCTGCAAAATTCCTTGCGTGCCGATGTAAATCCAGCTTCCCGCGGTCATTTGCCCGTACATCATCAGGCCGGCTCGATCCAGTTCGTGAAAACGGTCCCAGTTATTCCAGTGGCCGACCAAATTTGAATTGCACAACAACACGCGCGGCGCATATTCATGCGTGCGAAAAACGGCTACCGGCTTACCGGACTGGATCAACAACGTTTCATCGTTCGCGAGTTCTCGCAGCGACCGCACGATGGCGTGGAAGCATTCCCAATTTCGCGCTACTTTGCCGGTGCCGCCGTAAACCACCAAATCCTCCGGCTTTTCCGCAACCTCGGGATCGAGATTGTTCATCAGCATCCGCAACGCCGCTTCTTGCTGCCAGCCTTTGCAGGAGATCTGCGTGCCCCGAGCCGCGCGGAATGGGCCTCGAGACAATCCGGACACCGTGGGAGTTCCTGACAATGTAGTGCTCATAAATGTCTGTCCGCGCTCATCTTATCGCAAGGAAACTTGATTTGCACGATGGTGCCGCGAAGTTTGCGCGCACGTCACAGCGCATTGCACGCTGTGGACCGCTGAGGTAAAGTCAGAATTCCAAATGACCTACGGCACCCTCCCTTCGCGTTTTCTGACCGCCATGGATTCTTTCGCCATGCCGCGCGTGCAGATATTTCGCCGGGACAACGCCTGGCTACCGATTTCCTCGGCCGAGTTGCTGCGCCGGGTGGCGGGACTTTCCAACTCATTGGTCGAGATGGGCGTCAAGCCCGGCGATCGCGTAGGGCTTTTCGCCGCGAATCGGCCGGAATGGCACACTGCGGATTTCGCCATCACTGGCGCGGGCGCGGCAACGGTGCCGATTTACTTCAACGAATCTCCAGACCGCATGACTTACATTCTGAAGCATGCCGGAGCCAAGGTGGTGGTCGTCGCCGGTATGCCGCAACTGCAAAAGCTGTTGAGCTGTCGTGCGCAACTGCCGGAACTGGCACACATCATCGTTGCCGATGCTGGCGCCGACTTGCCGACGGAATGCCTGCGGTACGAAACACTAATCGAATCTGGCGGCGATGCCGATATCGCTTCGTACCGAATGCGCGCTTCACAGGTGCTCTCCGGACAGCTTGCGTCGATCATCTATACCTCTGGCACCACCGGCGAACCCAAGGGTGTAATGCTGACGCACAACAATCTTTGCTCCAATGTTTCCGATAGTTGCGCGGTTTTTGACATGAAGTCCGGCGTCGACGTCGCCGTTTCCTTTTTGCCGTTGGCCCATGTCTACGGGCGCATGATGGATTATGTTTTCATTTTTCACGGCATCACCATCGCCTACGTGGAAGATGTGAATCTGCTGCCGCAGGCGCTGCTGGAAGTTCAGCCGTCCGTTCTGGCCGCCGTTCCTCGCGTCTTCGAAAAGATTTATGCAAAACTGATGGAGCAGGGCAGCAAGAACACTGGCATCAAGCGCAAGATTTTCGATTGGGCCTTGGATGTTGCCTCGCGTGCCGCGCCCTGGCGCAGTGGGGTGCGAAAAGCTTCTCCTCTGCTGAAGTTCCAATGGTTCGTCGCAAACAAGCTGGTGTACTCGAAAATTCGTGCCGGAACCGGCGGCAAATTGCGCATTGTCTTCAGCGGAGGCGCGCCACTCTCACGGGAATTGGCGGAGTTTTTTTGGTCGGTGGGCATTCCCATTTACCAGGGCTATGGACTCACCGAAACCTCGCCCGTGCTGACTTCAAACTATCCGGAAAATCGCGTGGGCAGTTCCGGCAAACCGATTCCGAATGTGGAGCTGCGCATCGACGACGACGGAGAAATTCTCGCCAAGGGCCCGTGCCTGATGCAGGGCTATTACAAAAGTCCGGAAGCAACGCGCGAAGTGCTGGATGCCGACGGCTGGTTCCACACTGGAGACATCGGCTACACCGATGCCGACGGTTTTCTTTTCATCACCGACCGTAAAAAAGATCTGCTGAAAACTTCTGCCGGGAAATTTATCGCTCCGCAGCCCATCGAAAACGCGCTGAAGACCAGCCCTTATCTACTCAACGCCATGGTAGTTGGCGATCAGCGAAAGTTTGTCGTAGCCCTTTTGGTTCTGAACCCCGTCACCGTCACCGCCAAAGCTCAAGAAGAGGGAATCCAGTTCGCCACGAAGGAAGAGATGGTCGCGCATCCCTGGGTGCGGGCGCTGATCGACGGCGAGGTCAAGCGCCTTACCGTTCATTTGGCGCAATTTGAAACCATCAAGCGATTTGCGTTGCTGCCGGAAGACTTCACTTTCGATAACGGCGGGCTAACCTTCACGCTGAAGCTCAAGCGCCGCGTCATCGAGCAGCAATATCGCGACGTGATTGAGCGTTTATATGCGGATGTCGCTGAACCTCGTCCTCTGGTGCAGAACTAACGCGAGTTGGTCAAAACATCGACAGAATGCGCCCGACTCCATCCGCAAAAACTTGCTCGCTCGTAATCAGGCTAACAATCAAAAATCCATTCCCAGTGAAATCGTAGAAGTGCCCAGGGTGAACGTAAACACCATGGCTGTCGAGCAACCCGATTGCGAGATCTTCATCGGAACGCGTCGCCGGCACCCGCAGCGCCGCATACCAACCCCCTTCCACTTTCAGCCGCTCGCAAGCTTCTTGCAACGCCAATTGCCGGTCTAATTCTGCAAGATTGCGCTTCACGCGCGCTTGGACCTGAGCGCGAAAATTGCGGCCTCCTGCCAAAAATGCGGGCGTAGCCAACTGGACTGGCGCGCTGACAGAAAGATACGTGTCCGCAATCACCTCCAGCCGCGCCATTGCGTCTTGCTTCAGAGGGTCAGGCCCGCTTGCCACCAGCCAAGCCATTTTCATCTGCGGCAAACCGCAAACTTTAGACAGTCCGCTCATCGTGAGGCTCAGCGCCCCTGTGTTTCCGGCGAAACTTGCCTTCGTTCGATCTTCTAAGGAAAAATCCAGGAAGACTTCGTCGGCAATGATCGCCATTTCGCGAGCCGAGCAAATCCGATTCAGAACCTCAACCTCGCCGCGTTTAACAAAACTTCCCGTCGGATTATTCGGATTCACCACAATAACCGCGCGCGTCCGCTCCGTGATGGCCCGCTCCAAAGCATCCAAATGAATTTGCCAGCCATGGTCGTACACCAGCGGATAGCGCACCAACCTCACGTCCTGAATGTCGGCAAGGAAATCAAACAGCGGGTAACTCGGCTCTGGAATCAAAACTTCATCGCTAGGATTACAAAGCGTGCGGAACGCGAAAGAATACGCTTCGCTCGTGCTCGTCGTCAGAATAATATTTTCGGCAGAAACGCGTACTCCGCGCTCGCCGTAACAGGCCGCGACTGCCTGGCGAGCGACCTCCATGCCCCTCGCGTTAGGTTCGTACCCCAGCGCAGCCGGGTTACTCAGTGCCGACAGTATTTTTTCTTGATCATATGCGAAACCGCATTCCGTGGGATTCGATGCGGTTAAGTCCAGCAGCTGTTTTCCACTTGCTTTGTGAGCGGCAAGCGCTTTGCCAAGTCGGTTTGCTGTCAGATCCCAGTTGGTACGATCCGCAAACATTCACGCCCCACCCAGCGATCATAGTTTCAGCTTTGCCGCAAAAAAGAAAAGGGGCGGACCTTCGCCCGTACTGCCCGGACGAATGCCCGCCCCAGAGTTGTCTTTACTGTACTTTTCCGTCAGGCGTCATCACCTTGAATTCGCCAAGATTCAGCTCTTTAATTCCAGCTTCAATCTTCGCGCGATCGCCTACGATCACCCAGGTCAGGTTGTCTGGATGTACCACAATTTTCGCGGCCTCATCCAGATCGGTCGTCTTCAACGTCCGTACTTTCCCGGCGAACGTTTCGTAATAATCGTCGGGAAGGCCATAGTGCACCAGGTCGATGATGGAATTACCCACGGCGTTTTGCGTTTCCCGCGAGCCTGGCAAGCTCAATGTTTCATTTGCTTGCACTCGAGTCAACTCTTCGGGAGTCACCGGGCGAGCCCCCACGATTCCGCGGAATTCCTTGTTCATTTCTTCCATGGATTCCTTGGTCTTGTCGGTCTGCACCGGAGCAACGATCACAAATGGCCGCTGCCCGCGCGCGCCTACGATGGTACCCTGCGTTCCATATGACCAGTGCTTGTCTTCGCGCAAGTTCATATTCATGCGCGACCCGAAACTTCCGCCCAGGTCGTCCATCATCGCTTTAATCGCGATCTCCTTGGGATTCTTTTCCGGCGGAGCAATTTCTCCCGCGAGGATCACGGATTGTTGTGCTCCAGGTTTGTCGATTAGATATACCGTCGA
Organism: Candidatus Acidiferrum sp.; assembly: GCA_036495905.1. Taxonomy (GTDB): domain Bacteria; phylum Acidobacteriota; class Terriglobia; order Acidiferrales; family UBA7541; genus Acidiferrum. The sequence goes on from DASXMB010000028.1 coordinate 64,778, forward strand.
TTTTGGCGCCAGAGCCACGGTTCCGATGTTTTTTGTTGGAACCTTTCCGGCTTTCCAATTCGCGAAAACTTTCTCCAGCTTGGGAGTAATTTCGCTTAGCGTCGTATCTCCAACGATCACCAGCGTCGAGTCGTTTGGCCGGAACCATACCTGATGGAACTTCACCAAATCTTCCCGCGTCATTTTGTTGACGCTCTCGGTTGTTCCTGAACCTGTGAATGGAGTGCCATATGCATGACCCGCGCCGTACAAAAGAGCAGGGAACACGCGTAGCGCCATCGTCTGCGGATTATTTTCTTCCTGTCGAATTCGCGCCAGGGTTTGCGTCTTTTGCCGCGAGAAATCGGCCTCAGGGAACGAAGGATTCAGCAGCACATCCGCATATAAATCAAGCGAGGCATCCAGATTCGACTTCAGCGCCGAGAGATAAACGTTGGACAAATCCAGGCTTGACGTTGCCCGGATTTCCGCGCCCAACCCTTCCAGTTGATCGCTGATCTGCAGTGCGTCTCGCGCCTTCGTACCGCCTGTCAAGAGCGCCATGGTCATGCTCGCCGTTCCTGGCGATGCAAACTGATCCGCCGCGTATCCAGCGTCGGCGCTCACCCAAAAACTGACCAGTGGAACTTCGTGGCGCTCGGCCAAAATCACTTTCAGCCCATTGGACAAAGTCGCTCGCTGCATCTTGGGCAACTTCAGCTCCGGTGGCGCTCCCAATTCCGGAGCCTTGCTGCGATCCGCTCCAGTGGAAGCCGTCTTGTATTCCGGGAATGGATGCACTTCCAGAACGTACACTCCGTCCGCCAGCCAGCGATTCGCCGCCGCCTTCAAATCTTCCGCGGTCGCCTCTTGCACCCGCTTCAACGAAATTTTGTAAGCGTCAGGACTTCCCAGGTAGACCTGACTCTCCGCCAGTTGGTCGGACTTTCCTCCGAACCCGCCGATTCGCTCGATGCCGCGAATAAAGTCGGCAGCAGATTCCGTTTTCACTCGCTGTAGTTCCTCTGCGGTCGGGCCATCCTTCATAAAGCGAGCCAGTTCTTCGTCCGTTTCCTTTTCGACTCGCTCCAAGTCTCCAGCGGGACGCGCCGTTGAAATCAGATAAAACTGGCTGCCGATTTCGCGGGTATTGACGAACGCATTTTCACTCGTGGCGATTTGATCGTCGTAAACCAGCCGCTTGTAAAGACGCGAAGTCTTTCCGCGTGTCAGGATCGATGCCACCAGATCCAGATAATCGGAATCGGCGCTGCCCACTGGCGGCACGTTCCAGATTTTGTAAACGCGCGCCTGCGGCACCCGATCCTGCACAATCTCCCGGTGCGACCCGGTCATCTTCGCAATCCACACACTCTGGTGCGCCACCGGCGGTCCGGCCGGAATGTCGCCAAAATACTTTTCCACTTTTTCTTTGGCGGTTTTCACATCAATGTCGCCAGCCAAAACAATCGTCACATTCGACGGTCCGTAATACGTCTTGAACCAATCCTGCACATCCTTCATGGAAGCTGCGTCCAGATCGGCCATGTCGCCAATCACCGTCCATGAATAAGGATGGCCCGCCGGGTAAGTGTTCTGCGCGATCAATTGCTGCGTCACGCCGTACGGCTGGTTTTCGCCCTGCCGTTTTTCGTTCTGCACCACGCCGCGCTGTAATGTCAGCGTCTTCTCGTCCAACGCGCCCAGCAAATGTCCCAAACGGTCAGACTCCATCCACAGTGTAAAATCCACTGCCGACGTCGGTACATTCTCAAAATAATTTGTGCGGTCGGAATTCGTAGTGCCGTTCAAATTGGTCGCGCCGATGTGCTCCATCGCATCGATATAGCGGCCCTTGGCATGTTCGCTGCCGCCAAACATCAAGTGCTCAAACAAGTGTGCGAAACCCGTTTTTCCCAGCTTCTCGTTCTTCGACCCCACGTGATACCACACGTTAATCGCCACAATCGGCGCCTTATGATCTTCGTGCACCACTACCGTCAAGCCGTTGCTCAGCACGAATTTCTCGAATGGGATATCGATATCCTTCGTCTGCGCGTATCCGCCCACCGCAAACACCGCGAGCGCCAAAAATAAAACCACCGCTTTCATTCGCATCAAAAGTCCTCCGTCACAAATTGAATTGCAAACTCTACTAGTCCAATAAAACGCAGTCTTACAGGCGAAACTTTCCGAACTCCGCCCATTTCCAGCTGAGGGGAACCTGCTAAATGGTTGTTGCGACCCCGAACCCCGACCTGTGCCCCGAAAGAGCGAGTAAGTGTACATCGCTCCACCCGCGCCTGTCAGTAAATCTGAGGACGCCACCTCCAACTACGCACCACCGCCGATTTTGTTTCAGCATCCCGACGTTCTACAATCTTCCTTGGGAGCACTCCATGTCAGACAGCCTGGTCATCGCCGGCCGCGCCTTCAAATCCCGCCTGATTGTCGGCACCGGAAAATATCGCAGCTTCCCAGAAATGGCCCGCGCTCACGCCGCGTCCGGAGCCGACATGGTCACCGTCGCCGTCCGCCGTGTTAATTTGACGGATAAATCCAAGGAATCTCTTCTCGATTATATTGACCGCGAGAAAATGTTTATCCTACCCAACACCGCCGGCTGCTATACCGCCGACGAAGCCATCCGCACCGCTCGCCTCGGCCGCGAAGTCGGCCTCTCCCATTGGGTCAAGCTGGAAGTGATTGGCGATCAGCAAACCCTTTTTCCGGACACCGAGCAGCTCATCGAAGCCACGCGAGTTCTGGTCAAAGAGGGTTTCGTCGTTTTGCCCTACACCAACGACGACTTGATCGCCGCGCGTAAATTGATCGACGCCGGCGCCGCTGCCGTGATGCCCATGGCAGCTCCGATCGGTTCCGGCCTCGGCATCCAAAATCCCGCCAACCTCCGCATCTTGCGCGAACGCATCACGGAAGTCCCCATGATCGTCGATGCCGGCGTCGGCACCGCTTCCGACGCAGCCCTCGCCATGGAGCTCGGCACTGACGGCTTGCTGATGAACACCGCCATCGCCGAAGCGCAAGACGCCGTGCTCATGGCCGAGTCCATGCGCGAAGCCGTCTCCGCCGGACGCAAAGCCTATCTCGCCGGCCGCATGCCCAAGCGCCTCTACGCCGCTGCCTCCAGCCCACTAGCCGGCGTCGTCCGCTAATTCCATTTCGTAAAACGCCGCTCTCAATTGTTTCCGTTTTTCTACAATAGAAATCCGACGCCGTTCAGGCGTCATTCGTACCGCAACGTTTGTATCGGATCCACCCGCGTCGCTCGTCTCGCCGGCACATAGCACGCAGCCAACGCCACCCCAGCCAGTAGTGCCGTCACCGTGCCAAATGTCGCCAAATCGGTAGCCGCAATTCCAAACAACAAGCTCGCCATCAACCGTGTCAGCGCGATCGAAATAATCAATCCCGCCGCAATCCCCACCAGCACCATGCCCGTGCCCTGCTTCATCACCAGCCCCAGCACATCTCCGCCTTGCGCTCCCAGTACCATCCGCAATCCAAACTCCTTCGTGCGCCGCGCCACCGAGTAAGAAACCACGCCATAAATCCCCACCGTCGCAATCGCCAACGCCACTAGCGAAAATAATGTCAGCAGAATCGTCAAGAATCTCGGCCGCGCTTGCGCCCGCGATAACACGTCCTCCATCAATCGCACATCCGAAAGCGGCAGTGACGAATCGAGTTCCCCCAATTGCTCGCGCACCGACGCCGCCAACGAACTCGGATCTCCCGAACTCGCCCGCAACACCGCATACATGCTCGTGTAGCCGCCTGCAGCCGTTTGCTGATCCGGCAGATAGAGTTCCGTCCCAGTCGGCCGGTCCAGCCCCGCATTTTTCACGTCGTCCACCACGCCAATCACCGTGCACCAATCCTTCGCCCCGCCCGGACGAATCCGCCGCCCAATCGCATTCTGGTGCGGCCAGAACGTCATCGCCATCGTGCTATTTACGATCGCCACATCGGGACCGCCCTGCACATCGCGGCCGTCGAACAATCGCCCATCCATCAAACGAATTCCCATCGTTGCAAAATAATCCTTGCTCACCGCCTGATAGAAATCCACATTTTGAATCGGCCCGCCTTCCGTTGGTACAAATCCTTCGATGTCCGTATCGTTCATGTTCGGCGGACGCATCGGCGCCAGCCCGGAAACCAGCGCAGCGGACTTCACTCCCGGCAAATGGCCCAGCCGTTCTTCAAATCGCGTCCAAAAATCCTTGATCTTCGCGTTATCCGCGTACGTCCCCGTCGGCATCGATATTCTCATCGTCACCACATCGTCCGCGGACAGCCCCGTATGCACTTCCTGCAACTTCCAGAAGGCTCGTACCATCAACCCGCATCCGATCAGCAGCACCAGCGCCATCGCCAATTCTCCGGCCACCAGCACCCGCCGAAAAAGTTGTGCTCCGCCCGTCGCGGTCGAACTTCCCGAAGTATCCTTTAGCGATTCAGAAATTCCGCCCAGCAACATTGGCAACAGCGGAGCCAGCCCAAACAGCACGCCCGTCGCCAGACTCACCACCAGCGTGAACACCAGCACCCGCCAGTCCATTGAAATCTCATCCGCCCGCGGCAATCCTCCGGCGTTGGTCAGTTGCACCAGTCGCACTCCGCCGAAAGACAGCGCCAATCCCAGCACTGCGCCGCACATCGCCAGCAAAATGCCTTCCGTCGCAAACTGTCGCGCCAGCCGCACCAGTCCCGCTCCCAACGCCCCGCGTACCGCAATTTCTCGCCGTCGCGCCTCTGCCCGCGCCAGCAAAAGATTTGCCACATTCACGCTCGCGATCAGCAGCACAAACATCACCGCCCCCAGCAGCATCAGCAAAGCCGGCCGCACGCCAGACACCACTTCTGTCTGCAACGGGAAGCTCACAATCGTGTGCTTTTTAGGATCGAAGCTATGCGTTTTCGGCGCGCGCTTTTCTCCGTAAGCTTGTACCAGCGACTCTAGTTCGCCCTGCGCTTTTGCCGCGGACACATCCGGCTTCAGCCGTCCCAGCAAGTAGAAATTGTGCGCCCCTCGGTTTCCAGGTTTCGCCGGATCAAGCTGCAACGCCGACCACAACTGTGCCGCGTCCTGCTCCCCAGGAGGGAACTGAAATCCTTGCGGCATCACCCCGATAATCGTGCACTTCACTCCGTCCAGTTGCGTCACCCGTCCCACGATATCCGCGTCGCCGCCGAACACGCTGCGCCACGTGCCATACGAAATATCCGCAACACTCGTCGCCCCCGGAGCGTCGTCTGCCGCCGAAATCAATCGCCCGTGCAGCGGCGCTACTCCCAAACTCTCCAGCAATCCGCCGCTAACATACGCCGCAGTCACCCACACCGGCTGCGTTTTCCCGCCAAGATTCGAGCCGCCTGTAGTCCACGCATCCAGCGAATCCCACGAACGCGTATCCTTCCTCAAATCCAGAAATTCCGGTCCAGACGTCCAGAATCGATGCAGCCCGCCATTCGGAAATGTCGGAAACTCGGTGTACACCCGCACCAGCCGCTCCGGATGCGAATAATGCAAAGGCTGCAGCAGCACCGCGTTCACCACCGTAAATATTCCCGTCGTCGCGCCAATCCCCAGCATCAGGCACACCACCGCCGCCGTGGTGAACCCTAAATTTTTTCGCATCATGCGAAAAGCAAACTGCACGTCTTGCCACAAAGTTTCCATCGTTAGACCTCTCGTCTCGTGGACCTTTTATGTCGTGGATCGCTTGCACCCTGCCGGGCCTGCGCCGCGGGCCGTTGCGCACTAAGGTTACCTCTTAAAGATACGCTCCGGGCCACGCCCATGTTCCCACCGTCAAATCCTTAGACGGTGCCCCGCCGACTTAGTCGCCCAACTCAAATCCGCCTTATCGAATGTCAGCGACCCTAACAGCCAGCGCCCGTAAATCCTATCCCCAGGTGCTCTCTCCCCACAATTCGCGTAAAATCGTTGCATTAATTCGCGCCACCGTGCCGCCGCAAACACAACCCGCTAAACGCCTCGCCTACCTCGACTGGATGCGCGGTCTCGCCTGCCTGCTGATGTTCCAGGCGCACTGTTACAGCTCCTGGCTCACTCTGGACAAACAAAAAACCGAATTTTTCCGCTGGGCCCAACTCGGCGGCACGCTTCCCGCGCCGCTTTTCCTCTTTCTCACCGGCATTTCTTCCGCGCTCGTCTCCGAAAAACTTCGCGCCAAGGGTTTCACTTCGGCAGCCATCGCAAAAACCGCGCTGGTACGCGGGGCGCAAATCTATGCCCTCGGCATTTTTTTCCGTCTCCAGGAATTCGTCGTCGGCTATCCCAAATCTCCCTGGACCGATTTGCTTCGCGTCGACATTCTCAACATTTTAGGCCTCGCGCTCATGTTCATGGGCGTGCTTCGCTGGCTCACTTCCGCTCCCGAAGGCAGCGACCCCATCGCCATAGAAAAATCGCGCAACCGCGCCATCGTGGTCAGCCTCGCCGCCGCCGCTTTAATTTCGCTCGTCACCCCGCTTCTCTGGACCACCTCCGCCTTCCACCGCCTCCCCTGGCCCGTCGAGTCTTACATCAACGGCGTCCACAACTTCCAGCAGCCGCAAGTTTGGCTTTTTCCCATTTTCCCGTGGATGGCTTTCGCTTTTGTCGGTCTTTCCGTCGGACTTTTTCTTTTTTCCGGCGATGCCCGCAAAAAAGAAATATCCGCTTTTGCTGGCCTCGGAGCCATCGGCGCCGCCGTCTGTCTTCTCTCGCTTTTGTTTGACGGCGCGCCGTTACGACTTTATCCCAGCGCTATTTACGATTACTGGCACACCAGTCCAAATTTTTTTCTGATGCGCTGCGGCATTTTGCTGATTCTTCTTTCGCTCACCTATGCGTGGTGCCGCTGGGGATTCGCGCAAAAGGGATTTAGTCCGGTCATACAACTGGGCACCACGTCGCTCTTGGTCTATTGGGTGCACATCGAATTTGTTTTCGGCCGGCTGTCGATTTTGCCGAAAGGGCAGTGCGCCATCCTGAAATCTACCGGAGGATTGCTGCTGATTTGCGCCGCGATGCTGGCCATCTCGCTGTTGCGCACCAAGTGGAAAAATCGCTCGGTCAGTGTTTTGCGTCCGAGTCCCGCGCCTGCTGCTGCCATTCCTGAATCTTGATAATCACGTCGCCAGGCTTGGAAAACCCCATGCCCTCGCGCGCCAGTTTTTCAATATATTTCGGATCGCTTCGCAGCGCTTTCACTTCGTCGCTCAGTTGCGAGTTCTCCACACTCAGCCGATTAATATCCTTCTTCACTCGCTCGATTTCATTCTGCGTGCGGCGCATCGCCAAAAATCCGTGCGTGCCAAAAATGTCGTGCACAATCAGCGCCACCACAAACAAACCCAGAATCAGGCCGCCATTTTTTCTCAAAAATTGCGTGACTTGCCCTTCCGTCTCCACATCGCTCTTCACTTGCCGTCTTTCAGTAGCCATTCCGTCGCTTCCTTGGTCAGCTTCGCCGATGCCTTTGCGCTATCCGCTTCGGCGTAAACTCGCAGCAGCGGTTCGGTTCCAGAAAGCCGCAACAATATCCATGAACGGTCTGCAAACGCGAATTTTGCTCCATCTGTTCGGTCCACCGATACCACTTTTCGGCCCAGCAGTGTCGAAGCGTCCATCGCAATCTTCTTCACCGCATTTGCCTTTTGTTCGTCGCTCAAATGCAGATTCTCGCGCACCGGCCAGAACTCGCGTCCCAATTTCTTGAATAATTGCGCGATTTGTTCTTTCAACGACGCGCCCCGCGCCGCCAGCATTTCCGCCACCAGCAAACACGCCAGAATTCCGTCCTTCTCCGGGATATGCCCGCGAATGGTGAGTCCCGCGCTTTCCTCACCGCCCATCGCGATTTTATCTTCGCGAATCAATTGTCCGATGTACTTGAACCCCACCGGCGTCTGATGCGTTCGCTGCCCATGCGATTTCGCCGCCGCATCGATCATTTCAGAAGTGGCGACGCTCCGCGCCGCCGGCATTTTCCATCCGCGCGTCTCCACCAGATAGTCGTACACCAGCGCCAAAATCTGATTCGGCGAAACCCACGTCCCGTCGCGGTCGATAATTCCAAAGCGGTCCGCGTCGCCGTCCGTGGCCAGGCCCGCTACCGCGCCAGACTTGGTAACCGCCGCCCGCAACGGCGCAAGATTTTCGTCGGACACATCCGGCCCGGTGCCGTCGAACAAACAATCCCGTTCCGTGCGCATCGCCTCAATGGCAACGCCATGCTTCGCCAGTGCGTCATCCAAATATCCCGCGCCGCATCCGTGCAGCGCGTCCACGATAAATTTTCCTTTGCATTTTCGCAGCACATCGAAACGCACCAGTTCTTCCAGGCGTTTCAAATAGCCTTCGCGCAGATTCACCATTTCGCTCTTGCTGTTCGCTTCGTCGTGTTGCAGCGGAGCCACGCCGCCACGGCTCGCCAGTTTCGCCGCTCGGGTTTCAATATCCTTGGTCACTTCCGGCAGCGCCGGTCCCGCATCCGACGTCGAAAATTTCAGTCCGTGATATTGCGCCGGATTGTGACTGGCGGTGAAGTTGATCGCCCCATCCAGCTTGCTGCGCGTCACCTCAAATGCAATCGCTGGTGTCGGTGTAAACGTCTCGCACAAAAGCGTGCGAATTTTGTGCTGCCGCAGAATGTCCACTGCCAGTTGCGAAAACTCTTCCGAATAAAAACGCGTGTCGTATCCGATCAAAATCGTGGAATTCTTTTTACCGCTGTTCACATGCTCGGCGATCGCCGTCACCGCCAGCCGCACATTCGCAAATGTAAAATCGTCGGCGATCAGTCCGCGCCATCCGGATGTCCCAAATTTAATCGGTGCAGTGCTCATCGTTTCTGTATTCTAGCCCGTTCCTGTGCGCGTTCAGCTGAGAAAGTTGCGCTGCCGAAGTTAACGTGGCCAAGTTAACCTGGCGAAATTGTCTTCCCTAAATTTATGAACATAAAGTTACTTATATTGAGTTGCATAAATTAAAAAAGTTTGTACCATGCAAAGAGGTGCGACAAATTCCTTAGACCATTCAATCTCGGAGGCCAAACATGAAACAGCAGCAAACGGTCCGCGTCGTTCTCGTTACCTGCGGAACGCTCACGGAAGCCCGCAGAATCTCAAGAAAAGTTGTCACCAAACGCTTTGCCGCCTGCGCCAATATTGTACTCGGCCCGGTGGAATCCATTTATCGCTGGCGAGAAAAAGTCGAAAAAGCCCGCGAGTGGCTGCTCATTCTCAAAACTACCGCCGCGCGCATCCGCGATCTGGAAACCGAAATCAAACGCCTGCATAGCTACGATGTTCCCGAATTCGTCGTCCTTCCAGTCACCGTGGTTTCCCGCGACTACCTGACCTGGCTCACCGATTCCACCAATCGCCCGCCGAAAACCTCCTGAACATTCATTCCGAAGCGCGCACTCTGCCCAATCTCGAACGCGTCACTCCGGGGGTGCGGTATGCCATCCTCAAAACATTCACTCCCAACTTTGCCCTATCCCCAAACGTGTCATTCCGAGGGCCGGAGTTGCCCGAGGAATCTGCTTTTCTCTTCAGCTCTTTGCAAAAGGCCCTGCACGCCAACCAACATCACGCCGCTACTTATTGCCCCCAGCCGCCTTCGCAGCATCGTCGCCTTTGGACTCTTCTTTCTGCGTCTCCTTGTCACTGCCAGACGCTTGGTGTGCATCGGCATGAGCGGCCGCTTTCATATCTTCGTGGGTGGCCGCGCCATCAGTCTTAGCTGATTTATTGTTCTCGTTTTCACCTTTTTTCTCAGCGTGGTCTTTCGTCGTCGCACTGGCGCTGTTGTCGTTTTTGGTGTTGTCGGCAGTCTGTTTTTTAGCTTTCTCACCGGCATCCGCCGATGCGTTCACCGTTTTTTGTTTATCCTTTTCGTCTGCTTTGTTTTTACTCTTTTCTTCACTCTTGGATTCTTTACCATCTTCAGGGCGCAAATATTTCTCGTAACTTCCCGCCGATTGTTCTTCCTTTTTTCCTCCAGCTTCTTGCGCACCAGATTCCCCGGATTTTTCTTCCGTCTTCGATCCCGCCTTAATCGGAGTCAGCAAATACTCCATTCGCACCCGAGCTGCCCGCCATTTCACGCTGCTTGCATTCGCCGCCTGCTCCATGTGCGGCCGTAGCTTTTTATCCGTAGCGCGGCCTTCCTCTTTCAAATACGCTAGCGCCGCCATGCTCTGTGTTTCCAGTGATTCCAGCAGCGTGAACATTTGATCGAATATTTCTTTTAGCACTTCGACTTTGATAGGTTCGCTCATCGATGCGTCACCCGAAACGTAGTGTAGGCGCGGCGATTTCGTTAACCGAAACCCGCGCTTCGTCTGAATCCAATATTTAGATGCGCGACGCGCTGGAAGGACGGTTGCCAATACCACGGCAACCGCGGCCATTCGCCTGGGCACTACACATACAACAATGCCTGGTCCAAATCTGCTGTGATATCTTCCACGTCTTCAATACCCACCGACAACCTGACCAGCCCTTCGGTAATTCCCACCCGCTCGCGGACATCCACGGGCATCGACGCGTGGGTCATCAGCGCCGGCAACGAGATCAACGTTTCCACTCCGCCCAAACTTTCGGCCAGCGAGCACAACTTCACTTGATTCAAAAAGCGACGCGCCGCTTCCAGCGACCCCAAATCAAACGACAACATCGCTCCCGGTCCGCGTTGCTGCTTGCGGGCAATTTCATGTTGCGGGTGCGAAGGCAACCCCGGATAAAAAACTTTGCGAACTTTCGGGTGTGTGTCCAAGTGCCGCGCGACCGCGATTCCGTTGGCATTGTGCTGCAACATCCGCACCGCCAAAGTCTTGATGCCGCGCGAAACCAAAAAACAATCCATCGGCGCCAGTCCGCTGCCGGCCGAGCGCTGAATGAAATAAATTTTCTCCGCATCCTCCGGACGCGTCAAAATTGCCGCGCCTCCGGTGGCGTCGCTGTGGCCATTCAAATATTTCGTCATCGAATGAACCACGATGTGCGCGCCCAATTCAATTGGCCGCTGCAAATAAGGACTCAAAAAAGTATTGTCCACCGCCAAAGTAATATTCCGGTCGTTGGCCACTTTCGCCACCGCCGCCAGATCGGTCACCCGCATGGTCGGATTCGTCGGCGTTTCCACGTACAACATTTTCGTGTTCGGCCGTAGCGCGCTCATCACCGCTTCCGGTGTGGACGTGTCCACGAAACTGAATTCCAGGCCAAAGTGCACCAGCAATTGTGTCGATAGCCGGAACACGCCGCCGTACACCGCTTCGGAAACTAAAACGTGATCGCCTGGCCGCAGCAGCCGGAATACCGCATCAATCGCCGCCATTCCAGAAGTAAATACATACGCGCTGTGTCCGCCTTCCAATTTCGCCATAGTGCGTTCCAGCGCTTTGCGGTTGGGATGATTGGTGCGCGCGTAGTCGTATCCTTTATCTTTTCCAAGCTCGGTCTGCACATACGTCGACGTTTGATAAATTGGCGCAACAATCGCGCCGGTTGCCGGATCCGGCTCCTGCCCAACGTGTATTGCATTCGTGGCAAAACCCATCGTCGTCTCCTAGTACACACCGCAAGCGCCGCAATCACCGCAAGCACGGCAAGTACCGCAAAAAATCCGGCGCCTCGCCCACCTGCAAAAATTATTCCCAAGCCCTGAAAAAAATTATTCGCAATTCAAGCTGAAGGTGTTTCCTGACCTGGCCACGCGCCGCCGTCAAAACCATCGTAGCAAATCAAATCCACCCACAGAAATTTCTTTCCGCAACATTCTTCGGACCAGAGCGTCCAAGTATTATTCGTTTCCACTCGAAAGAACCTCCGGCATTCTTAACAATCATGATTTGCGCATTTTGTTCGTCATCTTTGGAATCTTCTGTGTAATCAAACGCTCGAATGCCAATCGCTGTTCGTCACTTTCAAAAACACGTTTAGGAATCACCGAAAATGCAGCGGTGCCGTGATAAAGAATAAACGAATGACGATCAACAGTCGCTCGATGATACATACTCCATTGCAAATGAGAATCGATGTGGACCGTCTGAAAGTGGATGCCGTCACCTGAAAATGTGAGTGAATATTCGTCGCGGAATTTCGGTTCTCCACGAAAGAGTCGTTTTGGCAGTACTGTGAAAGCGGCGACGAGCAGCAACGCCAACAGTCCTGTGCTGCAAACGAGCACCACTCCCCACCAGGGCGAATCGAGCGATTGACAGGCGTAAATCCCAAGAGCGCCTCCCAGGACAATCGCAATGATGTCGGTTTTGAGTCTGAGCCGCGAAGCGTAATGCGATCGCATCGCCCGCACATAGTCTCGTTCTTCGTATCGAAATGACAAATGAATTGAGTCCACAAACGCTCCCTGATGCACACCAACTTGCGCAAGATGCTGGCACACGTCGACACCTTAACGATACCTTTAAACTTTGCTGCTCCGATGCAATCTAATCCGCCTTCTTGTGCCTGGCCCCCTGTTTCCACAGGCGAATCTCACTGCCCGAGTGACCAATCACGCCAGCCAACGTCAATATAACCACCAGCCGAATGTCGCTATGTTTGCAGATACTTAAATGAATTTTCGCTCCTAAGCTCTAGATATTGCAGCGCCCAGTGCCAGATCTTAGGGAACTTGCAGCGCGTGCCATTCGTAACGTACAGATAGAGAGGTGCTCGATGCGAAGCTTGCCGGCAAATCTGCGCTACGCGTTGCGACAATTTCGGCAGTCCCCGATTTTCACGGCGGCAGCGGTGCTTACCCTGGCGCTGGGCATCGGCGGGACCACGGCAATTTTCACGTTAATTCATGCGGTGATGCTCCGATCCTTGCCGGTTTCGGACCCTGGCACTCTGTATCGCGTCGGTGTCGGTGACGATTGCTGTGTGGAAGGGGGTCCCCAAGACAAATGGGGAATGTATTCGTATTCCTTGTACGAACGGCTCAAGTCGGAAGCTCCTGAATTTGAAGAAGTTACCGCCTTTCAGGCAGGCCGCGGACGGATCGGAGTTCGCCGCGAGGGCAGGGAATCCATTGCGAGGCCCCTGCGCTCCGAATACGTTACTGGCAGCTACTTTTCCACACTCGGCGTTAGCGCTTTTGGCGGCCGCGTTTTCACCGCGGACGACGACAAGCCTGCGGCCGCGCCAGTCGCCGTGCTGAGTCACCGCGTCTGGCAAACGACTTACGCCAGCGATCCCTCGGTGGTTGGTGCGACGTTCGCGCTGGACGGCCATCCGGTAACGGTGATTGGTGTAGCTCCTGCCGGATTTTTTGGCGAAACGCTGCAAAGCGACCCGCCGGACATTTGGATTCCGCTCCAGCAAGAGCCGATGATCAACGGCGAGGCGAGCCTGCTTCGCCAACCCATTTCCGCGTGGTTGCGCATGATCGGCCGGGTGCATCCCGGAGGGTCCATCAACGGCATGGCTTCGCGCCTTACGGGAGTGCTGCGGCAATGGCTGCAAAACGATTCCGGTTACCCCGCCGTATGGATGCCGGACGTGATTCGTATGCTGCCGAAGCAAACCGTCGAAGTTGTTCCCGCAGGCGCCGGAGTGGCGGTGATGAAAGAGGAATATGGCCGCAGCCTGCAAATACTTCTGGCGGTGTGCGGATTGGTTTTGCTGATCGCATGCGCCAACGTTGCCAATTTGCTGCTGGCACGCGGAGTTGCGCGACGCGCGCAAACCGCGGTGCGGCTGGCAATGGGCGCGACACGAAGTCAAATTGTGACGCAGGCGCTGACGGAAAGCATTCTGCTGGCGTTCATTGGCGGCGTCGTGGGGTTGGTGGTCGCGATGGGCGCGGCGCGTCTGCTGCTGGCGCTGGCTTTTCACAGTTCGCATTTTCTGCCGATCAGCATCATGCCGTCGTTCCTTATTTTGGCGTTCGCGTTTGCGCTGGCGTTGCTCACGGGAATTATTTTCGGAGCGGCGCCCGCGTGGTTTGCTACGCGCACCGATCCCGCCGATGCGCTGCGCGGCACGGGGCGGGGGAACAGCGACCGTTCGTCTTTCGCGCGGAAAGCTCTGCTGGTGGTGCAAGCTACGCTTTCCGTGGTGCTGGTGGCCGGCTCGACGATGCTGGCACGCAGTTTGAACAAACTGGAAAACCAGGATTTCGGTTACCAACTGCAGAATCGAGTGGAGGTGGACATGAATAATCCGCCCTCGAATTACACGCAGCCGCAACTGGCGTCGCTGTACCGGCAAATGGAAGAGCATCTCGGACGCATGCCCGGCATTCAGGCTTCCGGACTCGCCATGTACAACCCGCTGACCGACAACTGGGGTGAATTGATCATGGTGGCCGGGCATCCTCCGGCAAAGCTCAGTGAAGAAGCGGGAGCATCCTGGGACCGCGTAAGCACCGACTACCTGCAAAATTTGGGCATTCCCACTTTGCGGGGCCGCGCTTTCACCGCCGCAGACAATGAAACTGCGGAACCGGTCGCAGTGGTGAATGAAGCGTTCGTGAAGCGATTTTTCAAATCGACGGAAGATCCGATCGATCAACACTTCGGATTGGACGTGCCGGAACTGGCGAACACTTTCCGAATCGTTGGCGTGGTGCGCGACGCGAAATTCGCCGGCTTTAGACTGGAGCGTCCCGCGCGTCCGATGTTTTACGTTCCGCTGCAGCAGAACGTTGCATATCAAAACGATTTGATGAAGAAGCTGGAGTTCCGCTCGCACTTTATAGGCGGAATCATGCTGGTCACCGGCCAGTCTCCCGCGGTGCTGGAACCGCAACTGACACGCATGCTTTCTGAACTGGATCCGAACCTTACGATTAACAGTATTCGCACCATGCGGCAGCAGGTAGAGCTTTCGTTCGATCAGGAACGCGCGGTGGCCAGTTTGGCGGGGCTGTTTGGAATTGTGGCGCTGGTGCTGGCGGCGATCGGTTTGTACGGAGTGACGGCGTACACGGTGGCGCAGCGAACGAATGAGATTGGTATTCGGATGGCGCTGGGCGCGGGCCGTCCGAGAGTGATTCAACTGGTACTTAGCGGCGCGTTCAGGCGGGTGCTGATCGGTTTGCTGCTCGGTTTGCCACTGGCGGTGGGCGCGGGACGATTGATTTCGGCGCAACTCTATGGTGTGTCGTCCTGGGATCCGGCTGCGTTGGCGGTGGCGACGGTGGCTTTGGCGATATGCTCGTTCTTCGCGGCGATAATTCCGGCGATGCGAGCTGCGTCGATTTCTCCGGTGAGGGCATTGAGGGTTGACTAGATCGGCGGGGGACCCACCCACCCCCGGCAAATTGTAAGGATGTGATTCTACGGGAGTTACGGGTAGGGCAGTCTGTAATGTGAAGATTCTGCGGGAGTTAGGATGGAGGGGGTGGCGCGTTTGGAAGTGGGTGGTGGACAGACGGAGTAAGGGCGCGGAGGGTTGTGAGGACCGAAATCCGCGCATGACCGTAACAGGATAGCAGGTTATTTGCCGCTTGTCAATAGATAAGTTAGATAACTGAATAGTATTCGAATACTCCGAGCGTCTCACCCTTCGCAAAAACAAACCGCTAAGGGTAAACCACCCAAGAATCATTCAGAGCCCAAAATCTTCGGCCGGATCGAGGTTGCGCCAACCGTCCGTGCTGCGATCAGCGGAGCTGAAGAACTTGTTGACTTTCCTTACGCCGGAATACTATTGTGCTCTAGGCCTTGTGCGGCCTACTCTAACCGGACGTTTTAAGCGAGGCTTTGCCCAATGAAAATGAATAAGGAACGCGATCTGTTTCCCGGCGCGCTGGAGATGATGATTTTGCGCACGCTGAAAATGCGGCCGCTGCATGGCTACGCGCTGGTGCAGCACATCAAGCAAGCGTCGGACGATTTGCTGCAGATTGAGGAAGGATCGCTGTATCCGGCTTTGCAGCGTTTGCTGAAGGCGGAATTGGTGAAGGCGGAGTGGGGAATATCGGCGACCAATCGGCGGGTGCGGACTTACAAGCTGACTCCGGCGGGGGCGAAACATCTGCAGCAGGAAGTATCGAGCTTTGAGCGAATGCTGAAGGGCGTAACGCGCGTTTTGGCGCCGGCGAAGTCATGAACTGGCTCACGCGAATATTTACGCGGCGACGCATTTATGAGGATTTGTCCGAGGAAGTGCGCGCGCATCTGGAAGAAAAAATCGAGGAGCTGGTGGCGGGAGGAATGTCGCGCGCGGATGCTTCCGCGGCGGCGCGAAGGCAGTTTGGCAACGTGACGTCGATGGAAGAAGCGGGCCGCGAGGTGTGGCGTTGGCCTCGGCTGGAAGAAGTATTTATGGATTTGCGCTACGGCTTGCGGGTGTTGCGGAAGTCTCCGGGCTTTAGCGCGGTGGCAATACTGACGCTGGCATTGGGCATCGGAGCGAACACGGCAATTTTTAGCGTGGTGAACGCGGTGGTTCTACAGCCGCCGCCATTTCAGGATCCAAATCGTTTGATGATGGTGTGGCACACGCCGCCGCAGAAGAGTTTTCCCGGCGTGCCGAAGTTCGTGGTGTCTGCGGCGAATTTTCTAGATTGGCGCAGCGAGAATCATGTGTTTTCGCAAATGAGCGCGGTGGGATTCGGCAGTTTTAATCTTTCCGAAGCTGGAAACCCGGCGTCGCTGCAAGGCCGGACGGTTTCTTACGATTTTTTCTCGATGCTTGGCGTTGCGCCGATTGTTGGGCGTTCTTTTGTGGCTGACGACGATCAGACGGGCAGCGGTCTGGTGGTCATCATCAGTGATTTGCTTTGGAAGACTCGCTTCGGCGGCGCAGCGGACATTCTGAAGAAAACGATCAAGCTCGATGATCGAAATTATTCTGTCATCGGGGTGATGCCGGAAAAGTTTGATTTTCCGTTCCAGGCTCAGTTGTGGATGCCTAATGCGTGGTCTGCGAAACAGAGCGCGGTGCGAGGGAATCACAACTATTTGGTGATCGCGCGATTGAAGCCGGGAGTGGATCAAAAAACCGCGCAAGCGGAAATGGATACGATTTCGAACCGGCTCGCGCAGGAATATCCGGTGGACGATGCGGGATGGGGCGCAGCGGTATTGCCGCTTGGCGATCAACTGCTGGGTTCCGCGAAGCCGGCGCTGCTGATTTTGCTGGGCGCAGTGGCGTTCGTGCTTTTGAT
This sequence comes from Candidatus Acidiferrum sp., assembly GCA_036495905.1. Lineage (GTDB taxonomy): Bacteria > Acidobacteriota > Terriglobia > Acidiferrales > UBA7541 > Acidiferrum. The sequence continues at coordinate 81,924 of DASXMB010000028.1, forward strand.
TGCGTGCACGAATGTCGCGAATCTGACGCTGGCCAAAGCGCTGGGCCGACGCAAGGAAATTGCGATTCGCGTCGCGCTGGGTGCGAGCCGCGGGCGGGTGATCCGGCAGGTGTTGATTGAGAATTTGCTGCTGTCGGTGGCTGGGGGACTTCTCGGGCTGGGGCTGGCGCATTTTGTGGTGGATGCGATTGCAGCGTTTATCGGACCGCAACTGCCACTTTCCGTGACGATAGGTCTTGATGGCTGGGTGTTGGGATTTACCCTGATGATTTCCGTGCTGACCGGAATTCTTGCAGGGGTTGCGCCCTCGTGGCATTTGCTCAAGACGAATGTGAATGCGTCACTTAAACAAGGCGTGGGCAGAACGGATTCCGACGCTGGCGGAGGCCGGGCGCGGAGCGTCTTTGTGGTGGCGGAGGTGACGCTGTCGTTGGTTTTACTAGTGGGCGCGGGACTTACGATTCGTACGCTGGCCTTGCTACGTGGCGTCGACGCGGGATTTGACGCGCAAAATGTTCTCACCGTGCCGGTGAGCATCTCGTCCGCGAAATTTCCCACGGTAGAAAAGCAAAATAATTTTTTTAATACAGTGCTGGCCAAAGTACGCACGCTGCCGGGAGTGGTGTCGGCGGGTGCGGCGGACGCCTTGCCAGTGCAAGGAGGGTCGACACAACCGGTGCTAGTGGAAGGGCAGCCGGTGGTGACGATGGCGGACCAACCTGAGGTTCCCGTTCGGTTGATCGCGCCCGGCTATTTGAGCGCGCTGCATATTTCGTTGAAGCAGGGCCGCGATTTCAACGATGCCGATAAAGCCGAGTCTCTCCAAGTTGTTTTGGTGAGCGAAGCGTTTGCTCGTCGATTTTGGCCGAACGAAAATCCACTTGGTAAACATGTGACGCTCACGTTCTCCCCCGGAAGTGCGCGCGAGGTTGTGGGCGTGGTGAGCAATGTGAGACTTACGGGCCTGGCGGTGAGCACGCCAGTGGAAGCGGTGTATCAGGCGATGACGCAGTCGCCACGAAACAGCCGAATGACGTTGGCGGTGCGCACCAGTTTGCCGCCGACATCGCTGACCTCGGCGGTAACGGATGCGGTGCACTCGGTCGATGCGGATACTCCGGTTGAGGGCGTGCTCACGATGCAAGATATTCTCGATCAATCGCTCACGCAGCAGCGGCTAAGCATGACGCTACTGGCGGCGTTCGCTGGATTGGCTTTGCTGCTTGCGGCGATTGGAATTTACGGCGTTCAGGCGTACTCGGTGCGGCAACGAATTCGCGAAGTGGGCATTCGCATTGCGATGGGAGCGCGGACCGGCGATGTTTTGCGGGTGGTTATGATGCAGGGATTGAAGCTGTCGCTGCTGGGAGTGGTTCTGGGGCTGGCGGCATCGATGGGACTTTCGCGATTGATAACCAGCCAGCTTTATGGTTTGACCGCGACGGATCCGGTGACGTTCGCGGGAGTTTCCGGTTTGTTGTTGCTGGTGGCGTCAGCGGCGTGCTTTTTTCCGGCTCGCAGGGCCACGAGAGTTGATCCGATCGTAGCCTTGCGCGATGAATAGACGATAGAGTTCACCACAACGGGGCGACGGATTCTTCGCGGAATGCGGGCTTGGGGCCGCCAGCATTCGAAAGGTGGATGATAGTTAGAAACGGTTTCGCTTGCGGGTCGTAGGTGACGGTAATGCTGCCGGCTTTTCCGGCGGAGCCGTCGAAGCCACGGCGCCCGTCCAATCCATCCCTGCCACTGCTTCCGCTTGGCGAGCCAACGCCGCCGGAGCCGCCGCGACCGCCTCGTCCACCTCTTCCTCCAGAGCCAGCAGAGCCACCATTGGCGGCGACGGTTAGCGCGCCGCCTTGGGGGTTGATCAGATAGAAGCGAGTCTTTCCGGCTGCCGATACACTCACTTGAAGGAGCGGCTGAGCGCCTGCCCTGAAGGCAACGCGTATTTGCACATTGGAAGCGCTCCCTCCGTTGCCGCCATCCTGGCCATTTCCGCCGTCCGTTCCGTCGCCGCCGTTTCCGCCGGGCGAAGGATTGTTGGGATCGAGGGAACCCATCGAGCCAGAGGTGCCGTCCGCGCCGTCGGAGCCACTGAGACCATCGGAACCGGGTGCGCCGGAGAAATTCGCGGCGAATTTGTAGTCATAGGTGATTGGGATGTCGAGTTCGGCGCGAAGGTCGGGGTGGGTGGGCACGGTGATGGAGACGTGGGCGGTTTTGCCGTCGCTCTTGCGAGGATCATGAGGAAGAGCAACGACGCCCTTCTGATTCGCGGTCACGATGGTTGGAGTTACGGTGAGATCGCTCCAAAGTACTTTCCCTTTGCCTTGGCCTTCGGTGAGCAAGATGGTGCCGTCGGGCTGTGTAAATTGGACGACTAGAGGAGATTTTTGGCCGGGAGCGATGGCGGGGCCTTTGGGCAAACTGGCTTGCATCGAGGTGATCGCTGTTTGTTCGAGATGAATCCGCATGCCGAGTTTGACCTTGACCGAGGAGCAACCGGTCAAGGCGAGTAGGGAAGTGGCGGCTGCGAGCCAGATTGGCAAAATCGGTTTCGTCGTGTACTGGCGTGCGATTGTGACTTTGGGTTCGCTCATGTAACACCTCATCCGTAATTGAGAGTGATGATTTTCTCGAACGAATACGAATCGACGAGATGGAGTGCCATTTCAATTCAAAAGCTATGGCTAAAGGCCGCTCACACCGAACGGGACATGGCTATTAGACCGTGGCAGTCGTGTTCTCGGTTACGGCTGGGTGGCGACATTGTTTCTGGAAGAAAAATGGGCTACGACCGCAGATTTGCGCCTGGGGGTTTGATTCGGCGGTGCGTTAACGGCTCAGGATATGGTGCGCAAAGAGGCACCTTGAGATACATGGACACCGGCGGAGAGCGACGCTAGCCTTGCAGATATAAGGATGCCTGGACTGGATGAGTGAACTGCTTACAGTCGACGAGTTGTGTGTGGCGTATGTGGGCGGAGGCGGCGTGCGAGTTCGCGCGCTTGCGGGGGCTAGCGTTGGTGTCAATGCAGGCGAAGTGTTGGGAGTGCTTGGCGAATCGGGGAGCGGGAAATCAACTTTGGCTAAGACGTTGTTGCGAGTGCTGCCTCGGAATTCGGTGGTTACGGGCGGCGCGATTCAGTTCGACGGGCGAGAACTGCTGGCGCTGAGCGAACGCGAAATGCGAAGGGTGCGCGGCGCGGGGATGGCGATGGTTCCGCAAGAACCGGGGCAGGCGCTGAATCCGGTTATGAAAGTGGGAGATCAGATTGCGGAAGTTATTCGCGCTCATCGCGATTGGAATTGGAAACGGTGCCGGGCTGAGGCGGAGAGTGTGCTGGAGCGAGTGAAATTGCGAAGTGAAGGCAGACGTATGTATGACGCTTATCCGCATCAGCTTAGCGGCGGGCAGCAGCAGCGGGTGGCGATCGGGCAGGCGGTGGCTTGCAATCCCGCGCTGATTATTGCGGATGAGCCGACGGCGTCGCTTGATTCGACGACGGAGGGCGAGATATTGGAATTGTTTCGCGAGCTTCGCGATGAGCGGAAAATATCGGTGATTTTGATTACGCACGATCCGGAAATTTTGCGCGGATTGGCGGACCGAGTGGCGGTGATGTACGCGGGCAGAGTGGTGGAGGACGCACCGACCGCGCAGATATTTGGAAATGCGCGGCATCCGTATGTGCGGGCGCTGCTGGCGTGCGTTCCGCCTGAGGTGGGAGTGCGCACCGCGGATTATCGGCTTCGCACCATCGCAGGAGCGCCTCCTCTGAATCTTGAGAGTGTGAGCGAGGGATGTAGTTTTTCGGCGCGGTGCGTGGAGCGTATGGACAAGTGCGGAAGCTCGCGGCCTGTCGCGCGAGAGTTGGAAGCGGAGAGCCGGGTGGAGTGTCTTCTTTATGATCGGTGAGCTGCGTGGAGCATCACAAGCGTTGATTCCACTGCTTTCTGTACGTGGATTGTCACTTGCTTATGCGCGGCGGCGTTTGCTGGGAGCGGCGGAGACGGAAACTTTTGCGTTGCGGGACGTGTCGTTTGATTTGCGCGAGGGGGAGACACTGGCGCTTGTAGGGCCGTCGGGTTCGGGCAAGTCGAGTCTGGCGCGATGTTTGGTTTTGCTGGAAACACCCAGTGCGGGCGGCGTGTTTTACAAGGGCGAAGATATTTCGTTGCTGCGGGGCGACGCGCTAAATAATGTTCGGAAAGAAATTCACCTGATATTTCAGGATGCGGCGTCGGCGCTGAATCCGCGGCTTACGGTGGAAGAAATCGTTGCCGAGCCGCTGATGATTCACAAAATGTTTGCGAGTAGCGCGGAAGTCCGCGAGCGGGTGCGCGAATCACTGGAGCAAGTGGAACTCGGGCGGACATGGGCGCAACGTCGGCCGCGCGAACTTAGCGGCGGGCAACGGCAGCGAGTGGCGATTGCGCGGGCGCTGGTGCTGCGGCCAAAGCTGTTGATTCTCGACGAAGCACTTTCGTCACTGGATGTTTCGACGCAGGCGCAAATTGCAAATCTGCTGCTGGATTTGCAGGAGCGGCATGCGCTTTCCTATCTTTTCGTGACGCACGATGTGCGAATGGCGGGCGTGCTGGCGACCAAAGTTGCGGTTCTGGAGGCGGGTCGCATCGTGCGCCGGGGCTTGCCCGCGCAGGTATTAACCGCCAATCTACAGCCTGTTGCCTAATAATTGCCCTGGTTTTTTCCTCGGGCGAAACTCTAATAGCGCGATTTTCTGGTCGGTAGAACCATGATGAGACTTGCAAGGCGGATAGGGCACGGCCTTCTGCTCCTGGTGGGAGTGTCTGCGTTGTCGTTCGCGCTGCTTTCCGTTTCTCCGGGGAATTTTTTCGACGAACTTAAATTAAATCCGCAAATTTCCGCGACTACGGTGGCGGCGCTCAAAACGGAGTACGGAGTTGACCGGCCGTGGCCAAATCGCTATGCAGATTGGGTGGTGTCGGCGTTCCGCGGCGAATTTGGATATTCGCTGTCTTACCGATGTCCGGTGGGAGTGCTGCTTTGGCCGCGAGCGCGAAATACACTTTTCCTGACATGTTTTGCGACGGCGCTGGCGTGGATGATCGCGATTCCGTGGGGAATTGTGGAAGCGCTCAACCGGGGAAAATGGATCGACCGGATTGGTGGCGGGCTGACGGCTTTTTTGCTGGCGATTCCGGAGTTGGTGGTGGGTTTGTTGTTTTTGTTGCTGGCGGCGCGAACGGGATGGTTTCCGACGGGCGGGATGGCGTCGCAGGGTGGAGGGGCAACGTTGCCGGGAAAACTCGGGAACCTGGCGGTTCATCTGGTTTTACCGGCGGTGGCGCTGGCGATTGGAATTGCGCCGTTGCTGATTCGTTATGTTCGCGCGGCGATGGTGGCGATTTTGGACGCGCCATTTGTGGAGGCGGCGCGGGCACATGGAATTTCCACAACCCGAATCGTTTTCCGACATGCTTTGCCAGCTGCGGCAAACTCGCTGATTTCTCTCCTGGGTTTTTCGATTGGTGCACTGCTTAGCGCATCTCTGCTGATTGAAATTATTTTGGGTTGGCCGGGCCTCGGCCCGTTGGTGCTGGAAGCGATGCTGGCGCGCGACACGTACGTGGTTATGGCGGTGGTGATGCTGTCGTCGGTTTTTTTGGTGGGCGGAAATATGATTGCGGATTTGTTGCTGTACTGGAGCGATCCCAGGATTCGAGTGGCGTGAAGATGAAAATTGCCAATCGCAATTTGTTGCTGATCGGAGTGCTGGGATTGCTGCATATTGCGCTGCTGTTTCCGGGATTTTTTGCTCCTTACAGCTACGCGGAACAAAATCGGGACTTGCCGTTTGCTCCGCCGACGCGATTGCATTTTGTGGATGCTACGGGAGAGTTCCACTTTTGGCCGTTTGTTTATTCGGTGCAGCCGACAGCGGATGATGGCGAATATGTTGAAAATCGCGCGCGCGCTTACCCGGTCCGGCTATTTGTGCCCGGTGCACCTTATACGGTGGTGGGTTCCTGGACGATGCGCACGCATCTGTTTGGCGTGGAGCGGCCCGGACAAATTTTTCTCTTTGGAACCGACGATTTTGGCCGGGACGAATTGTCTCGTATGTTTTTTGGCGGACGGATATCTCTGCTGGCGGGCGTTTTAGGGGCCGGGACAGCGGTCCTTGCCGGAGCAATTCTGGGAGTGCTGGCCGGTTTTTATGGCGGGTGGATCGATGCGTTGGTGATGCGAGTTGTGGAATTATTTTTGGCGCTTCCATGGCTTTATTTGTTGTTCGCGGTGCGGGCCACTCTTCCGTTGCGGATTAAGACGACCGACGCGTTTCTGTTGTTGGTGGTGGTTGTAGGGCTGGTGGGATGGGCGCGGCCGGCTCGGCTGGTGCGGGGAATTGTTTTGAGCGCGAAAGAGAGAACGTTCGTACGTGCGGCGCGGGCGATGGGAGCGTCGGATGCGCAGTTGCTGCGTCGGCATGTTTTGCCGGAGACTTACGGCGTTTTGTCGACCACCGCGGCATTGCTGATTCCGCAGTTCATTTTGGCCGAGGTGAGTCTTTCATTTTTGGGGCTGGGCGTGGGGGAACCGATACCGAGCTGGGGCAATTTGCTGGCGGAGTTGCAAAAGTACAGCGTGCTCACTTCTTATTGGTGGATGTATTTGCCGGCGGCAGCGCTGATGTTGTTGTTTCTTGCGTATCACTGGGCTTCGACGGTTTTGCAGGGGCGATTCGCGGAGGTGCGGGCGTGAGGATTTTGGGTATGGGCGGTCAGAGTGTGTGGAAGTATGCGCTACTAAGCGCTGTGATTTTCTTCAGTGCGGGTGCGGCGGTGAGTGCGACGCAGCAGGACTATGCGACCTTGGGCGGCGAGCCGGGAGAGGCAGGCGGTAACTTGGTGGTTGCGCTGCGTTCCGAGCCGAAGACCCTTAATCCGATTCTTTCTGTCGATGCCACTTCGCGAGAAGTGATTGGCGTGTTGACTGCCGACCTTATTCATATAAATCGCGAAACGCAGAAAACGGAAGCGGCGCTGGCAAAGTCCTGGACGATTTCGCCGGACGGCAAGAAATATATTTTGCAGTTGCGGCATGGAGTGAAGTTTTCCGACGGATCGTCGTTTACCGCGGATGATGTGGTGTTTTCTTTTGGGCTGTATCTGGATGAAAAACTGCATTCGCCTCAACGAGATTTGCTGGTGATTGACGACAAACCGATTGTCGTCAAAAAATTGAGTGACTACAGCGTGGAATTCGATTTGGCGAAACCGTATGGACCGGCGGAGCGCCTGTTTGACGGACTGGCGATGCTGCCGAGCCACCTTTTGGAAAAAGCGTATCACGACGGGAAGCTGGCGCAGGCGTGGAGTGTGGCCGCGCGGCCAGAAGAGTTGGCGGGACTGGGTCCATTTCGAGTGAAGTCTTATGTGCCCGGGCAAGAAATGGTTTTGGAGCGCAACGCGAATTATTGGAAGCGCGATCAGGGCGGCAAAGCGCTGCCGTATCTGGCGGAACTCACTTTTTTGTTTGTGCCCACGGAAGACGCACAGCTGATCAAGTTTCAAGCGGGAGAAACCAGTTTGCTGGAGCGGGCCAACGCCGACAATTTTGCACTGTTGCAAAAAACCGCGCCGGCAAAAGGGCAGTGCCCTCGCGATTTGGGGCCCGGGCTCGAATTCCAGTTTCTGGTGTTTAACCAGAACACGATGGACTCGGCGAAATTTCGCGAGCTAGCGGTGAAGCAGTCCTGGTTTCGGAATATCAAATTTCGCCAGGCGGTTTCGCTGGCGATGGATCGCAAGGGAATGGCGCGGCTGGTTTACGGCGGCAGAGCGACGCCGATTTGGGGAAACGTGACGCCAGGTAACAAATTATGGTTGAATCCCAGCTTGCCGCACCCGGAGCGGTCGATTGAGGAAGCGCGAGCGCTGCTGAAATCCGGCGGGTACTCGTGGAGTTCGGATGGAGCGCTGGTGGACGAGCAGAAGCGGCCAGTCAGCTTCAGCATCCTGGTGAGTTCTTCGAATGCGCAGCGGTCAAAGCTGGCGACGCTGGCCCAGGATGATCTGCGGCAACTTGGAATGGATGTCCAAGTGGTGCCCATGGAATTCCGCGCGCTGGTGGACCGGCTGCTGAACACGAAGGATTATGAAGCGGTGCTGATGAACCTGGTGAACGGCGATGTGGATCCAACGCCGGAGATGAATCTTTGGCTGTCGAGTGGTGAAACACATTTGTGGGATCTGGGCGAAACTAAGCCGGCGACGCCGTGGGAAGCAGAGTTGGACCGACTAATGGAATCGCAAATGACGACTACGGACATGGCGGCGCGCAAGAAACTGTATGACCGTGTGCAAGAAGTGGTGGCGCAGAACCTGCCGTTTATTTTTTTGGTTAGCCCGAATATTCTCGTGGCGAGCCAGGGCACGGTTGGGAATTTTCGACCGGCGATCCTTGAACCATACGTGCTGTGGAATGCGGACCAATTGTTTTTGAGACGGTCTGGAACAGCAAAATGCCCGTAAAAGAAGCAGCTCTGCCGACTTTGGCGAAAGCGGTGGTGAAAACCGACCGCGAGCTTGTTCAAGGTTGTTTGAAATATCGGGAAGAAGATTGGAAGCAGCTGATTGGAAAATATAAGAATCTGGTCTACTCGATTCCGATTCGGTATGGAATGTCGAGAGAAGAAGCGGCGGACATATTTCAGGCGGTTTGTTTGGATCTGATTCAGGAACTGCCGAAACTGCGCGATCCGCAAGCGCTTCCGAAATGGCTAATGCAAGTAACCGCGCATAAATGCTTCCACGCGAAAAGGCACAATAAGAGACTCGTTTCCCAGGATGATGAGAACGCAGGGATTCCAGAAAGCAGCACTCCGGCAGAGGGCGAACTAAATCTGTTCGAGTTTGAGGCTGAGCAGACACTGAGGGATGCGCTTGATGAGCTTCCGCCGCGCTGCCGCGAGTTAATTCGCATGCTCTTTTATGAAGAGCCGAAGCGGCCTTATCAGGAAGTTGCCGCCAGTCTAGGGTTGGCGACCGGATCGGTGGGGCTGCTGCGAATAAAGTGTCTGGACCGGCTGCGAAAGAAACTCAAGCAACTGGGTTTCGCGTGAGCGCGGCGAGCTCCAAAAAGACAGTCTCTCCGTTGGTTTTTGCAGCTCTCGCGTCGATGACGGATGACGCGGCCCGATTGGCTTACGCTCGCAAACACAGACTGTTGCGGGCCAAGGTGGTGGCCGAGCTGAATGCGGCCACGCAAGTAGAATTCCGCACCAATACAAAAAACGCGCAAAGGATCGCGGATGCCGCGATCCTGATCGCGCGTCGCATTCGCAATCAGAAACTGCTGGGGCAAAGTCTGCGCGTTAAAGGCAACGTACTTAGCGCCGAAGGGCAATATCTGACGGCGATTGAGCTATACGATTCCGCGCTGAAAATCTTCACAAAGATTCGGGACAAAGAGGGAATTGCGCGCACTCTCACAGCGGTGATTCAGCCACACATTATGGTCGGAACTTATGACAAAGCTTTCGAGGCGGCACGACGAGCGCGGAAGATATTTGTGGATCTGGGCGATTCGCGGCGACTCGCGCGGCTCGAGAATAATGTTGGCAATGTTTACCATCGGCAAGATCGGTTTGAAGAAGCGCTGAGTCACTACGAAAATGCTTACCGAGAACTGCTGCCGCACGGCGATTCCGAAGAGCTAACCATTTCGCTGAATAACATGTCGATGTGCCTGATCGGCATGAATGATTTTGCGCGTGCGCTGGAGACTTACGAGCGGGCGAAGGAGCTCTTGAAATCACACAACCTGCCGCTGATTCACCTGATTACGGATTACAACGTCGCTTATCTTTATTATTTGCGCGGAGATTACCGGCGGGCGATTGAGATGCTGAAGGAATCGCGGGTTGCGGCGGAAAAGATTTCTTATGGTTATCTGCTGGCGTTGTGCCATCTCGATTTGTCCGACATTTACATCGAGCTAAACCTGAGTGAAGAGGCAAAATCGGTGGCGGAGGAGGGTTGCCGATTATTTCGCGCTCTGGACATTGGTTACGAAGCGGCGAAAGCGGTGGCGAATCAGGCGATCGCCTACGGGCAGGATGGAAAAACGCGGCGCGCGCTGGAGCTTTTTGGTGAAGCCAAGCCGCTTTTTGAAAAAGAAAAAAACGAAGTGTGGCCGTGGCTGATCGATTTGTATCAAGCGATTGTACTTTTTCATGAGGGACGGCATTACGAAGCGCGGCGTCTCGCGCACGGTGCGGCGCAATTCTTTGACGGATCATTTCTGAAAAACAAAGCGGTGGTGAGTCATTTTGTGCTGGCGCAGATCGCAATTCGCACCGGCGATATGAATGAAGCGCGAGAGGAATGCGCGCGGTCGCTGGAGTTTGTGCGGAGTTTGGATGCTCCGATTTTGAGCTATCAGGCGCATTTTCTGCTCGGTCAAATCGAGCAGGCGGATGGGAATCTGTCCGCGGCTTACACGCAATATCAGCTGGCGCGGGAGGATCTAGAAAGTCTGCGCAGCAATTTGGGGCGCGACGAACTGAAGATTTCGTTTATGAAGAACAAGGTCGAATTGTACGAGCGACTGGTTGAGATTTGCCTGGATGGCGATTTCGAAGGCGCTTCTCAGGAGGAGGCGTTCCGGTATGTGGAGCTGGCAAAGTCTCGAAGTTTGACGGAGCTAATCTTTCGGCATGGTCACGGGACACCGGAAGCGTCGGCGGGGCAGAGCGAACTGGTTCACAAAATACGCGAGTTGCGCGAAGAGCTGAATTGGTACCAGCATCGGCTGGAATTGGAACAACTTCGCCCGGAAGGGAATGCTGCCGCGCGGATCGAACAACTGCGCCAAAATGCGCAGGAAAAAGAAAAACAACTTCTGCACGTACTCGACGACTTGCCGGAGAAAGATGCGGAATCCGCAGCCGTGCCGGCAAAATCAGAAGTTTCTTTGGAGGCGATTCGGAAGCACCTGGACGATGATACAGCGCTGCTGGAGTATTTTGTTGCCGGAGATCAGATTCTGGCGGCGGTGGTCACCAATAAGAGTTTGGAAATAACCGCGGTGACGTCCCCGGCTCGAGTTACGGAATCGCTGCGTTTGCTGCGCTTCCAGCTTGGCAAGTTTCAGTTGAATCAGAATCTTCCGGAAGCTGCGTCGGCCAATGCGTATCGCGCGACGGTGGCGCATCTTACAGACTTATACTCAGAATTGATTGCTCCCATTCGGCAGCAATTAGTGGCGCGGCATGTGGTGGTCGTTCCTCACGGCGTTTTGCACTATCTGCCTTTTCAGGCGCTTCACGACGGCGAGAATTTCCTGACGGAGTCGTATGACTTTTCCTACGCGCCGAGTGCCGCGGTTTATGCCTTGTGCCACGAGCGGGTTGGCGCGCTGGGGCGAGGCTCGCTGATTCTGGGCGTGCCGGATGCGCATGCGCCCCTGATACGCGAAGAGGTGGAAGCAGTGCATCGCGTGCTCGCCGGCTCTGAACTCTATCTGGGTGAAGCCGCAAACCACGACGTATTCCTAAAACGCGCCAAATCTTGTCACACCATTCATGTGGCCACCCACGGCAGCTTTCGGCCAGACAATCCCATGTTTTCCGGGGTACGTTTGGGCGACGGCTATCTTTATCTTTACGAGCTTTACGGAATGCAGTTGTCGGCGGATCTACTGACGTTGAGCGGGTGCGCTACCGGGCTGAATGTTGTGGCAGAGGGGGACGAACTGCTCGGTCTGATCCGCGGCGCACTCTACGCTGGGGCTCGCTCGCTGCTGTTGACGCTTTGGGAGGTCAATGATCGCAGCGCAACCGATTTTATGAGTTCGTTTTACCGGCAGCTTCCGGCTCTCGGCAACAAGGCCAAAGCGGTGACTTTGGCTGCGCAAGAGGTGCGGGAGAGGCATCCGCACCCGTACCATTGGGCACCGTTTGTTGTTGTAGGCAAAGCACTTAGCGGCAAGTCGTAAATATTTTTGCAGAATTGGAGACCGGGGCAATTTTTTGGGCGGCGAGTTACTCCTATTTCTAGACGGCAAATAGGCGGACGGACGGGCGGATGGCAAAAAAGAGCACGACACACTATTCGGCAGAGGACTGGGTGGACTTTGTAATGGAACAGGCCTCTCAAGAGCGAATGACGGCGATGAAGAACCATCTTGGTTCTGGATGCCGCCAGTGCTCGGGGTTGGCTGGGCTTTGGGCCAGAGTGAACACGGTGGCCAGTCGCGGAATTTCAGCTGAGCCGCCAGCGTCGGCGGTACGGCATGTGGAGCAGGTGTTTGCCATCGCGGCGGAAGCGCGGCGTGAGCAGCGCCCGGCGCTTATCCCCAGGCTGGTTTTCGATAGTTCATGGCAGCCGGCGATGGCCGGCGTTCGGTCAGGGTCGACGACGCCGCACCGCGTACTGTACAAGACGCGCGACGTCAGCATTGAGATGCACCTCGAACCGGCGCCCAGATCCGAGCGTGTGAATATCTCTGGCCAGATCACAATCGACGGACACGTCGAAGTCGCTCCAATCGCCGTATTTCTTAAAAGCAACAAGGGAAAAGTAGCTTCGACGACGACTAATCGGTTCGGTGAATTCCATCTGGCCTTTATCCCGGAACCAGGCTTGCGGATTTCCTTCGGCATGACGGAAGGCGAAGAAGTGCTGGTGCCGCTAGAAGGTTCTGGATTAAAGGTTTTTTATCGGAGTTAGGTGGCAGGGTTCTTTGGCGGGGCGGTACCGCCGAGGAGCACTGTAGGAGGGGGAACACGCTGCAATTTGGCGATTTCCCAGGGCGGGGGAGCAGTAAAGCAGGTCGGAGGAAGGAAGCAGTAGGGGGCAAACGAAAGTGCTGGTGGCGTCCAACCTAGGTACCATTGCCGGTTTTCGGAGATTTTACCGAAACTAGGCGTGCACCAAAATTGGATACCGGCAGACCTTCGTTCAGTCGACTTTCGCGCGACTGGATATCAGGGAAGAAGAGGCCCCCGACGATGAAACGCGCAATACTCAGCCTGACGCTTTTGCTTGCCTTTGCGGCCGCAAAGCCGGCCAACGCAGCTACCACTCAAATATTGGTGCAATCGAATCTCGGCACCCCAGCGATCAGGCTAGTTTGCTTGCTGTCGGGCTGCCAGGTCACGCAGTCTCTCACCGGCACACCGAACAACTACTTCGTGCTGTCTTATTCGGGTTCCTCCAACGTTTCGTTCCTGGAGACGCTGCTCCAGAGGATTCCCGGAATCCTGAATGTGATCGTGGTGGGCGATGGTCAGAACCCGGTCGGCAACCGATACATCGTCCGCACTTCGGGCGGACTGCTGAACCTGCAGCTCCTTTGCAAGCTGGGACTTTGCAACGCGATCCAAGCTCTCGATGGAACCGCGAATCAGTTGTTCCTGTTGGCGGGTCCGAATAACCAGGACTCCAATCTGGTGCTCAACATCCTTCGTGTGGTGCCGGGCGTTCTTAGTGTCGAGCTCGATCAGATTTTGAACGTGAGTACCGGCGGCGCGACGGCGACTGTGCCGCCGCCGTCGTTGGTCGACAGCACCCCAGTTGTCTATCACGGTTCAACCGTTTGGAACGGGTATGTGAACCAGCCGGCGACACAGATTATTCGTTTGGCGCAAGCTCAACAGCAATTCAATGTAAGCGGCACCGGCGTAATTGCGGATATCGATACCGGCGTCGATCCGAATCACCCAATTCTTCGTCCAGTGCTGTTGCCGGGCTACGACTTTACCCGGAACCAGGCGGGCGGGTCGGAGATGAATGATCTGCCTGCCGGAACACCGGCGCCGGAAACGCCGTGCGTGAATTGCACGCCGGGACAGGTAAATCAGCACTCGATCGCGATGGTCGACCAGCACAGCATCGCCATGGTAGACGGGCCGGGCTATGAAGCTTTCGGTCACGGAACGATGGTGGCCGGCGTTCTGCACCTGGTCGCGCCTTCGGCGTCGATCATGCCGCTCAAGGCATTTGGTCCGGACGGCAGCGGCAGTTTGTCCAACATTCTGCGGGCAATTTACTATGCCGCGCAGAACAAGGCGACCGTTGTGAACATGAGCTTCGACTTGAAGACTTCTTCACAAGAACTGGTCAACGCCATCAATTCCGCGGAGAAAAGCGGCGTGCTGTTCGTCGCCTCCGCCGGTAACGACGGGCAGATTGAAATGGTTTACCCCGCCGGGTTGGCGAACGTTATGGGCGTTGCGTCCACCAACTTTCAGGATCAGCGTTCCTCCTTCTCGAACTACGGCGACCAGATCGTATGGGTCGCGGCGCCGGGCGAAGCGATTGTCACTACTTACCCGTTCGGCGGATACGCCGCGGCGTGGGGAACGTCGTTCAGCGCTCCCATGGTTACCGGCGGAGTCGACCTGATAGAAAACGCGAAACCTGGCGTGAGCGAAGTGCAAGCTTCGTATGATGTCGCCCAGGGACAGTACTTGCTGGCGGTCGGGATGGGCAACGGCCGCATCGATTTAGTGCGCGCTTTGTCTGCCGCTCGTTTGCAATCGGGCGGGAACTGATGCTCCTTCTGCAAGATCAGCAGTCGCCGCCAGCCCGTCAAGCTGGCGGCGACATTCGCCGTTTTGAGTTGCGCATTCGAGAACTCGAGAGCCAGGTGTTGAATCTACGCACCGCGCTGGTTTGCTCGTTTAACCAGTTGTTGGATTTGCGCGATCTCAATACCGGAGTGCACAGCACTCGCCTGGCGGAATGGGCGCTGCGCGTGGCTCGCGATCTTGGAGTGCGCGAAAACTGCATGTCGGATATCGAGATGGGCGCGCTGTTGCACGATATCGGGAAAATTGGCGTGCCAGACGGCGTTTTGAACAAGCCGGGCCGTTTGACTCCGGAAGAGTATGCCGTCGTGAAACGTCACCCTGAATTCGGATGGACGGTAATTCGCAATCTTCCGGGGCTGGAACAGACCAGCCTTTACGTGCTTCATCATCACGAAAATTTCGACGGCACCGGGTATCCGGCGCGGCTGAAGGATTCGGAAATTCCTATTGGGGCGCGGATTGTGTCGGTGATCGATGCCTTCGATGCCATGGTTTCTTCGCGCCCGTATCGCCAGGGGCTTCCGCTGGAAGAGGCGATCCGGCGTTTGCATGAAGCGAGTGGCACGCAGTTTGATCCCGCAGTGGTTAATAGCTTTGTGCCTATCGCGCAGGCGGAGATGTCGTCTGTTCTGGAAGCGGTGGGCGTTTCTGAAGCCGACACTTTCTAACTTGCACCTCCTGATAGCGAAGCCTGTTGCATCGGTGCCATCTACCGTTTTTTGCCTTCCCGCAAATCTTCAACTCTAATTAAACCTTTTGCGAGATCGAATATCTCCATCCAGCCGGTTCGTGATAGCGTATGTGCATCGAAAATGAGCACTTGCCTATCCAAGCCAAGATTTTTCTGCTTTCACGCTGCAGCGTTGCCTGGACTGCTCTTGACGGCCTCGCTCGCAGGATTTTTCTTGCCACAGGCTCGTGCGCAACAAGCTGGCTCCGCCACGACGCCTGTGGTGGTGCAGCCGGGTGCGCCGGGTGCACCGAGCAAGGCGCTGCCGCCGTCAACGAGGGCCACGCTGCCACCGCGCTCGCGCGCGGACGTGGAATTTATGCAGGGCATGATCATGCATCATGCACAAGCGGTGGAAATGACGGCGCTAATTACGTCGCATACGAAGAACAAGGATCTGCGGTCGCTCGGTGCGCGCATTAGTAGCTCGCAATCGGACGAAATAAAATTTATGAAGCGATGGCTGGCGGCGCGGGGAGAAAAAATATCCATGGATGCGGCGACAATGCCGGGCATGGACATGTCTCACCAATCGATGGCGCTCATGCCCGGCATGCTGATGCCAGAGCAGATGGAAGCGCTACGGAACGCAAAGGATGCCGAATTCGACCGGTTATTTTTGATCGGAATGATTCAGCATCACGGCGGCGCGCTGACCATGGTAAAGGATTTATTTGATACTGCGGGAGCGGGACAAGACGCCGACATATTCAATTTCGCGACGGACGCAGACAATACCCAACGGGCCGAAATCAGGATTATGCAGTCCATGTTAGAGAAAAATTCTTCAGAGGAGAAACGATGAACCGAGCGCTTCGAGTTGCTATTCGCATGACGGTGGCCGCCACTATCCTGTGCTTTTTTGGAGTGATGCAGACGCGGGCGCAGGAACCACCGCCGCCCCCTCCGCCACCCGGACAGGAGCCGGCGAAAGCACCCGAGCCGAAGGAAGAAGAAAATCCGTTTGCGCCGGAGCCCGCTCCAGCGCTGCCTCCGGGAATGACGGGATCGGACGCGAACGATCCGCGCGCCAAGCTGGCTCCGGGAATGTATGACGCCGGTGAAACGTCGATGGGCATCAAGCACTTGCTGCTGGTCAAGAAGCCGGACGCATTTCAACTCGGATCTTCTAACCCTGATGATCCGAAGGTGCAGAAGACGATTAGCCAGCTCGGACTCAATGGGGCTTCGAAAATGCCGAAGCCGCTGCAGTTAGTGATTGCGCAGCTTGCCTTCGCGAATTCGGACCTTGCTTTCCGCGGCAACCACCTGTTTCAAGGAAATTTTTATGGCGTGAATATTTTTGACATCTCAAACCCGGCGAACACCAAGCTGCTTACGTCGCTGGTCTGCCCGGGCGGGCAGGGCGATGTTTCCGTGTACGGAAATCTTCTGTTTATGTCCGTGGAGATGCCGAACGGACGCTTGGATTGCAGCGTGCAGGGATTCCCGCCGGAGCCGCCGCCGGCCGCAGGCCATGAAAAAGAGCGCCGTCCGCCCGCGCCGCAAAAAGATCGCTTTCGTGGTGTGAGAATTTTCGACATTTCGGATATTCGCAATCCGAAGCAGGTCGCGGCAGTGCAGACATGCCGTGGGTCGCATACTCATACTTTGGTAGTGGATCCGAACGATAAAAACAATGTTTACATTTATGTTTCGGGGACGTCGTTTGTGCGGCAGGCGGAAGAACTGACGGGGTGTTCCGGGGAAAAGCCGGACAAGGATCCGAATACAGCGTTGTTTCGAATTGATGTAATCAAAGTGCCGTTGGCGGCGCCGCAGGACGCGGCGGTGGTATCCAGTCCGCGGGTATTTGTCGATCCGCGAACCGGTGCGCTGAACGGCCTGAACAATGGCGGCAGCCATGGCAAGGGACAGGAAAAGCCGGCGGACACGAACCAGTGCCACGACATAACGGTATATTCCGCGATCGGGCTGGCCGCGGGCGCGTGCTCCGGAAATGGAATTTTGCTCGACATCAAAGATCCGGTGCATCCAAAGCGCGTCGATGCGGTGAACGATCCCAACTATTCGTATTGGCATTCGGCTTCATTTTCAAACGATGGAACCAAGGTGGTGTTTACCGACGAGTGGGGCGGGGGACTGGGCGCACGCTGCCGCGCGAATGACCCGAACAAGTGGGGCGCGGATGCTCTCTTCAATCTGAAGGATGACAAGCTGAGCCTGGCCAGCTATTACAAGATGCCGGCGGCGCAGGGCGACACGAAGAATTGTGTGGCGCACAACGGCTCGCTGGTTCCCGTGCCTGGCCGCGATATCGAAGTCCAAGCCTGGTACCAGGGCGGTGTTTCGGTTGTGGACTTCACCGATATCGCTCACCCTTTCGAGATTGCGTACTTCGACCGCGGGCCGATTGACCCGACGATGCTGGTGCTTGGCGGCGATTGGTCAGCGTATTGGTACAACGGCTCAATCTACGGTTCGGAAATTGCCCGTGGACTGGATATTTTTGAACTCACACCGACTAAGTTTCTGACGCAGAACGAAATCGATGCGGCGAAGACAGTGCGGGTTGGCGAATTGAATGTGCAGAATCAGCAGAAGATTGAATGGCCTTCGCAGTTGGTCGTCGCCAAGGCGTATTTGGACCAGTTGACACGATCGCAGGCGCTGCCGGCGGACCGAATCGCAGCTTTACAATCGGCGATTCAGAGCGCGGAGAAATCGCATATGAGCAAGAAGAGCGTGGCGAAGCTGAAGGAGATGGCTGGCTCCGTGGACGCAAATGCTACGGGTGCAAGCAATGTTGCCGACTCGGCACGACTCCATGCGCTGGCGGATATTCTGAAGCATCCAGTAGCGTAATCGCATTTGCGAAGTTAAGGTCGAGCGTATCGGGAGCGTCCGAGCTTACTTCTTCTTGGTTGCCCCGGAAGCGTGCGCTGCGGCGTTGGCCGCAACCGCGGCGCGGATAAGTTGCTTGAATGCGGCTTCGTTGATCTTCTCGCCTTCGCGGAAATCGATCGCACGCCGCGTGCTTCCTTCGAGGCTCGAGTTAAAGAGTTTCTTCGGATCTTTGATGGAGGCTCCGCGAGCAAACGTGAGCTTCACGACCTGCTTATACGACTCCCCCGTGCAGACGATGCCGTCATGGGACCACACGGGAACTCCGGGAGATTTTGCTTTCTCCCATTTCCATTCTTCTTGGATGCCGGGGTCGGCATCATGCACGAGCTGGCGTAGACGAGCGAGGGTCTCTCCTCTCCAATCCCCCAGCTCCTCAATCCGCTTGTCGATCTTCGCGGAAGCGGCCTCGCTACTCGGAAGATTTGTCGGCGTCATGTTCTCTCCGATCCTTCGTTCGGCCAGGCCGGCTTTTTTGGTGCCTTGGTTCATGAATGAACGCCGCCCTGCGAGAGGAACAGTTCTTCTGAGCTTAAAGCTCGTCCGCGTGCAGTTCGCCAATTGTAATGTTGAATTTCGTGGCGAGACCTGAGAAGTGTTCCAGGAAATATCCCCATGCTTTCGCATTGTGCCGGTCAACAAACCATCGTGACGGGGCACACAAGAGGGTAGCCCGACTGATGTCCTTCGGATTCTTGGTCGTTGTCGCCAACAGATGAAGAAAATAGCGAACAACCTGAGAGTCTTCAATGTCGTAATGTCGGTAGCCAAGCCGCTCGATATCTTTAACTTCGATGTAAATCCGATTTTCACCAGTTAATTTTGAACGCAGCACAATGTCGGGGCACATATTCCCGATGACATCCCTCATGAAATTCTTCGCAGGATTCCATCTCGAATTGTCGTGAATATCTTCAAAATCATGAACTCCAACCAATTGGCGAACATTGGACACTCTAGGAATTGACGACCGATAGATCTTTATTGATTCTGGTCGCTGGCGAAGAGCGGCAAGCAGTCTTTCCTCAATGATTGTTTCTCGCTTCATAGTGTGGCTGGATTATATCGCGAGTCGGATAAGTTGACGAGACCCTACGGGAGCAGCTTTTTGGCTAATTTCCCCTTCACGTGCCCTGCCCGAATAATCCGTTCCGTTGTCTCGTTCATAAGGCGTTCCGTCACATTGGCCACAATTACGAAGCGGCTTGAGCCGTTTACAAAACATAGGTCACGGTGCCACGGTGGCATTTGCTTATCGAGACTCAACACGAATTCAAGGCCGATCAGAATAAAGCCATACGTCCGGCTTCCGTCTGTCTTCCACTCATAGGGCAACGCTATCCGCTTCGGAGCGTCAGTCGGCGGATGGATACAAAACATCAAAGCGCAATGCGCGGGGAAAGGCCCACATCCGAGAAGGTACGAACCAATTGATCCGAGATAGGAGCCAAATTGAAACCGCCTTTTGTGTTTTCCGATAGTCCATTCATGCGCCGCCATCTTGAAGAACACGCCCAAAGCAAAGTGTGTAATCTTTTCAACGTCGAATTCCGGGTTACCTACGACTGAATACGTCTTGAAGTCCGCTTCATTGAGGATCGGTTCGAGACCGCCGAGCGCGTAGTATAGCGGCGAAGCGACGCCGACCGCTAGTCGTTCCAATATCCAGTCTTCTCCACGATTGCACAACAATTGTTCGCAGCCAGAACAAAGAACGTAATCCTGCACCTGTGTCGACGTTTGCAGCATTACAGCTTCGTCCACGCCTTTCGGGCCGCTAACGAGGACGGGGTCTTCTTCTCCCGGCCGTGTGCCGCGAAGCCGAGCGTACGCTCCCGCGGGTAATAGATGGCTCTTCTGAAGTTCCTTCTCGCGCAAACACAACTTGCAGATTCCGCGTGGCATAAACCAGTTATAACCTTAGTGGAACGTTCATACAATTGCGCCATATATCTTAGCAATCGCATGGTAGCAAGGGCCATTTAGTTCGATCCCCACCAGCCTCCTTCTGCACCCACTTCCAGAGAAGATATAGCTCTGCGGGTGCGCGCCTGCCAGAGAAGTAGGTGCGCAGCTTGATCTTGAGGCCCGTTAGTTGGCGATGGGGTGCTTCGCACCGGGAGTCGGTCGCGTCAAGAGTTCCACATACTCCCTATAAAATTTTGCCTTGTCCAAATCATCCTGCACGTCGACCAGGACTTCCCCTAATCCTGGCTGCAGTCCCGGCGCCCAAACCAATGTATTGCCATATCCTGCGCCGTGGTCGGTATCGACATCGATATACAACTTTTTCCATTTTGTGATGATGGTGGGATCCAACCATGCGACCGCCGCCAGCTCATCCCACAAGAAGTTGGCTTCAGCGTATTTCGCGACATATTGAGCGGCGGGCTCATTACTCTTTGCCACCCGCTCGATAAGGTCCTTCTCCATCCGTGTTTTTACCGAAATGTCCACAGTGGTCAACACCAATCGCGGCCAGCGGGCGTGCAACACCATGCGCGACGCTTCCGGATCCATCCAGAAGTTGAACTCGTGTGAGGGGGAAAGCGCGAACTCGGGATTGTCCGTCTGCGGATTGATGCTTCCTCCCATGACGATCAATTCCTTGGTAAGTGCCGGAAACTCCGCGTCCAGTGCGATGGCCATGGCCAGATCGGTCATGGGCCCAGCCGCGTAAATCGTAACTTCATGGGGATATTTCCTGACCATGCGCGTGAGAAAGCGAGCCGCAGTTTCATCGGATGCCTTGATCGACGGCCGGCCCTCGGGCATGGGGGGAATTTCGTACGGACCGTGAACAGCATGCCCGTGAGTGAAATTCCAAGCTCCTTTGTAGACCAACTTGCCGTGAAGTGTTTCCCATTTCTCGATGTATTCCTTGCCACTGACGAGCGGAAAGATAGCGCCAGGCACAACAGGAATATCCGGGCGGCCAATGATTTCCATCAATCGCAGAGTGTGCTGGACTTCTTCGTCGCGCCACGCGTCTCCCGTTAGCACGGTAATACCTAAGACTTCTGTCTCGGGCGAGTTCACCAGCGCCAGAATCGATTGCATGTCCGTACCGCCCGGTCCCGCGGCATCCTGGTCAATGATGACCTTGCGCCTTCCCTGGGCAAAGGACACGAACGCACAAGCGGCACATAATGTGGCGAGGAAAGACAGTCGATAGAGCGGTTTCATGAGTCAATGTCCTCTCTTTCAGAAGGTAATTCGGAAAGCCCGTGCTCTCAGAGTTCGGTCGCGGGCGGCCTAAGACGTTCTCGCAATAATAATCAGCGTGAGCCCAGCCAGAAAGCATACAAACATGGCGGCAATCAATTTTGAAGCACTCGCAGGAGCCGCGCGAAACTCTCGCCAAATGAAAACGCCCCAAACCGCGGCCACCATAGTGGCGCCCTGTCCCAACCCATAGGAAATCGCAAAACCGGCGCGGCCTGAGGCAATGATGTTGAAGGACATACCGATGCCCCATATGATCCCGCCCAGAATGCCCGTCAGGTGGGTTCGCAGATCGCCCTTGAAGTAATCGGCATAGGAAACAGGAAGTCCAACGAAGGGCTTCTTCATCACAAAGGTGTTCAGGACGAAGTTACTCAAGAAAATGCCGACGGCGAAAATGAAGACTGCTGCGTAGGGGCCCAATTTGCCGGGTTCGGGATGCGTGAATTCCGGATACATGGAGGCGGCCACAAAGCGATAGAAAAAGCCCATCAGAACGCCACACGCAACGGAAAGTACCAAGCCCTTGGTGCTGACGCCGGCCGCGCTACCTGGAATCGTGCGATACGCGATGGCATCCAAAACGATCGCGAGGGCCACTAGCGCCACACCCGCAAAGAGCATCGTCGGATTTCCAATAGGGTTTGCGGCGTAGTTCAACACTACTCCTAGAACCAAGGCAATGCCGATTCCTACGGGAAACGCCACGGACATGCCCGCGATATCGATGGCGGCAACGAGAAGAATATTGGCGAGATTAAAGATGGCGCCGCCAAGCAAGGCGGAGTAAATGCTGGAGCGAGAAACCTGCGCCAGATCAGAAGCGAACGTGTTGCCAACGGAGCCGTGGCTGCCCAGAGTCAGGCCTAAAATCAGCGTCAGCAGAAGCACGCCGATGGTGTAGTCCCAATAAAACAGCTCGAAGCGCCAGCCGTGGCGCGCCAGTTTCTGAGTGTTGGCCCACGAGCCCCAGCAAAACATTGTGATCACACAGAAAACAACGGCCCATGCATAGCTATGCAAAACAAACATGTCAGCTCCTGTAAGTTCATGCGGGCCCGGACTCTAAACCTCGACTAGGACTTCCCGCCCCTTCGTGTCCACTCGGCCTCAAATTCTGCGCGCGCGGGAAATGACTTCTGTGTGCCGACACGGATCGTGGAGAGCGCGGCGTAGAGATTCGCACGCGAAAGCGCTTCCTTTTCGGGCACGCCTTCCGCCAAAAACACTGAAAAGCTGCCAATGAAAGCGTCCCCTGCGCCAGTCGTATCCTTCGCCGTGACGGTAAATGGAGCGATCACTTCCGCACCTCCAGCGTTGGCCAGGAGTGAGCCACGAGCGCCCAGAGTAAGAATGATGTTGCGAAATCCTTTCTGGAGCAGAGCCGCCGCACACTTTTTTGCTTCGTCTATCGAATACACAGGAAAGCCCCCAATCGCTTCCGCTTCCGTTTCATTAGGAATGAAATAGTCGGCCGCCGTCAGCTCAGCGAGATTGGCCGGGAGTGCTGGGGCCGGGTTAACGATGCAGCGGATGCCATGTTTACGGGCGAACGCCACAGCGTAATAGACCGTCTCAAGTGGGATTTCGAACTGCAGGACGATGGCGTCGACGTCGCGGAGCACCTCCGCGGCCGCTTCCACATCGGAGGGCATCAGAGTGTCATTGGCGCCCTTCACCACGATGATGCGGTTCTGCCCGTTGGAATCGACGAAGATGGGCGCGACACCGCTCGAGACGCCATCCACGATTCCCACATTTGCAGTGTCGATACCAAACGAGGCGAAATTTTTCAACGTAGCTTCGCCGAAGAGATCGTTGCCAACTTTAGCGATCATCGTGACATCCGCACCGCAGAGCCGCGCGGCTATCGCTTGATTCGCGCCCTTTCCCCCAAAGCCCAAATCGAAACTCTTGCCAAAGATGGTTTCGCCGGGCCTGGGAAAAGTATCGCTAAACGTCGTCAAGTCGGTATTTGCGCTGCCAACAACCGCAATGCGTGGTGGCTTGGCCATGCCTTCTCCTCATTGAGCGACAAGGCGGGAAAATATAACATCAGGCGCGAATGAGCAAGGACAAGAAAGATTCAATTGCTCCCCGAATCGCTTGTTCGATCTGCCTACTCCGTCTATGAATCACAACCACGCGCCGACACTGTTCCCAACTAAGCCGACGTAAATTCTTGTCGTCTTGCCAAGCCTCCTTCCTACTTCGCGCCGGGTGCTAAAAGGAACCGCCCCGCTGAAAATCCAAACGGGGCGGCCATGTGTCAATTCAGGATTGACACAGTCAGACCGGCCTAGAAAGTGAGCTTCAGCCCAAATTGCACCAGCCGCGGATTGTTGACGGTGGAGTTGACGGAGCCGAAGCCTGGGACGTTGAGGTCGGCGATGGGCGTCCCGAACTGGGCGTGGTTGAAGAGGTTAAAAATCTCGGTACGGAAGTTTAAGTTCACGTTTTCCCAGGGCAGCTTGAATCCTTTGATGATTGAGAAGTCCGTGTTCACGAAATCCGGACCGTAGACCGGAACGCGGCTGGCATCGCCAAGCTGGCCCGGAGTGGCCGCCGGAAAGCAGGCGGGATTGAACGCCTGGAGCGGGGCCCGGCCTGCGTATGGATTGCAACCGGGTACGAGATCCGGCCGGTTGAAATTGAGTGCGTTGCCGCCGGTGTTGAAGGCGACGCCCGATTGATTGTTGCTGTTGACCAGCGGAACCGCAAACCCGGAAGCTATTCTCTCGATCAGCGTAAGCTGCCAGCCTCCGAGAAGCGTATTGGTCCGGTTGCTCCAATCGTTGCCAAACTGCTTGCCCCTGCCGAAAGGCAAATCGTAGATAACGCTGGCAGTAAAATTATTATGCAGGTCGATTTGCGAAGGAGCCCAGTCAAAAGTCGGCCAGTTGGGCAAGGGGAAGAAAGGGGCGCTCAATTCGGAGCCCAGGCCATCGGAAAGACCGTTGTCATAGGCATGGGAGTAGGTGTAAGCGACCAGGGCGTAGAGACCGTGCCTGGTGGACTTGGTCTCGGCCTTAATCTGCAGCGAGTTATAACTCGTTTTGCCGAGATCCCCGAATTCAAGAATGGGGTTGAAATTTGGCGTGTTGAAGGGGGTCACGAAAGGTGCGCCACCGGCGGCGCAGCCAAGGGTGTAGCCAGAGACGACACCGCAAGCAGATGGCCCGCTGGTGTTGAGGGCATTGCCGCCAACCAGGAGGTGGTAGCCATGTGAGCCGGCGTACCCTACGGTGAGAACGACGTTGCCGGGCAACTGACGCTCCACGTTAGCATTGTACTGGGTGACCATTCCGCGCCGGAAGTTCTGCGGCTGGTAATTAAGCGTTCCAGTGAAAGTCGAGAGGTCCGGCGGGGCGTTAAATATCTGGAATCCGTTCGAGATGCTGGTGGAGGTGCCACCAGGGCCGCAAGCCGGAATATTGCCAGATGGGGTAACGGCCGGGCAACCGCCGAACTGGAAGACATCGCCCTCGGCCAAAAAGGGAGGGTTCTGCCAAAGACCCTGTGCGCCCTGGCTCCAGGCGGAATCGTGATAGATGGAGAAGCCACCGCGGACCACGGTCTTGTCGCTGCCCAAAACTTTATAGGCCGCGCCGATACGCGGCTCGAGAGTGGTCCAATCCATGTGGATGCCCGCCGACCCACCGATGCCGTTCTGGTTGGCAATGAGGAGTTGGCCGGTGACGGCGTTGGCGCCCGTAGCGGTGCCAGGCGGGAGGAAGTCGGCCTGGCGCCCGTCAGTATCGGTGATCGGGGTCGTCAGGTCGTACGCCAAACCGATGTTGAGGGTGAGGTCCTTGGTGATGCGCCAATCGTCCTCGACGTAAGGACGGATAATCTTCCAGCGACGTCCGGTGATCGGGCCGTTGAAGGTCTGATCATGCTGCGAAATGCTGACAAAGCCGAGGCTTACGTCGGCGAGCGGATTCCCAGAATAAGCACCGAACGGAATCCAGAAGCCGTCCTGGAAGGCCTCGGTTCCGACGTTCATCTGGTTGGCGCGGAAATCGACTCCGATATGTAAGTCGTGCTTGCCGCGAATCAACTCGAGAGAATCGCCGTAGCTGAAGATGTTGGTGCCGCCTTGAAACGGGGAGAAACCACGATCACCGGCGGAAAAGAAGCCGGATACGATATCGAGGGAAGTAAAGCCGCAGCTAAAGGCCCCCTTTATGCAGGTGGCGGTACCGGGTGCGCCGGTGCATCCCAGGTTGGCGCCGGGAATGCCGATACCGACGAAGTTGGCGGCACCGCAGCTGCCGGTGCCCTGGGAAGTGATGTAGTTAAAGATGCGGTTGTATCCGAAACTAAACTGATTGACGGTGGTGGGCGAGAAGACGTGGGTTTCACCGATGGCAACGCTGCGGGCGTGATTGATGATGCCCTGGTTGCTGCCGAACGCGTTGGCTTCGGCGAGTGAGCCAATACCGCCGCCGCCCGGGACGTACGACACAGCGTTATCGTAGCTGAAGCGACCGAAGGCGTTGTCAGAGTTGGAAAAAGTGTGATCCAAGCGGATATCAAACTTCGTTTCATAGAGGCTGCGCACAGGTGAGTTGACGAAATTAATTCCCTGCGCAGGGCTGTTGGCGTTCGGGAGGGGATATAAATTGATATATCCGGCGCCGATGGGATTGATCAAAGCAGCCGGAATTTTGCCGCAAGGAACGCCGGAAACCTGACTGCCGTTGGGATTCACCGCCGTGGGCGCGCCGGGATTAGCGGCGGTGCCGGCGCACTGGAAATATGCATTCTGGGCTGCCGTTGGATCGGCCGATGCGCCAACAAGGTATGGATTGGTGACGACGGGCACGGGGACTTGGGTGTTGTCGGGCAGAATAAAAGTATTGGAAGCGGGTCTGCCAAAGGCGTCGACACCAAAATCCGCGAAAGGCTGCGCAGCGCTGGTATGCCAAGCCGCAGCAGGCACTAATCCAGTGAAGGTGATGGCGTGAAGCTGGTTTTTCTGCTCGCCATCGGCGAAGAAGAAGGTTTTGTTCTTCTGGATGGGGCCGCCGATGGACCCGCCGAATTGGTTGAGGTTGAATTTTTCAGCGTTTTGGGCGAAGAAGCTCTTGGCATCGAGGTTGGTGTTGCGAAAGAACTCGAAGAGGGAGCCGTGAAAATCGTTGGACCCGGATCTGGTGGTGACTAGGACGGTGGGTCCGGCGCGCGTGCCATATTGCGCTGAGTAGTTGTAGGTCAAGACTTTGAATTCCTGAATGTCGTCGATTGAAGAGAAGGTGCCGATGCCGCCGGCAGTGAGTTCGTTGTTGTCCACGCCGTCGAGCAGCCAATCGGTGCTGTTCGGGCGGGACCCACCGACCGAGAGAGAGAAGGAGCCGCGCGCGGCAACCTCACTGCTCGCAGCTTGGGTGAAAAAACTGTTGGGATTGGTTTCCGCAGTAGCTCCGGAGCTGAGCGTGGCGAGTTGCACGAAATCGCGCCCGTTCAGAGGTAGCTGAGCAACTTCCTGTGACGTGATCACCTGACCGAGCGAACCGTTGGCCACTTCCACCGCTACTGCCGAAGCCACGACCTCCACCGACGAATTCACGGTAGCGGGTGCAAGGCTGAAGTCCAGTTCGCGCCGCTCATCGACCTGCAGGTTGAGGTCTTTGCTCTCAACGGATTGAAAACCCTTAAACTCCACGCGAATCGTATAGACGGACACGGGAAGCAGGTTGACGATGTAGTGGCCCGTATCATCTGTCACCGCCGAGCGCGAAGCGCCCGTAGCTTGCGATGTGACGGTTACATTGGCTCCTACGACTGCGGAACCACTCTTGTCTGTTACTGTACCCAGAAAGCTGCCCGTGGCCTGTCCATATGCTGACGGAGCAAGAAACACAAAGACGCTACACGCAATCAACGCTACAAAGATAAGCAGCTTTCCCATTTTCTACGCCTCTTTTCGCCAACCCGACCAACGCGGACCCAAATCCGAAGCCTGACGGAAGGCATCATCACAAATCCGGAGGCAAAAGGAAACTTGCGGCCCTCACTTTTGGATACAAACGTGAGAAGGCGCTGTTCCGATTCGCTTCCCCGTAAACGGAACAACCAGGCTTTGAGTCCGGAAAAACTGGAAAGAAATTACTTCGGTATCAGCGCGCATGTCAAGCAGATGTCTATGAAAAGGGATGGTCGGTTCAAAACTCTGACAACAGAAACAAATTCGATGCAGAAAAATCTGGAGAATCTTGTTTTCGCAGTCCCGGCCTTTGACAGTCGTCACGTACCGACCCGCAGTCTTGCGCGCCGTTCCATCCCGAAGTCGAGATGCGACGCTCTCCATGGACCGGAATTCCAATCTTCCCGTTAGCCCATTTCGCAAAAAAGCTATCTCCTTGGCGGTAACCTCGATATCCGGGGCCCAAAGATTTTGTCGTTGCGCGGAAAAGGAGGTGGGGTTAGGATGCAGCCTTCGAAGAGTTGTTGATGTGGCATGTATTCCACCCCGAAGCGCTGCTTTTCAGGCCTAGTTTCCAGCACCGGTTGCGCTACGGTTCTGCGCTGACCGATGCCGTGCTTTGCATAGTCGTGGCATCGCTGATGAAATCCGAGGCAAACTCCACCCGAAGCCAACCCATTCCGGGTACGACGCGAGTGATTTCCTCCGGCGTTAGCGCGTCGCCAAAGTCTACTTTCCGAACGTCAACGTTTTTTTGTTCCTGCAACTCATTCGACCGAAACTGAAGGGGAGTAGCAACGATGGATGCCATGTGGCATTCGAATTCCGAAATGCAATTTTAGGACAAGGTGTGCGTGGAGGGTAAAAATGAGCACTCATTTGAGAGCCAAACTTTGGATCGGCGGCGTACTTGGTCTGATCGTCGTAGGCGTGATTGTTGGGGCAATGCGCCCGAAGCATGCGTCCGGAGCCCCGGCGACTCCTCCGGCAGTTGTCGAGGTGGCGCAGGTTGAGCAAAAGGATGTGCCTATCTACCACGAATGGATCGGCACGCTCGACGGACTCGTGAATGCGGACGTCAGGGCACAGGTTGCCGGTTACCTGCTGCGGCAGGGTTATCAGGAAGGCGCGGTCGTCAAAGCGGGCCAGCTACTCTTTGAGATCGACCCGCGACCCTTTCAGGCGGCGCTTGATCAAGTCCGTGGACAATTGGCGCAAGCCAAAGCCGCGCTCGCAAACGCCCAGGCAGTTCAAGGTCGGACGCAACTCGATGTCGACCGCTATACGCCACTGGCCCGCGAACAGGCCGCCAGCCAACAAGATCTAGACAACGCCGTCCAGAACAATCTTGCGGCAAAAGCCACGGTGGAAACGGCCAAGGCTCATATTCAGACTTACGAAGCCGCAGTGGAAACCGCGAATATCAATCTCGAGTTCACCCGGCTCATCGCGCCGATTGACGGCATCGCGGGACAAGCCCAGCTTCAAGTGGGCGCCTTGGTCAATGCAGGTAGCGGGCCAGTCACCTCTGTCTCCACTGTTGACCCGATCAAGGTTTATTTTACCGTCAGCGAGCCTCAGTATCTGGATTGGCGAAGGCGCTTTCCCACCGACGCGACTCGCGCGGAGGCCGACAAGAATCTGCGTCTCCAGCTGACTTTGGCGGATGGCACAACGTACCCGCGTGATGGCACGTTTTACTTTGCGGATCGCCAGGTTGATGTGGGAACCGGCGCAATTCGGATCGCCGGCCTGTTTCCGAATCCGGGAAACATTCTGCGGCCCGGCGGATATGGCAAGGTCCGCGCCATCATCCGGGTACAGCATGACGCACTGCTTGTTCCGCAACGCGCGGTCTCCGAGCTTCAAGGCGGCTACCAAGTAGCGGTAGTAGACGCCGACAACAAAGTGAATATTCGCACGGTCAAGGTCGGCGACTCAGTCGGTAATCAGTATGTCATCGAGGAAGGGCTGAAACCGGGCGAAAGGATTGTCGCCGAAGGAGTGCAGAAGGTCCGTCCGGGCGCTCAAGTGAACCCCAAGCCCTTTGGCGGGGAAGCGAAGGACAAGTAATCCCATGTCAAAGTTCTTTATCAACCGCCCCATCGTGGCCATCGTGATTTCTATTCTTATGGTGCTTGTCGGTTCCTTAACTATCCTAAGTTTGCCTGTCGCGCAGTTTCCCAACATCGCTCCGCCGGAGGTTCAAGTGCTGGCCACGTACGTCGGCGCGGACGCACAAACCCTCGAGCAAGCGGTGGCTACTCCCATCGAGCAGCAGATGAGCGGCGTGGACAATTTGAATTACATGTACTCGCTGAACGCCACCGGCAACTCGAGCACCAGCTTAATTGTGGACTTCGATGCAAAAACCGATCCGAACACAGATTACATTCTCGCGCAAAGCCGCGAAACGCAGGCCGCTTCGCAGCTTCCCGTCGACGTCACCAATTTCGGAGTCACCGTTCGAAAATCGGTTACCGCTCCGCTCACGCTGATTGCCGTCTACTCGCCGCATGGCACCTACGATGCAAACTTTCTGGCGAACTATGCGTACATCAACCTCGCCGATCCGCTCCTTCGTTCACCCGGGATAGGAAACGTCCAGGTATTTGGCTCCGGTCAATACGCCATGCGCATGTGGGTAAAACCTGACCAGCTCGCCAAGCTCGGCATCACTGTCCCGGAAATCGTGAATTCCATTCAAGCGCAAAACACCGTGAACCCAGCTGGTAAAGCAGGAGGCGAGCCAGCACCTAAGGGTACGGAATTTACCTACTCCGTTCTCGCGCAAGGCCGGCTTGTCTCGCCCGAAGAATTTGGACAGATCGTAGTGCGCGAAACGCCCGACGGCGGGACGGTCCGCGTCCGCGATCTCGCCCGAATCGAACTGGGCTCGCAGGACTACAGCGTTGCTGGACGTTTTAACGGAAAGCCGAGCGCGGTCATCGCCACCTACCAACTACCGGGTTCGAACGCTGTGGATGCCGCTGCCGGCGTCAACAAGCTCATGGCGCAGATGAAGCAGCGCTTCCCAGAAGACATGGATTACGTGGTCGCACTAGATACCACGCGCGCGGTCACCGAGGGCATGAAGGAAATCATCGAGACACTCTTGATGGCGCTGGTGCTCGTGATACTCGTCGTCTATCTGTTTTTACAGGGCTGGCGCGCCACGTTGATTCCGCTCCTCGCCGTGCCGGTCTCGTTGGTCGGCACGTTCATACTCTTCCCGGTATTCGGTTTCTCCATCAATACGCTTTCTCTTTTCG